>DATJMC010000076.1:0-52534 GCA_035508975.1 Occallatibacter sp.
GAGGGCCTGAACGGCTAGGCCCATGCCCTGCGCCTGCAAGACCTGTCTCCATCATGCCGCGACCCTCGGGCTCGGCCAGAAGCTCCTCACGCAGGCCGTGATCCGCAAGGCCTTTCGCTCCGAGGCCAAGCGCTGGCACCCCGACCGCTTCGAAAACGAGCCGGTCAAGCGGCGGGAAGCCGAAGAGCACTTCAAGCTGATCCAGGTTGCCTATCGCGAGCTCTGGGAGCACTGCGAGCATCCTGCCGTCTCGGCCAGCGAAATTGCCGAGCCCGCACCCGAACAGGCCCCTGAGGCCGCGTCGGTCCACGTGCATACGCCGGCCGAAGACGCCTTTGCCGCAGCCCACCGCGCCGAAGAGGAACAGCTGCTCTTCTTTGGCGGCGCGCCCAACTGCTTCGTCCCACCCCATTTTCCCAGGGCCGCTGGCTCGATCGTGCTCGAGTGCGCCATGGAGGCTTCGGAGCGGCCGCTGGCGATCATCGACCTCTCGGGCCGCGGCGCACGACCCATGGAGTTCTCCCAGTACATCTTCCTGACCAGCTACCGGGTGTTCGTGCGCAATGTCATGCGCATCGTCGGATTCCTGTGGTACAGCGACCTGGGCCCGATTCGCTTTGTCGATCTTCACCGGCACGGAAAAGGCCCCCTGTGGGTCAAGTTCGTCGACAAGGTGCTCGACCTCGATCCCAGGTATTCTCTTGAAATCTACCGCCGTAACGGTACTTTGTTTCATTCCATTGGCAGCGAAGCCGATGACAGCGTGAAGAAAGTTATTTATAACTTCCTTCTACAAAAAAAGTCCGAGACGCCCTCTTGAACATCTCGAAGAAGGCGGTAAGGGACTGGGTGGGGAGCGATGGATTGGAAAAGCAGCCGCATTGACGCATTGCTGGAGCAGGCCCTTATCGAAGACAAGGCGGCCAGCGACGCGACCACGAACGTCACCATCGATCCCCACCTGCGCGCGTCCGGCTCGATTCTTGCCCGCCAGGAGATGGTGGTAGCCGGCCTGGGAGCCGTGCCCCGCCTGCTCGAAATCTTCGCCCGCCTCGACCAGCGTCCCGAAGCACGCACGCGCTTTGAGGTCGTCAGCCACCCCGAGATCTTCGATGGGGTGCGCGTACAGGGCGGCCAGGTGCTGGCAGTCATCCGCCACAACGCGCGTGTCTTGCTCAGCTGCGAGCGCGTGATGCTCAACCTGATGCAGCACCTGAGCGGCATTGCCACGCTGACGCGGAAGTATGTCGACGCGATCCAGGGTACGCAGGCGCGTGTGCTCGATACCCGCAAGACCGTGCCCGGCATGCGCGCTCTCGAAAAGTACGCCGTCCTCTGCGGCGGCGGCACCAATCACCGTCTCGATCTGGCCTCGGGCATTCTCATCAAGAACAATCACATCTCCCTGGGAGGAGGTTTGCGTCAGGCGCTGACGCATGCGCTCGAACGGCGCCAGAAGGGCCAGCGCGTCCAGACCGAAGTGCGCAACGCACGCGAGCTCAACGAGGCCCTCGAGTGCGGCGCCGAGGCCATCCTGCTCGACAACATGAGCCCCGCGCAGGTGAAAGACGCGGTCGACCGGGTTCGCCAGGAGAAACGCTGGATTCCCATCGAAGCTTCAGGCGGAATCGTGCTCGAGAATATTCGCGCCTACGCCGAGACGGGCGTTGACTTCATCAGCGTTGGAGCGCTGACCCACTCGGCCAAAGCCGCCGATATCTCCATGACCATTGCTGCGGAGCCAAGCTGACCGTGTATGAACTGGCGGCGCTTGAAGCCGCTCTCCAAGGCACAACCTACGCGGGGAACCTGCATTTCTCCGCAGTCACCGGCTCAACCAACTCCGATGCGCTGGCGGCTGCGCGCGAGGGCGCGCCGCATGGGTCGGTCTTCTTTGCCGATGCGCAGACGGCAGGGCGTGGACGCGGCGATCATCATTGGGAGTCGGCCGTTGGCGCGGGGCTGTATGTCAGCGTGGTGCTGCGGTTGCCGCTCGCGTCGGCACGCGCTGCGCTGCTGCCGCTCGCCGCCGGACTTGCGGCCGTTGAGGCGATTCGCGAAGCCAGCGGCCTGGGCGCCGACTTGCGCTGGCCCAACGACCTGCTGATCGGCGCGCGCAAGACCGGCGGAATCCTCGTCGAGTCGAAGTTGAAAGAGGGCATGCTGGAGTTCGCGGTCGCGGGTATCGGCATCAACGTGCACCAGCGCGCCTTCGCTCCCGATCTGGCCACGCCGGCAACCTCGCTCGATCTCGAATCCCTGCGTCCCACCAGCCGCCAGGCCCTGCTCATCGCCCTGCTAGAATCGCTGGAGCGCGAAGCCGCTGCGCTGCTCGAACCGGCCGCGACTGCAGCACTGTTGGGCCGCGTGGAACGCGCCTCGACTTGGATTCATGGGCGCGCGGTCGAGGTGCACGGGCCCCAGGAATGCGTCGGAGTGACCGCCGGCCTCGACGAAAACGGCTTTCTGCTCGTGCAAACTGCCGACGAACTCGTTACGGTGCGCACCGGCGGCATCCGCGCAAAGACAGGTTGAAAAGCATGCTACTGGCTCTCGACGTCGGCAATACCAACACCGTTCTTGGGCTCTATCAGCTTGACGCCGAGCCGCCCAAGCTGGCCGCCAACTGGCGCGTCTCGACCCATCGCGCGCAAACCGTGGATGAGTTCGGCGTCTTCTTCGTCAACCTTTTTGAGATGCACGGCATGTCGCCGAGCCAGGTCACGCACATCATCATCTCATCCGTTGTGCCCCCGGTCGATTCAACGCTGCGCGAGGTCTGCGAGACCTACTTCCATCTCGATCCGCTGTTTGTCGAGCCGGGCATCAAGACGGGGATGCCGGTGCTGGTCGACAACCCCTCCGAACTGGGCGCCGACCGGCTGGTCAACGCCATCGCGGCCTTCGAGCGCTATGGCGGCCCGTGCGTGGTGGTGGACTTCGGCACGGCAACGACCTTCGACGTAATCTCGGCCAAGGGTGAATATCTTGGCGGCGCCATTGCTCCCGGCCTCGGCATCAGCGCCGATGCGCTGTTTGCGCGGGCCGCGCGTCTGGGGCGAATCGACGTAAAGCGTCCGGCGAAGGTCATCGGCACGAACACGGTCACGCATTTGCAGAGCGGTCTTTACTACGGCTACATCGGGCTGGTGGACGGCATCCTCGAGCGCATGGTGAACGAATTGGGCGAGAAACCGCGCGTCATCGCAACCGGTGGCCTTGCGCGCCAGATCGCGCCCGACTCACGCTACATCGCCGAGATCGACGACATGCTCACCCTCGACGGCTTGCGCATTTTGTTTGAACGCAACCGAACTGCTCGCCCGCGCAGCCGCGCCCACTAGGATAGAAAGCACATGCGTCTCTGGTCGGGGTTGACGGGGCCCGCCTGACTGCGGCTGACTGTTGGTCGTGAAAAACTACTTCAACTACTTTACGGAGATCGAAGAGCGCTTTCAGCAGCGGCGCGGGGCGATCCTGCTGCTCTCCACGCTGGATTGGGCGCTGATCGAAACGTGGCAGGAAGCCGGCGTTCCGTTGGAAGCGGTAATGCGCGGCATCGATACGGCATTTGACAAATTTGAAGCGCGCCAGAAACGCGGACGCATGCGCCGTGTCAACGGCCTGGCATGGTGCGCGCAAGCGGTGATGGAAGCCGCCGAGGAGCTGCGCGAAGCCTCTGCCGGATCCACAAGCCCGGAGAAAGAGAAGGGCGCTACCGGATTTGAGCACGAGCGCGTGGCTACACACCTTGAAGCCGCTGCAGCCGCGCTGGACTCTGCAACCATTGCCCGCGAGGCCTGTGCCGCGACCAGCACCCGGCTCCGCGAGCTTGCCGGTGAGGTGCGCGCCGCGCAGCCTGCCAACGCGACAGCCCATGACCTGGAAGCGCTCGAACGCACGTTAACCGTTCTCGAGGAGAAGCTCTTCGCGGCATTGACCGCGGCCGCGCCGGAGGAGCTGCTGGTGGGACTGAAAGAGCATGCCGCGCGCGAGCTCGCGCCCTATCGCAGCCGCATGGGCGCGGTGCAATTGCGGCAGGTGGAGCACCAGTTTGTGACCAAGCAGCTGCTGGTTCACTACGGCCTGCCGCGCCTGAGTCTCTTCTACATGAGCCAGCAATGACTGCGACGCTGGTGCAGATCGAGAAGCCGGTCTACGGCGGCGCATTCCTGGCGCGCGTCGAAGGCAAGGCTGTCTTTGTGCCTCTGGCGCTGCCCGGCGAAGAGGCACGGGTCAGAATCGTAGAAACGAAGCGCGGCTATGACACGGCCGAGATCGAGGAAGTAGCGACCGCGGCTGCGGAGCGGGTCGAACCACGCTGCCCGCACTTCGGCGCGTGCGGCGGCTGCAACTATCAGCATGCGGACTATGCCGCGCAGCTGGGGTTCAAGCAGGCGATTCTGCGCGAGACGCTGGAGCGCGCAGGCGTGCGGGGGCCCGAGCAATTCAGCGTGCTGGCCGGCGATCCCTGGCACTATCGCAATCGCATACGCCTCGCATTCGATGCCGCGGGAAACCCCGGCTATCGCGGCCGGCGATCGCGCGAAGTGATTCCGATTCGCGAGTGCCCGATTGCCGCGCCGCTGCTGGTGCGCGCAGTTTTTGCCTTTGCCGGGATCGCGCGCGCAACCGCGCCCTCCCTTCGTGCCGCGGAGATTTCGCTCTTTTGCGACGCTGGGGAAAACGAACTCTGGGCGACGGTATTGGTCGAAAAAGCTGGCAGAGTTCCCGTCGACGCAATCGGAAAGGCCTTCAGGGCACGCGTCGCGGAATTACGCGGGCTGGAATTCGTGGTCTCCGAACGCAAGGGGCAGTCCCGCGCATTCGCGCACTGGGGGCCAGCGTTTATCCATTACGCCGCCGCAGGGTTCGACTATCGCGTCGAGCACGGCAGCTTCTTCCAGGTGAATCGCTGGATGATCGATGCGTTCGTAGGCAAAGTCACGGAGGGCCTTCGCGGCAAAGTGGCGTGGGACCTCTACGCAGGGGTGGGCCTGTTTGCGCGCAAACTCGCCGCGAGCTTCGAGCGTGTGGTCGCGGTGGAATCCGCAACGGAAGCCGTCGCGGCGCTCGGTGAAAATCTGCGCGACACGAAGGCCGAGCCTTGCAAATCGGAGACGCTTGCGTTCCTGCGCCGGCAACCGTCCAACCAGCCCCCGGACCTGATCGTTGTCGATCCGCCCCGCACCGGGCTGGGAGCCGACGTGTCTGCGCAGTTGGTGAGAATCTCGGCGCCTGCGTTGGTCTACGTTTCCTGCGATCCGGCAACGCTGGCGCGGGATTTGCGCACGTTCATCCACGCGGGCTACGGGATCAATGACATTACTTTAGTAGACCTGTTTCCGCACACGTTTCATCTGGAAGCCGTCGTTCGTCTCCGTCGATGACTATCCTTGAAGCAAGCTCTCTTTTCTGTTCACGGACTTCATGCAAGTCGAACGTCCTACCTCCGGGCCCTCTCTCTCAACTCCTGCATCGCCGGACCTGAGCGCGCCGATTACGCTGATCCCTTTGTTTCACGCCGCGTGGGTGTTTGCCATGGGCATTGTGGCCGCGCACTTCTTGTGGCTGCGGCCCAGCATGGTTCTGCTTGCGCTGATTGCCGCTGCGGCGCTTGCCTGCGTGGCCTGTTTGCGAGCGCAGCGCGTTATCTGGGTGCCGGTTGCCGCGCTGTGGTGTCTTCTTGGAGCGTGGTGCGCCGAGATGGAGCCGCACCCCGCGCCGGCTCCCGGAATTTCCGCGCTCTCCGATGGCCTTCTTCGCACCGTTGAAGGTACGGTAATCGACGCCGCGCCCGTGCGCAGCGAGCGCATCGAAAACGTAGAGGAAGCCGCCAGCGAAGGTCCGTCGCAGCGCGTGGATCTGCGCGTCTCCAGCATCGAAATCGTGACTGATTCGGAGGACCGGCAAATCGCGGTTGACGGCGGCGTGCGCATTACCGTTCGCTGGCCTGACGCGGCGGCAGACCAGCCCGCGTGGCGCCCATTTGCGTGCGGCGAGCGAGTCCGCGCGGTTGTCCGGCTTCTTCGGCCGGAGCAATACCGCGACCCAGGTGTGTGGAGCAGGACGGATTACCTGCTCGAGCAGGGAATCACGGCGACAGCAACCGTCGGCATCGATCGCGTCGATCGGCTGGAGGGCGCGAGGGATGCCTCTCTCCATTGCCGGATCTCTTCGCTCCAGCATGCCGCAAGCAGCCGGCTGCTTGCGCTTCCCGCGGCCATGCAGAATCTTCCTGCCGCGCTGCGATTGAGCGACGACGACGCCATCATGCTGGCGGCCATGACGACCGGCGACCGAACCTTTCTCTCGCATCCGTTGCGCGTGGGCTTCGAACGAACCGGTTCCTTCCACATGCTTGTCGTCTCCGGCTTTCATCTCGCGATCGTCGCCGGGTGCTTCTTCTGGATCGCACGGCGCCTGCGCGTCCCTCGGGTCGCGGCAACCCTCGCCACCATCGCGGCGTCGTTTGCCTACGCGCTCTTCACCGGGTTCGCCACTCCGGTTCAGCGCTCGCTCTGGATGGTCACCGTCTACCTGATCGGACGCCTGTTTTACCGCGAGCGCAGTCCTCTCAACGTCATTGGATTCGCCTCGCTGTGCCTGCTGGTTGTGAGCCCGCGCAACCTGTTCGATTCGGGCCTGCAGATGACATTGCTGGCCGTGGTTGCGATCGCCGGCATTGCCGCGCCACTGCTCGAGACAACAATCCATCCCTATCTCGTCGCGACGCGCGATCTGCGCACCGTGGCCATCGACGTGAAGCTCGAGCCGCGGATTGCGCAATTTCGGGTCCTGTTGCGCATGGTTGCCGCGCGTCTTCAACGGGCCTTTTCCGCGCGTATCGCATGGCGATTCTTTCCCGGCTCGATTCGCTTTTCTCTGCGTTGCGTCGAGTTGCTCGTCGTCTCTTGCGCTGTAGAGCTGGCCATGACCTTCCCCATGGCCGTCTACTTCCACCGCATCACGATCTTCGCCCTTCCCGTCAACGTCTTCATCCTGCCGTTGCTTGGCGCCCTGATGCCGGCGGCTCTGCTCACCTTGATGGCACTGGCACTCTGGCCGTCCCTTGCGTGGATCCCCGCTGCAGCTGCCGCATTGCTTCTGCATGCGGGGATGGGGCTGGTGCGCATCTTCGGGTCGATGACGCTGGGCGACTTTCGCATTCCCGCGCCCCTCGCCGCACAGGCAGCAGCTTTTTGCGCATTGCTGGCGGCGGCCATGGTGCTGGCGCGCGGCGGTCGATGGAGGCGCCGACTGGCGTGGGCGGCTCTGGCTCTCGCAGCTTTCGCGGCCGTGATGCCCCGGACGATCGATCATCCGCACAACGCCCTCCTCGTCGAGGCCATCGACGTAGGCCAGGGCGACTCGCTGCTGCTGATCACGCCCAGCGGCAAAACCCTGCTCGTTGACGGCGGCGGCTTCGGCGGAGGTCCGCGGCAGGCGCCGCAGGACTTCGACATTGGCGAAGAGGTTGTGTCGCCGGCGCTGTGGTCCCGCGGCATCCGTCACCTCGACGTCGTCGCGCTCAGCCACGCGCACTCCGATCACATGGGCGGGCTGCCTGCTGTGCTGCGCAACTTTCATCCCTCTGAGCTGTGGGTCGGCAACAATCCGCCGGTCGCTTCGTATCAGGCGCTGCTCAGTGAAGCCGGTCAACTTAGAGTGACGGTTCGCGCGCTGCGCGCGGGCGACACGCGCGCGTTGGGAGATGCGGAGGTCAACGTGCTCGCGCCGTTTGCGAGTTACCAACCCGGTGACGAGCCCGCCAACAACGATTCGCTTGTGCTCCGTGTTGCCTACCGAGGCACGTCGGTTCTGCTGGAGGGCGATGCAGAGGCTCCGATTGAAGACGCGATGCTCGCTGAGCCCGGACTGCAGAGCACGCTTCTCAAGGTCGGGCACCACGGAAGCATCACGTCAACGCAGCCCGCGTTCCTGGCCCGCGTCGCTCCGCAGTGGGCTGTCATCTCCTGCGGTCTGCACAATCGTTATCACCATCCGCGCCCCGAAGTGCTGGCGGAGTTGCAAGCGGCGCACGTGGGCACGTTCAGCACCGATATCCATGGTGCTGCGTGTTTTCTGCTCGATGGACAAAAGGTCGACCCGGACCCGCTTTGCGAAAGTCGTTGAGAAGACGGGCCCGGGCCAAACAAAACTGCGCGAGCCCCCGTGGCTACCAGCTTTGCGCTGGGCTGGGTTGCCGGCCCGTGTAGGGCGAGCAGCACGGATCTTTCACCGGCAGAAATTCCATGAACTCCACGCGGGTTCCGTCGGGGTCATGCAGGTCGAGCTGCCACTTCGCATCCACGCCCAGCAGCGGTTGCTCGTGCTCCCCCGGCGTCCATCCATTGTGCTTGAGCTTCTGCTCGACATCGGCCATGCTCACTACGCCGGGCGAAAAATGATTGGCCGAGCCGAGTTGCGCGCGTGAAGGAGGATCCGGCAGTCGCAGCATGTATTCGAGCCAGTCGGTGCCTTCGGGCACCTGCATCATGACCCAGTCGGTGTGGCCCGGCCCCGATCCGCCCTGCCAATACACATGGAATCCGAGAAGATCGCGGTAAAAGCGATCCTCGGCCGCGCGGTCGCGCACCACGAAGCCGGCGTGATTGATGTGCAGGCTGACCGGCGATGCGCTGCTTGCCTGGTGAGGCGCCCTCGCCGCCTGCTGCGTGAACTCGATCCGGTGCCCCTCGGGGTCGTGAAGGGCGAAGGACTTATCGCCCCGCCCATCGAGCGTGACGCTTCCGGGTACCGTGATTCCGTTGGCGGCGAGGAAGCGGCGCATCGCCTCCGCATCGCTGGTGGAGAAGCCGATGCGCACCAGCCGGTCTTCGCGGCCCTTCTCGGGCGAAGCCACCAGTTCAATGTATTGCGAGTGGTTCGCGTAGAAGCGCATGCCCGGATGCGCCGGGCCGGCAGGAACCTGGGTCCATCCAAGAAGCGAGCCGTAAAAATGCTGCGAGGCGGCAAGGTCGTCGGCGTAGAGCGTCACGTGCGAAATGCCGGTGATCGAAGGGCGCGTGGCCGCGGGTTGCTGCGCCGGGGCCAATCCTGAAACGGCCAGCACGCTCAACAACACGAAGAAGCGGCGCATGACAATCCTCCTCAAGCTGCGCAGAACTCGGCCAGTATACGCGTTATGCGCACCGCGCGCGGTGCTCTCGCAAGCGATGTGCCACCGGCTCGGGCGGAGCTAAAATCGCACGCGCACGCCGAACTGGATCTGGCGCGGCCGATAGAAGTCGGTGGCATTCACGTTGAGCGGTTGGCCGAATTCGGTCTGGCCGGTCTTGAGCCCGGTGAGGAAGTTCAGCGTCGGGAAGCTGCCATTGGCGCTGCCGGATTCGATGGAGTATCCGACTGTCTCCAGTTCGGTCACGTTCTGATGGTTGAAGAGATTGAAGCTCTCGGCGAGCAACTCGAGCTGTCGCATCGCACCCAGATTGAATCGCTTGCCGAGACGAAGATCGGCTTTCCACGTCGCGGGGTATCGATAGGTGTTGCGCCCTACGCCGTAGACACGATTATCTCCGCCGTAGCCGTTCATTCCCGGTGCGAGAGCCACGATGGCTTCGCCGGTGGAATCGAATTCCTTTGCCAGCGAACCGGCGGTCCGCATGCTGTACGGCAGCCCGCTGTGGAAGGTGCCAACGCCTGAAAGCATCCAGCCATTCGCAAGCCGGCCTGCATTCCCCTCCACCTTCCAGCGCGGCTCCCAGATCACGGCGGTCGAGACCGAGTGACGGACGTCGAGACTGCTGGTGCCATATTCGGCCGCGAGATCGGTTGGATCGAAGACGCTTGGGCCGGTGATGTTCGCGCTCTCATTGGGATTCCAGTCCATGGCGTGCGCGTAGATGTAGCGGGCATGCAGAGTGAGGCCGCTGCGAGCCGAACGAGTAACGCGCAGCATCGCTGCCTCGTATGTCGAATTGGCGCGGCTGAAAATCTCGGTCACCTGCTGATAGTTGGCGTTGAGCCGGCCGGCAAGGCCCGTGCGAGACGGCCATGATGCAAAGAACGGCACAGTGATCTGCGAGGTCTTGATCGGGCCCGAGCCGTTGCCGTCGACGACCGCATAGGTGACGGTCTGCGGATTCACCGTGGGATCGATGTTCGCGTCTTCTGTAATCGGCAGCCGGCGGCCGAGGCTCGTCATCGCCGAAGCATCGACGCGCAGGCGGCTTGGCAGCGTCTCCTCGAGGGACGCGATGGCCTGCTGCACCTGGCCGTTGCGGAACTGGGGCGCGAATTCGACTGCGCCCGGCTTGACAATAGTTCCCGGGGTTCCTGCGAAAACATAGGGAAACGGCGGTGCGCCGCCCGCGTTCAGGTTATCGGTGGGGCGCAGAAAGAAGTTCAAATCGCCGTTGAGAGAGCCGGTCTGGGTGAGGGCAGTCTCGAAGGTCGCATTTGGCGTGCGCCCAAAATATGCCCCATAGCCGAGACGCACGACCGGCCAACGGCTTTCTCCCCGGCCCCACGCGAGGCCGAGGCGCGGAGCCCATTCGCTGCCGAGGCTGGGCAGCTTTTCGGTCAGCGGCAGATCGGGATTGTCGAGAAGGGCGATCGGCGGCGGCGTCTGTTCCAGTTGCCAGCGCAATGCGAGCGAAGCGACCAGAGTCCGCTTGGGCTGCCATTGCGCCGTCGCGTAGCTCGCCCAGTCGTTGGTGCTGAGCCACCAGTTCGCGGGACCCAGCGTTTGCGAGTACCACGCATAGCACGGCAAGAATCCGAGCCCGCGCAGCCCGCCTGCGGAATCGCGCCACACCTTGCCGGTCTGGTCGCAGTTGTGCTGATCCATCGCATTCAACTGGCCGTTCAGGCCGAACGCAGCAAAGACCAGCGCATCCGAAGCAAAATTCTCGACGCTGGAATAGGAATAGGTGCCTGCCTGGTTGCGAAGCAACGTCGTCGCGTCGCGATTGTGCTCAACCTCGAGTCCGGCTTTGACGAGCAGCGATCCGCGCACCCAGTTCACCTGCTCCTGCGCCTCGTAAAGATGCTCGTTGGGATACGCTCCCGGGCCGAAGCGCGACGGATTGCCGATCGTGAACCCGTAGCGCGAGTCCACGATCATCTGCGGCAGCCGGCCCCAGTCGTTGATGTTGAGCGACTGCTCCCAAGTCGAGGGAATCTCACTTGGCTGGGCCAGGTTGGAGCGCCCGAACGACCCCTGGGTCACAGCCAGCAGGTTGGGCGTGAGAAATGCCTCCCAGCGCCCGAGCAGCCACTCGCTGTCGGCGCGGCTCGACCCATAGCTATGCGTGCCGTAGGGCTCCGAGGCGCGCGTCAAGCCGCCGCCGGGCGACGTCGACAGCGCGTCACTGCTCTCGAGCGTGAAGCGGTTGCGTTCGCTCGGCGCCCAGTCCACGCGCGCAAAGCCGGTGACCTGCGCGGACGTGCGCTGCGCGGGGCCGAGCAGTGCGTGCAGCGTCTCCAGCATGCTGGAGTATGGCGCGAGTCCCGCGACCACAGGATTCGCGCTGTTCAACCCAAGGCGCGCGCTCAGCACCTGCATCTGGTCGTTCGTGGGCTGCGCGAAGAAATCGTCGGGATGCTTGACGGTCGAGATCGCCGGATCGTTGCGATTGAGGCCGTCGAGCGCCCCGAACCAGAGGAGCTTCTGCCGATCGGTCGAGCCGCCGATGCCGATACCCCACTTCGTCTCCCGATCGCCCGTCGAGTAAGGCTCAGGCGTGAAGGCCGCAATGGTGGTGGCGGTTGCCGGCGCAGTCTGAAGCACCCACTGTGTGAAGGGATTCCGCGCGTCCAGGAGATTGGTGCGGCCAAAGAAAAACGCCTGCCCGCGCAGGGCGCTTGTGCCGCGCTCGGTCTCCACGTGGACGAGGTTGGTGGATCCTGCCTCCGGCGATCCCGCGAATCCGGAGACAGCCTGGACTTCGCGGATCGCCGCCTCGCTGAGGCCGGGACCCGAGGATGCTGTGCCGGAACGACGCGCCGGGATTGCGCTTCTGTTTCCGAAGGCAAGCGTCGGGTGCGCGCCATCGAGGACCAGGTCGCCGTCGCCGCGGGCATTTGCCGAAGATGCGTTATCGCTGGGCTCGTTCGCCTGTTCAGGAGGATGATCGAAAGCGAATGCCTGCCAGTTTCTCTCCGGCAACGGCAGCGCTCGCAACTGCGCCGCGGAGATCAACGTGCCCGGAGCAACGGCATCGGCAGAGCTCCGCGCAATCTCGATGCTCGGCTTGGGCGTTTTGGCAGCGACACGCAGGGCAGCCTGCGCTGCCGACGAAGCAAATGTCGCCAGACAGGATCCGCTCAACGTCGGTCCGGGCCGCGGCAACGACGCAGCCCGCAGACTTGCGCCAGAAATCGGCAGGCGTTCAAGAGCAACGCCGAGGCGCATGCTTTCCTCGCGCAGCGGCAATGCCTCGAGCGGAATTGCGTCAAGCGTCGCAAGAAGGACCGTCTGCCTGGTTTCGGGCTGTGCCGAGCCCTGGCGAAGAACGGGCGCGGCGGGATGCATGGCCCACTCTGCCGCCGGACTCCCTTGTTCCGCGGCCCTAGCTTCCTCAGGCGGCAAAGGCGTAAATTCCAACGCCGCCTGCACGTGTGCTTCATGCCCGGCCTGCACTTCGATGTCATCCAGGTACCCGGCGCCATGCTCCGGGCTGACAGCCTCGAGAGAATAATCGCCCGGCGCCAGGTCCCGAAATCGATACCCTCCGCCTCTTGTGGTCGAGGCGCGCGTTTCGGCCCCGGTCAGTCGATTGCGCAAAATGATGGTCGCGCCCACAAGTGGCCGCGAATGAAGATCGGTAAGCTTGCCGGCCAGGGCGCCGGTGGCGGTGCCGGCGAAAGCTCCGTTCGGCGATTCGGCACGCGCTCCCGCGGCTGCGATGACGGCAAACAACATCGCGGCCCGCGCCAGCGGCTTCGTCCAACCAAGTCCAGTCATTCAGGAACCGGTTCGGCGCAGAGTCTGGGTTTGCAGTCAGTTTCCGGCTCGCTCTTTGCGGCGAGTTGAAAGGCCGGACGCGAACGGCTCGAAACGACAGGCGATCCGGTTAGGAATTTTCAGTTGGGATTCTAGGCTCGAGTTCCAAAGTAATTTGGTGCCTTTAATCACAGCTTCGCGTGTTCTCGCACCGAGCCACAACCCGGCCCGCCTCGATTGCTAAACTCAAAAGACGGGCCTTGGCAATCGACCGCTGCAGCCGGAACACTCCTGCCGCGCACACCGACCCAACCGCTCATCCCGCAATGTTTATTGACGAAGCGAAAATTCGCGTGAAGGCCGGCGACGGCGGCAATGGATGCATGGCCTTCCGCCGCGAGAAGTTTGTGCCTCGCGGAGGGCCCTCGGGCGGCGACGGCGGCCGCGGCGGCGACGTGATCATGGAAGCTTCGCAGCGCCATAACACGCTGATCCACTTCCGCTATAACCCTGAGCACAAGGCGCAGCGCGGCGAGCACGGCATGGGCTCCAACTGCACCGGGCAGGACGGCAACTCGATCGTGTTGCAGGTCCCGGTAGGCACCGCGCTCTACGATCAGGAGTCCGGCGAGCTCGTCCACGACTTCCAGACTCCCGACGAGCGCATCATCGTGGCCAAGGGCGGCCGCGGCGGGCGGGGCAACCAGCACTTCGCCACCAGCACCCACCAGGCTCCACGCGAACACGAGTTGGGGCGCCCCGGGGAAGAGCGCCAATTTCGGCTGGAGCTCAAGCTGCTCGCCGACGTCGGCCTTGTCGGCTATCCCAACGCGGGAAAGTCGACGCTGATCTCGCGTATCTCAGCCGCTAAGCCAAAGATTGCCGATTACCCATTTACCACGCTCGAACCGAATCTCGGGGTGGTGTCGGTAGGCGAAGAACCCGAGCAGGAATCCTTCGTCGTCGCCGATGTGCCGGGCTTGATTGAAGGCGCGCATCTGGGCCACGGGCTTGGCGTTCAGTTCCTGCGCCACATCGAGCGCACGCGGCTGCTCGTGCACCTGGTCGACGTGTCAGATGCCTCGGGCCGCCCCGATCCCATCGAAGACTTCAAGGTGATCAACAACGAGCTTGCAAGCTTCGGCAATGGGCTCGAAGAGAAGCCGATGATCGTTGTGGCCACCAAGATCGACGCCGCGAATCCAGAAAAACTGAAGAGGCTCTCCGCCTACGCCAGGCGCCGCAAGCTCGAGTTTCATGCCATCTCCGCCGTCACCGGCGAAGGCATCGAGGAGCTGAAGTGGGCGCTCGCCAGGCATCTGCGGCCAGCGGCTGCTGCCGAAGAGCGCACCGCGCGATAGGCGCCCTTCCACGATCCTGCTCCACGGCCTCTCGCAGGATCTAATGCGCCGACACCGTTTTCGAGCCGACGCCAGCCGTTGGGCGCGATCCTTGAGTTCGCGATTGAGCTTGAGGCTGGTTGTAGCTTGGCTGGCGATCGGTGTCACCAAGAGCTGCTTTCACATACCTTCTCTTTCGCGTCCGCCCTACACCATCGCCCGCTCTTTCACCATAAGGTACTGATTCAAAACGTTCGAGGTCAGCGCTTCGGGGTTCAAATCCAGCGTCAGCGCACCCTGTTCATGCAGCCGCGCCAGCAGCAATTCGCGGCGGCCGGCCATCTCCTGCGCGGCAGCCGCGCGAAACATCTCCTCCACGTTCTTGGGACGAGCCGCCGCAATCCGGCCGACCTCCGGCTGCGCGATGGCGACAAACAGGAGCACGTGCCGGCGCAGCAGTTGTGCGGCGCCGTCGATCACCTCGGGGCGCATCGCCGATTCGGCCAGGTCGGTGATCCACAGGATCAGCGCTCGCCGCGGTTGCAGGCGATTCAGGGTCGCCGTCGCGCGCAGGTGATCGGCCTCGCTCGTTTCGGCATGCACCTGAGCCAGCGCCTCGATCAACTGGCGCAAATGAGCGGCGCCGCGCCCCGGCAATAGCCGCTGCTGGATACCCTGCCCATACGCGAGCAGGCCCACGCGATCGCCCGAATAGAGCGCAAGCTGCGCCAGCGATACGGCGGTGGTGCACGCGAAGTCGAGCTTGGAATGCTCGCGCCGAATGCCAACGCGCTCGTCCAAAGTTTTGCCGTGCGCAGCACTGCGGGAGCGCATCAGGCGGCCGCAATCGAGCACGACCCACACCGGCTGGCTGCGTTCGGTCTGGTACTGGCGCGTGATGGGGCTGCCGCGCCGCGCCGTTGCCGTCCAGCAGATGTCGCGCAGGTCGTCGCCTTCGCGGTATTCGCGCAGGCTTTCGAAATCACGGCCGAGCCCGCGTTGCCGCACCTGGCGCAGCTGCAAATCGATCTGGCGGCTGCGCGCGAGAAACAGCCTCTGCTCTTCGCCGGTGCGCAGCGCAGGATAGACGCGAACATGCTGGTCGAGCGGGGCCCGGGCCCATCGCTCCGCGAGGCCGAGGGGAGAGCGATAGGCAATGTAGAGCGATCGCGCCTGGCAATCGCCGCGCTCCTGCGGCTCGATACGATAGCGGACCGCGGCCGGAACGTTGGGGAACGCGGTCAGGTGTTGCGCTTCAATCTGCGCAGTCAATGCAGCGGGCAAGTCGTCTTCCACGCGGCAGCCGAGAATGACTTTGCCTCGATTTTCGAGCTTCAGCTCGATCTCCGTCTCGCTGTCGAGCGCCGGCGCGTTGTTCCACGAGCGCGCGGCATTCAGCTGGGCTGGGCGCGGCAGACGCAGCCCATCCAAAAACGCGGCCAGCAGAACCAGCGCATCCCAGCCCAGCATGGCGTAGCTAAGTCGGTCATCCCAGAAGCCGGGGATGAGCCAGATAAAACCGAGCACGAGCAAACCAATCGTGCGCGGCGTCAGCCCGAAGCTCCAGCGGCGGCGGCTCTCACAGCTCGCGCGTGCGTCCTCGGGATGGAGAGACGGCTGAATCATTGCCGGGGCACCGGCACTGACGCCACCACGTCGCTCAGCACGCGATCCGAATCGAAGCCTTCCAGCTCCGCCTCCGGCTTGAGGATCACGCGATGCCGCAGCACGGGCAGCACGGCGCGCTTGACGTCGTCCGGTACCAGATAATCGCGCCCGTCAAATGCCGCCGCGGCCTGCGCCACCAGCATCACGCTCAACGCAGCGCGGGGACTTGCGCCCAGCGACAAGGTCGGCCACTCGCGCGTGCGCCGCGCGATTGCAAGAATGTAGCCGTAGAGTTCCGGCTCGATGCGGATGGCGCGAACCTCGGCGCGGGCCGCTGCGGCCAATCCCTCGGCGATAGGCGCTATGGCGGCATCGTCCAGCAGGCCGGCTCCCGAACCCGCATGATGGCGCTCGAGAATCTGCAGTTCTTCCTGCTCGCTGGGATAGGGCACACGAATCTTCATCAGGAAGCGATCGAGCTGCGCCTCGGGCAGCGGATAGGTCCCTTCGAAGTCCACCGGGTTCTGCGTGGCAAACACCGTGAACCAGCTCGGCAGGGCTCGCCGCTGTCCATCGATCGTCACCTGCCGCTCTTCCATGCACTCCAGCAGCGCAGCCTGCGTGCGCGGCGGCATGCGGTTGATTTCATCCACGAGCAGCAAGTCGGTAAACACCGGCCCGGCGTGAAAGGTGAATGACTCGGTGCCGGGCCGCAGGATAGTCGTACCGAGAATATCGGCCGGCATCAGGTCGGGCGTCGCCTGCACGCGCTGAAATCCCAGACCCAGCAAACGCCCCAGCGCTTTGACCATCATCGTTTTGGCGAGGCCCGGCACGCCTTCGAGCAGCGCATGCCCCTGGCACAAGACAGCGATCAGGATCTCTTCAATCGCCGCGTCCTGGCCTGAGATCGCCTTGCCCAGCTCACCGCGAGCCTGCGCGATCAACTGGCTGGTAGCGCGAAGTCCGTGCGGTTGCGGCTCGACACTCTTGCGGTCAACTTGGTTGGAATCCCCGGTCATGAAGCCCTTTCTTTAGCTTGTTCAATTCGGCTGGAGCCGTTCCCGGGCTTCGCCGCCTCTTCCAAGATTCGCTGATGCGCGTGCAGAGCCTGGATCAGCCGCAGTGCCGCTCGCGGCTCGATCGAATCACTCCACGCTGCCTCTTCGCAGGCGGCAAGGTCGCTTTCCAGGCTCTCGCCCGCCTGCGGGAAACGACGACGAATGGTGGCTGCGAGTTCCACGGCGCTCATGGGGCTGGGGCGCAAGCCGCACAGGTGAAGGCTGGCGCGCCGGAATCGCTCCAGCGACACGGCCACTGCGGTCGACGAAGCTCCGGCGGTTCGATAAAGCGAGCCGAGGGCGTCCACAAATTCGATGGGCGCCGCGCGCAGGGGCTCGGGCAGGTCGCGCACCGGGCCGCTGCGCCGGCTGAAGCTGAAGACAATCAGCAATCCCAGGACAGGCAGCCCGATCAGCAGCATGTTCCGCGAAGGCCCGGCGGCATAACTCCACTCCGAGCGCACATCGCCGTGCAGCGATTCGTCCCAGTAGAAGTGATGCCCGGCGCGCGGCCCGAGCGAGTTGAGCAGCAAGTCGAGATTGTTGGCACGCGCAATGGAGCCATTCTCGAGCGGCATGGCGCTGGCCCACCATACAATGTGGCCTTTGCCGTAGTCATACTCCACCACCGCTGGCTGCCCCGCACAGCTGTATTGAATACGGTGGGTGGGATTACCCACCTGCCATGTCGCCTCGGGCACCATCCACACTTCACCAGAATCAGCCAGCTCGTCGAGCCCCTCGGGCTCCAGCTTGCAAGCGGCAAAGCTGAACTCGCGCGGCGTGTCAGCCATCCCGCCGGGAAGAATGAAGCCACCCCAATACCCCGTCGACAAAACGCGGCCTCCGCGCTCCACAATCTGCCGCACCGCCTTGATGTCGTCGCGCTCGCGCGTGAAGGGCTCGGCAAAGATCACCACCGTGTCGGGGCCGGCAATCGATGCCAGCTCTCCCAGCGGCCGCTCCCAGCGCTCAATTGCATAGTCGGAGCGCAAAAGCGTCTCGTAGGCTGCCCGCGCGCCGTGCTGTCCGGCGAGGTAAGTCGAGGGCAAGGGATTGTCGTTGCCGCTGCCATTGGGCACCAGGAATCCGAGCAACACCGCAAGCGTGATGGCGATGCCGAGGCACCAGAACAGCAGGCTGCGATCTCTCGCGTCGAGCGAAGTGAGGATGTTCAAGCCGCACCTCCCTCGATCAACGACACCGCAAGCTCTTCAGCGCGCCGATATTCGCTCTCTCCTGCCGGGCGTCCTCCGTACCAGACACGCTCGAAGTTGCCGGTCAGGTCGGCCAGGCCCGCGCGCCGGGGATCCCCGGGAGCCAGCAGCGCAAGGTACTCGCGCGGCGTTCGCGCACGGTCCGCGGGCCACAACCGGCGCGACTCGAGACGCGAGATGGCCGACCAGTACACAAAATGAATGGCATCGCGCCACGCACCGGCAGCCGCGGCACGCCGCGCGTCGTCAAGCCAAAGCTGCCAGTTGCGCGCCGAAGCCGCCTGCGGCGCGGGGACCCGGTTTTCCGGCACGAGCCGCACCCTCCAGCGGCGCTCGAGCTGCAAAAGGAACGCTACAAGCGCCACGCAGACCGCCACGATGAATGCCCACACCACAACCCGGCCGATCCACGCGGAGCGCGCACGCAACTCAGTCGCTTTTTGCAGCAGGTGATTGAGCCAGCCTCCCACCTTTTCGAGCATCGAGTCGCGGGCTGTGGGTTGCTGAAGATCCCTGAAGTCGCGCCCCGCCAGAACCTGGTTCATGCTCCCGCGTTCCTCAAGATGAGAAGGGGCGGCTTCGCCGGGCTTGCTGGCCAACGCCAGGTCCAAGGCAAGCCGCATTTCCGCTGCCTGCAACAGCCGGGTGGTGGTCGGCGGCGCCGGCTGCGCGGGCTTGGCGGAGCCCTTTTCCGTTTGCGGAGCCGTGGCGGCCTCGTCGGGCTCTTCCGCCTTTGAGAACAGCACACGCAGCCAGCCGTAGCGCACCAGCCGGCGGCCCGTTCCACCGAGCAGGGGAACGCGATCGTCGGGTCCCACCAGCAGAGGATCGCAATTCTTCAAATCACGCGCAGACGCACAGGCCTGCACAAGGGGAATCAGCTCGCTCAGGTGCTTGCGATAGTCGGCGAGCGAAGCATCGCGCCATCGTCCCGAAGGGGCCGCGGCAGCCGCCCCGGCGATCGGCGAAAGCGCCCCGCAAGGCCAAGCGGCAAAGCACGCCCCCGCAAGCGCCGCGATTCGAAAACTTCGGGCAAAGTTGCTCGGGACGATCAAACCAGCGGATCCTCAGAGTGCGCCGGCACGAGCGAAGTGCCGGTGGAAATGGCCGGCTGCTCCATTCCGGCCGCGCGCATCATCCACTCAATATCGTAGCCCTCTTTGCGCACGCGCTGGTCATAGTAGAACAGAGTGAAGCCGGTAGCATAGATCGGCCCGACAAACGCATTGGTGAAGAACGCCACGAGTTGCTGCACAACGCGGATACCCGCCGGCAGGTCCCCATGATGGCGGAAGGTCGCAACGATGAAAAAGAGCTGGGTGACGAGGCCCAGTCCCACCTGGATGGCGACCACCAGCAGGGCCAGCAGAAAGATGCGGCCGCGGGAGCCTTTGCTCAGATGGATGCTGCGACGGATGGCCTTGCGCGCCGGCAGATCCTCAATGACGCTTGCCGGCACCGCCAGGGAATACCGCAGGCCCATGAGGATGGCGTAGATGATCGCGCCCAGTACCAGCACCCCGAATCCCGCCGTAACCAGGGCGAAGATCAGGACGGCCTCGGGATTGTGGATCGTTGGCGGCTGGTTGAACAGCCCCTTGGGCTTCGCGTAGAGAATCACGAACACGGCGTACGCGGCATAGATCAGCGCAAAGGGAATCCACACCATGAACGTGGTGATCACCATCAGCCACAGATAGCGCCCCAGCTTGGGCACGATGCTCGCGTAGGCAGCGCGGATGGTAGCGCGTTCGCCGAGATGTACCCAGGAGACAGCGCGGTTGTTTGCCGCCACGGCAAAACCGCCGACGATCAGGATGACCGGCCACATCACCAGCATGCTGATGAGCGTTGCCCACACGACCTCGCTGTTCATGTGGCGAATCCGCAGCACTTCCTGCATGCCGATCTGGAGCAGACTCAGCACCAGCAAAATCCCGGCATAGACCGAGGCGATTCCCGCAAACAGAAGAAAATTCTCGCGATAAAGCTGCGCGGTCCGGTCCAGGATCTCCCCTAGGGTTTGCGGTCGCAGGTTGATTTCCATCTGGCTTCCTTCGCGGCTTGACACCGCGACTCGGTTCTTGGCGGGATACTAGCACAGCGACTTTCCCGCCCGCCCGTGCTCTCCGCGGTCGCATGGGGACAATTTGTAAATAGATAACTTAGCAGCATCTTTGGGGTACACTGGATTCCCGCGCGATGGCCATGTTGAATACCCCCGTCAACGAGCTTGCTCGAGCTTGCGCCCGTTCAGCGGACTCCCGGGAATGGGAGGAGTTCCTGCGCCGTTGCGCCCCGGTCGCGGCCCTGGTCGCCGGGCGCATTACCCGCATGTGGACGGGAACCGCAAGTCCTTCAATCGTGGACGATATTGTGCAGGAAGTCTTCCTGAAACTCTGTGAGCACGAGCGCAGGATTCTCAAAGATTTCACGCCCCGGGGCGAAGACTCGTTCTTTGGCCTGCTGCGCGTGGTGGCCGCCTCGGTCGCCAACGACTATTTCCGGCGGCAACGCTCCGAAAAGCGAGGTGGCAAAGTAGTAACCTTGGCCATCGACGAGGACCCGACGACTCCGATCGCCGCGCAGGGGCATTCCAGTGGAGAAATGCAATGGTCCGTGCTCCTTTCCGAACTGGACGACAAACTGCGTTCGGCGCAGGGTCCGAGCGCCGAACGAGACCGAACCCTCTTCTGGCTCTACTACCTGCAGGGCCTTACAGCTGAGGAGATTGCGGCTCTTCCAGGCTCCGACCTGTCCGCCAAGGGGGTCGAGAGCGCTCTGCGAAGGGTCACCTCGTGGCTGCGCAAGGAATTGGAGCCTTCAAAACCCGCCACCCCTGTCCAGCCTGCCGGCGAGCCTGGATGAGTCGGAACGCCAATCCTGAGGAAGGAAATCGACTGCTGAATTCGATAAGCAATGTGAAGCGATGAACGACGAACCAAAATCGGGCCAACAGCGCAGTCATTCAAGCGGCAGCCGCGACGAAGTGCTCGCGGAAACGCTGGAGGATCTTGTGGCCAAGGCAAGCAGCCGCGCGACGGGGAAAGAAGATTTACCCAGAGACTTCATGTCTCCGGCGGCGGGCAAGTGCCCCGATCCCGGCGACTGGATCGAGCTGGTCGGCGGCAACGTCGCTTCAGAACAAAAGAACGCACTGCTGGCGCATGCGGCCCTGTGCTCAACCTGCCTCACCCGGCTGCGGCACGTTCAGCACGCAATCGCCGGGGAAGCGTCTCCGCAGGAATCCGCCGAGCTGAGCCAATTCGCGTCCACTTCGTCCCAGTGGCAACACCGCCTGGCGGTCGAATTGGCGCACACTCCGCGCGCGACGAAGCGCTCGTATTTCTTGCCTCGATTTGTGTGGCTGGGCACGGGCCTGGCTGCAGCCTTGGTTCTTCTGCTTAGCGTCACCGTCTGGTGGCGGCGGGCGAATTCTCCCGACCGCCTGCTCGCCGAAGCCTACACCGATGCGCGCACCTCTGACCTGCGCGTGCCCGGGGCCGGCTTCGCCCCGGTGAAGCCGCCCACGCACCTCCGCGGCGAGAACGCGGAACGCGAACCCGCGCCTCTTCTGAACGCAAGGGCGCAGATCGAACGCAACCTGGAGCGCACTCCGAACGATCCGCGCTGGCTGCAGCTCCAGGCGCGCGCCGAGATACTCGAAGAACATTACGACGCGGCCATCGATATTCTTGACCGGCTGGTGGCCGCGGGCCCGGTGACCCCGAGCCTCCTGCTCGACGACGGTTCCGCCTATTTCATGCGCGGCACGGCAACCGGCAGCGAGAACGACCGCGCCACGGCGCTCGACGAGTTGAAACGCGCCGAAGAAATGGCTCCCTCTGACCCCGTCATCCTCTTCAACGAAGCGCTGATGATGGAAGACCGCGGCCAGATGATGAATGCCGTCGAAGTCTGGAATCGCTATCTGCAGGTCGAACGCGATCCCAAGTGGCTGGAGGAAGGCCGCCGTCATCTCGCGGTTCTCGAGCAGAAAGTGAACCAGTTGAAAACCCACCAGAGCCGCATGGAGCAGCATCTGGCTTCGCCAACAGCCATGCGGGCGCTCACCGCCGCCCCGGCCACTCTCGCTGGAATCGACGAAGAGATGTCGACGATCTTTCTGCCGCGCCTCCTCGACGCGGCGTTTCCCCTGCCGACCGATCGCTCGCGCGGCTCGCCCTGCGCTGAGAACTGCCTCGCCGCCCGATCCCTCCTCGACGCCCTCGCCGCTTCTCTTGAAAAAAATCATCAGGACCACTGGCTCCGCAAGTTCCTTCCCTCCGATTCCTCCCCGATTCAAAATCCCTTTCGAGACGCAGCGCACGCGCTGGGCCGCGCCATCGATGCGGATACCCGTGGCGACTACACAACCGCCGAGAGCGCCGCTGACGCCAGCCGCAATTTGTTTCGCGACCTCGGCAACACCGCGGGAGCGGACCGCGCCGAGGTCGAACGCGCCTACGCCCTGCAGCGCTTATTCCAGTTCGCCGCGTGTCATGGGGCTGCGGCTCCTCTGCTGGGGCTCGAGCAATTCGGCTGGATCCAGGCACAGGCGGAAGCGCTCGACGCCGGCTGTGACGTGAGTAGGGGTACCGCGGCCAGCAATAACCCGCGCTTCAAGCGGGCCCTGGCGCTGGCACAGGCGCATCACTTTGTGCTCCTCGAACTCCGTGCAGGCACGATGCTCGAAGCCCTCGCTGCGGAAGCCGGCGATCCGGAAGCCGCCTGGCGCGTGTGCATCGCGAATATGCGCAAATTCTATTCAGGTGATTTCCCGCCGTTCCGGGCCGCGACAACCATGGGCGCGCTGGCAGGCATTGAAGATGCAACCCCGCGCGTGCACCTGGACTTGCTTGTGAACCGCGAAAAGCTTGGCTTATTCGAGCTGTCCAAGGCCACGTCCTGGGTGGCGAATGCCCGCGTCGAGCTCATCCGCTCCGACTTGCGCGCCGGCTCCATGGCAGAAGCCGAAACACAGCTCAAGCTGGCCCGCCGCGATGAGACGGGCAAGAATGGCCAGCTCAGTATCGAGGCGGAATCGGAAACTGCGATGGCTCTGCTTTATCTTCACCGCCGCGATTTGAATTCCGCACAAGGGCTGCTCGATGATGCCGGGAAGAAGATGGCCGGCGAGGATAATCCGGTTCTCTACAGGAACTACGCCGTGGCTCGGGGTGAGCTGCAGCTTGCCAGCGGCGATCCTGAGAGGGCGGAAGCCACGCTGCGGACCGCGATTCTGAAAGATGAGTCGGAGGGCCAGGGCGTTGGCAGGCAGAACATCATCTTCGCCCGCCAGGACCGCGAACTCTATGCCACGCTCGTTGGAATCTGGTTTGCGGAGGGACGCGACAGTACCGACACTCTGAGCCTGTGGGAGCGCTATCGGCTGCGCATCCTGGGCAAGCCCTTGCCGGCTTGCCGCGAC
This sequence comes from Occallatibacter sp., assembly GCA_035508975.1. GTDB lineage: Bacteria > Acidobacteriota > Terriglobia > Terriglobales > Acidobacteriaceae > Telmatobacter. The sequence goes on from DATJMC010000076.1 coordinate 23,568, forward strand.
CAGCGCCTCGATTGCCTCCAGCCGCAACTCGCGCATCGATTGAAGGAACTCGGAGCGAAAGAAATCGTTGGGCAAGTTGTGCTGTGGGACCACCTCCTGCGCTATACGGCAAGCGCGCGTGGCGTGGCGTGGACCCAGGCTCCCGTCACGCAGGAGGAGCTGCTGGCTTCTGCGGCGCGCCTCGAACAAACCGTGAGCTTTCCGGGCAGTTCTGCGGCTTCGGTAAGTCAGGCCGCGCAACGCGCCGGAGAGGAGCTTTTTGGTGACCAGATCCATTTCACGTCCGGCGGCGACTTGATCCTCGAGCCAGATCCCCTTCTCGGCAATCTTCCCTGGCCCGCTGTCGAGATTGCCAAGGAACCCCTCGGCCTGGGTTTCAGCCTTGCGGAATCACCTTCTTTGCTGCTCGAGGAAAGAAACCAGGAGCAGGCGGACGAGCCGGGCCGCCTGCTGATTGTGGGCGCCAGCAGGGCGGCAGACCAGTCCACACCGCTTCCTGAGGTCTTGAGAGAAGCGCACGCTGTTGCCAGGTTCACGTCCAGGCCCGAGCTTCTCCTCGCCGATCAGGCGACGGAGGCGCACATTGTTCCGCTTCTGCCGACCGCTGCGGTGGTGCACTTTGCCGGGCACGCGGAGCAATTTGACGGAGAAACGCGCCTGCTGCTGGCTCCTTCAGGCGAAGCCGGCGACCAGCCTTACATTGACGATGCCGTGCTCGAAAAAGATCCGCCGCGTGCCGCGCGCCTGGTTGTTTTCTCGGCCTGTTCCTCAGGAAAACAAGACGCCGGCTGGGACCACGGCATGGGCGACCTGGTCGACACGCTGGCTTCTCTTGGCGTTCCCGATGTTGTGGCCACGCGTTGGCAGATCGACTCGGCCGCAGCGGTTCCCATGATGAACGCCTTCTACCAGGGTCTGGCTCACGGGCTGAGTATTCCGCGGGCGCTTACTGCAGCGCGGCACTCCCTCATCCGCGATGCGCGATACCAACACCCCTATTACTGGGCCGCGTATTACGCAACCGGTCAGGGCTCAACCGATCTAAGAGAGGTCTTTCATGACTACAACAGGTAGCGTTGCGGCCTCGGTTTCGCAACTCGACGTCGTCTTCGACGGAACGTGGGTGATCGCACCCAGGCTGGATGGAAACCAAAACATCGCGGGAGTGGATATCTATTCGCCGGAGTGCGGTCATCCGCTGGGCGTGTATTTTGCTAATGAACTGAACCCCAATCCCTGGCCACAGCCCGGCGCTTTTTACATGCTCGACCCGCACAGCTATACGTTGAACATTCAGCGCGGAGCCCGCGCACCAGCCGGCATACAGATCACCGGCATCGACCAGAGCGCCAATCATTGTCTGCAAAGCAAACGACCGATCGCAAACAACTGGGATCTCCTGCTTTCCATTAATGCCGGGCCGGACAAGTGGACCTCCGGCGACACCATCGTTCCTCAAACAACCGATGCCCACGGAAACCCGGTTCCCTGCTTCAGCGGCAGAGACTCTCCAAACGGAAAAGTCTCGTCATTGCAGACGCTCAGTTTCACCGGTGTCACCGCCATCAACCTGCTGGGCACATCGGCAAGCGTGCAGGCACTGTTTCCCGCTCCGTGGAGCGGGAGCGGAACGCTCATCTTTGAGGACGAGATTCCCTATATTCCGACCCTGCAGCATGAGCGCTCAGCCATCTTCGCCATGGCCAACCTGGCGGGGTTGGACCTGGCGCTCGATTACCCTTTGCCGCCGAGGCCGCCGGCCGGGGGTCCCGCCGACCCTCTTCACCCCGCGCTGCACACCACCAGTTCCTGCGGTCACTCCCTCATCGTGATGCCGTAGGCAAGGTGCCCCACGAGGGAGAGAGCCAGTCTCGCTCCCTCGCGTTTCCCGATCGAGTCGCACCGGGCCCGCCGATTGCACCAGCACCGAGCGCATCTTGCGTTGCGTCGGCAGCTGGCTCGTGCGGCGGGCGTCAAGCATCACGGCGACACCTGGGATGCAAACAGCCGCACTTTGGTGGCCCTGCTGTGCAAAAAAAGAAGTGCGCGCGCACAGGATTGATCAACGTCGCCGGCACGCGAACGACACGTTAATGCCTTTGAGCACGTGCGCAAGAACGATGCATTCCGATTCTTTTTGCTCGCTGCTTTGAAGTTTTTACATGGCTCGCACGCGCAGTGCGCACTATCTCATTCAGTTTCAGGAATCCCAACATTGGCACGCTGCATGCTACGCCGAGGGCATTATGGGATTCAGCGAACCTATCGAAAATACGCTTCCAGAAGTTGGCGAGAATCACCGCTTCCCCTCTGCGCCCTTTCTCGTGATTCCCGTGCACCGGAATCAGCCGCCGGCCAGGACGATTCCATTGCGTCGCCCTCGCGCCAAGGTCCTCACCATGCCGTCGCGCGCGTTTTCCTCGGCAAGCGCCGCCACTTCCAGGATCGGCTACTGCGGACATGCCTTAGAATACTGGCCCAGAGGATATCCTTCGCATGACGACCTCTGACGCGAGCCTGGCGGCGTTCTTCCTCGAGTTTTCACGCAACAAGCTTCTCTATCAATATTGGCCGCGCCTCCGCGCATGTGTTGAAACGCTCAGCGACGAGCAGGTGTGGTGGCGCCCCAACCCCGCATGCAACAGCGTCGGCAATCTCCTGCTGCATCTGAACGGCAACGTCGGCCAGTGGATGGTGGCCTCGTTCAACCGATTCGACGACGCGCGCAATCGTCCCGCCGAGTTCAACGAGCGGCGCCGCATTCCCGGCAAACAGCTCCTCGAGCAGCTCAGCCATACCATGAGCGAGGCAACTGACGTTCTCGCGCGCCTTACGCCCGGCGATCTCGCCGCAACGTACCAGATCCAGGGCTATACAGTCAGCGGCCTCGACGCGGTCTATCAGGTGGTCGAGCACTTCGGCCTGCACTATGGGCAGGTTCTCTACATCACCAAGCAACTGCGCGGTGAAGACCTGGGACTGTACAAAGAGCTCGCCCATACCGGACGGGCTCCCGAAGGTACCGCCAAAGTCTGAGACCGTCCCGTGCCGCGCTTTACTCGAGTCTTTGAATCTTGGTGCCCGCGGGAATGTTGATCTGAAACTGGTCTTCGGTGAGCTTGGGGTTGTCGATCACGCGTTCAACCGTAAGCACCAGCTGGATCCCTTCGAGCGGCCGCTTGATCGTGACCACCGAGGGATACTTGTTGCCGCTGAAATCCGCGTATTGCGAGTAGAAGACCTGCGTCTCCAGGTTTCCGTGGTCGTCGTAGAGATCCTGCTGGTAGGGCAACAGGTCATCGCGGTGGATCGTAATCACCCGCACCGGTGTGTCGTTGCGGCTGCCCGGATTGTGCCGGGTAATGCTCAGAACATACTCCGGCATTGTGTAAAGGTGCTTCTTTGCCGCGTCCTCAATCGTCTCGGTGTCTGCGATGCGCGAGTAATAATCTTCCGGCGACACGCCGTGCACCAGCAGCGCGTCGAAAAAGAAATCCGGCCGCAGGTTGTACATGGGATTCGGCGAGGTTCCCTTGGCGGTGGTCGAGCCTTCGAACGCAAGGCTCCTTTGGGGAATCACCAGCTTGAATCGATTGCCGTCGCTGGCCATGTCGAAGATCGTGACCCCAAAGTCCTTCCCCAGCACACGAAGCTTCTTCGGCTTCTGCATCACGATATAGCCGCGGCAGGAGGGAAAAACCTTTTCCACGCCCTCTTTGGTCTTCGATTCCGTAGCCTGAATATCGACCGTCGCCGTGAACGACTGAATGGCATCCCAACGCTGATTTAACTGCGCCACCAGCTCGTCAGGAGCTACCGTCTGCACCACCGCGGGAGGCTTGGGCACGGGCAGCTTGCGCGTTGTCGGGAACAGCGAACATCCCGCAACCAGCGTGAGCGGCAGCAAGCTGCACAATGCAGCAACAGAAGCAGGAACCTTCAACGGCTGCCTGCTTTCTTCATTGCATGGCGGTAGCTGGCCACGTTGCGATTGTGCTCGTCGAGCGTGGCGGCAAACATCGACCGCCCCTGCGGATTCTGGTTGGCGGCGACAAAATACAGATAATTTGTCTGCGCGGGCTGCATCGCCGCGCGCAATGCAGGAATCCCCGGATTCGCAACCGGCCCCGGCGGCAATCCTGCATGAAGGTAGGTGTTATAGGGCGTGTCGCGCTTCAGGTCGCTCGCATAGATCGTGCCGCGCCAGAGCCGTTGCAGTTGGAGACCGTAGATCACTGAGGGATCGGTCATCAGCGGCATGTTTTTCGCCAGGCGGTTTTCAAACACGCTGGCCACCAGGGGTCGCTCGGCATCCACTGCCGTCTCCCTTTCCACCAGCGAAGCCATCGTGACCACTGCGTGCACGTTTTGCGTCAACCCCAATTGCTGGGCAGCCTGCCGAAAGCGCTTCACCATTGCCGTCGCAATCTGCTCCGGCGTAGCCTTCCGCGAAAAGTGATACGTGTCGGGAAACAGATAACCCTCGAGACTCTTCGCCTTGGGATCCAGATCGGCGATCAGCGCCGTTTGCCGCGTCGCTTCCGTCAAAAACTGTTGCTGTGTCCCCAAACCCGCTTGCTCCAGGCGCGCGGCAATATCGAACATGCTCGCTCCCTCGGGAATCGTCACCGACTTTGTGAACACGTCGCCGCGCTGGATACGCTCATACACCTCGGCCACGGTCTCAGGGCGATCGAACCGATACTCGCCGGCGCGCAGGGTCCCACCCTTCCAGGTGCGCACCGCGTCGAAGACAAACCGGGTACGCACAATGCCCTGCGCCTCCAGCATTTTGCCGATGCGAACCGCCGACGTTCCCGGAGGCACCTCGACAAACGTTTCCGTGTCGGGTCCGTACGGGGTGTACAGGAGCCATCCGGCGCCCACGGCCAGCCCAATGATCACAAAAAACGCAATCAGCAGGATCCCCGCTGCGCCGACGCCCCGTTTTTTCTCGCTTGCCCGTCTGCGCCGCACCATTCGCTGCTCAATAACCTTCTAGGACTAAGACGCGGTTTTCGCGCCGGCGGATTCTCTTTAAAGCATTGTATCTGGAGCAATTCGCATCGCGCTCGGAGCGCGTCGAAGCCTTAAGCTAAAGAAAACGAATACCGCATGCGCGACCGTGCCCATCCCCGCTTTCTCGCCCTCGACGTCGGGTCGAAACGCATCGGCGTGGCCGTCTCCGACGAGCTGGGTTTGACCGCCCAGCCGGTTCTGACCCTGGAACGCCACCGCAATCCCCGCGATGACCTGCGCTCGCTGGCGCGCCTGGCACGCAAATTCGACGTGGCGGGCATCGTGGTCGGCAATCCCGTGCATCTCTCGGGAGAGCCAAGCGCACGCAGCGTGAAAACGCATTCTCTCGCCGCCGAACTGGGCGCGCTGACCGGGCTGCCGATCCATCTGTGGGATGAGCGGCTAACCACCCGCGCCGCCCACCAGATCCTCTACGAGGCCGGCCATGCCCGCCAGCAACACCGCCGCGTCGTCGATCAGGTTGCCGCCACAATCATCCTGCAGTCGTTTCTCGAGGACCGGGCATCGGCGGCGAAATCGGAAGCTCCAGCGCCGCCGGAACCCGAAGCGTGATTTAGATTTTTGCGCACCGCGGCTCCCGTTGCCCCCCGCTGTTTCTCGTATAATGGTGTTTCTATTGTTATCTCCTGCGGTTTGAGTCGCACAGCTCCCCGCAATGGAAACCGAATGCCGGATCACATCAGAAAACAGCTTCTCAAAGAGATCCACGCGCTCGAGCACGAACTTGCCCATGAACTGCCGGCTGAGATCAAAAAGGCAGTCGCCCTCGGCGATCTTTCTGAAAACGCTGAGTACCACATGGCCAAGCAGCGCCAGGAATTTGTCAATGCGCGCCTCGGCCAGTTGAAAAAGCGCATGGCCGAGCTTTCCCTCGTCAATCTCTCCAACATTCCCCACGATAAAGCCGGCTTCGGCTCAACCGTAGTGGTCTACGACGCAACCAAGGAAGAAGAGATCGTCTATCGCCTCGTGACCAGCGAAGAGTCCGACGTAGCCAAGGGGCTGATCTCAACCACATCCCCCATCGGGCGCGGCCTGGTGGGCAAGCAGGTGGGCGACGTTGCCACGATCGTGACGCCCAATGGCAAGCGTGAGCTTGAGATTCTGAAACTCACGACCATCCACGATGAGGCCGACGAGGACGACAACGATGAGCTCTCCGATAACGGCAACCGGCAGTAGCCCCGCAGGCGGGACGATTGGCATGACCTGGACCGGCGCTTTCGGCCGCGCGTGCGGCTGGCTTCTCGACCGCATTGTGCACGGCCTGGCCCTTACCCGCATCAATCCCAACGTCCTCACCTTCGTCGGGCTGGTGATCAACATCGGCGCGGCGTTCCTCTTCGGACACGCTTACGCCGCCAGCGCCAACCGCATGTTCTTCTACGCGGGCCTGGTCATCATCGGCGCCGGCATCTTCGACATGGTCGACGGCCGCGTAGCCAGGCGCACCAACCAGGTCACCGTCTTCGGCGCCTTCTTTGACTCGGTCATCGACCGCTACTCCGACGTCGTCCTCTTCTTCGGCCTGCTGGTCTACTACGGCCGCATCAATCGATTCCGCTACGTGGTGCTGGTGGCCTTCGTCATGGTCACGTCCCTCATGGTCAGCTACACCCGCGCCCGTGCCGAAGCCCTCATCGGCCAGTGCAAGGTGGGATTCATGGAACGCCCGGAGCGCATCGTGCTGGTGATTCTCGGCGCGCTCTTCAATCGCTGGGGCGTCATGGCCCCCGTGCTCTGGGTGCTCGCCGTGCTCTCCACCATCACCGTGATTCACCGCATCCAGTACACCTACTGGAATACGAAACATCTTGCGCCGCTCAGCAAGTAGCTACTTCTCTTCCCGCTTCTTCCAGTCCGCGTAGCTCATGCGCGGGATCTTCAGGAACGCGTCGCGCGTGCGCACGTAATTCCCCAGTCCGTTCATGCGCCCGATGGCATGCAGTTCCTCGGCCTTGATATATGGCCCTTCGGGATCGAGGTAGCGATCCTCCACGTAGATCGCCACCACGCGCCCCAGAATGATGCGCGAGCGGCCGATCTCCAGCGTGGTGTGCTCGCGGCATTCCAGCGCGGCGTGCGCCTCGGCGATCCGTGGCGTCTTCACAACCTGCGAAGCTACCGTCGTCAACCCCGCGAACTCCAGTTCGTTCATACCCTCAGGGAAATCCACGGCGCAGATGTTCATCTTCTCGCCCATGTCCTCAGTCACCACGTTGACCACGAACTCCCCGGTGCGGCGGATATTGCGCGCGGTGTCCTTGGGCACAAACGCGCGATCGACGCGGTTGGTCACGCCAATGCCCACGATGGGCGGGTCGGTGCAGAAATAGTTGAAGGCGCTGAACGGCGCGGCGTTCAGCCGGCCTTCTTCATCCATGCTCGTCACCAGCGCAATCGGCCGCGGCGCAATCAGGCCGATCAACAGCTTGTACACCGCGCTTTGCGGGGTGCGTTCCAGATCAAAATTCATCAGTCTCCCGCCAGCCATGCAACGTGGCCCGGCCCATTCCTGCTCCGGCAACGGCAACATTGCGGCCGTCGATCCGGCATGCGTGGGCAAAGTCCTAGCAGGTGACCATGACCGCCGAGCAGCCGGGCTTCACGGGTTTCCATTGCACCAGGAACTGCGTCACAGCGGACGATTCCATGCGGCGCATGGCTTCGAACTCCCCGCCTCGCTGGCTGTAGAGCAGCTTACCCGTGTCAGACAGTACCGCCAGCGCCGGAACGCCTTTCTCGAGCGGCACGTGATAGCGCGCGGCAAGCTCGACGTTCTCGTCCATGTGCCCGATGTTCACGTGCACCAGGACAAAGTTGGCATCGAGGATGCGCAAGTTGGCGCTGTCATGGAAATAGATGTCGAGCACCTGGCAATCGCCGCACCAATTCCCGCCAAAATCGATCAACACACGCCTGTGCGTCGCTGCCGCGGTTTTCATCGCTGCCGCCAGGTCGGCGTTTGCCTGCGCGGGATCAGGATAGATCTCGCGGCCCGAAGAATTTGCCGTTCCGGCAGCAAGCGCAAAACCGATTACGGCCACCAACCAGTTCGTTCGCTTCATCGCGTGAAGTACCCTCCGATGGTCACTTCCCCAGTGTGCCACAAGTGTTAAGGCAAATCCCCCTTTCTGGGGCCTCGCCGTTCGCGCAGACCGGAGTACCCTATTGAGTCATGAGCAGCCTGCGCGAACGCCTGGAATCGCAATCCTACCCCGATCTCGGCTCCATGATGGATGGCTATGCGCGCGCAGCTGCCGACTTGGGACGAGACAGCTTCCAGCAGAAGCTCGATTTCAGCGAAGACTCGATTGACAACCTCGATGAGATCCTGGTGCGCATCGGCGAGAGCCCTGAGCTGGACCTCGACTTCGAAGTGCGTCTGTGGGGAAGCTACCTCGGCGAGGTTCTCCGCCGCCGCTACAACGGCAGTTGGGAGATGACGCAGTATCCCGGAGGAGCCGTCGCCGTCCCCGCCATCGATGTGCGCGGCTCGCGACTCTTTCCGCTCATCAAGGTCTATCGCCGGCTGACGAAAGGCGAAGAAGAGGATCTCGGCAGCTTTTTCGCCATGGTGACCGAGCGTCTTGGCAACCCGGCCCGCGTCAATTAGGCCCTTTTCGTTCCCTTATTCCCTCGGCTCCTTCGTTTGCGCCTCCGAGTGCCGTCCGTCACCCCGCGCGCTCCCCACTTTGTGCGACAATAGCTTGTGACACGGTACGTGCGCTGATCTACCTCGGCGCGTTGGAGGATTTAACCCATGGGCGATCTGTTGCAGCCATGGCACCTGATTGTTCTGGCGGTCGTTGCGTTTCTGCTCTTCGGCGCCAAGCGCCTTCCCGAGCTTGGGAAAGGCTTGGGCGAAGGTCTGAAAGGGTTTAAGGAAGGTTTGAAGGGAATCAGCGAGCCCTCGGCTCCCCCTTCGAATGCCCAGCAGAGTGCGCCCACGCCTCCGCCGCCGACCCAGACCCCGGCCCCGACAGAACAGAAGTAACCCCTGTCGGCCTTCCGGGACCTCTGAAGCCCGGCTCTGAGTTTGGACAATGTGAAAGGCCTGCGGTCGCTCCGCAGGCCTTCGTCTTTCCGCTTCAACGTGCCGGTCTTAGCGCAGGTCGTTTGCCGATGGATAGTAGCCGGTCTTGGCGTTAACCTCAACATCCGGCCGCTCCACGCGCACCTCGATCTTGCGATACTTGCTGTCGTAGACCGATTCGTGCGTCTGGTAGACCAGCGTGTACTGGTTGCGCGCTTCCTCGGCGATCTTCTGGTAGCTCTTCTCGATGCCGTTCAGATTCTTTTCCGAATCCGGCTCGCCGCCCGTCGCGTAGATGTACTTGGTCAGGATGTTGTCATACATCTGGAAGGGCAGATGGAAGCGGCTCATATAGCCTTCGCCCCAGCGCGCTGAATCCCCCACCAGCGTGCCCCACACGGCGATATCGTTGGTCTGCAGATACTGCAGAACCTCCTTGTACGTCGCCTTGCTGCCGTGTTCCTTGCCGTCGGAGATCACGTAGATAATCCGCCGCCGTCCCTTAGGCCGAGTCGAAAGCTCTTTCGCCGCCGCCAGGATCGCGTCGTTGAGCGTGTGGATCTCCTTGGGAATCGTGATGAACGAGTCGCTGCCCGCCGACCGGCCCACTTGCAAATTCGGGTCAACGCAGGCGCCGTTCTGGCGGATGCTGCAATTTGCCAGCGGCCCGTCATTGACAGGGATGAGTTCCTCACTCCCCGATTCCTTTGCCAGCGCCAGCACCGCCGGCAGCCGCGCGCTCTGCGCTCCGGTAAATCCCGTCCGCTCCTGCGTTCCATTGCTGTAGGAGAAGACCGCGATCTCGTCGTAAGGCGTCAGGGCGCCCTGGATCGCTCCCAGCGAGTCGTTCACCTTCGCCATCACGTCTGAAGTCAGGCTTTGGTCAATCACAAACGCCACCGACAGTGGCATGGGGTCCACAGAAAACACCTTCAGCGGCTCATAGACGCCATTCTCAAAGACCCGGAAATCGCGCCACGTGAGGCCGGGAATCAGGTTGCCTTTCTTGTCTTTCACCGTCGTCGGCACGTCGACGTACGTCACGTTCAGGCGCAATACCGTTCCCAATTCCTGCGGCGTGGGCGTTTCGGGCGGGGTGCGTTGAATCGGTTGCTGCGGAACGGGCGGCTGGGTCCCCGGCGCGGGCTGCTGTGCCGATGAAGACGGCGTCGCATTCGAGCTCTCCTCGCCGGCCCCAAGGCCCGGAGGAATCGGCCCGGCCACGTCGCTGAGTGGCGCTCGCTGCGGTGCCGGCGCATCGGGAACGGCATTTTGCTGCTGGGCTTGACTCTGCTGCCCCCCGGCGTGCAAATTGCCCCCGGCGCACAGACCTAAACCCACGACAAACAACGTTGCCACTACGTTCCGCTTCACTGCTCGATCACCCTCCCAAGAACGCCTGCCGCAGCGTTTTCCAGAACCGCTGCCCAGCCGCGCACCCGCCACAAACCGGGAAAACTCTAACCCTCAAAGAATGCAGTCACTTCCGCAGGTATAGTGTTGTTTCCCCCTGCTGTCCTTCGACGCGCCAAAGCCGCAATGGGTTGCGGATCCCTGCACTCGACAGAGTATCAGACGCGACAAGTTGACACTGGTTGCCTTCGGCGCCCCCCCGGCCGCCAACTTAACCCGAATGGCCTCCTGGTTTCGTCGACCATGCCACCGCCGCTCTAGCCTTCTCTCGCGCGCAGGACGCACTTCGCTGTACTCGGCAGAAATTGACACAAGAATACTTAATCTCGTCCCTGGGGTATGCTCTCTTCGTATGCGGTTCTCCGTCTATGTGACCAGGATGCGCGTCCCTTCGTCAGCAACTGCGCTGCTTCTGACCCTCGTGGTGTCTTCGCTCACGGCGCGCGCGCAGATGGCGCCCTCGCCCGACGCTCCTCCGGTCAGCAACGCTCCCGCCGCTCCTCCTGAAGATCAATCCGTGGCCACCTTCAAGATCGAGGTCAACCTCGTCGACCTCTTCTTCACCGTCAAAGACAAAAACGGCAATCTCGTTCCCCACCTCACCCAGAATGATTGCCACGTCTCCGAGGACAAGGTCCCGCAGACCCTCAAGCACTTCGTCGCCGAGACCAGCCAGCCCCTGACGCTCGGCATTCTCCTCGACACCTCCGGCAGCCAGCAGCGCGTTTTGCCCCTCGAGCAGGATGCCGGCGGCCAGTTCCTGCGCCAGGTCCTCCGCCAGAAAGACGAAGCCTTCCTCCTCTCCTTCGACGTGAACATCGATCTCCTGCAGGACTACACCAACAACGCCAGCCAGCTTGCCCACGCCATGAACAAGGCCGAGATCAATACCGCCGGCGGCAACGGCTCTGGCATCCCCGGGCTCGGGGGCGGACCGGTTCCCATCCATGGAACTCCCAAGGGAACGCTCCTCTACGACGCGATCTACGAAGCGTCGAACAAAAAGATGGACCAGGAGACAGGCCGCAAGGCCATGATCATCCTCACCGACGGCGAAGATGAGGGCAGCGACCACAAGATCGGCGAAGCGATTGCCGCCGCCGAGAAAAACAACGTCATCGTCTACGTCATCCTCATCGCCGACACCGGCTTCTACGGAGGCTTCGGCTATAGCGGTTACTCCGCGGCTAAGCGTATCTCCGACGAAACCGGCGGCCGTCTCATCAACGTGGGCAACAACGGCAACAAGCTCGAAGCCGCCTTCCAGCAGATCGCCGACGAATTGCGCACCCAGTACGTGGCCAGTTACACCTCGACCAACACCAAGCTCGACGGCACGTTCCGCCGCATCGCCTTAAACTGCGGCGAGGATACGAAGGTGCAGGTGCGCAAGGGATACTTCGCGCCCTCTTCCGGCAACTCCGGCAACTGAACGCCCCTCACGATTCGACCCCGACTCCCGTTGACCGAACCTGCGCCTGGCCTGCCGAGATGATGGAAAGCCTTTCTGTCGGGGGGCTGGGCAACGCCGTTCGACGAAACGCATCATCGCGCCTTGCAGCAGCACAAACTTACATACGCCGGGAAGAAAATGCATAGGCCGCAGCGGGGCTGCAGTTTCCCAAAATATCCCCTGCCCTTTCACTAACGCTCGCGAATCAGCGGCTTCGCTCATTTCCCCAGCCATGAATGAGTTTGGCCCTGCGCATGCGGACGCTCGGCCACGTGCTCGCGCTTCCCCAAAAGCGGAGCAGCATCCGGTTTTTCCCATGGAGGATTTGCAATGAAAAGCGCCAACCTGCTCGTACTCGCATCCTTGAGCCTGGCCAGCGTCTCGCTTGTTGCGCAGCAGCCGGCTTCGAGCGAGCCGCAGCAGTCAAGCCCGCCGCCTCCCGCGGCGGAGCAGCAACAACCGCCGACACAGTCCGCACCGCAAGCCGCGCAACCAAATGCCGGACAAGCCGCCGCAACCCAGGCGCAGATGAGCCCGGTCAATGGCGAGCTGGTGAGCGCGCTCGACACAAAGACCGCAAAAACCGGCGACAGCGTGATTCTCAAAACCGAGTCGGCAACCACGACCGCCGACGGCACCCAGATTCCGAAAGGCACGAAACTTGTCGGTCATGTGCTGGGCGTCAAGCCAAGCGGAACCGGCAATGAGAACTCACAGGTTGCCCTGCAATTCGATCACGCGGAATTGCAGAGCGGGAGGAGCCTCCCCATTCACTCGGAGATTCAATCGCTCGCCCCGTCTGACGCCGCCGTCCATTCCGGCATGGCCTCCACGCCCGGCGCAGCCACTGCCGGCGAAGCTCCAAACCGCGGCAGCATGAACGGCGGAGCCCCCGCCTCGCCCTCGGCGCAGCAGTCTTCCGCCGCGCCGCAGATAGATAACGGCGCGAACAATGCGAGCATGCCTGCACCTGGCACCGTCGTTGCGCGCACCGGCAACATCGCCATCCGCACCACATCAATCCCCGGCGTGCTCCTGGCCGTGAATGAGCCCGGACAACAAGACCCCCGTATGGCGCAGTCTTCGGGAATCCTCCTCGGCGCCAAACGCGACGTCCACCTCGACCAGGGAACAGTGGTCGTGATTGGAGTTGCAGCCGCCGGCGCAATCCCCGCCGGCAACTGATTCCGCCTTTGAAAGACCCAACCCACGCAGGGCCGAGTCGCAAGATTCGGCCTTGTCGCGTTTCGACACACTTCGTTACCAGATTCCCATCCGGCGTAATCTGGCACCTGGTCCGACTTACTCGTAGTATCGGCAGTGGTCAAAGAAACTTGAGACCTGCAATCAAAATTCCTAGAAAGGCCCTGCCCATGCCCGCCCATATTCCCTCGCGCGACTTTCCGCAGGAAGATTCCGTCGAAATCAGCCCCCGCTTCCGCCAAAGCCTCGAAGAGCGCATCGCCCGCCTGGAACACGATGCCAATGAAGACGAAGCCTTGATCGCGCACCTGGAAAACCCTGACCACATCCGCCGGCAAATGCGCCTCGTCGCCGTGGAGCGCGCCGAAGCCTTGCGCATGCGCCTCTTCCTCGATCGCGCCCGCACTCGCTTGCCGCGCCCCTTGATCTCCCTCTAGCTTTCTCCGCAAAACCCGAAACTCAAAACCCGCCCTCGACACCCCGCCCCCGCGGGCACACCCTCCCTTTGCAATCTTGGAGCACCGGGCGGGAATCGAACCCGCGTATACAGGTTTTGCAGACCTGCGCGTTCAGCCACTTCGCCACCGGTGCCGGAAAACCGCCGTTCTCAGTTCGCAGTTCTTCGTGCGTTGCCCCTGTGAACTTTGAACAATGCACTTCAACCCAGCTTCTTCTTCGACAGGTACCAGGTCTCCACCTTCAACCCCGCGCCGCCCCCGTTCATGCGCTTGGCGGCATCCGCGACCGTTGCCGGCGCCGGCATCACCACGTCTTGCCCCGGCGTCCAATCCGCGCCCACGCTCACGCCATTGCTGTCGACCGTCTGCAATCCCTGAAACACGCGCAGCAGTTCTTCGATGTTCCGCCCAAGCTGCTGCGGGTAGTAGATGATCGCCCGTATCGTCTGCTTGGGATCGATGGCAAACACCGCGCGCACCGTGGCCGTGTCCGAAGCTTCGGGATGCACGAGACCGTAGAGTCCGGCGACCTTCTGGTCGAGGTCGGCGATCACGGGAAAGTTCACTTGCACGCCGGCGTGGTTCTCCAGGTCGCGCACCCAGGCGATGTGCGAGTAGATCGAGTCGATCGATACACCGATCAACTGCACGTTCAACTCTTCGAAGCGCTGCCATGCGCGCGCAAACGCGACAAACTCGGTGGAACAAACCGGGGTGAAGTCCGCGGGATGAGAAAAGAGCAGCACATACCTGCCCTTCGAGGTGTAATCACTCAAGCGGATTACGCCCTGCGTTGACCTGGCTTCAAAATCCGGCGCTGTCTCCAGAATTCGGGGAATCCTGCTTTCCTGCGCTGCAATGCTCATCGCTATGTCTCCTCAGTCTCGGTTTGGATGCGCCCGACCCACCCCTGCGCTGCAAAACGAAAAAACCCACTCGCCGTGGGCGGGTGGGTTGCAGAGGGTGCAGATCCTGTTTGAATCTAGCCCAGCAAACACGCCCGCGCGGCGCCGCACTGACAGCAGCACATACACATCGCGGGAGTGAAAATCTGGACCATGAATTCCTCTTCCGATCTGAAGTGCGCATCGCGCCGCTCTTCGGCGACCGGGTACTCGTAGAGTAGGCCCGATGCGGAGCCGTGTCAAGCCGGAGACCCTTCGCCCGAGATTGGCAACCATTCGGTTGCGCATCTGCCCAGCCCCGCGCTAATATGCAACCAAGAGGTTGCCTTTCCATGGATCGCATCGAAAAACGCATCGCGCTCAAGGCTCCCGTCGCGCGCGTGTGGCGCGCCCTGACCGACTATCGCGAGTTCGGCGCATGGTTTCGCGTCGAGCTCCAGAAACCTTTTGTCGTCGGCGAAGTCGCCCGCGGCCGAATCCTGTATCCCGGGTACGAGCACATCTCCTGGGAAGCTCACATTCAGAAGATGGAACCCGAACACCTCTTCTCGTTCACCTGGCCGCTGATCGAATTTCACGACAAGGAACGCTACACCAGCGACTACTCCCGTGCGCCGCGCACCCTGGTCGAGTTCCGGCTTGAGAAAACCGCGACCGGCACGCTCCTCACCCTCACCGAATCGGGTTTCGACAACGTCCCCGCAAGCTGGCGCGACAAGGCCTTTCACGGCAATGAAGGCGGCTGGGAAATGCAGATGCAGAACATCGAGAACTATGTCGCCGAGAAGTTCTAGACCGCGAAACGCGAATCGGCGAGCGCACATCTTCGCCGCGCTCGGAAACCGCACGCGCCTCACCCTCGTAGGCCGCCTCAGCCGCGGAGAGCCCTGTTCCATCGCGCAGCTCACCGCGGCCTCGCGGCTCACGCGCCAGGCCATCACCAAACACCTCCGCGTGCTCGAGCATGCAGGCATCGTGCGCGGTGTCCGCCAGGGACGCGAAAGCCTGTTCGCCCTCGATCCCGATCCGCTTCACCAAGCGCGCGGCTATCTCGACGCGCTCTCGCAACAATGGGACCAGGCTCTCGCGCGCCTCAAGTCCTTCGTTGAAGACGAGCATCGGCTCTAGGACTTCGTACCCCGCCTACGAGACGCGAATATTCCGCCCATGCCTGCGCAGGTGCGGACCCATCGCGAGGCGACGCCCCGGCGCGTGCGAGAGAATCACTCCATGGCCTCTGCTCCCAGTCTCGACGCCGTTGCGCTCGACTACTTCATCGTCGATGTGTTCACTGAAACCGCGCTTGCCGGCAATCCCCTGGCCGTCGTGTTCGACACCCTCGGCCTCAACCCGGACCGCATGCAGGCGATCGCACGCGAGTTCAACCTCAGCGAGACAACCTTCGTCCAGCGCCGGCCTGCTGCCGTCGAAGAAACCGAGGGCGTGCGCGTGCGCATCTTCACGACCCAGGAGGAACTGCCGTTCGCCGGGCACCCAACCTTGGGCACAGCCAGCATCCTCAAGCGCATCGCTCCCCAAGCGGTTCGCGACAGCACAATCGCGCTTGCCCTCAACGTCGGCCGCGTGCCTGTTCGCTTCCGCGACGCCCGGAGCGACTCCCTCTTCGCCGAGATGACGCAACGCGATCCGGAGTTCGGGAAGGAACTCGACCCATCCGTCGTCGCACGCCTAACCGGGTTATCTCTCGATGATCTAGACCCGTCAGCGCCGCCGCAGGTGGTCTCCACCGGCACCGCCTTCGCAATCGTTGCCCTGCGCTCCGCCGACGCCCTCGCGCGCCTCAACGTCAACCAGAGCGAATCGGTCGAGTATCTGCGCAAGGCCGGCGCCCGCTGGTTCTATGTCCTCGGCCCAACCGGCTCAAGCCTCCCGGACTTTCGCGCCCGCATGCAGTTCTACGGAGGCGAAGACCCCGCGACCGGCTCGGCGGCAGGCTGCGCCATCAGTTATCTTGTCGCGCGCGGTGCCGTCGCCTCAGACCGTCGCATTCACGTCCGCCAGGGAGTCGAAATCCGCCGCCCCAGCGATTTGTTTTTGACCGCGAAAGTGAATTTGGCGAAGGTCACCGATGTGCGCGTCGCGGGCAGCACTGTTCTGGTTGCAAATGGACGCATTTTCCTGCCGTAATACACACTCTTTCAACAGACTCTCATCGCTGCAACTCTTGCGCTGTCTTCGCGCTAAGCGTTTTCCACTTGTTTCATGATCGTTTACACCCGCAGTTTCGCTTGTCTTTCCCTCTTTTCTCAGCTTCGATGTCCTCGTACTCTTGCCAAGCATTGAAACATTTTCACCGGCAATTCATCCGGTCTTGCCCTAGTCCTCAGACGAAATTCTGACCGCTATCCTGGGCTAAATTTGCGGGGCTCAACGATTGAGCAAACGCATGCGCCTGTCGTGCGCCTGCTTCACGTTGCCATCGCAAAAACTCACTCCCTAGCGGTTGTCGCCCGGGCAAACCATCGCGTCCACCCGCCATAAGAGCGGTCGAGGCGCCTTGTGTTCTCACAGGACGGCGCACATTTTTGGCTTAAGGAGGGGACCTTTTTCCATGCGTCCCAAAAAAATCATCCTCTGCGTAGATGACAACGAACAAGATCTTTCGGTGCTCACCTTCATGCTCTCCACCAATGGCTATCGCGTATTGGCAACCAACAACTGCCAGGAGGCTACGGCGATCTTTGCCGAGAACCTTGTCGATCTTGCGCTGATCGATTTCTCGATGCCGCAGATGAACGGCGACCAGCTGGTGCGCCGCCTCAAACAGATCGCGTCGCACGTGCCCATGATCCTGCTCGGCGAACCGCAAAAAATGGACGGCCAGATCCACGCAGCCGACGCCCTCCTCGCCAAGAAGACCTGCTCTTCGTTCGAGCTTCTCGAGCGCATCAAGGTGATGAGCGCGCGTAAGCGCGGACCCCGCAAGGGCACGCAGAGAATGCCGCAAGGCCGGGAACTGGCAGTCGCGTCCTGAAGGGAACTGCTGTTTTGCTGGCGGAAGCAGCGGCCGGTGGTCGGCGTATCGGCCATCGGCCGCGCGGGGCAAATGCGCGGATCAAGCCGATTCTGCATGCCCCGATGCTGGACGCGCCGGTCTCGAACGCGAAATTCCTCAACTTGGTTCGCCATCGACGCTGGATTGCAGCAACCTCTTGACGACCTGTCCCACCGCTATGCAATACTCCCGGACTAGGCAGGTTAGGAAACGATGTTCGCCGAAGAGATTGACCCGCGCCGGCGCGAACCAGGGGAGCGACGACCCAGCCCAATCTCAAAAACAGATGCAGAATTTCCAAAATTTGCCCTCTAGGCCCGGCTGATACATTTCCCGATCAGCGGAAGAGGCTTTATGGATCTCATTCTTGTTCGTCTTCTCTTTGTGGCCTTGTTGTCGGGGGTCTGCTACTTCCTTCATCCCTTCGGTCTGTCGGGTCCGCTGGGCGCGATCGCTGGCGGGGCTGCCGCTGCCGCAGTCATTGTCTTCGAACTGCGTGTGCGCGCACTCAGCCTCCGACGCCTTATCGGCGCAGTCTGCGGCAGCATCCTCGGAATCTTCGGCGCTGCCCTGTTCTGCCTGGTATTGCGCTCGGCTCCGCTCGCCAGTTCCACATCGGCCGTGCTGCAGATCTTCGTGCTTCTGCTCATGACCTATGTGGGCCTGCTGGTCGGCGCCAATAAGGGCGACCTGCTCAACCCCGCCGCTCTCGGCACCGTCTTCAGCGGCGAACGCCCCACCCGGCGCAGCGCCAAGGTTCTCGACACCAGCGTCATCATCGATGGGCGCATCGCCGATATCGCCGAGGCGGGATTCATCGAAGGCCTCATGGTCGTCCCCGAGTTCGTCCTGCGCGAGTTGCAGGTTGTCGCCGACTCCACCGACGGCTCCAAGCGCCAGCGCGGCCGCCGCGGACTCGACATGCTGCAGCGCATGCAATCGAACGCAGCCATCCAGGTGCAGATCGTTCCCGACGACTTTCCCTCCATCCGCGAGGTCGACCTCAAGCTGCTGGAGCTGGCTAAGAAATGGGAAGCCAAAGTCGTCACCAATGACTTCAACCTCAACAAGGTCGCGCATCTCCACCATGTCGAGGTGCTCAACATCAACGACCTCGCCAATGCTCTCAAGCCGGTGGTCCTGCCCGGCGAGCGCATGAGCGTGCTGATTCTCAAAGAAGGCAAGGAATACAACCAGGGCGTCGGCTACCTCGACGACGGCACCATGGTGGTTGTCGACCATGCCCGCAAAATGATCGGCAAGCCCGTCGATATCTCCGTCACCAGCGTCCTGCAGACCGCCAGCGGCAAGATGATCTTCGGCAAGATGGACGAGAATGGCAAGCCATTCGAGCCTGTCAAGACCGGCCCGGTTGAGGTCGCGCGATAGCGGCACTCACGGCTCCGGCGACCGGCTCGACGGAATCGTCAGCTCCTGTGCATCAGGCGCGTGAGCCGCTGCTTCAAGCCCGGCCACTCCTTGGCCAGAATCGAATAGCGCACCGAATCTCGCGGCGTGAAATCCGTCGCGAAGCGATGGGCGCGTAGCAGTCCCTCGCGAATCCCGCCGATGCGCTCAATGGCCTTCTGCGAACGGATATTGCGCGCATCGGTGTGCAGGCAGATCCGCAGCAGCCCCCAGGTTTCGAACCCGTGCTGCAACATCAGGAACTTCGCCTCGGTATTGGCCGCTGTGCGCACCGCATCGGGACTGAGCCAGGTGTACCCGATCTCGCAAACGTCAGGAAGACCCCGCCCGTGGCGGGCATGCTTCTCAGGCCAGGGCCAGCTCTCGATATCGAAGTAGCGCGTCGATCCGATCACCTTCGCATCGGTTTTGCGAATCGTGGCAAATGCCAGCGCCGAACCAGCCTCGCGCAGCGCCAGGGCGGTTTCAATGTAGCGATTCACGGCGTCGCGGCTCATCGGCACCGCGCTCCACTGGTAGAGCTGCGCGTCGCCTGCGGCGGCCGCAACCAGCCCTTCGGCATGCGCCGGCGCAAGCGGTTCCAGCCGCACATGCCGGCCCTCGAGTGTCACGCTTTTCAAGTTCACAGTGAAATCAGTACTTCTTTACGGTAGGGTCGATTTCGTCGCTCCAGGCAAGAATCCCTCCTGCCACGTTCACGACCTGGGGATATCCCGATTGCTTGAGGAATTCGGCAATCCGCTGCGAACGCCCGCCGCTCTTGCAGTGAACCACGACCTCGCGGTTGCGATCGATCTCGGCCAGCCGCTGCGGCACGTCGTTCTGCGGAATCAGCTTCCCGCCAATCTGCGCGATCTGGTACTCGTAAGGCTCCCGTACATCGATCAGCTGCACGTCTTCGCCGGCATCCATGCGCCGCTTCAGTTCCTTCACCGTAATCTGCGGAATTCCATTCTTCATGCTCGCCCCCTGCGGCGTCTCTGGCACGATGCCGCAGAAATGTTGGTAGTCGATCAGTTGTGTCACCGTCGGGTTATCGCCGCATACCGGGCACTCGCTGTTTTTGCGCAACTTGAGCTCGCGGAAGCGCATGCTCAACGCATCCACCAGCAGCAGCCGCCCGATCAGCGGAGTTCCATTCCCGAGAATCAGCTTGATGACTTCCGTCGCCTGGATCACGCCCACCAGTCCCGGAAGAATCCCCAGCACTCCGCCTTCCGCGCAGCTCGGAACCAGCCCCGGCGGCGGCGGCTCGGGATACAGACAGCGATAACAAGGGCCCTCTTTCGTCGCGAAGACGCTGGCCTGCCCCTCGAACCGGAAGATCGATCCGTACACGTTGGGCTTGCCCAGCAGAACGCAGGCGTCATTGACCAGGTAGCGCGTGGGAAAGTTGTCCGTCCCATCGGCGACCACGTCGTAATCTTTCAGGATCTCAAGCGCATTCGCGCTCGACAGCATCGTCTCGTGCTTCACCACGTTGAGCGCGGGGTTCAGCGCCGTCAGCTTCTCGGCGGCCGAGTCGAGCTTTTTCCGGCCGATGTCCTTGGTCGAGTGGATGATCTGCCGCTGCAGGTTGCTCGCGTCCACCACGTCGAAGTCCACCAGCCCCAGCGTCCCGATCCCCGCCGCGGCCAGGTAAAACGCCAGCGGCGAGCCCAGCCCCCCCGTGCCCACGCACAGCACCTTGGCAGCCTTCAGCTTCTGCTGCCCCTCCATGCCGACTTCAGGCAGGATCAGGTGGCGCGAATATCGCGCGAGATCATCGGTAGTCAGTTCGGGAAGCGCGGTTGCTTGAGTCATCGTCGCCATTCGTCGGTTCGTCGTCAGTTCTCAGTTCTCAAACTCGGGTGCCCGTGCCTGAAAGGCCAGTCCCCGAAGGCGCCATAGCCGTGCGCTCAGCACCCGCGCGGCCAGCGCTATCGCCGCTCCGGCCAGCAGCCGCCGGCGATCGAGGGAATGATCGAAAGGGTATCGCCGGTTTCCACAGCGGTTCCCTCCTTCCCGGGCAGGTAGCGCACATCCTCGTCGTTCAAATACAGGTTAACAAAGGCGCGCAGTTTGCCCTCGCCAGTAAACAGGTGCTTGCGCAAATCGGGATGCGTCGCCATGAGGCGATCGAGAGCCTCGGTTACCGTCGCCGCCTGCACGTCAACCGCAGAGCGCCCCCCGGCAAAGGGCCGCAGCGGCGTGGGGATGAAGATGGTCATTCCTCGTAAACCTCGTCTCAATTTAAAGATGACGCACATCCGCAATCGGATGCGCCACCCGCATCGCGAGACGAATTCTCTCTGCCCTGAGGGAGAATTCCGCGATTTCGACGTTTTCTTCGCCGTCGCTCCGGCAGAGTCCCGAAGCCGCGCGCAATGGAGACCTACGGCTCGACCGCGATCGATTCCTGCACAAACTCCTTGTCGTCTTCGGTCGTTCCGGCGAGCTGAAACGAATTCGTCACTGCCGCTTTGCCCCCGGCGACTTCGGTGATGACGTACGAGCAGCCCAGCCAATGCGCCTCGGCAAAGTCGGTCGAGGACCACATCGCCGGATGATCGGGGTGCGAATGATAAAAGCCCGCAATCTCCAGGCCCTTGCCCCGCGCCTCCCGCTGGATCCTGACCAACTCCACCGGCGCAATCTGATAGCGATTGTGCGCCGAATCCAGCCGCGTGTTGCCCGCTTTCACTGCCTCGACAATCTGCCAACCCCGCTCCATGCAATGGCCGAGCAAGGCGCCGCAGCACTCGTAGGGATATGTCTCCTCCCCGTGGGCGCGCAGGCTCTCGTACACTTCGCGCGCAATGTGCAGCGTGCTCATCGATCCTCCCAGAACCGTTCGCTCAGGTATTTGTCCGCCGAGTCCGGCAGCACCGTCACGATCACCGCATGCCGCCCGGCCGCGGCTTCTTCGCGCGCAATCTTCAGGCATGCAACCACCGCTGCCGCCGCCGAGATCCCCACCAGCAAACCCTCCTCGCGCCCCAACCGCCTCGCCATGTCATGGGCAGCCTCGGTTTCGATCCCCAGATCGCGATCGGCAAGGTGCGGATTGTAGATGGCCGGCACCATCGCGCTGCCCATATGCTTCATGCCTTCCAGTCCATGAAACGGCGAATCTGGCTGGAAGCTGATCCCCTGGATCGCCGGGTTGTGCTCCTTGAGCCGCCGTGTCGTCCCCATGAAGGTGCCCGAGGTTCCCAGCCCGGCGACAAAATGCGTCACCTGCCCTGCCGTCTGCGCCAGGATCTCCGGGCCGGTCCCGTGATAGTGCGCCAGCCAGTTGGCATCGTTCGAATACTGATCGAGATAGCAGAACCGCTCCGGATCGTTGCCGGCCATCTCCCGGGCACGGCGGATTGCCCCGTCCGAGCCCTGGTCCGGCTCGGTCCACTCCACCTTGGCCCCATACGCTCGCAAAATGCGTTTCCGCTCGATGGATACATTCGATGGCATCGCCAGCTGCACGGGAATGCCCAGCGTTGCCCCGAGCATGGCCAGCGCAATGCCGGTATTGCCGCTGGTGGCATCGAGAATCGTCTTCCCCGGAACCAGCGTGCCCCGCCTCTGCGCGTCCCTCACCATCCCCGCGGCCGCCCGGTCCTTCACGCTCCCGCCCGGATTCGCCCATTCCGCCTTTCCCAGCAGGCTGATGCCTTCCAGATCCCGGGCAATCCTTTCCAGGCGCACCAGGGGCGTATGGCCGATGCGGTCCGGGGTTGTCGAGCCGAGCGTGACTTGGGGAATAGTCGTTTCCATCGTAGCCGTCGGATTGCGCATTGCAGACTGCGCGGCGGGTGTGCGAGATTGATCTTTGGGACTTCTCTTCACCCCATCTTCGCAGACCGGAAGGCATATGGCTCGAAAGACCGGCAAACCGAACTTCGACCAGGCACTCGAGACCCTGCGCTCTCACTCCTTCGATGTCGCGTCCTACGCCGGGGTCGCCAACGGCATGCTGATCAGCAAACACCATGCCGCCGCCGTGCTCGTTCCCGCCGCCGATCAGGGTGTCGCCTTCGCCGTGCATCCCGGCATTCTCGTTCGCGGAGAAGTCGCCCGTCTCCTCGACCGCGGCTATCAGAAGTTCATCCACACATCGAAATACGAGCTTCCGGCCACCGCCGGCCAACTCCAGGCGATCCACGCGTTCAGCGAGGAGTTGAAGCTCCTCATCGGTGATGTCAGCCTCTACAACGAGTCCCTCGGCACCACCAGCGATGTCTACCTGTACGACCGCCTGAAAGGCCGCGAAGCCGAACAGCCCCAACCGGCTCGACCCTGGGAGTTGACCAGCGGCCATTGAGGTTGCCTTCGAAACCATGGAAGCCGAAGACAAGCCCGGTGAAGAAACCCCCTCGGAAAAAGGAGACCGACGCAGGGAGTCTCGCCACCCGGTCGACGGCAGCGCAGTTCTTTACCTCGTGAACATTGCGACCAAGATGCCTGGCCGCGTGGTCGATCTGAGCCTCAACGGCTGCTGCATTCGCACCGACACCCGCTATACCCTGGGCATCTACCGCCGGGTCGAAGTCGAGCTTCGCATCGAGGGCCTTCCCTTCCGGCTCCCCGGCGTCACCCAATCCCTTCACGACGACCATCGCGTCGGCATTCGGTTTTTGAATGTCAGCGATCGCAAGCGCGAGCAACTGGTCCTGTTTATCAAAGATCTCCAGGAATTCTGGAGGGCCCGCCAGGAAGCCAGGGAAGCCGAAGAAGCCAGGGAAGCAGAAAATGGCGAGATGCCGCCCCGGCCGAGGCTGGTTCCCCCACCCGGCACCTCCGGTTCCTAGCCGGAATCAGACCATCGGCTCCGAGTCTTTGTACGAGTGGTCGGGCGCCCGCACAATGCGCATCAGCTTTCCGTGGTCGAGCCAGTTCAACTCGCAACCTTCGCAGTCCTCAAGAATCACGTTCCCCGCGCCCGAGTAGTAGTGGGTTTCCATCGGCTTATGGCAGCGCGGGCAAGCCAGCCTCCGCTGCAGCTCCATCCGGTCCGGTGGCGGAGGAATCAACGATCCCGAATCTCCCGCGCGCAGCTCCTCCACCAGGGGCAGAAACACGCCCATCGGAATCAACATGCCCCGGCAGCGCGTGCAGTACTCGATGCGGATCTTCGCCAGCGACGCCTGCATCAGCGGCAACGCGCAGACCGGGCACGCATCGTCGGTCTTCTCCGGAAAAACCCGTACTCCATCGTCCCCCGCCTGCGGAAAGAACATGTTCTTGCAGTAGTCGCAGGTCAGGCAGTCCTTGTCGGTCTCCAGGCGCATCGGCGCGCCGCAGGTCGGGCAGTTCATTGGGCCTTCCCGCACTCCGGACAGAACTTCGCCCGCGCCGGAATCGACTTTCCGCACTCCATGCAGTACTTGGCATCGGCTGAGGAACCCGCCGACGCGCCATTGGCTGCCGTCTTGGCCTGCGCCATCACCGCCTGCGCCATCGCGGCGCCGGCTCCCAGGCCCACTCCCATGCCCGCGGCTCCGCCCGTGTTCACGGCCGCTTCTTCCAGCGACTCCGCCGCTTCAAACTGCGTAAACCGCCCCAGGTCGCCCGCCATACTCATGCCGATGCGCTGATCCATCACCTTGGCCAGCTCCTCGGGAAGCGAGATATTCTCCACCACGAATTGATCCAGTTCCAGTCCCAGCGCCGCGAATGTCGGCTTCATCTGCCCGGCAAGCTTCTGTCCGAGCGCTGCCTGGTTCTTTGCCATGTCGAGAAACGAAACATCGCTGCTGGCCAATACGTCCGTCATCCTCGCCACGATCGTCTCGCGCAACTGGCCTTCCAGTTCGCTGGCATAGTAGCGCTCGCGTGTGCCCGTCACCTGCGTGAAGAACTTGCGTGGATCGGCCACCCGGTACGAATAGATCCCATAACCCCGCAGCCGCACCGCCCCGAATTCCTTGTCGCGGATGGTGATCGGGGTCGACGTGCCCCACTTCTGATCGATCTGCAACCGCGTCGAGAAGAAATATACGTCTGACTTGAACGGCGACTGGAATTCCTTGTCCCAGTTCAGCAGATCGGTCAACAGCGGCAGGTTGCGCGTATTCAGCGTGTGCAGCCCCGGCCCGAACACATCGGCAATCTTGCCTTCGTTCACAAAAGCCGCCAGCTGCGATTCGCGGACCGTCAGCTGCCCGCCGTTCTGAATTTCCATGTCCTGCATGGGATAGCGATAGGCCAGGATCCCGGCTTCCGGCTCGCTCCACTGGATGACATCGATGAATTGCTTGCCCAGGAATTGCTTGAAGGTCACGTGCGCCCTCCTGGACGCAACTCTACCCACCGGGCGCGTAAAAGTCTTTGCAATTCGAAGGGTTTGCCCTATCGGGCGTAACGTATCGCGCACCGCGATCGCGGCTCGGATTGGATCACAAGCTGTGATTCACTGGGCGGTTCCGGTCGCTTCGTCGCGGGCAAACCGGCACTCGGCGCACTCGCAGTTCCGGCGCAGATACTCCCATGAATAGATCCCCGCCGAATGCCCATCGCTCCAGTTGAATTGCAGCGCATAGCGGCCCACCGGATGCGCGCTGGCCGGTTTCGCCGGCGGCTTGTACATCGGCAGCAACTCGGCTGCCTTCGCCTTCGGATGCCCGATCCTGCGGCCCTCGGCCTTGCGCTCATCCACGCAGGTCGCGCAGGGGCAGGCATCGCGCAGCCAGGCAAAGCTCCACGCGCTGCGGTGCCCATCCTGCCAGTCGATCTCAAGGCCCTTGCCCTCGGTCAGCAGCACCCGCACCTTTTCCGGCGTCATGGCGATGCGCGGCAGGGGACGGGTCTCCTCGCGCTCGCGAGCCGCTTCTTCCTGGGTCACCGCGCGGATGCCTTCGTGGCTCATGGCTCCATTTTATAGGAGTCGAGAACTTCGCCGGAAACAGGTTTCCATGCGCGCCGACAGCTGCCGCTTCGACTCCGGCCACCCTTCCCCGGAATGCTCAACACCGCCTCGTCGCGCCTCCCTCCTGCGCGCGTCGCCCCACGACCGAAGCGATCTTCATCCGGTTCTTTCGCTCCGATCTACCCCTGTGACCAACGGCACTGTCTCCCGTGATGCGAATCCTCGAAATTTGCCCTACGGGCAATCGAATGGCGCCTCTGCGGATTGCCCCGCAGGCTGCGGCATGCTCGCGTTCAGCAGGTCCGCGTTTCTCCAACCACGAACTGGAGGACTGCGATGAACATCTCGGATCAGGAAATCAAGGATCTCTACGAACTCGCGCCGTGCGGTTTTCACGCTCTTGATCCCAACGGCGTCTTCCTCCACGTCAATCAGACCGAGCTCGATTGGCTTGGCTACCATGCTGCCGAAATGATCGGCCGCATGAAACTCTCCGACATCCTCACCCTGGAAGGCCAGCACAAATTCGAGCAGAATTTCCAGCGGTTCAAGTCCACCGGGACCGCGCGCGATCTGGAATTCGACTTCGTCCGCAAGGATGGCACCCTGCTGCCCGTCGTGATCAGCGCCAACGCCGTGCGCGACGGCCAGGGAAAATTCCTGATGAGCCGGTCGGTGGTCTATAACCTCACCGAGCGGCTGCGCTCTCATGTCTGGTTCCGAGCCATTCTCAATGCAGCCCCCGACGCCATGATCATCACCAGCCGGTCGGGCGACATTCTCCTCGCCAATACGCAAGCCGAAAACCTCTTCGGCTATCGCGCCGGCGAGATGCGCGGGCTCCAGGTCGAGACCCTTCTGCCCGAGCCGCTCCGGACAAATCACATCCGGCAGCGAAACAGATTCTTTGATGCGCCAAAGCCTCGTCCCATGGGCTCTGGATTCGAGATGAGCGGACTTCGCAGGGACGGCACAGAATTTCCGGTAGAGGTCAGTCTCAGCCCGCTCGAGTTCGATCGCATGCTGGTGGCCGTAGCCGCCGTTCGCGACCTCACCGAGAGACGCAGAACCGAGGAGATCGCTCGGCGCAGCCACGCCCAGTATCGGCTGCTCTTTGAAAACAGCATGGACGGCATCCTGCTCACATCCCCCGACGGCATAATCCTCGAAGCCAACCCCAGCGCCTGCCGCATCCTGGGCCGCGCCCGCGAAGCTTTGCTCCAAGCCGGGCGCGAGGGCGTCCTCGATACTTCCGACCCCGCCCTCGTTCGCTTCATCGAAGAGCGAGCTAGAACCGGCAAGGCTACGGCGGAGTTGCGCGCCCGACGGGGCGACGGCGCCCTCTTTCCGCTCGAGGTCTCCTCGGTGGTCTTCCAGGACGACGACGGCAGGAAATGCTCCTGTGTCATCTTCCGCGACATCACTGGCAGGAAAAGCGCCAGGCAGGAGTGACGCCGGGCCGCATCAGCTACCTGTTATCTTTCTGCTCTTCTTCGCCGTTTCTCTCTCTTTACGCTGCACCCGCCAGCCGGCTCCACGCGCGTTGTTCCCGATCGGCAATCTCGCGAAATCCGGCTGCCGCCGCCTGAATCTTCTCGTCGAGCCCTCCAGTCTTCTCGGCATCCTTGAACAACAAAGCGATGGCCGTAAATCGACGCGCCGATTCGCGAAACTCTTCGGCGATCTCGGCAAGCAGCGGCTTCTTCGCAATCGTTGCGGCTTCGTCAAGGAAGCGCGCATACATGGCGCGAAATGCGCCCCCGCCGGTGCCGCCGATCTCAATAAAGATGTAGAGATTGAAGAGATTCACGCGCAGCTGAAAGTCGTTGAACAGCGAAGGCCATTGGGGAAGCTGCGCTGCCGCATGACGCATCCCGCTGACCCCGAGATTCTTGATCGGCGGATGAAGTTGCGCATCCGCAGCCTGGGCAATGGCTTCGCTGATCGCCCGGGCATGCGGCGCCCGAAAGTGCGCAAAGTCAAATTCAAACCAGAGATTCTTTGGCGGAAACGGCTTGAACGTCGACCCGCGCGCCTTGCGCAGTTGCGCCAGGCTGATCGGCGCATAGAGTCCCTTCTTCACTCCCGCGGCCTTCGGCTCCATGTCCGAGCAAAGAACCGTGTCGTGCCCGTCATAGCCGCAGGCCACAAAGGTGTGTCCGCCGAAGTGGTAGCCCGGCGGAAACTCGCACCACGGCAAGAACCCCATGTCTCCACCCAGCATCATGGGCTGCTGTTGCTCGAGCGCGCGCACCAGGACATCCTCGGCTTTCTTCGCGCTCCCGCTGCGCATCTCCACGATGCGCGCACCAGTCCTCCGGCCCAGGTCCGCAGAAAAATTCTTAAGATTGGCGCGCCCGCCGATAAAGACAGAAGTTTCGCCTCCGAAGTTCATCTGCCAGTAGACGAAGCCGATCCCCGCGCCAAGTCCAAACAGCATCTCCTCTGAAATCTCGCGCCCGGCATGGTGAAACATCTTCGCCATCGAGTTGGTGACGCAGTGGCACCCGTCAAGCGCGGGACAGTTTCGGAAGGGCTGCAGTTCAACCGAAAGTGCATGTGCCGGCATAAGCGCCTCCTGCGGGCCATGGCCCTCTGTTTGGCGAGCAGCATACCTCCAACCGCGCTGAAACGCTGTGACAGAAGGGTGAAGCCGCTACGGGTTCTTCCAGAAAAACCAGGCTGCCATACCCAGCCCGATGCACACCACCAACGCGCGCAACACCGGCTGAGGCACGCGTCGCGCCATGCTCGCCGACGTGTAGCCACCCACGGCGCACGTCACCATGGCCGCCAGGCAATACCGCCAGATCACCTGCCCGTTGATCACGAACAGTACGAACGCGATCCCGTTGGCCATCGTGGTCGCCACTACCTTCAGTGCGTTGATCTCGTGCAGGTCCTGATAACCGAAAAGCGACAGCAGCGTGATGATCAGGAAACCTGCTCCCGCGCCGAAATAGCCGATATAAAAACACACCCCGATCGTGCACAGAAAAATCAGCCCGCGCCTCGGCTCATGCGTGCGCACAATCGACTGCTTGCGCCGCTCCACCCAACGCGAAACCGGTCCGCTCAGGGCAAAAATCAGCGCCGCCACCAGCAGCAGCCACGGCACCAGGTGCAGGAACGTCATCTGCGGCGTGATCAGCAAAACCATCGCGCCCACCG
>DATJMC010000077.1:0-17248 GCA_035508975.1 Occallatibacter sp.
CGCCACCACCGTCACCGCGCCGCTCGACAAGACCCTCAAGGCCGTCTCCGGCCTCGCCCAGCTTATCCAGAACCCCGCCGCCGAAGGCCACGCGCGCCCCATCGGCATTCACCTCGAGGGCCCGTTCCTCTCCCACGCAAAGCGTGGTGTCCAGCCCGCCGAGCATCTGCTCGACCCCGACATCGCCACCTTCGACAAGCTCTACGACGCCGGCGAAGGCCACGTACGCCTCATGACCCTCGCCCCCGAACTGCCCGGCGCCGCCGAACTGGCCGCCCACGCCACATCGCGCGGTGTCCGCGTCTCCGTCGGCCACTCCAATGCCACTGCCGCCGAAACTCGCACCGCCATTGCCGCGGGAGCCGTCAGCGCGACCCACACCTTCAACGCCATGCGGCCTCTTGACCATCGCGAGCCGGGAATCCTCGGCACGGTTCTCACCACCGACGCGCTCTTCGCCGAGTTGATCTGCGACGGCATCCACAACGCGCGCGAAATGGTTCGCCTCTGGTGGCATGCCAAAGGACCAGGCCGCGCCATCCTCATCACCGATGCCATGAGCGCCGCGGGCATGCCCGACGGAACCTACCAGCTCGGCGGATTCGATGTGCAGGTGGAGCAGGGCCGCGCCACCGCCCGCGGCGTCCTTGCCGGCAGCGTGCTGACCCTCGATCGCGCCCTGGTCAACTTCATCGAATTCACAGGATCCACCGTTGAGCAGGCTCTCGCGCTCCTCACCGCCAATCCTGCAAAAATGACGGGACTCACCGGGCGCGCCGGTTCCCTTGAAGTCGGCCAGGAAGCCAACCTCGTCGCCGTCGACACCTCCGGCCGTCTCTGCTGGTCCTTCGTCAACGGCAAGCCCGTCCCGGTGCGCTAACCGCCGCTGCGGGCCCACAAAATCAAGGCTGGGGCGCTGGCCATTTGTGGCAACGTCCGGGTTGGCGACCACAGGACAGCAAGACCCAGACGGCAGAGATTTACATATCCGATCCGCTCGATTCCGTGCGATATTCATCGCTGGATCCCATGCACATCGCACGCCAAACGCCACAGCTACTGGTTGTCGTGGATAGCAGCCGTTGGGTTTCTGCGATCTGCGCGGCCGGAGCGCTCTTTGCCGCCTATCGCTCCATCAGCCAACACCAACCGAAAGGGCTGATCATGGCGGCAGCTTTGGCGATTTTCGCCATGATCTTCGATCTCCGCAAGGTGTTTACCTTTGATGGGATGCGGCGCGTCGTCCGCTGGAAGGGCCGCACAATTCTCAAGACTGAATCGGGCGAGATCCCGTTCGACAGGATTACGAACATCGACACCGAGACGACCACCACCACAAACAAGAGCGCAACGATCACTCTCTATCGCCTCGCCATCAACGCTTCAGGAACCTCGATTCCAATGGCCTATAACTACAGGGGCGTCAAGGATGGCTACGCCACTGTGCGAGGCCGGATTCTCGAATTCATCAGGCCTGGATCGCAAAGCGCAGCCGCGTCTATCGTAGGGGCAGCGGCGGAGTCCTTGGAGTCTTCCCTTCGCGCATTGCTCCGTCAGAACCGCAAGATGGATGCCGTCGCGCTCCTGCGCTCCACCGAGGATCTAAGCCTGACCGAAGCCATGAAACGCATCGATGCCATCGAGTGCGGAATCAGACAAGAGGAGTAGCCCGCCACGACCTGTGTCTACAAAGCTGCTTGATATTCTTCGTGATTCTGACTGCACTGCCGGGAATCTGGGCCGTCGTTGCGGGAGTGCATAGAGCTCAATACCGGGAAGAAGCGACGACAAGGCGCCTGCAAAACCGCGACAACTTCTACCACGTCGTGGCTCATGAAAGATTTGAAGAGAGAGTCGGGCGGTCCTGCAATCGTGCGATCCGAACGCTCCCGCCGAGCCTAAAGGACTGTCGCGGTCGGATGACCACCCACTCGGAAGGGGCTCCAATTTTCCATCGCACCCGGGAGCGGCCCGGCGCTCACCGCAGCGCCGCGCCCGCCTGGACTAGCTGTTGCGCCCGCCAGATCGCCCCGTCGATCCCGGCCACTTCGTTTTCCAGGATCGGGATCTCGGGCGCCGCAGCCCGCAATCCGGCAAAGAATGGCTCCCGCACCAGCCGCGCTTTGCCAATCACGCTGCCGATCCAGGCCACCGGAACTTCCGCCTTGAGCTTGTGCTTGCGCCGCAGCTTGGCCCGCACCAGCAAGACCGATTCGACCAGATCTGCCGCCGCCTGCGCCATCACCCCCGCGGCGATCGCATCGCCCTCCTCGGCCAGCCGGTTGATCTCCGGCGCCAGCGCCGCAAAATCCGGTCCCGGTGTCCCATCGCCCACATTCACCAGCTCGTCGATGGTCTTCGTTCCCCAGATTCGGCCCACGGCTTCCAGCACCCGCGAAGGCTCCTCGCGGTCGTAGGCCTTCAGCGCGCGGCGAACGGCGTGCAATCCAATCCAGTATCCCGAGCCTTCATCGCCCAGCCGCGAACTCCACCCGCCGGCGCTCTCCCAGCTGCCATCCGGCGCGCGCCCGATGCAGTTCGTGCCCGTCCCGGCAATCTGCAGAATTCCCGGGCCGCCCTTGAACGCGCCATCGAGCGCCACTACCTCGTCGCCCACCAACTCGGCATTCACAACGCCAAACTCCTCCAGCACGCCCATCACCCACTCGCGGACCCCCGGCATCTTTGAGCTGGCCAGGCCCACGCATGCCGATGCGACTCCCTTCGTTCCGGCCCGCAGAAAAACTTCGCTCAGCAGATGCCGCAGATTCGCATCCGCCGCCTCCGCGCCCACGCGCAGGCGCTTGATCGAGCCGTGCTCGACAAATGCCAGGACCCTGACGCCGGCAACGATGGAAGCGCGGGTGCGAGTTCCGCCGCCGTCAATCCCCAGAACCACGTTCCCGTGACCCGCGCTTTCACTCATCGACCCGATGCTCCTCTCAATTCCCCGCGTCCCCGCCGCCGTCCCGCAAGGTTCCAGCCAGAATATTCAGACTGCCATCCGATTTTGGTGCATTGAGCCCCAGCAGATGCGCGAGCCACGGATACAGATTGACGTTCTCGAAAGGTCGCACCGTGCGCCCTGGCAGAATATCCGGCCCCGCTGCAAAGAAGCTAGCCTTCATCTCCGGCATCGCGCGCGGATCGTAGCCGTGCATCCCCACCGGTGGCGCGGACTCCACCTTCCCTTCCGGCGGCCCGTGCGCGCGGATAATGAAGGGACCCGTTGCAATCACAACGGGGTCCCCGACGCGGGGGTTATCGCGATAATGCAATTCGACGGGCGAATCCTTCCGCCGATAGACCACAAACTGCGACGAAACCTTCTTCAGCTGGTCGTAAACCCGCGCCGCATCTTCGTCCGCCTTCGGATACAAAAGCGATCCGGAGGTTTCAAAGCCGGTCAGGTCGGCAAACTGGTCAAGCGTGATCCAGCCCCCCTGCACCTTCGCCATGCCGTGATCGCTGACGACCACGAGGTCGATCGGCAGCCCGGTCGCCTCCAGCCCTTCCTTCAGCTTGCCCACCAGCTTATCCACCTTCGCAACGGCGGCTTTCGTCTCCGTCGCCTCGGGACCATACTCGTGGCCCTCGTGATCGGGCTCGCTGTAGTAGAGCGTGATGAAATGCGGGCGCTCGGCAGGCGGCAGGTTCAGCCAGGCTAGAACCTGTCGAATGCGGGCGTTGTCATCGACCTTGTTATCAAAGTGCAGGTAGTAGGTTGGACGGAATCCCGCGATCTTCGCCTCCGATCCCGGCCAGAAAAAACACGCCGTGCGCATCCCCTGGCTCTCCGCCAGGCTCCACAACGGGGTCCCGCTGTACCAGGCGCCGTCGGTCACCGCGGCGGGATCGTTGATGGCGTAGCGAGCTTTCGTGGCTGGATCGTAGAAGCTGTTCGCCACCAGCCCATGATGCTCCGGGTAGAGCCCGGTCACGATGCTGAAGTGATTAGGGAACGTCAGCGACGGAAAGCTGGGCAACATGCCTTCCGGAGCCCAAACTCCCTGTTTCCCCAATGCCAGGAGATGGATTGCGTTCAGCCGCCGCGCGTAATCCCAGCGAAACCCATCCAGCGAAACCAGCACCACGTAATGCGCGCTTTGCGCTGCTTGCGAATTGGGCCCGTTGTCGACATGAATGACAGGCAAATCGGGGACCGCGGTTCCCTGGCACATGCCCCAGGGCGCAAACGCGGCGACGACCCAGGCCAGTAGCCACAAGGAACGCCGTTTGCCCGCGCGGAATCGCATCGACAATACCCCCGCCCCAGCTTACCGCACACGCCCGAAGCTTTCGCGCCGTTCCTCGGTACCTTTGGAACGGGGCCCTCCGGCCCCGGCCCCGATCACAGAATCCCTTAATTCTCGGCAGGCATCACGAAGACCTGCAGCAGCCATCACAATTGTTCCACGTGGAACAATTCTGGCCCCGACTCATCGGGACAGCTCCGGCGTAAGATGTCTTTGCATGATTCGCAACCGGTCCGTCCCCACCGACACGTTGCTCCCGCACATCGTCTACAACGACCTTTCCGCGGCCGTTGCCTGGCTTACGCGCGCCTTTGGATACGTCGAGCACTATCGCTACGGCAATCCCATGGCCGGCTCGCAGGGATTTCTCGGGAATGCCTGCATCATGCTCGTCCGCAGCCGCGACGACCACTATCGCAGCCCCCTCGAGACCGGATACGGGACCCAGAGTCTCACCGTCTTCCTGGAAGAGGTCGAAACCCATTACGCGCGGGCAAAGGCCGCGGGCGCGAAGATCCTGGAAGAGCCGCATGAAACGGTTTACGGGGAATTTCAGTATGCGGCCGTCGACCTCGAAGGCCACCGCTGGCTTTTTTCGCGCCACGCCACCGACCGCGACCCGGCGTCGTGGGGGGCGACCGTATTCTGAGCCACGGGAAAATAACCGGTGCGGCCTGCGGCCGTCCCCGCGATGCAGACTGCGCCAGTAAGAAAGACTAGTTGGAGCCGGGCGCTGAGCTCGAAGGAGCGGGTGTTGTGGCGGGCGCCGCGGTTGCAGGGGCCGCGGCCGGTGCCCCGGCCTTTCCGAACGAGCGAATCAGGACAATCAGGTTCCAGACCTCGTCGTCCTTGGCTCGATTCGCTTCTTCAGCCGGCATCTTGCCTTTTCCCTCGCGAATGACCTTGAAAAGCTCCTGATCCGAGTGATCCGCAAGTGTCTTCGGATCCGTCCAATCCATGAGCGTAAGCTGCATATCTTTGGCGAGATCCGTCTTGCCGTCTCCCGTCGCGCCGTGGCACAAAGCACAATCCATGGCGTAGAGTTTTTTGGCCTTTGATTGCGAATCGGCTGTGATTTTGGTCTTTGACGCCGCGTCTTGTGCGGCCGCCCGGACCGTGGACGAGCTGAATGCAATCAAGGCCACCGCAGAAACGAGCAGGATCGGCTTCAACATGACACTCTCCTCAGTTGCCGGTGTCGGGGACAGGCATCTGGCAGCTGTCTGATTTTTATTCGACAGCATTATAGGCCCAATTGAAAGTGAGCTGCATCACGGGATTCCTCGAGACACTTCGCGGAACCAACAGAGGCTACAGGGGTTCGCCCCAAAGCCACCGGCGATGTGGTATACGTGTCCGCATGTCCCGTTGTTGCTTGGTATTAAGTGCAGCCCTCGTTTTTGCGGATCTGGCTGCTTTTGCGGGTTCCGCGCCAGTGATCGCGCCCACGCCCCCGATGGGGTGGAATAGCTGGGATGCCTATGGACTGACGATCAACGAAAGCGATTACCGGGCCAATACGCAGATATTGGCAGGGCTCAAGCGGTATGGCTGGGAATACTCGGTGATCGACGAAGGGTGGTACATGCAGGACCCCTTTGCCGACAAGGTCGAGACGCGCAAGTATGTGTGGGATGCGCACGGGATTCTGATCCCGGCGGTCGACCGGTTCCCTTCGGCGGCGAACGGCGCAGGGTTCAAACCGCTCGCGGACTGGGTGCATGCGCAGGGGCTGAAATTCGGGATTCACATTTTGCGCGGCATTCCTCGCGGAGTGGTGGAACAGAACCTGCCGGTTGCGGGAACGGAGTTTCATGCCGCCGACGCGGCTGACAAAGATTCTCCGTGCCCGTGGGACGAGGGCAACTGGGGCATCAAAGACAACGAGGCGGGACAGGCCTATTACGACGCGATGCTGAAGCTGTATGCGTCGTGGGGACTGGACTACATCAAGGTCGACTGCATCTCGGACCATCCTTATCGCCCGACCGAGATTCGCCAGATTGCGACGGCGATCAAGAAGACGGGGCGGCCGATTGTGCTAAGTCTCTCGCCGGGGCCGACGAGCCTGGAGCACGCGGCGGAAGTGGGGAAATACGCGCAGATGTGGCGCATCTCGGACGATCACTGGGATGTATGGAGCGTGCCGCACAAGCCGGGCGAGAGCGAGTTCCCTTTCGGTATTCGAGACGCATTCGACCGGCTCGCGGAGTGGGCTCCTTATGTGAAGCCGGGCAACTGGCCCGACGAGGACATGCTGCCGGAGGGCGATCTGACTCCACATCCAGGTTGGGGGGACCCGCGCACCTCGCGTTATACCCACGACGAACAGCGCACCGAGTTCACGCTGTGGGCAATCTCGCGGTCGCCGCTGATCCTGGGAACGAATCTGACGAAGCTGGACGATTTCACGCGTTCGCTGATCACCAATCGCGACGTGCTGGAGATCGACCAGCATGCGATCGAGAGTGGGCAAGGGCTGATGCCGCTGAAGGACGGCAAGACCGATACTTTTCCGCAGCGCTACTGGTATGCACGGACGCGGAGCCATCAGTATCTTGCGGTCTTCAATCTCGAAGACAAGGCGACCGTGTCGGAACTGCCGTGGATGGTGTTTCACTTGACCGACAAGCCGCACGCGGTTCTCGATCTGTGGAGCCAGAAACATCTCTCGAAGGCGAAGGCACTGCATGTGGAGCTGGCTCCGCATGGGTGCGCGCTGTTCGAGGTGGAGTAGCGAGTCGGGAACAGGGCGCAGGCGGATTACGGCACGGCTGAAGCCGTGCACGCTGACGCCCAAGCGTGCCGGGCCTCAGGGCGATTTGGGCTGGCTCCCGATATAATCGTCGCGAAATCACGAAAATGAGAGCGGCGTTGGCGGTGAAGAGCGGAGGAGTGCCGAAGAACGGCAGTCGGCGGGAGACGTTTGGACTGCCGGCAGAAGATGTGCAGACGCTGCGGGCGCTGAAGACGCCGATGCAAATCCAGAAGTTCGTCGATTCGATCACCTACCAATACGCGGACACCGCGTGGTCGCCGCGACGGGTACTGCGGGAGCGCAAGGGACATTGCATGGAGGGTGCTCTGGTGGCTGCGGCGGCGCTGCGTGTGCAGGGGCATCCGCCGCTGCTGATGGACCTGGAGGCTGTGCGCGATGACGACCACGTAGTCGCGCTTTATCGCGAGCACGGGCTGTGGGGAGGGATCGCGAAGTCGAACTTCGCGGGACTGCGGTTTCGCGCGCCGATTTACAGGACGCTGCGGGAGCTAGCGGTGAGCTACTTTGAGCACTACTACAATCTGCGCGGGGAGCGCACGCTGCGCGGCTACTCGAGGGCGGTGAACCTGGCGCGGCTGGACCGCTGCGGATGGATGACGGCCGAGGAGGATGTGTGGTGCGTGCCCGAGGCGCTGATCGCGGCGCAGCATTATGCGCTGTTTCCGCACAAGCTCGCGGGCGCGCTTCCGCGGCTGGACCGGCGCAGCTTTGAAGCTGGAATGCACGGCTGGCGGAAACACTGAAGGACCCCCAGAGACGATGCAGCGTCGAGAAAGCTGAAGGTCAGGGCAATGCGGCTTTGAGTTGCGGCTCAAGCCGCGCGTGGTCGCCGTGGCCGCGCCAGAGCACCTTGCCGGCAGCGTCGATGAGGAGAACGTAGGGGTCCTTGTCGGTGGAAACCTGGAAGAAGTCCTGCCAGGGTTTTTCGTCTTCGGTGAGGACGATGGTGTGATCCTGCTCCTCGGTCGACATCCCCTTCCGCATGCCGCTCTTGATGACTCCGCGGATGAAGCCGGGAGCAGCGGCGAGCATGGCAACCTGGTAGACGGGGATGGGGGCGAATGCGGAATCGGCATGGATGGCTTTGACCCACGCGCTGGAACGCACGCCGCCATCGTGGCTGAATCCGGCGATGAGGACGGCGCGGTGGCCGCGCACTTCATCGGCAACGACGACGCGCTTGCCGGTGAGCGTCTCGCCGGCGGTGGGTGGAATGCCCTGGGCGAAGCAGTTGGCGGCGCAGACGGCTGCGAGGAAGAACAGACCGCAGGCGCGAAACATTGAAGGAAGCATCGCACCCCCAGAAGAAAACATAGCGCAGGGGCCACGCGTTTACGCGGAGACAGGGGGGTGCCGGGGCACGTTCCTTTGGTGCGTGGCGATACACGTGGGCAGCGGCCGGGTGTGCGAAACTGGTGGGTCGGCGCCCAGGTTGCAGGATTTCAGAAAGCCGGCAGGAACAGTGGATGCCCGTACTTCGCTCGGCCTTTATTGCACTCTCTCAAAATCGATCCATGCGCTCCTTCTGGGAGCAATCGAGCATCGGCAACCGGCTGAGCGCGCGGTTTGTGGCCGGTATGGAAATCGCCGATGCGCTGCGGGTAGCGGAATCGGTAAACAAGCAGGGCATGCACGTGACGCTCGATTCGCTGGGCGAGAGCGTTTCGACGGCCGAGGAGGCAGAGCAGGCAGCGGACGTCTATCACGCACTGCTGGACGCCATCGCGGAGCGAAAACTGGATGCGAATATCAGCGTGAAGCTGACGCAAATGGGGCTTGGGGTGAATCGCGAGCTGGCGGAGGCGATCGCGACCAACCTGACGGAGCACGCCAAGTATGTCGACAACTTTGTGCGGATCGACATGGAGGACTCGCCGCTCACGCAGATCACCCTGGATATTGTGCGGCGGATCAACGCGCGGCCGGATCTGCGCGGAGCGATCGGCGTGGTCATTCAGGCGTATCTCTATCGTTCACAGATGGACATCGAGCGGCTGATCGGCGATGGGATTCGCGTGCGTCTGTGCAAGGGAGCGTACAAGGAGCCGCCGGAAGTGGCGTATCCGCACAAAGCGGACGTGGATGCAAACTATGTGCGGTTGAGCAAGACGCTGCTGAGCTCGTCGATTTATCACGGGCTGGCGACGCACGACGAGAAGATGGTCGAGGCGGCGAAGTCGTTTGCGCGGCGGCGCAACATCAGCCCCGACAAATTCGAGTTCCAGATGCTGTATGGAGTGCGGCGCGATCTGCAGAGGCGGCTGGTGGGCGAGGGATACAACGTGCGGGTGTATATCCCGTTCGGCCGGGACTGGTATCCCTACTTCATGCGGCGGCTGGCCGAGCGGCCGGCGAATGTGCTGTTCCTCGCCAAGAACATGCTGCGGAAGTAGGGCGGCAGGCAGCCGTATAGAAATTCGAAATGCCGGTCGATTGGACGTCCCGAAGCGGGCGCCAGGAGGTTTGCGTTTCAATTTGCGGAGCGGCTAAGCGGGCTGAGCAGGCCGGTGCATACGCTTGCCGCGAACGCGGAAATACTTCATCGTGCGGCAAGCTCCGCAGACCCAGGGATAGTAGCCAAAGACGGGAAGAATCTTTTCTTCGAAGAAGCCGATACGCGCAAGGCGCATCAGGTATTGGTTGCCGCAGCGCGGGCAAGTGCACTGCGGAGCAAGAGTGTGGGAAGCGGTGGTGTTGGTCAAGGCGCGATTCCTAGTGGAAGCCCGTGGAAATTTGGCGAGTGAAGGTGCGGACCAGCGGGCCGATGATTATTCAGCCACAGCGGACCAGGGGGAGACAAGCGCAATGATCGGTGGAGGCTGTTGAAATCGAGTCCGCGGGAAAGGGGTTAGGGATCAGGAGATACGGGTGTCATGGGGTTTCCACCCTCGCGCGTAAGACCGGGCTCCTGCGGTCTTCGTGCGCGCACCGCCCGAAACGCAGAGCAGCCGCTCTCGCGTCAGCCGCGGAGGCGGGCGAGGCTTCGCAGCGCGAGATCGGCGATGGCCTGGGTAAGGATGGGTGAGTCGTTGAGGGAGGCGGGGCGCTCGAGGCGGATGCCGATTTTGGCAGCACAGGCACGAAACGCTATGTCGATGTCGTAGAGGATTTCGACGTGGTCGCAGAGGAAGCCGATGGGCTGCAGGAGGAGGGTTTTGACGCCTTCGGCTGCGATGGCGTCGAGGGTTTCCTCAACGGTAGGGCCGATCCAGGGACCACCGCTTGCGCCCTGGCTCTGGAAGGCAAACCACCAGCGAGGAATTTCTGGAACGCGTTCGGCGACAAGCTGTGCGGTAGCGCGGGCGTCGTCGGCATAGGGATCGGGGCTGCCGGCGGGCCACTCGCGGGGCTGGTCGGAGCCGGACTGCGGCTCGATCGTGCGCGTCGGCACCGAATGGGCGGTGAAGAGCACGGGGACCGGCGCACCGGATTCGGCCGCGAGCCTGGATTGAGCGGCGCGCAGGCGTTCTGCGAAGGCATCGGCGAGCAGGGGATGGCGGGCCCAGCCGCGGGTGAAGTCGATGCGAAGCATGGCGGCTTCAGCGCGGACGGCGCGCTCATAGAGACCGACGCTGGTGCGGGAATTTTGCGGGGCGAGACAAAGGACGGCAGCTTCTTCGACGCCATCGGCACGCATCTGCTTCACGACGTCGGGAATGTAGGGACGCCAGTTGCGCATGCCGATGTAGACACGGATGGGATGGCCAAGGCGGGCAAGCTCTGCCTCGACGAGCCCGCCTTGCTGCAGGGTGAGCTCAGTGAGGGGGCTGCGGCCGATGAGGGCGTAGCGGTGCTGGATTTCTTCAACGACGTATTGCGGCATGGGGCGGCCGCTGACGACATTGCGCAGGTACTCGGGGATCTGGTCGGCAGTTTCAGGGGTGCCGTGGGCGAGGAGGAGGACGGCTTGCAGAGGAGTGGTCACGTGATGATTCTCTCAGGGGTCGTTCACGATGGCCGGGATTTCTTCCCGGGTCGCAGAATCGAGACCCAGGGCGCCCAAATCCTACGCATCGCCCAGTTTTTCGAGGCGGAAGTCGCGCACCATCTTCACAACCGCCTGGACGTTTTCGACGGGGGTTTCGGGGACGATGCCGTGGCCGAGGTTGAAGATGTGTCCGGGGCGTCCGGCGGCGGCGCGGAGAATCTGTTGGACGCGTCGCTCGAGGACATCGAGGGGCGCAAAGAGGGAGATGGGATCGAGGTTGCCCTGCACGGCATGCGCAGATCCGACGGCGCGCCAGCCTTCGTCGAGGGGCTGTCGCCAGTCGAGGCCGATGACGTCGGCACCGGTGGAGGCCATGGCAGGAAGCAGGCCCGTGGTTTCAACGCCGAAGTAGATCACGGGAACGCCGAGGTCCTGCACGGCGCGGACGAGGCGCTTGGAGGCGGCGAAGGCATAGTCGTTGAAGTCGGAAAGGGAGAGCGAACCGATCCAGCTATCGAAGATCTGGATGACGTCGGCGCCGGCCTGGACCTGGAGGCGGCAGTATTCGGTGAGGACGGCGATGAGCTTGTCGAGGAGCGCGCTCCATGAAATGGGATCGCGATACATGAGCCGCTTGGTGTGCACGTAGTTGCGCGAGCCGCCGCCTTCGATCATGTAGCTGGCGAGCGTGTAGGGCGCGCCGCAGAAGCCGATGATGCCGAGGCGATCGCGGAAGTGAGCGGCGACTTTCTCGATGGCGCGGGCGACGTAGGCGAGGTCTGCGGCGCGATCGATGCGGAGGGCGGCGATGTCGGCGGCGGTGCGGACGGGATGGTGGACGACGGGGCCTTCGCCGGCCTGGAACTCGAAGGGCAAGCCCATGGGCTCGAGGGGCAGCAGCAGGTCAGCGAAGATGATGGCGGCATCGACGCCGAGCTTTTCGGCAGCGGTGATGGTGACTTCGGCGGCGAGCTCGGGTTGCTTGCAGATTTCGACCAGGGTGTGGTGCTTGCGAACGTCGCGATACTCCTGCATGTAGCGACCGGCCTGGCGCAGAAACCAGACGGGCGTGCGGTCGACGGGCTTACGCAGGCAGGCACGGAGAAAGCGGTTGCCGGAGAGGACGGAGTCTTCAGGGTTAGGAATGTCGGTAGCGTGCATTTCCTTGTCGATTCTAATTGGGACCGGCCGGTCCAGGGACAGCCGTGCTTGCTGGAGGAATTCAGCGAAGCGAGAGGCATGCAAATCCAGATTATGCGGGTGCGCGCGACGCGGGGCTACGGAGTTTCGCCGCGGACGTAGAGAACGGGTCCGCCGGGGTGAAGGCCTTGGGCAAGCCGAGCAGCTTCTTTGTCGCTGACGGGAGCGACCGTGATGGGAGACGCGAGTTGAAATTCAATTTCCGACTCGGCGGGAATGCGGAGGCCGGGGCCGGAACTGGCCGCGGAGACCAGAGTGCCGATGCCTGCGCCCACAGCAGCACCTGCAGTGGCGTTTACGGCACGGGCTGTATCGGTGACGCCGCTCTTCTGGGCAACCATAGCTCCTCCCGCGACGGCTCCGATGGCAGCGCCGCGGAGGGCCTTGGTTTCGGTGGGCCTGGCTTTGCTGGTTCCCGTGATCTTGAAGAGGTACGTGTAGAGCGGATAGGTGCGGCCGCCGAGCTGGAGTG
This sequence comes from Occallatibacter sp., assembly GCA_035508975.1. Lineage (GTDB taxonomy): Bacteria > Acidobacteriota > Terriglobia > Terriglobales > Acidobacteriaceae > Telmatobacter. The sequence continues at coordinate 12,636 of DATJMC010000077.1, forward strand.
CGGTGAGCTTGAGGGTGAGCTCGGGACTGCCCGTTAGGGCTCCGGATTTTTTAGATTTGAAGATTTCGCCGCGGATCGCGGCTCCGCGGGGAATGGCGAGGACGTTGCCGACGATAACGTCCTCACCGACGATGAACGAAAGAGGCATGCCTGCGGCGCTTCGGACGTCGATGGCTTCGTTTGTCAGGACCCGCAACGGAGTGTCTTCGAGAATCGTGACGGGACCAACTGCGGGGAGGGCGGCGGCGGGTGAGGCGACCGACCCGGACGGGGTAGACGACGAGGACTCCTGGGCGGCGGCGCCTGAACCGATGAGGCCTATGAGGGCGAGAGATACAAACCGGAGAACAACGGACTGCTGGAAGGCGTGCGATGAGGCCGCGCGAGTGCACATGATGCGATTGCAGGATTCTCCTATGCGTTTGGACGCGGTGAACGCGCGTAGGTATGAAATGGAGCGGCCCGCCTGGCGCAAGAAGCAGACGGGGGCCCGGTCGACGGGCTTGCCCAGGCAGGCGCGGACGAAGCGCAGGTGTCGGAAAGAGAACCTATTGCGGGATCATGGCGAGGGTGTGCAGCCAGGTTTCGACGAGGTCGGGCCACCGCGTGATGGGCAATTCCGTGGGCCGCAGTCCGAAGGCGCGGTTCGAGCCGAATGAACCGAGTCTAGGGTGGAACGCAGAGCTGGCTTTGGGAATTTGTCCCAGGGAATCGTTTCCGCCAAGAGAAGGGCTGTCGAAGGTGACGATCGACCGGATTGCGGGCTGGGTTGGGCTCGTTGCCTTCCCCGGTTTCGTGCGATTAGGAAAGAATCGAGATAAAAACGGATCCCCTTCGGCTTCGCAACCGGCTTTTGGGCGACCTGCCTGCGCGGAGCGTGAATCGTGCCGAGCCTCAGGATGACCGTGAGGTGCAAACAAAAAACGGCCCCCGTTTTCGGCGGGGGCCAAGTTGCCTTGGTTCTCTCGTGTTGCGAGAGCTTGGTTGGCGGCCAGACGGCCGGGGAGCCGTCGGCGCGGAAAGGAGCCTCAGGGGGTGGCTGCGCGGCAAAGCCGCTCCGCACCGCTAATTGGAAACCGCGCCATGGGGGGACGTGGCTTCCTGGGCCGCCAAACTGTTTTCCATCAACCGGAGATGCACACTGCTGGTCCGGATTCTTTCCGGTTTGCTGCTGGCGTCGGCACCCGCTGTTTCGATGGGGGCGTTGCCAAGAGCCACAAAGTGCATGCGGTAGACGGGAATCTGATGTTCGGTAACCAGGTAGCGCTCGACCGACTCAGCCAGCCGTTGCGAGTTCTGGATACCCGTTGCCCCGGCGCCCGGAGCATGTGCTTCGATTTCGATGATGTAGCCCTGGTGGCCGGTGAGGTTAGCCGCCATGGTATCGAGCTGGCCCTTGGCATCCTTGGTCAGCATCGCGTTGGAGCCATGAAAGGCGATGTCGAGATCGCTCATCTGGTGATACTGGTCGAGCCCATTGACGGTGGTATTGATTTGGTCGACGTGGCCGGAAGCGCCCTGGGCGATGTTGTTGGCGTTCTGGGCCTGCGTACCGGCCGCAGTCGCGGTCTGGTTGGCGGCGTCAGCTGTCTGCTGGGCGTGCTGGATGCCGGCCTGAGCGCGCGCATCGACGTCCTTGATGTCCGCAGCGTTCTTGGCGTTCACCTGATCGAGTTCAGTAAGGCGATCATTGATGGGATCGATGCGTTTCTTCACCCACTTTTTGCGGGCGAATGGATTCATGTGGCCCCAGAACCCTTCTTTATCAGTATTCGGGGTGGATGCGGAGGAGGGCTGTTGTGAGGAAGCCGCGGCGGGTGGGGCGCTCTGCGGCTGATCTGTCGACTGTGCCTGCTGCGCAACAGCCGGAACAACCAATGCAGAAGCCAGGAGAGCTACAGCACACTGGCCAGGGAACAAACTGGAAAATGCAGAACGTTGAGTCATTGTCTAGGCCTCTTTGTCTTCCGGGCAACCGCAGAAATCTGCGGGGAGCGCAACTATCGCTCGCCGTTTAGTAGTGCAAGAGCCATGCCAAAGGGGGCGACGGAGACGAGGACAGAAGTGGAGCCCGGCAAGAGCTTTAGGATCAAAAACATCGGAGTAAATTGAGAAAGGCGGAATTCCGAGGTTTCGCGTGGAGGCCTGCAACTTTTGTGTAATTTTTACAGGTTCGGGGTAACTCTTACTGAGTAATCCCTGCAACGGGAGGGAGGTTCTCAGTTTTTCAGGGGTCAGCCTGGTGTCGGCTTCGCCAGCGTGGTAGCGCGTTGGCCCCGCTTCGCGGGCTTCAACGACTCACAACGGATTCCGGGTTTTGCACGCCGATGGAGCCGCGGTTTCGGTGCCGGCAGCGGCTCGGCCACTCGGAGTCAATTGACGTGGAGAATTCGGATCTCGGGGTACGCGCCGTCCCAGTCTGGGGAAACGCCGTCGAAGATGAGCCGGAAGTCGCGCTGATCGCCGGGGTGGAGCGGTGCGGCTGAGACCGGCTCGAGGTCGACGTACGGGTCGCGGGTGCGGATGAGCTTGAGAGACTGGGTCTCGTTCTGAGTGACTTCCCTGGCGGAGTCGCGAAAAAGGACCTGCACGGTGACGCTGGAGATGGTGCGGGTGCCGTTATTGGTGATATGGCCGTCGACGTAGGTGATTTTGCTCCCGGCAAGATTGCTGGACTCGCTCATGGCCAGACCGGAGATGGGAAGACTGGCGGCGTAAGGATCGGGCTGCGCGGAGATGGGAGCGACGGACGGCGGCTTCTTTCCGGCCTGCAGGGCAAGGATAACGATGGCGGCGACGAGAACGACGACACCGGAGGCGATGGCAAGCGGCAGCCAGTTGCGCTCGCGGGGCTCGGTGTCGCGAACGAGTTCGAGATTGGGACCTGTTCCCACGAGCGGATTCTACACCCGTTACTGAAGGAATCCCCTGCGCGCCGTCGTTTCATCACAAGGAATCGCGAGTGGGCGATGATGACGGTGTGGGGCGCTGAACAAAAGCATCCTTGTACTGCTCTCGTACATCTTTTGTTTGATTTTCAATCACGCGCATTTTGCGCATAGATAGGGGTGCAAGCTACCCCAAGCGCAACGGCGATGCAAGGCGGCCGTGTTTCGGGAAGGTTAAAAGGGTCATGCAGTCTTCTCTTCAACTCGCAACTCCCCTGGCAGAAGAGAACGGACAGAAGCCAGCGCGTCAGCGCGGCGATCTGGTCTACCAGGTGATGACGATCGCAGCAATGCTGATCGTGCTCGTGAGCGTCTGGGTATTTTAGGCGCCAAGTCCTCGATGTGCGCGAGCGGACGTTTGCGTATGGCTTGAATACAGCTCGCTTAACCCACTGACAATTGGAAAGCTTGGCCGGCCCGGGCTCGTGTTGCACCGGATCCGAGTCTATGCCCTGCCTCTTCCTGCAATCCGGACGAGGGCGAGCAGGTGCCAGCCGATGGTTGCGAAGATCACGACGATCGAGACCGGGAGGATGGTGGGAAAGACGCGGCCATTGCCGCTGTGCGCGGACTGAACGAAGGCCCATTGGAGGGTCAGGAAGAGGCAAGCGAGTTCGACTTTAAGCCAAGCGATCATGTCGACGGTAACCGCCTGCAAGCGGGCGATGTTTGTGGAAGTGGCGCGGACCGGATAGTGGAACGAGTCTGGAAAGCGCGTGACAACCGACATGAGGAGATAGAGCAGTCCCGCGATGACCGGCATGAAGAGCATGCCGGAGGGCGATCCCCAGGCGTTGGGATTACCGGCGGCGTCGAAGTGGGTGGGGACGCGGTCGGGAAGGCGGTTGGGACCGTAGAGGGCACTCCAGGTAATCCAGACAAGGATCGCGAGGGCCAAAAGACCGGCGGCTTCGAGGGTCTTGCGCATGCGGGCTGGTCCCACCAGAGGACAGGAAAAGAATAAATCGCAAGGGCGGAAAAGCGCCGGGCGGCGATGCGGGCCTACAATGCGCTGCAAGGGACGCGACGCATGGGAGGAAAGAAGAGACAGCAAAGCCAGTTTCACCGGTCGCAGATCGGGCGTGCCCAGCGGTATATGCGCCTGCACCTGAGCGAACCGATGAGCATGGCGCGCATTGCGCGCGAGGCGGGATCGTCGTCGTATCATTTCGCGCGGCTGTTTCAGGCGTATGTTGGAGAGACGCCGTTTGGATTTTTGCGGCGGCTGCGGCTGGTGACGGCGCTGCGGATGTTGCAGGAGGACGTGGAGGCCAGCGTGACCGAGATTGCCCTGGGCATCGGTTACGACACGGCGGCGGCGTTCAACAAGGCGATGCGCAAGGCGATTGACGCGACGCCCAGCGAATTTCGCACGCTGGGAAAAGAAATGCAAGACGCGGTTCTTTACGATCTGAGTCGTCCGAGATTGCTTAAGGAGACTACCATGAACCTGACTGCGACCTTCGAAACGGTCACACGCCCGCTCACCCATTACGTTTTTCTTGAGAAGCGGGGGCCTTTTGCCGAAGTGGCGCCACCATTGTGGAACGAGCTGCAACCGTTGATCCCGAGGCTGGAACAGAGCGAGATTCGCGAGTACCTCGGCGTGAGCGGCGTGGACAAGAGCCGGGCCGGGGAAGACGCGATGATTTACCAGGCCGGGGT
>DATJMC010000078.1:0-12548 GCA_035508975.1 Occallatibacter sp.
AGGATTCTCCTTCATGGCATTGAAGTTTTCGATGTTAGCTCGGAGTTCAGAGCATTTGTCAAAAATGAAGTCCACCTTCTCGTGCTCAGGCTGAAGGCGCATATGTTGAAGTACAAGCTTGGTCGCGAGGGCGAATCCCCAGTCATAAACCCTACTCCCGATCAACCCTTTCTCCACCGGCTTGTTTTTAATGAGCCCGTGAGGAACTATCGCGCAAAAGCCATGTAAATCGTAATTGCTGATTACAGTCGCAAGGGCGAGCATTTTCCTGTCCGCCTGTTGGCGGTTGAATTTCCAAAACTGACCCCCTAGGGTCATGAAGTCAGAGTGCTTGAAAAATTCTATTCTGGGAGTTTCACGTAGACACTCGTCCCAAGCGTCTGAAACCCTTAGCCAGTCTTCCACACGGCCGAGGAAGCCGCCCATGACAAACGCCTTATCTTCGACAGGGTTTCTTCCAGTCTCATCAAAGAAAGCTCTAAACACTGTGACCAGCCTTTGCATTCTCATCGAGCTAGACATTCCACACAGCATGGGTCATCGGAATGCTTCGACGGAGACCCGCTTCTTGACTCTGAACACACAACCGCCTACCCTCTCTCTAACGGAGAGAGGTGTGATGGCGAATGGTCCCACAACCCCGGCCAGTCGTGGGGACAACCGCCGCTCTCAACGAATTCACGCGCCGCATTCTTGCTGTTCCACACAGCAAAATCAAAGCGGCTATCGAAGCTGAAAAAGCGGGTAGGCGAACGCCCCCTAAGCGTTCCGCTTCCCGCGCTTCCCGCGTTTCCCGCCCCAAGTCTTAATCTTGCGTTTCTCCCACCTTGCCGGTCAACTCTGAATAGGTCAACTGCTTCCCGGCGATCTGCGCCACGGCAAGAGAGAATCTATCGGCATCTGAAGTCTTGTTTCCCCGCGATTCCTTCCGATGGTCGTAACGAAACACCTGCTTGTCCAAATAACGTCCAAGTATCGCCGAATTCTTGGCTCTCGGCGTGCCTGCACGCCACCGCTCGCTTCTACTCCGCCGCCGGCAAATCCTGCTCGCCTTTGCCCGGTCGCAGCATCAGGTCCCGGATCGCTTCGCGCGGATCTTTTCCCTCGTTGAGAATCAGCTCCATCTGCTCCGTGATCGGCATCTCGATCCCATAGCGCCGCGCCAGCCCCAGCGCTGCGCGCGTTGTGTGTACGCCCTCCGCGACTTTGCCCCCCAGGCTCTCCAGGATCTCCGGCAGCTTCCGCCCCTTGCCCAGCGCCTCGCCCACCGTCCGGTTGCGCGAAAGAGATCCCGTGCAGGTCAATACAAGATCGCCGACTCCTGACAGTCCAGCAAGCGTCTCTCTCCGCCCGCCGCAGGCCACTGCCAGCCGCGTGATCTCCGCGATCCCGCGCGTCATCAATCCCGCCGCGCTGTTATGCCCCAGACCCATTCCCGCGGCGATGCCCGCTGCAATCGCAATCACGTTCTTCAGCGCCCCGCCCAGCTCCACGCCCACCACATCCGTCGACGTATAAAGCCGCAGCGTTGCCGACGAAAACTCCTGCTGCACCAGCGAAGCAATCTCCGGGTCGCTGAACGCCACCGTCACCGCCGTCGGCTGGCCCTGCGCAACCTCCACCGCGAAGCTCGGCCCCGACAGCGCCCCAATCGAAAGCAGCAATCCCCCAGGCTCCAGCACCTCCGAGATCACCTGCGTCATCCGCAAAAACGTGCGATCCTCTACCCCCTTCGTCGCGCTCAGGATGAATTGCCCGTTATGCAGGAAGGGCCGCACCTTGCCAAGCGTCGGCCGCAGAAACTCCGATGGAATCACCGACACCAGGATCTCCGCCAACCGGATCTCCATCCCGTCGGTCGTCACCGCCAAACCCTCCGGCAGCGGAAATCCCGGCAGGAACAGCGTGTTCTCCCGCGCAGCCTCGATCTGCCGCGCCTCGTCCTCGCTATGCGACCACAACGCCACTTGGTGGCCGCCGCGACGGCACAACGAAAGGGCGATCGCGGTTCCCCACGCGCCTGCCCCCAACACCACGACGCGGCTCATGCGGGCTTCCCTTCGCCAGGCGGCTTGTCTTCCCGGGAGTGCGAAGACCCGAATCGACTCTCTGTTCCCTTCACCAGCCGCCGCATATTCTCGTGATGCTTCACGATGATCAGCAGCGCAACCGTCGCCTGCACGGCAATAAAGAATACAGGCCGCTCGCCCTTCACCAGAAACCACGCAAACACCGGAAAGCTCGCCGCGCCTACGACCGAACCCAGCGACACAAAGCGGCTCAGCGCCAAAATCAGCGCGAACACGGTGATCGCCGCAAGCGCCGCCAGCGGAGCTGCCACCAGGAACACCCCGAATCCCGTTGCCACTCCCTTGCCGCCCTTAAATCCGAGCCACACCGGAAACATGTGACCGATCACCGCGCACAACGCCGCCAGCGCTTCCACGCTCCGCACCGGCGTATTCGCCATGAGGGGCGCCAGGGCCGCGCCAAGCCAAACCGCGCAGCACCCTTTCAAGACATCCAGGACAAACGTCGCCGCGCCCAGCCCCCGCGCGCCCGACCGGATCACATTCGTCGCCCCGATATTGCCGCTGCCCACGGTGCGAATGTCCTGCTTCCGAAAAAAACGCACCAATAAGTATCCCGTCGGGATGGAGCCGAGCAGATATGCGGCAACCACGACCAGGATACTTGCAAGCGGCATGACGTCAAGAGTGTAGCAGGTGCCGACCTCGCCTTCGCTCGCTTCCCGCTCCCCACGTCTCCACTTTCAAAACCGCTCGTCCGCCGACGGTCCATACAGCGCCGGCTTCCTCGCCTCCACGAGCCGAGTTCCATCGACCGCTCATGCGGCTTGATTCCCTTCCGTTTTTCTCAAGACCTCCGGCCACGCATCAGCGGGGCGCGCATCGCGACAGTTCACCGTACGAGGTTGCGTCCCCGTACTTGAACAGCGGACACCACGCGTCAAGAGCGTATGCGCTGTGAGGATTCAGAGCCGACAGAATCTCCCGCGCAAACTCCTGCGCCGACCCGCCCGATGCCGTAATCACCCCCTGGTCGCTCACTGCCCCAACCTCGCGATAGAACGGTTTGCCCCGATACCCGCTCGCCGCCAGGTACGCCCCGCCATTGCCGGTGTGATACCGGTTGTCCAGCAGCCCGGCTCTCGCCAGCGCCAGCGTGGCCGCGCCGCTCCCCGCCACCGGCACGCACGCAGCGATAAACTCCCGCACCTTTCCTAAAGCTGCCCGGTTGCCACCTGATTCCCATGCCTTCCCATCCGGCAAGATCAGCATCGCGCTCTCCCTGGGCCGCAACTCGTCGAGCGCGATCTCCGGCGTCACACGCACGCCGCCCAACGTCGTCACAACGGCTCCCCCCACCGCCACCGTACGCACTTGCAATCCCTCGGGCGCAACCGGGAACCGCGCGCGATTGCTGCTGTTGCTGGCAAAGCCCGCTTCCCAATCCACCATTCCGTCGAAGACAAACAGATGAACCACACGGCTGCGCATCTCGCCCCTCCATCAACTCTTTTCCATCATCGAATTTCATATATGACACCCAATGTCATATATGATCGGAAAAAATGAATTCGCCTCAATTCGCTCGAAAGGATTGACGATGAAATCCGACCGGCTGCTCTCCGTGCTCATGCTTCTCCAGGCCAAGGGCCGGGCCACGGAGCGCGAGCTCGCTGAGCAGCTTGAAGTCTCCCAGCGCACCATCCATCGCGATCTTGAAGCCCTTAGCGCCGCGCGCGTTCCTGTTGTCGCTCTGCGCGGTTCGCAAGGCGGCTGGGAATTGGAAAAAGGGTGGCGCACGCAGGTCCCGGCCCTCGACGAATCTGAAGTCCGCGCCCTGCTCATGGCGCAGCCCCGCGTCGTCGGTCATCCCCGCCTCGCTGCAGCTGCCGAGCGCGCGATGAACAAGCTCATGGCCGCGCTCCCCGGGCCTTTGCGCTCTCAGGCCGCCACCATGCGCGAGCGCCTGCACGTCGATGCCACCGGCTGGCACGACACCGGCGAAGACCTGTCCATGCTCGCCATCGTCCAGGAAGCCGTCTCGCGCGAGCGCAGACTCGCCTTCGACTACACCCGCGCCGATGGGCAAAAAACGCCCCGAACCGTCGATCCGCTCGGGCTGGTCGCCAAGGGCCTCAGCTGGTATCTCGTCGCCCGCGGCTCCAGCGGCATGCGCACTTTTCGCGTCTCCCGCATGCAATCCGTCACCGTTCTCGCCCTCGGCTTCGAGCGTCCAAAGAACTTCGACCTCGTCGCCTACTGGAAAACCTCGACGGAAGAATTCACCCGCCAGCACCGTAGATACTCGGCCGTGTTATCCCTCACCCCCGAGGCCGCAAACCGCCTCAAAGGGTGGTGCGCGCTCTCTCCCGCGGCGGAATGCGAAGCCGCGCCCGATCGAATCGCGATGCAGGCCGAGTTCGACTCCGAGCAACTCGCGCGCTTCGTCGTTCTCGGCCTTGGCGCCTCGGCGCGCGTCCTCAAGCCCGAATCGCTTCGCGCCTGGGCTCGCACCGAAACCCTCGCCATGGCCGAAGCCTGCGCCCTGTCATAAGACGCCAACGCGGCTGCCCCATCCTTGCGCTTTCGCATCGCGCAAGGGTGGGAACCGCTCCCTGATCTCTGAAAACTGATCTCTGTCTCTCGCCTGCCGTCCCGCGCGGAGTTGCGCGAAGCGCAACGCCCCCCACCCCACTCAAAAGGGGATCGGCGCTTGCTCCTCCGCCACCGTGGTGGTCTCAGTCCACCATCAATTCGCCGGGCAAGATCGGCCGCGTGCGTGGCAGCGCTCCGTTGTACGCGGCAATGCCGACCGCCAGCAGCGTCCCCGCGTAAATCACCAGCTTGATCACGCTTCCTGTTCGCGTCAGAGGCACCGTCTTCCAAAGCACAAGCAGCAGCGTCTGCGCGATCGTCACCGCCCACACCGACCCATAGAAATACCGCCGTTCCGTGCCCTCGCCCTTCGTCGAGCGCCCCACGCGCGGCAGCTTACCCAGCGCCCCCAGCAACAGGATCAGCGCGCACAACGGCAAATAGGCATATTCATAGAGCTGCTTCATGTACCAGACGCCCGTCACCACCGCGATCAGCAGCCCGGCCAGATTCATCAACGCAAAATTCAGCACCGCGTTCCACGCGAACGTGTAGCAAACCTTGCGGTAAAGAGGATTCGGCTTGTCTTCATCGAAGCGCAGGATATAGGGCCGCGGCTCCACTCCCGGCATCTGCCCGTAGAGTCCCGCAATGCCCGTGCCCAGCAGCACAGCTCCCAGCCACAGCGAGTTCGCCATGCTGAACCCATGCGCAAAAAGAGAGAACGTCAGCGGACCCGGCGCCAGAAAGAAAACCCATATCCAGATAGGCCAGTGCAGCACCCGATAGTAGCCCTTATTGCGCTGGCGCATCTTGCGCTCGTCCGCGTATTCCACTCTGCCGCTGTATCGCATGGCCGGAGTTTTTCAGAGCCCGGGGATGCGCGTCAAACCCTCGCATTGCCTCCGCGGCTCAGGCCCGGTCTTCGGGCCCAAGCCCGCAGGCAATGCCGTACATGACCTCCCGGAAAAGTCAACCGGGCTGCCAGCTCAAGCCTCAGGCGTGTGCCGGAACTCCGCCGTGCGCCTCGATATGATGCTTGGCCGCATGTTCGGCGTGCTCGGTAGCGTGAATTTGATGACCGTGAGCCAGGTGGGCATGGTGAGCGGCCGCTTCGTGGTTGCCTTCCTGATGATGACGGGCGGCTTCGTGGTGGTGGCGCGCAGCGTGCTCATGATGCTCCGCTGCCTGTCTGTGATGGTGCGCTGCTTCGTGGGACATGGGGAATTCCTCTCGTCGTGCTGCGTTGTCGCGGCACGTGAGGATTATTGGCGCTCCGTCATGCGGCTTGGGTTACGACGTTGCGAATTCGAGATGAATATCTGGCGGCCCAGCCATCAAGCAGGCATCGCCCTCACCGTCCCCCGGGCTTACATCAGCTTCCGGCGAATAAGGTCCAGCGCCTGCTGCGACGCCCACTGCCGCACCCGGTCCCGGTCCCCTCGAAACGTGCGATTGAACGAATCCGTCTTCTGCGCGTCTGAAACCGCGAAGTGCACCAGGCCCACCGGCTTCGCTTCCGTTCCACCGCTCGGTCCCGCAATCCCCGTCACCCCCAGGCCCAGCGTCGCGCCCGTCCGCTTGCGTATCCCTTCCGCCATCGCGCAAGCCACTTCCGCCGACACCGCACCATGCTGCGCAATCAGGTCCGGCGCAACATTCGCAAATGAAGTCTTCAGCGGATCGGAATAAACCACCGCACCCCCCAGAAACGAGCGCGAGCTTCCCGGCACCGAGGTGATCCTCTGTGCCACCAGGCCCCCGGTGCAGCTCTCCGCCACCGCCAGCGTGGCCTGCCGCAGGCCAAGGTAGTAGAGCACGATCTGCTCCAGCGACTCGCCTTCCGACGAATAGAGCCAGTCGTCCAGCGCTTCTTCCAGCTTGCCCGCCAGGTCGTCTACCCGCTGGTTCGACGCCGCCATCGTCCCCTTCGCGCAGATCAGCGTCAGCTGGATGTCGCCGTTGTGCGCCAGAATCGTCGTCTCCACGTCCTTGTACTCCGCGTAAATCGGCGCCAGCAATTTATCGGCCTGCGATTCGGGAATCATCGCCGCCTTCAGCGTCCTCACCGCAATGGCCCGCGGCGGCAACTCGTCCCGCAGCCGCGTCAGGCACTCCGTATCAAAAAGCGCGCGGCACTCGTGCGGCGGTCCCGGCACAAGCATCACCAGCTTGCGGTAGCCCTGGAACATCGTGTCCAGCCACTGCCCAGGCGCGCTGCCGTTCGCGTTCGGCAGCACCGTCGCTCCCTGGATTACGTCCGCCTGCTTCAGGTTGTTTTCCGGCATCGAAATGCGCCACGTCGCCGCCCGCGCGTGCAGCGCAGCCACCTGCGAGGGCTCGCGCCGCAATTGCAACCCCATCGACTCGGCCACCGCTTCGCGCGTCAGGTCATCCTCTGTCGGGCCCAGGCCGCCCACCAGGATCAGAATGTCGGTGCGGCAAAGCGCCGTGCGGATCGCGTTCACAAGATCCTTGCGGCGATCCCCCACAATCGTCTTGAACGCCACCGTCACGCCGATCTCGTTCAGCTTCTCGGTGATGTAAAGGGAATTGGTGTCTTGCCGAAACGGCGTCAGCATCTCGGATCCGACGGCAATAATCTCCGATTTCATAACTGCGGCGCCTGGCTCCTGCCTTCTGGTCTTTGGCTTCGCTCATCATCCCCAGATGATCTAACTTCGCCGGATGGATTTTGAATCTCCGCGGACGCGCGGACACCAATGATCGATGGGCCGCTAAAACAGCGTCATTCCTTCTACATCCAAGTCCACATCATAAACTGCCTCGTTCGTCGTCAGGACTGTCGTCCCCAAGGGCGAAAATGCCACGCCCGCAAGGTTGCTGCCGCTCAGCACAATGTCCGCGTCTCCAGCTGACGTCACCCGCACCAGTCCCCGCCGCCCTTTCAGACACGCGGTCACATACACGTCCCCGTTGCTCGAGAGAGCTAGCCCCTGCGGACGGCCAAGGCCGCGAAACCACGCCCGCGTTTCCCCATGCGAATTGATCGCCCAGATCGTGTCGTTCGAGCAAAGCGTCGGACCCGTCACGTAGAGCGTCCCCTCCAGATCAGCCGTCAGGTGATACGCCGAAACACTGGGCTCGAGCGTCGCGTATACAAAAATCTTTCGCTGCGGATCGATCTTGAAAATCGTTCCGCTGCGGTCGCCCACAAAAAGATTTCCCTCGCGATCGAACACTGCTCCCGTCGCCACCCCCATGCCTTCGGAGTACAACGTCGATTCCCCCGCGCCGTCCACGCGATACACGTTCCCCTCGGCGCGCGAGGTCACAAACAGATCCCCGTCAGGACTGAAAGCCAGCCCCGTCGCATTCATAATCCCCGTCACAAATGGCGTCGCTCTCCCATCGGAGCTGATGCGCACCACCGACACCGGTGTCTGCTTCCCGCGCGGTCCCGAGATCGTCGCGTAGATCATGCCCGACCGGCTCACCGCGGGGCTCGTCACCGGGTGCAATCCATTGCTCAGCTCCCGCGCCACCCGCAGCGGCGCGGCATTGCTCACCCCTACCGGCGAGCGCACTTCAATCAATCCCGTGCTCGCCTGGTCCGGAACCCTGAAATTCAATCGGCTCGGCCGGCTCATCAGCACGTGTGCCGGATGCGTCCCCACCAGCACCACCGGCGGACCAGCCGCGTGCGGCCCGAGATTGATCCCCGTCAACTCCACTTCCCCAAGCGGCAACGCCGACGCCGGAACCACTCCGTCGATGCGCGGATCGGCGAACACTTCGTTCGTCGCGGATTGTGATCCTGTGCGGCCCATCCTTCGCCTCAGCGCAGCAGCGACGGAATGACATGTCGCAGCAGCCAACCTACTCCCAAAGCATACAGCCCGGCGGCTACATCGTCGAAGACGATACCGCTTCCCGCCGGAAGCTTCTCCAAACGCCTGACCGGAAAAGGTTTCGTGATATCGAAAAGCCGAAAGAGCAGCAGCGCCAGCAGCCCTTGGCGCCAACTCGCATGGCTCCCCAGCAGCGCAATCCATTGCCCCGCCACTTCATCAATCACCACAAATCCAGGATCATGCCGCCCGCTCTCGCGTTCCGCAATCGTCGCCGCCGGAACCCCGAAAGCAATCGCCAGAGCAATTCCCCCGAGCAACACAAGCAAAAGCTTCTCTGCGTCAGGGTGTGCCAGGCCCGCGAATGCCGCCCACAACAGCACCGCCGCCACCGATCCCCACGTGCCCGGCCCAGGCTTGCCAAACCCAGCCCCAAAAAACGTCGCCACCGCCCAAGCCCACATCGTCTTGCGCTTGTTCTCCACCGGAGCAGCAGCTGTCGACGAGCTATTCATCCCCGCCTCGCGGATGGCCGCCCTTCAACCCGCCCAGGTCCTCCAGCACTTCCGGATCAATCACCGGCGAGCTGATCTTGTAAACCCCCATCGCCCATTTGCCCAGGTCGATCTTGCGGCAGCGGTCGCTGCAGAATGGGAAGTCCTCGTCCTCCCGGCGCACCGGCATCCCGCACGTCGGGCAATGCAGCATCTTTGTCGATTTCTTCTTTGCGGGCACCGCGCGTCTCCAGACAACTTGCCTACGACAATTTTCTCACCAGCACGACCACGCCGCTCGCCTACTTCAGCGGCCCCGAATGGAAGCGCCTGTCGGCTGAGCCGAGGCTGGTCAAGCTGCAAAACAACGGAGCCGCTTCGGATCTCTTCTGCGCATCTTCTGCCCCGCCTCTACAGCGGCCCGCTCACCACCCGCGCCACCACGTCATACTCATGCGCCTCGGTGATCACTGCGCGATAGAATCGCCCCGCTTCCAGCCCTTCCAGGTCGCCGAAGTCGTTAATGTAGACCTTGCCATCGATCTCCGGCGCATGAAACTCGGTGCGGCCCTCCCACAACAACTCCGTCTCTTCACTCTCGCCCTCGGCCAGCAGCGTCACTTCGCGTCCCACCCACTCCTGCTTTGCTTGCTTGCTGATCTTCTGCTGCACCTTCATGAGCCGATTCTTGCGCGCTTCAATCGTGCGCTTCGCCACCTGCCCGTCCAGCGCAAACGCAGACGAGCCCTCTTCATGCGAGTAATTGAAAACGCCCAGCCAGTCGAACTTCGCTTCGCCGATGAACTCCTCCAGAATCTCAAAATCGCGGAGCGACTCGCCCGGGAATCCCACGATGAACGATGTGCGCAGCGCAATCCCTGGCACCGCCGCCCGCACCTTCTCCAGCGTCTTCAGGAAAATCTCCGCGTTCGCGCCCCGCTTCATCCGCTTCAACACTTCCGGCGACGCATGCTGCAGCGGCACGTCCAGGTACTTGCAGATGTTGTCGTGCTTCGCGATCGTCTCCAGCAGCCGCCCCGTGATCCGGTTGGGATACGCATACAGGAATCGCAGCCACCGCAGTCCCTCGATCCCCGCCAGTGCATCCAGCAAGGTCGCGAGTCCATCCTTCAGCCCCAGGTCTTCGCCATAGCACGTTGTGTCCTGTCCGATCAGCGTGATCTCGCGGACACCGCTCGCCACCAGCCGCTGCGCTTCTGCCACCACGGACTCAAACCGCCGCGAACGAAACTTCCCTCGCAGGTTGGGAATGATGCAGAAGCTGCACGGATGATCGCAGCCCTCGGCGATCTTGATGTACGCTGACGTCCGCCCCGTCGACAAGACCCGCGGGGTCGCTTCGTTGTAGAGATATGTTGGCAGCACATGCCCAGCGCCATCCCACTCTTCGCGATCGAATCGCCCCTGTCGCTCGCGATGATCCCCTTCCGCCCGAAAACCTGTTCCGCTGTTCCCCGAGCCTCCGGCCGTCTGTGTGAAGGCTCTGGGCCCTGACCTGGAACCTGCGGCCTCGAGCGTGGAATCTGCCGGCTCCAGCGCAGAAGTTCCCGCCTCGCGCGTCAAGGGTATCGGCTTCAGCTCGTTCACCTCGCCATCGCTTGATGCAGGGGCTTTAACCCCTGAGGAAACTGCCTTGTGCGTCCCCGCTCCCGCCTCGCGACCTTCCCGCACAGCGGCCGGTCCGCTCAAAATCGTGAACGGCGAGGGCGCCTGCGCAGTCGGAGCAGCAATCCCCGCCGCTTCTAAGATCGACTCCAGCTCCCCGGTCCCCACCACCGCATCCACTTCCGGAATATTCTTCCGGATCTCGTCGCGATACCGTTCCACCAGGCATCCCGCCACAACGACCCTCTTGGCTCGCCCCTCCATCTTGTGCCGCACCATCTCCAGGATCGTGTCTACCGACTCCTGCTTGGCCGTATCGATAAAGCTGCAGGTATTCACGACCAGCACATCGGCGTCCTCCGGGCGCGCCGTCAACCGCGCCCCGGCGCGGTCCAGCAGGCCCATCATCACCTCGGAATCCACCAGGTTTTTCGGGCAGCCTAACGAAATAAAGCCCACGGTGGGTGCCGTGGGTTGGGAAGTTTTGCTCACTCTCCTATTGTACCGGGAACTTCATTTTCCGGAGGAGAAACGCCCTCTCGGCCATCCTGGGCCTCGGCGGGTTATGGGGCCGAGCCCCGCGCCCGGCGACAGGCCCGTCACCCGGTTGGGAGCGAAAGATCTGCTTTTCCCCATGTCGCAAAGAAAGCAGCAACATCCCCACCCCTCATCACCCGCCTCTGTACCCCGCGTCACAGACTCCCGAGCACCCACGGCCTCCAATGTTCCGCGCAGTGAGGACCGCGCCAGCGCGACGCGTCCACCTTCCCTTATCAGTCACTGCGGCAAAACCCGCCATCGCGCTCTGGATGCGCGATTCGCTAACCCTCAACGGGCCAGAATTCAGTTCCTCGAGAACGGTCCGGAGCGCGCTCTCTCCGCGGAGACGGCGGCACGCTCCACGTCGACCTCAAGAAAGGAGTTTGTCTCATGTCCCCCATTGGCACGAAGGAAGAATTTCGGGCTCCTTCCCACATCCTCGAAAAAGAGCGTGAGCGCCTCGGCATCAAGACACCCCACACTCCCATCGTGGTTTCCGCAGAGAACCTCGTAGGCACCTGGGTCAACATCAGCCATGACACCCGCGACCTCGTCCGTCTCATGGTCTCCCTCAAGGGCAACGAGATCGTCGTGCATGCCTTCGGCGCATGCCATCCGAACCCCTGCGACTGGGGCCAGGCCCCGGCCCGCATGTACGCCGAGAACGTAGCATCGGCGCCCGCCACTTCACTCATCGCCAATTACAAATTCGACTTCGCCGAAGTGGCCGTCACCGCTCGTCTCCTCAAAGGCGCCCTCTTCGTCGAATCCTTCACCCATTTCACTGATCAGAGTGGCCGCGCCGACTACTATGCTCTCGACATCATGAGCAAGTAAGTCCGGATCATCGGGCCACCGCCGCGGCGTGGGTTGCCGCGCCGGCCTTTGTGGGCGCCCTGCCGAACAGGGCGCCCGCAAGGCATCCACTGGATCTCCCCGCGCCATCCGCCCCAGTCCAAATTGAAAATAATCCGGCCGCGAAGCTTCCCAAACGTCAAGCTGGAGGTGCAACGCAACCGCACGCCAGCTCCCTGCCCTTGGCCATCGCGCGTTCGTCCAGCTCAATCCACTTCGGATTTCTCACCAGCCTGCGCAGCGCCGCGTCAATGTGCGGCTGCGGCACCGCGCCGCTGATCTCCGCCACCGCCCCCAGCATCACCATGTTGGCCGCACGAGCATCGCCCAGCTTGTTTGCCACCTCCAGAAACGGCCGTGCCAGCACATGCACATCCGCGCGCTCCAGGTCAGCCGGCATCGCCTCGCCGTTGTAAATAATCCAGCCGCCGGCTTCGACCGACGCGGCAAACTTTCTCAGCGAAGGCTCGTTCATCGCGATCAGGACGCTCGGCGTCGGAACCAGCGGCGAATCGATCGGCTCGCGCGCAATCCGCACGTGGCAGTTCGACGTCCCCGACCGCATCTCCGGCCCGTACGACGGAAGCCACGAAACC
>DATJMC010000079.1:0-80416 GCA_035508975.1 Occallatibacter sp.
TGCGGAGCGGGATATTCGGGTGACAGGATCGATCCTGCCGTCGAGATCGCAGCAAAAGGACGACTTCAATATCTTGTGTTCGAATGCCTCGCTGAGCGTACCATCGCTCTGGCGCAGAGGGCGCGCCTCGCTAATCCGAAAGGCGGTTTTGATCCTTTTCTCGAAGAGCGCATGGAAGCCGTGCTGCCGATCTGCGCTGCACGTGGAATCCGCATTATCACCAATATGGGTGCGGCCAATCCGCTCGCAGCCGCTTCCCTTACACGCGATATAGCGGGCCGCCTTGGTTTACGCGGGCTGCGAATCGCCGCCATCACGGGCGATGATGTGCTTGCCCCCATGCGCGGCGGCGACCTCGTCATCAAGTCTCTCGAAGGAGAGATACCGGATCCAAAAACCTGGGTATCCGCCAACGCGTATCTCGGAGTGGCCTCGCTCCTCGAAGCGCTAGACGCCCATGCAGACATCCTCATTACTGGCCGTATTGCCGATCCAGCACTGTTTCTCGCACCCATGATCCACGAATTTGGATGGGCTCTCGATGACTGGGATGCCCTCGGTCAGGGAACTGTCGTCGGGCATCTACTGGAGTGTGCTGGCCAGCTGACAGGCGGCTACTTCGCCGATCCGGGCTATAAGGAAGTACCGGATCTGGCGCATCTGGGATTC
The DNA here is from genome assembly GCA_035508975.1 of Occallatibacter sp. Taxonomy (GTDB): domain Bacteria; phylum Acidobacteriota; class Terriglobia; order Terriglobales; family Acidobacteriaceae; genus Telmatobacter. Next base: position 670 of record DATJMC010000079.1, read on the forward strand.
CCTCTCGCCGAGGTCAACGACGACGGCTCGGCAGAGTTCACCAAGATTGAGGGTTCAGGCGGTCTACTCAACCGCTCGACCTGCACCGAGCAGCTTCTCTATGAAATTGAGGACCCATCCGCGTACTACACCCCTGACGTCATCGCGGATCTCTCTCATGTCTCGATCGAAGAAACCGGTATGGACCGTGTGCGGGTACTCGGGGGCCGAGGCCATGCGCGCCCAAGCACGCTGAAGGTGTCTCTCGGATACCACGACGGGTTCATCGGCGAGGGGCAAATCTCCTACGCTGGCCCCAATGCAACGCTTCGTGCCGAACTCGCCCGCGATGTGCTCGCAGAGCGCCTCCGCGATGCCGGTATTTCAGAGTTGCGCTTCGATCTTGTCGGCCTAAATTCCATTCACGGTCCGACGCTTTCGGCAAATGCTCCCGCACCGTACGAGGTACGCCTGCGTGCCACAGGTCGAGCGGCTTCGCAGAAGTTGGCTGCTCGCGTTCCCAGGGAAGTTGAAGCACTCTACACGAACGGCCCGGCAGCAGGCGGCGGAGCTGCAGGATCGACGAGAGAGGTCATCGCAATCCACTCCGCGCTGATCCCACGCGGTGCAATTACGCATACGGTTCACTACGAGGAGTCTTGATATGCGCCTAAGTGAAATTGCCCATGCTCGCGCCGGCGACAAGGGAAACCTTGTCACACTATCCCTGATTGCATACAGGAGCGCGGATTATCCGCTGCTCGAGCAACACGTAACGGCAGAGCGCGTGGAAAAACACTTTTCCGAAATTCTTGAAGGTCCAGTCTCTCGCTACGAACTCCCACAGCTTGGCGCGCTAAACTTCGTCCTTCGCCGAAAGCGGCAATACAGCGTGACCCGGTCTTTGGCCCTCGACGCACATGGGAAGTGCCTCTCTTCAGCGCTTCTTGCCATCAAACTGTAGCCGGAAACAAAGGTACAGTCCCGTTAGACCTGTGCTCGAAGAAGTAGTTGTTGGTTGACGCTCAGTTAGTGCTCGGTAAATGACGGACCAAACCACCGAATTGCTCCCGCGAAAACTGACCTGGCTGACTTCACATTATTTATATTGGGACGGATCATTTTCCCAAAAGAATCGAAAAGAGCATCCACATTCCTGGGCAGTCAACTGGGTCACTTCGTCGCAATAGTCGCTCAGATGAATTAGTTTTGAGGAGGTCTTGAGGGATTATCGGACCGATTCAGGCTGGTCGCGACGAAATGTGATAAGCAGTCGTGCGATTTGTTTGCACATGAACCCAAGTTCCACGAGCTGATCCTAGCTGCCCTTCTGATGGCGAGATCTTCATCCATCTCTCGCCGGTTACAGTGAGCAGGGTCACTGTTCGTGTTTTTCTTCGCGCGCTTTCGGGAACTCAGGCTCAACAGCTCGCGTACGAATCATCATGTTCGGCGATCTAAGATACACCTTCCGGCAATTGGTAAAGTCGCCCGGGTTCGCCCTGACGGCGGTCGTCACGCTGGCGCTCGGTATTGGCGCCAACGCAGTAGTGTTCAGCGTTTTGAACGCGGTAGTGCTGCGGCCGGTAAACTTGCCCGATGCCGCAAACCTCTTCTTGGTGCAGCGTGCCTTCGAAAGAGGAAATACACCGTCGCAGTCCTATCCGGATTACGTAGACCTGCGTGACAAGAACCACACGTTCTCCAGCATCCTGGCGTTCGACATCGTTGGTCCCGTGGGCGTCGACGCGGGGGGAAATCCATCCACGGCGTGGCCGTATATGGCCAGCGGGAATTATTTCGATGCGCTCGGCGTTCAGCCCTTCCTCGGCCGCTTTTATCATGCCTCCGACGAGAAAGGCTACAACAGCGCGCCATACGTAGTGCTCAGCTATGCGTTCTGGCATAGCTACTTTCACGACGAACGGAGCGTCATCGGCCGGACACTGCAGATCAACAAGCACCCCATGACGGTGATTGGCGTAGCTCCGAAGGGATTTGAAGGAACTGAATTGTTCTTTGCGCCGGCCATGTGGATCCCGCTTCTCGAGGAACCACTGGTGCAGGGACAAAACGGGCTGCAGTATCGCAGCAACCACTCCAGCATGCTCATCGGACGCCTGAAGCCGGGCGTTACCCCGCAGGAAGCGACTGCGGACCTGAACAGCGTGGCAACGGTGCTGTCCAGAACGTATCCCAATGACGACGACGGGCTGAAGCTCTCGCTTGCCCACCCTGGCCTGATGGGCGACATGCTGGGCGAGCCGGCCAAGGCCTTTATGGGCGGACTTACGTTGCTTGCGGGGCTCATTCTGCTGGCCGCATGCGCCAACCTCGGCAGCCTGTTCGCTGCGCGCGCTTCCGATCGCGCCAAGCAGGTGGCGCTGCGGCTGGCGCTGGGCTCGCCCCGCCGGCTCATCCTGCGGCAACTTCTCACAGAGTCGGTGCTGGTTTCAATCGTTGGCGGCCTCACTGGCTTGGCTGGCGGCATTGTGGTCCTGCACGCGCTCAGCGCATGGCAGCCCATTCCGCACATTCCCATTAGTGTGCCGGTCAACCCCGACATTCGCACGTACGCGGTTGCGCTGCTGCTGGCGCTTTTGAGCGGTTTGCTCTTCGGGATGGTGCCGGTGCGACAGGTCTTACGGGCCGATCCCTGGCAAATCATCCGCACCGGGATGAGCAGCGACGGATTGAAGCGACTCTCGGTGCGCGACGTTCTGCTCGTTGTCCAAATCGCCATTTGTGCGGTGCTGGTGACCTCCTCTCTCGTGGCGGTTCGGGGCCTGGCGCATTCGCTACACACCAATTGCGGGTTCGATCCAGGGAACGTGATGCTGGCCAACACCGACCTGCGCATGGCAGGATACGAAGGCGACCGCGTTCCGCAGATGCAACGCCGCATGCTGGATGCGGTCGCAGCCATTCCCGGCGTAATGTCAGCAGGATTCATTGATAATGTCCCGCTGGGCCTGGGCAGCGGCGACTCGTACGTGTATTCAGACACGACTACCGATCTCCGCCCCACCAACTACGCCGCCGATGCGATGACCTATAGGGTGTCTCCGGGATACATGGCGGCTGCGGGAACCAGGCTGCTGGCGGGCAGGGACATCAGTTTTCGCGACGACAAGGTGGCTCCCAAAGTGGCCGTCGTGAACCGCCGTTTTGCCGAAAAAGTCTTCGGCTCCGTGCAGAAGGCGATTGGAGGGCATTTCAAGTATTGGGCAAAGGAGCGCGCTGAAGTAGTGGGGGTGGTGGAAGACGGTAAATACCGCACCCTTACCGAGGACCCGAAGCCCGCCATGTTCTTCTCCTATCAGCAGCACGAGTCGAGCAGTACTTGGCTTGTGGTGCGCTCGCGGCGGGATCCTCAGGAGATTGCCCGGGCTCTCGACACAACGATTCACGGATTGGATTCCGCCTTGCCTCTCGGGGTGACAACCTTCACCCAGCAGCTGGATTCCGCGCTCTTTGCCGCCCGTGTAGCCACGGTGGCCCTTGGGGTTCTCGGCGCTCTGGGTGCGATGCTTGCGGTCACAGGTATCTTCGGTATGGCCTCCTATGTCGTGAGCAAGCGCCTGCGCGAGCTGGGAATCCGGGTGGCGCTCGGCGCGAACCGGCAACAGGTTCTGCGCACCTCCCTGGGCCGCGCCTGCCGCCTCCTGGCGATCGGCTCGGTTGCCGGGCTGGGGTTGGGGATGCTCGCCACGCGGGTGCTTTCCTTCATCGTCTACCAGGCCACCCCCAAAGATCCCATGGTGCTGGGCGGTGTCACCGCGACCATGCTCTTGCTGGGCATGATCGCAGCCTGGATCCCCGCGCGGCGCGCATTGGCCGTTGATCCGCTGGTGCTATTACGCGATGAGTAGAGGATGGATAGCATCGGCTGCACTTGTCGACATTTCAGGACTGATCGGAGATTGGAACTCAGAACAGCGCCAACACCGCCGTTCACTTTGTCGGAAAGGCGACTTGAACGAAGCCGCTGGCGCGGCGGACACTGCCTTGACGCAGCCATGAGCAGCAGGGGCTGCGATAGGTTGATTCAGTTCGATTTTATTTTTCAATTGGCTATCAACTATTTCCGGAGAGGGCCACGATCGAGTCGCAACTGCGATCTTGGACTGCAGGACGTTGGGGGGATTGGATCCTGACAATCGTCGGAGAAATGGCCGAAAATTGCGAGCCTGCCGAATCAAAAAGCAGTCTCTTCTCGTTTCATGCATCCAATTCAATGAGATGACGGAGACGTACCATCATTTCCCATCCAAATCTGAGCGAGAGCACTTCTTGCGGCACGAGGTTCAAGATGTTGATTCGAGTTGGGTACGACATTCAGTTCCAGATTCCGACCAGTGTCGCCATGGTCGCGCTGCTCAGCGTCCATCCCTCTCGAGCAAGCGATCTCGTGGAACCGGATGAATTGAAGACTGAACCGGAGCTTAAGATTACCCAATATATAGACAGCTTTGGGAATCGCTGTTCGCGATTCGTTGCGCCTCCAGGGTTGTTGCGCCTTTCGGGTTCAACGTTGATTCGGCAGTCGGATGAACCGGATGAAGTGAATTTGTCTGCTCGCGAGTCACCGGTTGGCGACTTGCCGGATGAGGTGCTCATGTATCTGCTGAATAGCCGCTATTGCGAGGTGGATCGGCTTTCAAGCATTGCGTATGAGCTATTCGGAAACGTCCGGCCGGGGTGGGGCAGGGTGCAGACGGTTTGCGATTGGGTCCACAATCGAATCTTGTTCGACTATCAGCAGGCTCGTCCGACGAAGACCGCCCTCGATGTGTACTCGGAAGGCGTCGGCGTATGCCGCGATTATCAGCACCTCGCCATCACGTTTTGTCGAGCTCTTAACATTCCGGCGCGCTACGCCACCGGGTATCTGGGAGACATCGGAGTTCCTCTGCGCCTGCCGATGGATTTCAGCGCGTGGTTCGAGGCGTATCTCGATAACAGATGGTGGGCCTTTGATGCCCGCAACAATCAACCGAGGCTGGGGCGCATTCTAATGGCTACGGGACGGGACGCCTCCGATGTGGCCATGACGACTTCTTTTGGACAGGCTGATTTGTGGAACTTCTTCGTCGTGTCGGAGGTAGAGGAAGCTGCGATTCCAGGCTGACGGCGCCGATCAGGGCTCGACTGCTTCTTCTATCGCTTCGAGGTCAACTCCGACCTTCAGGGTATGAGCTCCGCCGCCGAGAATCAGGCCGTGCAGGGGACTGACGTCGCCGAAGTCGCGGCCCCAGGCGATCGTGACATGGCCGGTTGAGGGAACGACATCGTTGGTGGGATCCACATCGAACCAGCCGAGTCCAGGGCAAAAGGCGGACACCCATGCGTGGGAAGCGTCGGAGCCGATCATTCGCGGTTGTCCGGGAGGCGGATAGGTGCGCAGATATCCGCTCACATACTTCGCAGGCAGGTTGATGGAGCGAAGACAGGCGATTTGAATGTGAGCAAAGTCCTGGCAGACTCCGCGCTTCTTCCGAAAGACTTCTTCAATCGGAGTTCTGACCGTGGTCACTTTTGCATCGAAGCTAAAATCATGATGAATGCGCCTCGTCAGATCCAACAGCGCTTCAACCAAGGGCCGCCCGGGAGTGAACGACTGTTTGGCATAGCGCGCGAACTCCGGCCGTAGCCTGATCCGCGGTGATTCGAACCGGAATTGATAAGCTTCGAGAGCCTCAGGGCTGAGATCCGCTGGCAGGCTCGTGACTGCCTCCTCCCATGGAACGGAAGGGGAATGAACATCTTGCGGTACCTCTTCCATGACAACGCGACTGCGCGCTTCAACAATCAGTTCATCGTGTGGCTCTTCAATGGTGAAAAAATATTGGTGATTGCCAAAATAATCGAACCGCTCAGTCAATGTGGCAGGGCTCGGTACAATTTGCAATTCGCTTTGCGCCAGGTGATGACGGGCCAGTGTGCGCGGCTTGAGACAAGCGACATGGCTGCCAACCGACACAGGGTATTTGTACTTGTAAGCCGTGCGGTGGACGATTTTATAGATCATAGGCCTATGCTGATCGGGAGCGTGCGAGCGTGGCTGAAATACCGGCTCGAGAGATTATCTGACCATGAAGGGAGCAGTCGTTCCAGACCTTCCAGGAAATTTTCGAGCTGAAGTAGGCCTTCGAAATTCTTGATCTGCGAAGGCTCGCTGGGCAAGCTGTCCCCGAGTATACGCAAATCGAAACTGCGCAGCATCGCCAGCGCATCCTGCATAGCCTTAAGATCGTCAGCCATGTGCCTGGGAAGCTTCTGATACAGATCTAGGAGATGCGCAAGTTGAAAATCCAAAGACCGAGGATTGCTTTCGTCCGCCATCAGCACGTCCACCACTGCAATTGGTTGAAGCGTCGTATAGTAGCGGGTCCGGTAGGTCATCGTACTGTCTCCAACTTCGAGCAGGCACTCAAGCAGCGGCCATTCCTGCTCAACGAGTGGGTGCGTGATCTGTCTCAGGAGCCGCGTCAGATAGATGGCGCGCTCAAGACGCCGGCCGATGCTCAAGAACAACCAACCCAAACCACGATTGATGTTTTCTCGCTCCATTCCGGAGAATGCAGACAGCAACTCCAGACAGCGCGTAAGCGTTTCCGGATATTCGGGAATCTGCATATCCCGCTCCATCTCAAGTGAGGTGCGTAACTGTCCGATCAGGATCATCATGTCGGCCGACAGCCGCTCGCGAACGCTATTGCCAACGCGACTTACCTCTGAAAGGATAGAAGCCAGACTATCCGTCCGCTTCGCATCAGAGATCACGGAGACTAATTCCCGCTCAAATTCTGGTGGGGTCGGACGGCTCCTTTTTGCTTTTGGCAACTTGCTATGCCTTGATTTCAAGCAACTGTGCAGACGGATCAGGTACCCGAGATGTCTCGGATCGGCTCGCCGCACGCGGGAAATCATCGCTCGTACGATTCGGGCCGTGTTCTCGGCACGCTCGACATATCTTCCCAACCAGAAAACCTTGTCGGCAACGCTACTCGGAACGTCGGCTGACCCGCGACGCAATGGAACCGGCTGGTTACGCGGGCGCAACAGGCTGAAAGTGTCCACGGGGGCGTCCCACAAGACCCACGCATCCTTGCTATGTCCGCCGCGCTGCATCGACACCACTGAGCCTTCGGCTTCGGCGACGCGCACCAGTCCACCGGGAATCGCCGTCCAGCCATCGCCCGTATTGATCACGTAGGCTCGCAGCACCACGCTGCGCGAAAAGAGGTGGCCGTTGTCCCAGACCGGAGCGTGGGATAGAGCGACCTGCTCCTGCGCCACATATTCATGAGGGAACGCCTTTATTTCTGCGGTGAGCTTCCCCTTTTCCGCCTGCTCCAGATTTGCGGCAAACACCGGCTCCATTCCGCGGGATGGAAACGCCGGCTTCAGAACAACCGAATCAAGATGCTTGATCACCCAGTCGAATGCATACGATTGTCCGCACCACCAGGTCGCAACCGACGGAAGTTTCAGACGCTCTCCGGTCAAGTGCCTGGAAAGCCCTGGAAGAAACGGCATGATAGCAGCCGTCTCGATCACACCGCTGCCAAGAGCGTTGGCGACCTTCACGTTCCCGGCAACGACGGCGTCGACGAGGCCGGGCACGCCAAGCAGAGAATCACTGCGCAACTCCAGCGGATCGCAGAAGCTGTCGTCGATTCTTCGAAGGATCACGTCGACGGGCTCCAGCCCTTCGACGGTCTTGAGATAGACGCGGCGATCGCGCACCGTGAGGTCGGCTCCCTCAACCAGAGCGAAACCCAGGTATCGCGCGATGTACGAGTGCTCGAAATAAGTCTCGTTGTGGGGGCCCGGAGTAAGCAGCACAATGCGTGGATTATTGCGTTCAGCCATGGACGCGAGCGCATCGCGCTGGGCGCGGAAAAATGGAGCAAGCCGCAGGACATTCGAGCTGTTAAAAATGTTCGGCAAGACGTCGGAGACAATGGTGCGGTTCTCCAGGGCGTAGCCGCTGCCCGAAGGAGCTTGGGTGCGATCGGAGAGCACCCACCATTGGCCGTCAGGCGAGCGGGCGAGGTCAACTGCCAGCATGTGGAGATACGAATGTGAAGGAACGCGCACACCGACCATAGGCCGCAAGAATGCCGGATTGGCGTAGAGAAGTTCGGCCGGGAAATGGCCGCTCTTCAGCAGCGACTGGGATCCGTAAAGATCCTCGAGAATCAGGCTCAGCAATCTCGCGCGCTGAATGATTCCCTGCTCGATATAACGCCACTCGTCGGCCGCAATCAGGAATGGGACAATATCGATCTCCCATGGCCGGTTGGCGCCGAGGGGATCGCTGTAGATGTTGTAGGTGATGCCATTCTCTCGGATGCGGCGCTCCGCTCGAAGACAACGCCGTCCCAACTCCTCGGGCCCGATGGCGCGTAGTGATTCCATCAGTTGCGCCCAGTGCGCGCGCGGATTCACGCCATCGGCGGAGAGCTCGTCATATGCTTTGCCGTAGCGCAGCGGAGTCTGATAGAGATCGGTCGTCATGGCAACGGTTCCCGGGCTTCGGTACGGATGCTGGACGGAATGCGCAGGTCCAGAGTTCCAGGGAAGACCGGATTGACCTCTTCCTCGGCCATCGATACGGGAACGACCGGATCGATCACTTCAGAGCGTTCGAGTCGCCGCGCCAGCGCCTCCGAGGCATCCACGGGGCGACCGTTGTATCCGCGGCCTTCAACCAGGCCGACCTGCTGCGTCGATTCATCTTCCGGCCGCACCGACACCAAGGTGCGAGCGGGATTGCCGCCGGCATTCATCATCTCAAACATGGGCTCTCTCCTTGGCCCGCATCGAATCCTACTGCGACGTTTCTAATGGATGCCCCGTCCGGCGACTGCCAAGGTTCGGGGCGCCTCTGGACTAGCTTACGCGAGCGACGGTTCCGCTGTTTGAACAGCGAAATGACCATCTCCGCGCGGGCATGCCCAGGGATTTCGCGAATCGAGCAACCTCAGTCTCGGTCGAGGCGAATCCGCGATCAAAATAGGGGGCGACGGTTTCTGCAAAAACAAAAGAGCCGGCCGCATTGGGCCGGCTCAACGAACTGCCTGAAAAATCTCTAGAAGATAATCTTCAGGGCAAGTTGGGTGTTGTAGGGCTCGCCGGAGCCGATGCCTGGCGCGCCGTAAGAGACGCCAATGGTCGAGGTGCTCCAGCCGAACGCCGAACCGTAACCAAGGTTGTTCAGCGGCTGTGCCAGGTTGGTACGGTTGAAGACGTTGAACATCTCCACGCGGAACTGCGCGTTGACTCGCTCCTTATAGATGGGAGTGTTCTTCAGCAGCGATAGATCCACGTCGCCGAAGCCGGGACCAACGACCTGGTTCCGGCCCAGGTTACCGTACGTACCTTCCGCCGGCACAGCAAAGCTGGCTGGATTCAGGTATTGCGCATAGGCATGCGACTGCACCGAACGGTCGCTGTTGAGGGCCGGTCCGGTGATGGTGGCACGGTCCTCATTCTCGGCCGTACCGCTGTTGTCCTGGCCGGTAAGGACGTTAACGGGTTCGCCGTTCTGGAATTTCAGAATGCCGTTGACCTCCCAGCCGTGCGTCAAGGCCTGCGGTCCGTGTCCGAAGGCAGGGATCGCGTAGTTGAGATAAGACGAGAAGTGGTTGCGGATGTCCTGGTTCGCATTGCCCCAGTCTCCGTGAAGATTCAACGAGTTCTGCGGGAGGTTGTTAAAGACGCTCGAATCGTCCAGATTGTGGCTCCATGCGTAGGCGAATTGGCTGGTGAATCCATGCCAGGTGCTGCTCCGCAGGGTAACCTGCAGCGCGTTGTAGCTGGACGAAGCAGCGGAGTTGAGCTGATTGATGATGCCAAAGTTGGGAAACTTGCTGAAGTAGGGACGCGTGGACTGCTGGTAGGGGAACGTGTTCGTGCCCACGGTCACGGTCGCGGGGTTCTGGTCGCCTCCCAGGGCATTCTGGTTGATGTCCTGCAAGACCAGGTTATGGCGGCTGGCTGAACCCACGTAGCCGACGTTCAGCTGCCAGGCGTTGCCCAGGCTCTGCTCAATATTCAAACCGAACATCTCGGCGTAGGGCGTTTTGAAGTTGCGGTCGGCCGAGTAGATGGAGACGATGTTGCTGCCGGTGGGCTGCCCCTGGCTCGGTGTGAAGATTGGCGTGGTCTGGTTGAGCGTCCAGACGGGCGCAGGATTCGGCGTGTTGAGAACGATGGACTCGTTCGGCTCGCTGCCGGCTGGGTTGTTATTGGCGCCGCCGGAACCGCCGTTGGGGATGCCGATATTGCCGAAGAAAGCCTGGCCCGCGGGCTGGTCGTAGTAGAGGCCGAAGTTCGCGCGAACTACCGTGCCGTTGAGCACCTGGTACGACAAGCCGACACGCGGCGAGAAGTTGACCTTGTTGCTGTTGTAGATGTACTGGGGCGCACCAGAGCCCGAGCCGGCGACAACGAGGCCGGTGGCGCTGTTCGGATCGAAGAACGACAGGTTCGGACTGTTGGTGTAGAAGGGCTGCTGGTAGTCGTAACGCAGGCCGAGATTGAGGTTCAGTTTCGGCGTAACCTGCCAGGAATCCTCAGTAAAAACGGTTCCCGTGTGGGTGTAGAAGAAGCGCTCCTGGGTGCCGAGCGTGATGCTGGACGTATACGCATAACCGGCGAGGAAATCGGCCAGGTTCAATACATTGGGGTCGGTAACTGACGTATCGCTGGCCCAGGGTCCAAGTTGGCTGGGGCCGGTGCCGAAATTGAAGGCCCCGCGAGCGCCCCAGTTGTAGTAGAGGTCGATGTAGGCCCGGCGGAACTCCCCGCCGAAGCGCAACTGGTGCTTGCCTACCGTCCACGAGAGGGTGTCCGCAAGCTGGCCGCTGATGTCGTTGCGTCCCGAGGTCGGCGTGACGCCGATGGAGTCGAATCCGTTAATCAGGAGTTGCGGGGCACCCGACAACGTTGCTCCTGTGTTGAGCCCGGCCAGCGTGAGGGGATTCTGGCTATGCACTTCATCGGCAAAGTCCTGCATGAAGTAGCTGACGCCCGCGGCAAGCTGGTTGCTCAGGTTGGCGCGAAGAGCATAATTCCACACCACGTTGTAGTTCTGGATGTGCGAAGGCACGGTCTGAAAGTACTCAGGCAGGTACGAGCAGACAAACACGCAACTCGGAGCGTCGGCATAGCCCTGGCCGAAGTACCACCGAGCCGACAGGCGGCTCTTATCAGTGAAGTTATGGTCAATCTTGGCCACGCCGTTATGGCTGTAACCGGCTTGCGGCGCCGAGCTTGAGTAGTTGCCGGGGGTCGCAGGAAGGTTGGCAATGGCGCTGGGGTCCCATAACGTGCTGAGGATGTTCTCCGAGACCTGGCTGGGTGCCACACCGTATTTGTTCAGCTCCGCGAGCGCCAGAGCCTGATAAGCGGGAGAAGGCTCGGTCACGGTATTCGGTTCGCCGATCACGAACTTCTGCTCCTCGTAAGTCAGGAAGAAGAAGGTGTGGTCGCGCCGGATGGGACCACCGAGCGATCCGCCGTAGTTCTGGTTGCGCAGCGGCTGTTCCGGCGACCCGGGCGTGACGAACGGCGAAAGAACGGCCAAAGCCTCGTTGCGGTTGTAGTAATAGGCCGAGCCGTGGAACTGGTTGGTGCCCGACTTCGTGGTCACGTTGAGGTTGCCGCCGGGGCTTCGGCCGGACTCACTATTTCCCGTCGTCTGCAATGAATACTCGTCGAGGGCTTCGACCGGGTAGACAACGCCGGCAATGCCGCTGATGCCCCCCTGGTTGACAGCGTCTACCTGCAAATAGAGGTCGTTATTGTCGGTTCCGTCAATTGTGTAGTTGATCTGATCGGTTCGGGTTCCGTTCACTGAGCCGGAATTGTTGTAGCCGGAAAAGGACACCGACGAGCCAAGCAGCTGGGTAAAGTCACGCCCGTTGAGCGGCACATCCTGCAACGCCTGGCTGTCGAGGGTCGTCGTCTGCGCAATCGTTGTCGTGTCCAGCGCCAGAGCATCCGCAGCTACCTCGACCGTCGTGGCCGTTTGGGCGATGCTGAGCTTGACGGGAAGCGTGTACATCTTGCCCGCCAGCACCTGAACCCCGTTGACCTGCTCGGTCTGGAAGCCGGATGCCTCGGCCTTGATGTTGTAAGCCCCCGCCGGAAGATCGTTGAACGAGAACTCTCCGGCCCCTGAGGAAACTGTTTCGAGTACGGTTGAGGTGGCAACTTCGATTGCCGTTACCTTAGCGCCGGGAACCGCTGCTCCCGAAGAGTCGGTGACCGTGCCGTTGATGCCGCCGCGGAAGGTTTGCGCCGGTGCCGGAAGCGGTACCAGGAATAGGGGGGCGACCAGAGTCGCGAGTACCTGGAGCCATCGTCTGTTCGTTTGCATACAGTTCTCCTCGAAGTGAATCAAGTGGCCGTCCTGCATGCGATCAAATGCTGCAAGCCGGTGATGGTTATCGTGTGTAGTGAGCGGACCCGCGCTACCCGGCAGGGCACTTGCGGGTACAGCTTTACCACTGATTTCTATCCGGCAGCGCCGGTGACGAACGGATCATTTTGGGGGACGGAAGTCAGCCGCTAACGATCGGGGCGGCGATGGCTCATGCGCACAAGCGCCCGCCGAAAAAACACCAGCAAGTCGAGCCTGTGGTCTTGTTGAACATGAGATAAATGGATACTAACACACATATTATTGTTTGCCAGATTCAAATTCTTGGATTTGAGAAGGCTCCGTCGGGGGCTTCGACCTGCTCGAAGTGCGGAGTTATAGGGCACGCAATGGTCCATGCTCGGACTGGGTGTCCTCATAACGATTCGCAACTTCAGTGACCGGGCCGTAATCCGCGAATCAGGATGTCCACCAGTCTTCGCGCGCTTTCTTCCCAGCCCGCACCGGAGGCCACGTGGGAGACCCCGATCAGCGCGCGAAGCAGGTCGAACGCATCGACATCCCGGCGCAGCTCGCCGCTCTTGATCGCGCGCTTCACGAGCCCGTCAATGGCGGCCTGGATCTCCCCGCGGGAGCCTTCGTAGAGCCTCATTGGGCCGCCCACGATGCTGTTCAATGCGGGTGCGATAATGTGCTTTGCTGCGATGTGGTCCACAAGCAATAACATCCATGCTCGCAGCGCATCGACCGGCGGCATTGCCTGGGCAAATTTGGGTGCCGCCGCCGCCAGCTTCTCCACTTCACTTCGATAGACCCCCTCGATGAGCGCGTCGCGCGTGGGAAAGTGGCGATACAGGGTCCCAGCTCCGACGCCCGCCTGCCTGGCAATCTCGTCCAGGCTGGCCACGGCGCCGAAGCGTGTGAACGCTTCCTTTGCGACCTCCAGAATGCGTTCTCGGTTCCGCTGCGCATCTGTGCGCGGCTTTCGCGGGGCAGGTTTTGTGTTCTTCCTTGCCATCTTCAAAAATCTTGCAACCGGAGATATCCTCCGCTTATCTACTCATGCGGAGACCCTCTCCGTTTCTATTGGATGCTGCGGAGAGGTGTCAATTCTGACATGGGATTTTCGCTTGAAGAATCGAGGAGAAAACAGATGCGTGTCTTTGTCACAGGTGCGACAGGTTTTATCGGCTCCAGGATCGTCCCGGAACTCATCGGTGCCGGCCACAAGGTGCTCGGCCTTGCGCGCAGCGATGCGGGCGCCCAGTTCCTTGCCGCCGCAGGCGCTCAGGTACAACGCGGCGATCTGGAAGACCTGGAGAGCCTTCGCAGCGGAGCCAGAGGGTCCGATGCCGTCATCCACACCGCCTTCCGGCACGACTGGACAAAGTTTACCGAAAGTTGCGAACTCGACAAGCGGGCCATCGAAACCATCGGTAGCGTACTCGAGGGTTCCGACCGTCCCTTTATCGTGAGCTCGGGCGTTGGCGTTGCCCAGGGCCGCGCCGCCACTGAAGCCGATCCGCCTCTGGCGCCATCCGCCAACCTTCCCCGCGTATCGGAGACGACAGCATTGGCACTGGTCGGGCGGGGAGTGCGGGCCTCGGTGATGCGCCTTCCGCAAGTCCACGACACAGAAAAGGCGGGACTGGTCACGTACCTGATCGCCATCGCGCGCGCCAAAGGCGTTTCAGCCTATGTCGGCGACGGACACAATCGCTGGCCCGCCGCACACGTAGTCGACGTGGCGAGCCTCTATCGGCTTGCCCTTGAAAAAGGCACCGCGGGCGCCCGGTATCACGCCATCGCCGAAGAAGGGGTGCCGCTCAAAGACATCGCGACAGCGATCGGTCGCGGGTTAAAGGTGAAGGTTGCTTCTATCTCCCCTGAACAGGCTCAGGAGCATTTCGGCTTCCTGGGATTCTTTGCGGGCAGGGACGTGCTGGCGTCCAGCGAACAAACCCGGCGGGAGCTGGGCTGGAACCCGACAGGGCCGGCTCTGCTTGCCGATCTCGCCAACATGCAATATCTCCCAGCTTGAGAGGGGCAGCATTTGGAGCTGCCAGTCAACGCGCCCCATTCACGGAAGCAAAGGAGTCAGAAACATGGCAAGAGTGGCCATCATCACGGGCGGAAGCCGCGGCCTCGGCCGTAACACCGCCATCCATCTCGCGCAGCGTGGCGTCGATGTTCTTTTCACCTATCGCGCCAATCAGAAAGAAGCTGAAAGCCTTATCCGCGAGCTCGAAACCATGGGCCGAAAGGCTGCCGCCTTGCGTCTCGACACCGGTGACGTGCGAGCTTTCGATGCATTCGTTGCAGAAGCTCGCAACACCCTTGCGAACTGGGGAGTGGAACGATTCGACTATCTCGTGAACAACGCCGGCAACTCGCTTCACGCAGCCTTCAGCGAAACCAGCGAGGCCCAATTTGACGCGATTTTTCAGGTGCATGTCAAAGGCGTCTACTTCCTGACTCAGAAGCTCCTCCCCTTGATGAACGATGGCGGGCGCATCGTCAATATTTCGTCCGGCCTGGCGCGGGTTTCCCTGCCCGGCAGTTCAGCATACGGGGCAGCGAAAGGAGCGGTCGAAGTACTCACCCGCTATCTGGCCAAGGAACTGGGGCCGCGGAAGATCACTGCGAATGTCGTTGCCCCGGGCGCAATTCAGACCGACTTCAGCGGCGGCATGGTGCGCGACAATCCTGAGATCAACAAGCGCGTTGCGGAGATGACCGCGCTGGGGCGAGCGGGTGTGGCCGATGATATTGGGCCCATGATAGCCGCGCTTCTCTCCGACGAAAATCGCTGGGTCAATGGCCAGCGCATCGAAGTTTCTGGCGGGATGGTGCTCTGAAGTGGAAGGAGGAGAATTCAACGACGATGGCAACTCAAACAAAGGTCGCTCTGGTGACCGGGGCAAATAAGGGCATCGGCTTGGAGATTGCTCGCAATCTCTGCCGCGCCGGATGCACCGTGCTGGTGGGCGCGCGCAACGCGGAGCGGGGTCAGGACGCGGTTCGCCAGCTCGCGCAATCCGGCCTCACGGACGTTCACTTCATCGAGATCGATGTGGCCCTGCAGAAAACCATCGCAGCTGCGGCGCAAGAAATCGAGAAGACGTGGGGCCGCCTTGACATCCTGATCAACAATGCCGGAATCAACCTGCGCGGCGACGGCCTTCCGGGTGTGGCCGATTTGAACGCGGTGCAGCTGGTTTTCGACATCAACTTCTTCGGTGCACTTCGGGTAGCGCAGACCATGTTGCCGCTCCTGCGCAAGTCGGCTGGCGGGAGAATCGTGAACATTTCGAGCGGGCTCGGTTCACTCACGTTTAACAGCGACCCGAAGTGGACAGGGCGCGATGTCAAACTCATCGGCTACAACGCGTCGAAGGCAGCTTTGAATATGTTGACGGTTCACCTCGCGTATGAATTGCGCGAGACCGGGATCAAGGTGAACTCGGCAAATCCCGGATACACCAAAACCGATTTGAACCATCAGCAGGGGACTCAACCGGTCGAAGTCGGAGCCATCGCAGCGACGCGCCTGGCCCTCCTCGAGGAGGATGGCCCTACCGGCCTGTCATTCTCGAAAGACGGTCCAGATCCCTGGTAGGCTGGTCGCCGGCCTCGGTTGAAGCAACTCGGGATCGTAGGAATTCGGCTGTGAGAGGCAACGATGCCTCGCGGGCACCCGATGCGGCAGCGAAGTCGCAGGGCAAGCTGGCGGCAATCCGCCGAATCGCCTAGAGCCCGCCAGCCGTTTGCGCCGATTACGACCACGTCGCAGCAACTCATGTTTGTAGGATGCTGCCGCGATGCGCAGTCCGCGGCTTTCGATGAAAATGCGAGTCCGCGCTCTGCTCTGCAGCAGCCGGTGCGACTATGCTTGTCGTTGAAGAAGGGCATCCACATGACGGACGACAGGCCTTTGAGCGAGAATCCAGAAGAAGAATCTGCTGAATCAGAGCCAGTTGTCGACAAGGCCGGCGACCCTGATTCCACGATCGCAAAAAACGAGGGCGCTGTCGTGGCTTCTGGGGCAAGCGTCGACCTCGACAGGAATCCGACGGGCCCACCGTTCACCTTCGAGACCGCAGCCGAAGAGGGCCAGGCTCCGGCGCTCCTTTATCCCGTGGTTGGATTTGGGGCCTCCGCCGGAGGAATCCAGGCCTTCAAGGACATTTTTAGCAATCTTGAGCTGGGGACCGGGATGGCGTTTGTCCTGGTCACCCACATGGCTCCAGATCAGAAAAGCTTTCTGCCTGCGATCCTGGAGCGCTACACAAAATTGCCTGTCGTCCCGGTGGAGAACGGACAACGGCCTCAACCCGATCATCTCTACGTCCTGCTCCCGAACCAAAGCCTGACAATCCACGAGGGCATTTTTCACGTTGAGCCCCCGCCTGAGCACGATCGGGTGCACAAAACGATTGACCGGTTTTTCTACTCGCTAGCCGCGGATCAAAAAAATCACGCAATTGGGGTAGTGCTTTCCGGGGCCGATGCGGATGGCGCCCTCGGATTGAAAGCGATCAAAGGTGAGGGCGGCATCGCCCTGGTGCAGAGCCCCGAAACGGCCCTGCACGGTGATATGCCGCGCAGTTCCATCGCCTCCGACCATGTTGATATGGTCATTCCTCCTGCAGAAATTGCCATCGAGCTCAATCGTCTTGCACAGCAATTCGCGCGGCCCGAGCATCGTTCGCTCGAAGCCGGCGTGACCACTCCAGACGACGACCAGTCGTACCAGAAGGTCCTGCAGATGCTTCGCGGTTTGAGTGGCCTCGACCTGCGCCAATACAAGCCCGAGACCATTCGCAGGCGCATCGCCCGCCGTATGCTTTTGCTTCGCAAAGAGCGCCTGGCGGATTACCTGCGGCTCCTGCAATCCCGTTCCGATGAATTGCGGCTCCTGCAGGAAGACGTCCTGATTAGTGTCACGCGCTTTTTCCGAGATCCGGCGTTCTGGGAATCGATCCGCGCCAATGTTCTGCCGGTTATGTGCCAGGATCGACCGCCGGAGCGGCCGATCCGCATCTGGTGCGCGGGCTGCTCGACGGGCGAGGAAGCCTACTCCCTCGCCATTGTCGTGCTCGAATATCTTTACCAGAATGGACTCGACACGCCCATCCAGGTTTTCGCCACCGACGCCAGCGATCAGTCGATCGACACCGCGCGGTTTGCCTTCTATCCGGAGACACTGGCCGCCGAGATCTCTTCCGAACGTCTACGTCGTTATTTTGTGAAGGTCGACCGGGGCTATCAGGTTTCGAAACGCGTCCGCGATACCTGCATCTTCGCGCGCCAGAACCTTGCCAACGATCCGCCTTTCTCGCACATCGATATCCTCAGCTGCCGCAACGTCATGATTTATTTCAACCAGGCCCTCCAGCGGCAGATCATGCTGACGTTCCACTATGCGCTTGAGACGGGGGGATACATCTTCCTCGGCATGTCCGAGGGTTTGAGGGACTACGGCGACGTCTTCAACACTGTCGACCGCAAGCACAAGATTTACATGAAGACCGGGGCGCATCTGCCATTCAGCTATCAGCCGCCTCATAGCTATGCCATCTCGAGCCCTTCAGGAGGCCCGCGTGGGTCCTCGGTCGAAGTCGAAAGCATCGTGTGGCCAGAGCTGGAACTGCAGCGCGCCGCCGACCGCATCGTGCTGGCACGTTTTGGCCCCCCGGGCCTGATTATCGACGAGCGGATGAACGTGCTTCAGTCGCGCGGCCAGACCGCGCCCTACATCGAAATCACTCCCGGCGCTGTCACCTGGAACCTGCAGCGCGTGTTGCACGAAGGCATCGTCAATGACGTCAGAATCACCGCGAAGCGCGCCATCGACGAAAACGTGCCGACAATGACTAACGTCGCAATCATCGACGAGGAGATCGGGCAGCAGCATCTGCAGGTCGATGTCCTGCCCATCACGAGCGCGGGGGCGCGGCCAAGGTGTTTTCTCATTCTCTTTCAGAGGCTCGGGGCGCGGCCAGATGGAAAACTTCTCGAAGCCCAGGTCCAGCCATTACTTACTGTCGACGAAAAGGACCGGATCATTACCCAGCTGCGCCAGGATCTGGCCTCTACCAGCTTCCATCTGCAATCGCTCGTCGAAGAGCGTGACGCTCGCAATCAGGAACTGGTCTCGGCGAATGAGGAGATCCAGTCGGCGAACGAAGAGCTGCAAAGCACCAACGAAGAGCTGGAAACCACCAAAGAGGAGCTGCAGAGCGCGAACGAAGAGCTGCAGACAGTCAACGATGAACTGCAGCAACGCAACAATGTCCTTACGCAAACGGGAAATGACCTGACCAACCTGCTCAACAGCGTGAATATTCCTCTCCTGATGCTGACCAGCGATCTGCAGATCAGGCAATTTACTCCGCCCATGCAGCGCCTGCTCAGCGTTCGTCCTGCCGACATCGGCCGCTCCATTAGCGAGATCCGGCTGCAGTTGAGCATCGAAAATATCGAGCCTGTCCTCCACGAAGTGTTGGAGTCGCTTGGCACGCGGGAAATGGAAGTGCAGGACCGCGAGGGCCGTTGGCATCTTCTTCGCGTTCGGCCTTACCGAACCACCGACAACAAGATCGAGGGTCTGGTCGTCGTTCTAGTGGATATCGACCAACTCCGGCGCAGCCAGCAGCATCTGGTGGATGCGCGGGACTTTGCCAGCTCAATGGTGGAAAGCGTTCCGATGCCGATCGTTGTGCTGAACGGCGATTGCACCATCCGCACCGTAAACACGGCATTCCGCGACCTGACGCAGATGAAAGCGAACGAACTGGAAGGCCGCTCGATGCCCGATCTTGTCAAGCATCTATGGGGCCTGGAGGGTATGGGTGCGAAGCTCGATGCCCTCGTTCAAGACCGCCCCGGCGCCAAGCTTGAATTCGAGCACGAATCGACAACCCAACAAAGGAGAAATTTGCTCATCAAGGCGCAGGCGCTTTCCACCGACGGCAATCGCGTGCTCCTGTTGCTGATGGAAGACATCACGGTTCGCAAGGAAGCGGAAATGGTGCTCGCCCGGCAAAAGGAAGCGCTCGAGGATGAGGTTTTGAGCGCTGGGCGCCGGCTGACGCGGACCGAGGGAGAGTTGCGCGGATTGACGGCCCATCTGTTTAACGTTCAAGAGGAGGAACGGCAGTATGTGGCCAGAGAACTGCATGACGACATCAGCCAAAGGCTCAGCGTTTTGCGGCTTCATCTGGATGAAATGAGTGTTGACCGGCTCGATCGCGAAGATTCTGAGCGGCTGCAGAGAGCTAGAATGGACATCGCGTCGTTGAATAACGACGTGCGGCAGATTTCGCACCGCCTCCATCCATCGATTCTGAGCGATCTTGGCTTGTCGGAATCGTTGCGTGCCATGGTCAAGGAATTCGGAGAGCGCGAAAAAATGCCGACAACTTACGTTCCCCAGGATGTGCCGGCGGATTTACCCGGACAGGCAGCCACCGCTTTGTATCGGATCGCTCAGGAAGCATTGCGCAATGTTTCAAAGCACGCCGGGAAGACGCATGTGAAAGTCTCGCTCTCGGGGCTGGGCGACCTTCTGCAACTCAAAGTGATGGATTTTGGTCTCGGCTTCGACCAGGAAGCGGACGGGCCGTCGGGAGGGCTGGGGATGATCTCAATGCAAGAGCGTGCCCGGCTTGCCGGGGGAGAGCTGAGTGTGCACTCAGTGCTTGGTCAGGGAACAACTGTCATTGTTGAGGTTCCACTCCGACGTGCGTAAACGCCTGCTTATCGCCGACGATCATGTGCTGGTGCTTGAAGGCTTGTCGCGCTTGCTGGCAAGTGAATTCGAGATTGTCGGAACAGCACGGGACGGTCTCGCGTTGCTCGCCGAGGCAGCGCGCCTCCGGCCAGATGTGATCGTTCTCGATATCGGGATGCCCGGCATGAACGGTATTGAGGCTGCGCGCCGTATCAGCAAGTCAGTGCCTGAAGTGAAGCTGGTCATCGCCACCCAGCAGCTTGACCCTGCGTATATTCATGCGGCCTTTGCCGCCGGCGCGTTGGGTTATGTCGCCAAGCAATCTGCATCTTCGGAGCTGCTGATCGCTATTCACCTGGCCCTTCAGAACCGGTATTACGTTACCCCTCTGGCCGGCCAGGAAGGGGTCCAGTTTACGGCCCTTCATCCAAAGAGCAATCCCATGGAGATGTTCGGAGCCGAGCTCACGCCTCGCCAGAGAGAGGTTCTGCAGCTGGTGGCAGAAGGGAAGTCCTCCAAGGAGATCTCAGCCGTGCTCAACATCTCGGTCAAGACAGTCGAATTCCATCGCAATAGCCTGATGGAAGAGCTTGGCGTCCACACTGTCGCCGAACTGACCCGTTACGCAATGCTGCGCGGCATCATAAGCTAAGGCTCATCAGAAAGCTTCATCAAGCGCCATTCGCGCAAACGTGAGGGAGGCGATGACCAAACCGTCACCCGTCTTCATGCAGCGGTTCGCGCGGTTAAATACACGCGTGCGCCGATCTCTGCCAGCCGATTATCTGCCATGGTTTCTTCCCGCATCGTCGCTTCGAGCAACTGCACGTGCCTCTCATAACCCAGGAGCCGCGCAAACTCCAGCAAAGCGCCATACGATGCGATTTCATAGTGCTCGATCCGGCGGGCTTCCGCGAGCATGGCTGCGTCGCGAAGCCGTTCGTGCTCCGCATCCTCGGCCACATCTTCGATTTCGCCGAACATCGAATACATGACTTTGCATTTGAGCGGGTCTGCCTCGCCGCTTACCTGGTGCAGAATTTCCCTGAGCCGCTTGACTTGCTCCTCCGTTTCCAAGCGATGCTGCCTGAAAACCTGCTTCAGCTCGGGGTCACTCGCGGACCCGATCACAAAGGGCATCTTCATCGCGATCACTTCTTCGGCGGAAAGCAGCAGCCGAAGGTCTTTGACATACAGCGCCTGCAGATCCTGAAGTTTTTCACTCATCAGCTTCATGGCGAACTCCTCTCCTGCGATTCCGCCCGTCCCGGTTCCGCGGAGAAGCCTGGTCACGCCCGTTCCTGTTGACCTGACCCGGCTTCCCGTGGATCCCGATTCGCGCTTTGCTATGCTGCGTGAGCTGCGTGGTGGTTCAGTTTGTGCGACACTTCGGTGAGTTTCTTGTCGGCGGCCTTCTCTTCCTCCAGGGTCTCCTGCAGCAGTTTCGCGACATCGGCCTTCTTCAGTTGCTCGGCGTAGGACCGCACCGTCCCATAGGCTGCCATCTCGTAGTGCTCCACTCTCTGCGCCGCGGAGATGAGAGCTGTGTCGCGAATCTCTCCCGGTTCTGTCTCGTGCAGCATTTCCGATCCTTCCGAGAGAATGCCTTTCATTCCGTCACACGTTTTGGCTTTGGGGCTGATCCCTAGCAGCTTGAAGGCTTTGTTCAAGCGCTCAACATGACCTTCGGTTTCCTTCAAGTGATGTTGGAACGCGCCGCGCAAGTCTTCTGACGATGCTGCTTCAACCAGTTTGGGCAGGGTTTTGGTGATCTGATTCTCTGCCGAATACAGATCCTTAAGTTCTTCTTCCAGCAATTTTTCGATGGAATTCACTGTGGGCATGATTGCTCCTTTGAAAGGTGCATAGGTCGCGCATCTTGGGTCTTGTGATGCATCACGGATTTGGCCCGTTGCTCTGTTGCGGACTGTGGAGAGAACGCGAAACGAAGACGTCTGGGCGACCACCGCGAGGCATTGGGCATCTATCTGCGCATGATCCGCAAACTCAAGTCCGGACAGTTTCGTCTGTATTCTCGAAAGAAAAATGAGCAAACGGGGAAGCGCCGCAATCTGGGGACTTTTGCGACCCTGGAAGCCGCGAAGCAGCACGAGCGCGCGGTGCAGTACTTCAAGCGTCACTAACTTCGTGAGATCCAGCCGGTGATCGGCGGATGCTTAGGGTTTCGGCCGGCAGCGCCCCATTGGTATACCTTATGGCCAATTCAACAAGAAAGACGTGGTCAGGCAAGGTCAAGACCACATCCACCTATCCCCCCGAGGGCCTGTTCACGAAGGATCCCGAAACCATCGCACGTGCTCTGGCTTCGAAACGCGTTTCCCCCAAAGGGGCAGGCTCAGGCATGCGCATGCTGAGCTTCTACATCAACCGGGCCGGAAAGAATCTGAGCGCATCGCGTAAAGCGAAACTTCAGAAGGCTAAGGAATTGTTGTCGGAGCGGGTCAAGGCCGAGCGTGCCCGCAGAAAAAGGCCAGCGGCATAGAATTTGTGGCGCCGGACTCAGCGATCCATCGGCATCGCGCGGCGCCCGGGCAGGCATCTGCTTCGAAACCAACGGCATCGGACTGAGCATCGCAGCCTGCGAGCACAGGACTCAATCCTTAGCTCTGTTGGCATAAGCTCCGTTTGGGAGTCGGGGCAGCCCGATACCCCTTGACTTGACTACTCCTCCACCAGACAGCAGGATGAGATGGCCGATGAAAACGCCCAGCAGGCGCAGAATGCCGGGGTAAATCCCTGGCTGATTGCTGCGTCGGTCATGCTGGCAACCTTCATGGAGGTTCTCGACACCGCGATCGCCTCGGTTGCGTTGCCCTACATTGCCGGGTCGCTATCGGCCTCGACCGATGAGGCAACCTGGGTTCTGACCAGTTACCTTGTTGCTAACGCAGTCATCCTCCCGGCGAGCAACTGGTTTTCGATGCGCTTCGGGCGCAAGCGCTTCCTCGTCACCTGCGTTCTCATTTTCACCGCCGCCTCCTTCTGTTGTGGCGCGGCGCCCACGCTCTCGCTCATGTTGCTGGCGCGCATCATTCAAGGAGCCGGTGGCGGCGCGCTGCAGCCGCTTTCGCAGGCGATTTTGCTGGAAAGCTTCGAGCCGCAAAAACGCGGGGCAGCCATGGCCGTATTTGCCTTTGGCGTCGTGGTGGCTCCGGTCTTGGGGCCGACCCTGGGCGGATGGCTCACCGATGCGTACAGCTGGCGCTATGCGTTCTACATCAACGTGCCGATCGGAATCCTGGCGGCAATCATGATCGGCCGGTTCGTCAAAGACCCTCCTTACATTGCCAAAGCCAAGGCCGGAAAATTCGACAATCTGGGCTTCGGCCTTTTGATCGTTTGGACCGGCTGCCTGCAGGTGGTCCTCGATAAGGGCCAGGAAGACGATTGGTTTGGAGCAACCTGGGTCCGGATCGCGGTCACGGCCGTGGTCATCGCGCTTGTTGCCTTCCTTGTTCACTCGCTCCGATCGAGCAAGCCGCTCGTCGATCTTCGTGTCTTCAAAGATCGCAACTTCGCAGTCGGCTGCATGCTGATGTTGCTGTTCGGCGTTTCGATCTACTCGACGATCACGGTGCTTCCGCTCTTTTACCAGGAATTGCTGGGATATACCGCTTTCACTGCCGGCCTTGTCGTCGGCCCCCGCGGTATTGGATCGATCATCGGCATGCCCGTCATCGCCTTTCTCGGGGCGAGGCTGGATGCGCGCTATCTATTGACCTTCGGCTTTGTCGTCTTCGGAGTGACTTCCCTCATTTTCGGAAATGCCAACCTCGGCATCGGGCCGACAACGTTTCTATGGCCGATTATTATTACGGGCTTCGCGCTCAGTTTCGTCTTCGTCCCCATCACCACCGAGTCTTACGGAACCCTGCGCAACGAACAGATCGGCAACGCAAGCGGTCTCTTCAACCTGATTCGCAATATTGGCGGCTCGATCGGAATCTCGGTGGCCCAAACCTTGCTTACACGAAGGTCAGACTTCCACCAGAACGAGATCGCCAACTATGTGCCGAGATCGCAGACATGGTTCCAGCAGCAAACCAATAGCCTGAGTCATTTTCTTGCGCAGGCGCGAAACCCCGCAAATGCGCTGCAGGCTTCGCGAGGTGCGCTCTACCGCGAACTTGGCCAACAAGCTCTTCTATGGGCCTTTGTCGATGTCTTCCGGTGGATTGCTCTTCTCTGTTTTGGCTGTGTCGTTTTTGTATGGTTCTTTCGCAAGGTGGGGCATGGAAAGGCCCCTGTTGGAGTTCACTGAGCGATGTAGCGGCACGCGTTAAGGGAAGCTCAATGCGCTGTGCGCCTGCGCCCCGCAAATCCCAAATGCAAATACTCGTTTTCAATCCCGGTAGCAACTCACTCAAAGCAGCAATCGTCGACTGCGATCCAGGGGAGCATTCCGCTTCTGCCGCAGCGGAACGAGCAAGCCTCAGCGTTGAAGGCCTCGATAAAGAAGCAAGACTCCTCTGGTCGCCCGGGAAACCGGAAGCAGGCAGCGAGCCGGTGGAGGCAAAAACTTACGACGGCGCCGCGGAACGCATTCTCGATTGGTTCGAGCAGAAGTCCCAATTACGTGGGGTGGACCGTGTCGCCATCCGCGTCGTTCACGGCGGCCCGAACCTAACGTCCCCTGCCGAGATGACGGAAGACGTTGTCGCTCAGATCGAAGCTCTCGAAAGCCTGGCGCCACTCCACAACAGGGCTTCCTTGGAGGTTCTAACGGTACTCCGGAGGCGTGTGGCGGGCGTTCCAATCCTAGCCGTGTTTGACTCCGCCTTTCATCACGCCATTCCGGAAGAGGCGGCGCTCTACGCCATTCCACCGGAGCTTTCTCAAAAGCACCACATCCGCCGCTATGGATTTCACGGAATTTCCCACCGTTACATGCTCGAGCGCTACGCCTACTTGCACCGAAGATCGCCGGCCGAATGCAATCTGATCACGATGCATCTCGAGAGCGGCTGCTCCATCACCGCAATTCGAAATGGGCGGTCTGTCGATAACACCATGGGCCTGACTCCGCTCGAAGGGCTGATGATGGGCACGCGCAGCGGCGATCTCGATCCGGCTCTCATTCCATTCCTCGTTCGAGAAGAAGGTCTCCATCTTGACGAGGTCATGCATCTTCTCAACAAGCGATCCGGCTTGCTTGGCGTGTCAGGGGAATCGCTCGACACCCGGGTGCTGACGAAGATCTACGACTCGAACCCGAAGGCAAAATTGGCCGTCGACATGTTTTGCTACCGCGTGCTCAAAGCAATCGGCTCTTATCTCGCCGTACTTGGAGGCGCCGAGGCGATCGTCTTCGGCGGCGGCATTGGAGCGAACGGTATTTTCCTCCGCAAATACATCGGCGAGAGATTGCGCTGGTGCGGGTTGGAGATCGACGCTGCGGCGAACGAGCGCCTGATTGACGTCGAGGGGATGCTTTCGACAGCATCGTCGAAGATGCAGGCGTGGGTGATCGTGACGCAGGAGGGGCTGGAGATCGCACACGAGTGCAGCCGGCATTCGCTCAAACGATGAGCCTTGCCCAATCAGATCGATTGGGGTAAGCCATGCCCTGCAATCGGCGGGTACCCGGTTCTCTAGGCCAGCCGGAACTCTACACCAACTCACGCACCTTGTCATGCGCAGCCGTGAGTGCGATTTTCAGACGGCTCGGCTCGCCGCGCAGCAGAGCTTCTCCCAGTTTGAGCGCTTGCGAGGAGGTAACCTTTGCCGGCATCGGGGGCTCAAACTGATCCACAACCGCTTCGATCAGCGCCGGCCCGGAATGGTTAAGAATGCCATCAAGCTGCGATCCGCAAGTCGCCGGGTCTTCAACGCGCGTCGCTTCAATCCCTGCGCCGCGAGCGATGGCCGCAAAGTCCGCTGGGTACAGATCGCAGGCGTATTCGGGGTTACCGAGGAAGACCATTTGCTCCCACTTGATCTGGCCGAGGGTATTGTTCTTGATGACAACGATCTTGATGTTGAGCTTGTAAGCCGCGACCGTAATAAGTTCGCCGAGCAACATACTCAGCCCTCCATCGCCGATGATGCAGAAGACGGGTCGGTCAGGATAGGCGACTGCGGCTGCGATCGCGTAAGGCAGACCGCACGCCATCGTAGCCAGATTTCCTGAGCAGCTATGCTTTTGGCCTCGCAGCGCCGGCACGTAGCGTGCCCACCAGGAAGTGATTGTTCCGGAATCGGAAGTGACAATCGCGCTCGGTGGGATGCGCTTCCCCAACTCCCATCCCACAACTTGAGGCTTCATCGGCTTGTCGGAGCGGGTGCCATGCTTTTCCATCAACTCCTGCCACTTTGCCTTGGCGCGCTGCGCATCTTTCAAAAAGCCGTGGCCATGCTTCTTCAACATCGGGATCAACGCGCGCAGGCACATTCTTGTGTCGCCCACCAGGGCAACATCCGCGGGATAGCGCAAGCTGATGCGTTGAGGATCGATGTCGATTTGCACGCATTTTACGGATCCAGGCTTGGGTAGAAACTCGACATAGGGAAACGACGTTCCCACCATCAGCAGGGTATCGCACTCCTCGAGCGCATCCTGAGATGGTTCGGTCCCGAGCAGCCCGATCCCGCCCGTCGTGTAGGGGCTATCGTCCGGCACGGCGGCTTTCCCAAGCAGCGCCTTCACAATCGGCGCGCCCAGCAATTCGGCAATCGACTCCAACTCATCGGTCGCATGCAGCGCGCCCTGCCCCGTCAGGATGGCGATGCGATGGCCCCGGTTCAGGATGTCGGCCGCGTGCTCCAACTCAACTTGAGCCGGGAGTTGCTCAAAATAACTTGGCACGGCCGAAGTGTGATGGATCGGGTTTCTCGGCGAACGACCCTGCTTAATCTCTTGCACCTGGACATCCACGGGAATCGTTATATGGGCTACACTGCGCGAAGTCAGGGCCGAGCGAATCGCTAGATCGACGAGGCTTTCCATGTGCGCGCCATTCATCACGCGCTCGTTGAAGGTCGCAACGTCGATATAGAGCTTGTCGAGCGCGACATCCTGCTGCGTGAAGGTCCCAATCAGGTCGCTGTGCTGCAGACCGGTAATTGCCAGGACCGGAGCGTGGTCCATCTTCGCGTCATACAGGCCATTCAGCAGGTGAATGCCTCCCGGCCCCGAAGTCGACACGCAGACTCCCAGCCGCCCGGTGAACTTGGCGTAAGCACAGGCCATGAAAGCAGCCGATTCTTCGTGGCGAACATGGATGAACCGGATCCTGTCTTTCTGCTTCCGAAGCGCCTCGAAAACCCCGTTGATCCCATCCCCCGGCAAGCCGAAGATCGTATCCACTCCCCACGCAAGAAGCCGCTCGACGAGCACATCCGACGCATTCATCCTGGTTTCTCCTCATCCCAAGGGTCCGTGCAACTGAGACAAATGCTTTGACGCCGATTTGTTTTGTGAGGTTTGTCCTTCAATAAGATCTTCAACGGCAAGCCACGCCACGCGGGTCTTAGATGCCAATTGGCCCCACTGTGTCACCGCTTTGCATCCCTCTCTGTTGAATTGGAATCGAAATTCATTGTGCCGACGGAATTGCATTGGCAGGAGATCGCTCTTCGGCTCCTCTTAACCTTGGCTGCCGGGGGCCTGCTCGGCTTGGAGCGAAGCAGAACCGGCCATGCCGCCGGAATGCGTACGACTCTGCTGGTGACGCTCGCCGCATCCGTCGCTATGATTCAAATGAATCTGCTGATCCCTACCAACGGGAAGCCCAGCGATTCATATGCCGTGATGGACTTGATGCGCTTGCCCCTCGGCATACTCACCGGAGTCGGATTCATTGGAGCCGGAGCCATCGTCAGGAAAAATGAGCTGGTACTGGGCATTACGACAGCAGCGACCTTGTGGTTTGCGACCGTCGTCGGACTCTGCATGGGCGGGGGGCAGGTGATTCTGGGCTCCGTATCAACCGCTATCGGCTATGGGGTTCTGTGGGGCCTCCGCCACTTCGAACGCCGCGTCGAGCAATATCAACTCGCCGAGCTCACGGTTGTTCTCAAGGACGATCGCACGACCCCGGGAGAAGTGGGCGATCAGCTCAAAGTCTCCGATTTCCGCATCAAGTCTTTCTCGATGTCCAACCGCAAGGCCGAAAGCCGCCGGAAGCTTCATTATCGATTGCGCTGGCCATCTCAGCCGCAAAGCGATGCTCTTCCGCCCGCGATCGCGGAACTTGAGCGCCTGCCAGGCGTGATCGAAATCGAATGGGATGCATCGAGTCCCGGACCGCAATAGTGCTGCCTGGCTTGCGCCCACGCTGTTCGGAATCGAACGCCGCGCATGTACGCGCGACGCAAGCTTGCGCCTCTGGAATCAGGCTCTCATCCGCTCCTTACTTCGTGTGGGAATTACGCTGCGAATTGGCTTGCATGTTGTATTGCCATGCAGACTCATCTCGCTCCTTCGCACAGGTGAGCCCGCTCGATCTGCTCCAACTCCGCCTCCCATGTTGAATTTCCAATCGTGCGGTAGCAATGGGGGCAGATGGAGGCGATTGTGCCATCCTGATTCGTCCTGTGAGGATATTCGCGGTTCTGGGGGAGGGAGAAAATCATGTGGGAATCCTTGCCGGGACTGCAAGAGGCCTCAAGACTATCAGTGCGCTTCTTCCGAAGATACTGGGGACAATCCCAGGCTCTGTCCACAATTCCGAGGAATCTTGGTTTTGTGATTTCAGGCGAATTTCCCGGGACAAGCATAAAACTGGCATCCGCTTCGACACGCCGGATAGGTTGAGATGTGGACGAGAATGCCTTCTCGCCATGCGACATTCGAAAAATCTTCGGACCGACTTACGCTGTCTTCTTCACAACCCGGCCTTGTTCAATCCATGGTGAAAACGCGCGCACCTTGGCCAGAAACTCGCTCGGGTGAACGGGCTTCAACAAGACATCAAATTCGTAACCCTGTTTCCGAGACACTTCCAAAAGATTTGCTGTAGCAGCCTGCCCCGAAAACAGCAGCACCTTGCAGAGAGGGTATTTGTGCTGGAGTCGAATCGCGAGTTCGATACCGGACATTCCCGGCATCACAACATCGGAGATGAGCATATCCGGCGGCGCTTCGAAGCTAGCTGCCTCCAACGCTAATTCAGGATCTTCAAAAGAGAGAGCCGAGAAACCGGCTTGGTTCAAGATCACTGCCAGCGTCTCCGCAATGACCCTCTCGTCATCTACGACATAGACGATCGGTCTGCGCTGATCCATGTCTGTCCGCTCCAATCACCCCAGCCCAAGAGACGTCGAGTGTGGAAGAAGTCCTGATGGGTTTGCAGGATGGCGTTTTTCGGGATTTGGAGTTGAGATTCAGCCGAGGCCCTTGGCGAGCATCTTCAGGGACACCACCACTAGCCCTGACTGCATGCGGAAACCATAAAACGAATCTTCCGGAGGGGACAACTAGGGAATCTACTAGGGCGGGCGCTGCGAAGCGCATCGCCTGTCTTTTAGCCGCCTCAGCTCTCCAGTGCGGATCCTCGCAATCCGCTCGGCGGAAGCTTGTATCCCCAGAATGCGTAATACCCAACGCATAGGTAGCACCCCAGCGGAACCACCATAGAGACAGCCATACTGCGGGTCGCCTGAAAAACCAGGCCAACCAACAGCGTGATGAGCGCACCCCCGATAATCGACATCACCAACAATGACGCAGCCGCCTTGGTATTCTCGCCCAGGCCGCGGATGCCAAGCGCGAAAATCGTCGGAAACATGATTGACATAAAGAAGCTGGTGAGAAAAATGGCCCAGACGCCGACCCAACCCGGCCAAAGGATTCCCAGGGTCACAAGGACTATATTGGCTGTGGCAAACGCCCCCATCAGCAGATGTGCCGGTACCCGCTTCATCCAGTAGCTTGATCCGAACCGGCCCACGCCAAATCCCGCCAGCGTTCCCGTCAGGAAGTAGCCTGCCGTCTTTTCCGGCAAGTGGGTGTAGTCCTGCACGTATTGAATGAAGTAGCTCCACGTGCCCACCTGCGCGCCCACATAGCAGAATTGAGCCGCCACGGCCACCAGGAAATGCGGGTAACGGAACAGCGCGCCATAGCTGCCCGCCGGCTCCTCCTTATCCGCGGGTTGCGCGCGCGCGATGGCGGGAAATGGAGTGAAAGCGATCAGCAGTGCCCATACCAGCACCACCGCGCCGATCACCATGTACGGTGGAACGACGCGCATCGTTTCGTGATGAAGATAGGCAGCGTAAGTCCCTGCTTGCTTCAGTTGCTCAACTTGAGCGGGCTTCAGTTCGACACCCGAAAAAATGAACACCGTGCCGATCAGCACACCGGAGATCGATCCCAGCGGATTAAATGCCTGCGAGAAATTCAACCGACGTACTGCGCTGCCCGGATCGCCCATCTGCGCAACCAGGGGATTGGCGCCTGTTTCCAGAAATCCGAGACCGCTGGCGATGACGAACAAGCCGAGCAGGAAGAGGGGGTAACTCCCCACGGCGGCTGCCGGCCAGAATAGAAAGGTGCCAGCGCCGTAGAGCAGCAGGCCGGTCAACAGGCCGAACTTGTAGCCGCGCCGGCGCATCAGCATGGCTGCGGGAATCGAAAAAACGAAGTACCCGATATAGAAGGCGAACTGTACGAGCCCGGCCTCCAGGCGCGTGAGCTCAAACGACTTCATGAACTGGCGAATCAGCACGTCGTTGAGATTATTGGCAACGCCCCACAGAAAGAACAGCCCGGTCACGAGCGCGAAAGCCGCGACTCCCTCGGAAGGAAACAGCGGCTGGCTCTCGCTTTGATCGCGTTTGGGCGGGGTAATGGCAAAAGCCACAGCGGTCTCCTTAGCAGGCCGTCCGGCACACCTCTACCTTTATATCTTTTCCATCACGATTTTGGCCGCCGATTCGGCGCTTTGTCTATTTCGATCCCTGCATCCGGATGAGGAATCCGCCGCCCAGGTGCATCAGGCTCATCAGGTAGAGCATGCCTCGCAGAAGCGGCTGTTTCCCCAGGGTACAGGCGTGCTCCACAATCCCTCCGGGAATGGCCTTGCGCGGGCTCGATCGGTCCCTGCCAGTCCGGCGACGGCGTTCGTTCCTGCGACCCCAGCCGGATGATCCTCGTGCGTCAGACGCGGGTCGATCCCAAGATCCTTGCCGTCGAGCGTAAAGACCGGCCCATCGGCGCCTGAGCCATCTGGCGAACCGCTGCCGCAAATGCTGCCCGGACGCCGGCAACGCTCGGCAGCAAGATCATCAAAACCGATTTCCAATCTCGACGGATGGGGGAATCACTCGTTCTCCCTGCGCCGCAAGTGATCGATTTACGCGGCTTGGGCAGTATCCCTTGAAACATCTGTGGCGAGAAGCAAAATCTGCGCACAGAACCCGGGCATGCAACGTGAGAAAACTCTGGCCATTGCGCACGCAAGGCGTTTGGAGAGAAGGCGGTCCGCGAGTAAGACCGCGAGGTCTGCTCTTTCAGCGCCGCGGCAGACGTTGAATGGAAACGATGTCATGCCGAGAGGGGCTTCGGATCCATGTGCCGGAGTACGGGCTTTCAACAAAAGTGCAGGTAACTAGGGATGAGGCGCAGACGGGCTCTGAGCCGGTGCAGGCTGGCCGGAATCTTTTGCGGCTTTGCGCGCGAGCTTTTCGTCGTGTTTGCGTTTCATGTAATGGGCGATGTCTGGCCAGAACTCGATAATCTCAGAGCCAACGATGCCTTCGGCGGAAACCGTCAGCCCGTCAGAGATGGTGTCATTGACTGTGCGCTCGGCGGCCGGATAATAGACGCGAGCAATGGCGGCGCCGATCATGTTGCCGCCGACGTTGGCGTAATTCGGTCCCCATGTGCCTTTATCGCGCTTGCACCAGACTGTACTCGTGGCGGCCCACAGGAACCGGCTCCATTTTCTGCCTGTTCCTTTTTGGTAGTAGCGCGGGTCTTCGTGAAGCAGACTGGTAAGGACAGCGTTGCCGAAGAAATTGCCGATAAACGAGTCTGAATATGCGGCGCCAAAACGCTTTGCGTAGCCCTGGGCGCCCTGTCCCCATTCTTCTTCGCTGTCGCTGGCTTGATTGAAACCGGCGACAAAGCCTGACAGGACAAAAGGCCACGGATCGGTTTCACTCTTGAAGAAGAGTTCAAACTTCTGGCCAGAGGACAGCGGGAGGGCGTTGCGATTCGTGGTGGTGTTGAAGGTCGCCATGACACCGGCAACGCGCTGATGCTCCTGTTGCTTCAATTGTTCCTCGGCTTGATCATGCGCAGTCTTTTGCGCGCCCGACTGATCGTCGGGCGATTGACTGGCCGGTGATTGCGCCTCGGAACTGAAACCGGCATCACTCGATGCCCCAAGTTGCGAGGGAGCCTGCCGAGACTGAACCTCGGGATCGTCAGGAAGCAAGAGATCGTTTGCGGCGCCAGGTCCGAGGGGAATCTGGGTCGACATCTGACCGAGGGCCGCAAGTGGCAGAACTGCAGTTAGGTTGAACAAAACAAGTCGAATAACAACGCGCATTTATTCACCACGACGGCACCTGCACGAAAATCTGTTTGGCCGCGGAAAGACACAAAAAATATGGGGCCGCAGAAAAATCAGGCCCAAGGCCACATTGCCGCTCAAGTTCCAGTCTATTCAGGGTAATTCATGCCCGCCGGTTTCTCTTTTTGACGCTTCTGGCTTGCTGCTGGTTTACGTACAGCGAATCCGGAATCATCGTGCCAGCCCTCTCGCGCCAAATGTGCCGGAGAATCACCGGAAGATGAAAGCAACAGGATCGTCAGTCCGGGTTCAGGGAGAGTTCAGCCAATCGCGCCGGTTTGGCCCTCATCCCAAGGCCCCTCACAACCCGAAATGAACAAGAGACGGACAACCATGGAGCAAACCTGCCGGTGAGAGGAATACACCCATTGGACGCTGGGTATTCCTTAAGGGTTCAATGTTTTGTCCGGTGTCTGAGCGCCACTGGCATCAAGCCTAAGCACCAGGCGCGCGGCAACTTGCACGTGCGGGGCCAGCGCCCGCCCTCAAGCGCGCCTGTCGCTAAACCCATTGCCCTTCCCAGGCGGACTTTGGGTGTGGCTCAGGCCGCGCAGCGCCCAGCCCATCGCTCAAGCGGCGTCACCACCACGCATGAAATCAGCGCCCCCTCCGAGTCGGCGGGGGCTCGGCCTTGAACGCTCATCCTGGGCGAATGGGCCGCTTCAACGCTGTGCTGCCATTCTGCTTTTGATCTCGTTGAGCATCATCTCAACCTTGTCTTCGCTCTCCAGCGCCTTGAATTTGTCCTCGAGCGTCTCGGGGGAGAGAATCTCGCTGGCCGCAGCGTTCTCGGCTGACTTCACCTGCACCTTGCTCTTCATCCGCCCGAACGTCTGTTCCTGGTCGACGCCAATCGTTTGTCTCGCCTTGGTTGCACGCCCTACCACTTTCGCCCGGCGATGCTCGGCCACCAGCATTTCGCAGTGGGCCCGCGTCTCGCTCAGCTTTTGTTCCAGCTTGCGCAGTGCCTGACGCAGGTTGTCGGCTTCATGCTTCTGATCTTCGGCCTGCGCTGCGAAGCCAGTCACGAGCTGGTCGTCGCTCAAAGCTCGTTCCAGCGCCGCGCGCGCCATGTCGTCCTGTCCTTTCGTCACCGCCAACTCCGCTTTCTTCCGCCACTCTGCCGCCTGTACCTCGTGTTCGGCGCGCTTTTTCTCCAGCAGATGCTGATCGGCAATCGCGATCGCCACCTGCGTCTTCACTTGTAGCAGCTGATTTTCCATATCCAGAACAATCTGCTTCAACATCCGCTCGGGGTCCTCGGCCTTTTCCACCAGGTCATTGAGATTGGCGCGCAGCAGTGTGCTTACTCTGTCCAGTAACGACATATCTTCCTCCTTCTTCTTCTCCGCGGCCGATTGCGTGTTGCGGCTCCTTACTTTCGCAGCGCTCTCGGGTTATTTTTGTGCCGGCTGTGCCGGCGTGGAGTTCTTCAGTGCCGCGAGATCTTTCATCATTTCCGCGGTCAGAGTCTTCGTCCGTTCCTGTGTCCGTTGCATGACCAGCGGCATGTATTCCTGGGCAATCTTCGGCTGCGCATCCAGCAGATGCTGCCCGGCCGCGGAGCTGTAGAACGCGATCAGCGCATCCACATCCTCGCGGCTCAAATACTTTCGGTAGAGCCCCGAGGCGTCGTCGATCATCTCGTCTACGGGATAAAGCCTCTCCGCCTTATCCACGTATTTGTGGAGCAGGCGCTCGACGGCTGCGCGCTGGTCGGCCGTGGTCTTCGATCCTGGAGACATCTCAGCGCTCATCGCGCGGATCTGTGCGCGCATCTGCGTCTCGATCATCGCCGGAACGATCTTGCGCATGTTCTGCATCTGGTCCCGAATACGCATGACCTCGAAGAGCTTGGTCAGTTGCTCCTTGGTCGGCTGATCTTCCGGTGCGATGCCGGGAGTTGCGGACTCCTGCGCCATCGCTCCCGAAGGTGATACGGCAATGGCCTGCCCGAAGCTCAACATCGGCGCCAGGACCAATCCAATTACCGCTGCCCATTTGAGTCGTGCGTTCATGTTGTCCTCGTCTCAGTGCATCCAGCCTTGCGGCGATGTCTTGCCGCAAAGCTGGTTTCGACATTTGCCTAGGCCTTCGCAGCCACACCGTTCTCCGGCTTCTGCTTGATCGCCTGCACATTGGCCATCAATTGCTTGATGTCCATGCCGCTCAGTGCTTCGAACAGCGCCGGTACCTGCGCCGCAATCTTGGTCATGTCGCCGGTAATTTTATTGACCCCGGCTGCGCCGTCGTTGCCAGTCGACACAATGGTGATCTTGTCGACCTTGGCTAGCGGTTCGGCCATCGCCCTCACCACATCGGCCATGTTGGTCAACAGCTTGTCGACCACCGCGGCCTGGTTCCATTCCTGGTAGGCCTCGGCCTTCACGTTCATGGCTTTTGCTTCGGCCTCGCCCTTCTGGAAGATGATGCTGGCTTCGGCTTCGCCTTGGGTGCGAATCGCAGCAGCGCGGCCTTCGGCCTCGGCGGCCAAGCGGTTCTTCTCGGCGGCTGCGAGCGTCTCGATGCGCTGGCGATCGATCTCCGCACCCTTGAGCACAGTCGCGATCAGCTCTTTCTCGTGGCGCGCGATCTCGGCTTCCTGCACCTTGATCTGGCCCTCTTTCTCCACCTGCTGCACCTTCACCTGCTCCGCGGTCACCTGCTGCTGCATGATGTTGGTCTGGATCTCGTACGCCTTGTCCGCGCTCGCTTGCTGCCTGCGGCTCTGCTCGGCATACTCCGCCTTCTTGATGTCCAGGTCGCGCTGCGCCTCGGCTTGCCGTGTCTGCGAAGCGGTTTCGGCAATTACGCGATCCTGGTCGGCTTTCGCCTTGGCAACCGCAGCCTCCCGTTGCGCGTTCGCCCGCTGAATCGCCGTATCGCGCTCAGCCTCCGCGGTTGCCACATCGGCATCACGCTTGATGCGCGCCACATCGGGCCGGCCCATATTGGCGATGTACTCGTTCTTGTCTTTGACCTCCTTGATCGTGAACGAAATTACCTCCAGCCCCATCTTGCTCATGTCCTCGGCGCACGTCGAACGCATGCGCTCGCCCACCATCTCGGGTTCCTTCACAATCTGCTCCACCGTCAGCTGGCCGATTATCCCGCGCAGGTGCCCCTCCATTACCAGCCGGATCAAGCCTTCGCGCTGTTGCGGCGCCTTGGTCAGAAACTGCTCGGCCGCCGTCAGGATCGAGGCCTGGTCGCTCCGCACCTTGATCTGCGCCACGGCCTCAACCGTCACCGCAACGCCCTGCTTTGTGTAGAGATCCTGCTGCGGCGCCACGTCGAAGCTCATCAATTCCAGGCTTAATTCGCGGCAGTTTTCCACCATGGGGAAGATCACGGTGCCGTGCCCCTTGATCACGCGCGGCCCTCGGAAACCATAGACAATCAGAGCTTCATTAGGGCCCGCCTTGCGATACATCCTGGCCAGAATCCCCATCACAATGATGAGCATCAATAAACAGAGACCCACGATCAAAATCGTTTCGCTATTCATCGCATTCCCGGTCCTTTCGTCCGGGAGCTTGAATGGTTGATGGTTTTACTGCTTGTGGCCGGTATGGCGGCCGTTCTTCGGAAACAGCTTGGCCAATAAGCCCAGCAGAAAGATTCCTACCAGGATGGCCATATCCGTTATCAGCACGGTCGTGTTGCTCATTGGTACAAGCTCCTGGCCTCTCGCTCCTAGCTGTCAGCTTTGAGGCGTGGTTCATTGGTTGGCGCAGAGAAGAAAAGCTATCGGCTGCTTTCCACTTCTTCCCATCGCCTCACGTAGGCAATTCCTTTTTCGTAGCGCGTGACGTAGACCTCTTCCTGTTTTTGAATCGGTTCACCGTCTTCAGAGCGTGCGGGCGCCGACCGCCGCGCGCCCAGTTGTTCGTACACAATCTCTCCTGTGCCCCCCGCGCGAATTGCGGACGAAATGCGGCCGACCGCGCCCACCACGTCGGTCTCATCTGCCGTTAACTCGCGCTCGTGCGGCAGCAGCACCCTGGTCAGAAAGACAAATACGAGGGAACCTCCGGCCAGGCCGCAAAGCCCCGACAGCATCAGCACCACCAGGGCGACAAAAGTTCCATGGCGCGTCAGCAGGTAACCCGCCGCGCCAAACCAGCAAAGAAAAATCATCAGCGAGAACGCATTCCACCAAGGCACACTCGCACTGCCACGGCCGCTGACTCCAGAAGGATGCGAAGCGGCCACGGCGCCGGCAGCATGCGGCATATGCGGTGCATGACCCACGTGCGGCACATGCACATGCCCGCCAAAGTGTCCCATCACGCCAAACAGCGAGAGCGCGCTCAGCGCCAGGCCCACCAAAAAGCAAATCAGATAAAAGGATTCCCAGTTCATGTGTGCGCTCCTTGTTGCTTACCGCGCTTGTCGTTTTGTCTGGTTCCTGTGCTTCTTTCCGTTCGGCGATCCGCTTTCGCGGTCGAGATTCCCCGATCCCTGGCCGCCGATTTCTTAGTCCCTTGCTCCCGCGGTCCTTGCTTTCCCAGCACTTCGGCAAGCCGCGGCATCAGCCCGGGCGTTTCCAGAATTGCTTCCAGCAGCAAAAGGCAGTCGCGCGAGTGCTCGTTGCGCGCCAGCGTCAGCAGAGCCTGCTTCAACTCCGGATCACGCCGAAATCGTTCCGCCCCGTCGACGAGCCATAGGTCGAGCTTGTCTTCCACGTGGCGCAGCTCGCTCTGCAGTTCCGGTGAGTAGCCCTCGGGATCGTCCACCAGATACCCAGGGTGGACCTTGAAAAATCCCGCCAGGATCTGCCGCGTGGTGTTGGTCAGGTGCGGCCGGGCACCGCTTTCAATCTGGGAGAGGTAGCTCTGGCTGATCGTCGAGCCGGTTTCGCCTTCGATGGCCCGCACCAGTTCCAGCTGACTCATCGCGCGGTTCAGGCCCCTGAGGCTGCCTTCGACCTCGCGCAGGTAGCGGATTTTTTCGCCGAGCTTCATAGCTCGCGATGGGGTGTCCTTCCGGTCGATTCAGCAACCCATCGCAATTTGCAATAACAATATCGCAATTTGTAATAGGGGTCAAGCAAAATCGGCGTCTGTCACGCAAAGGTGTTTAGCGCTTTGAATACATGGGTTTGGCCAGACTCGACAGCAGTTCGTCCGCTTTTTGCCGGATTGCGGCAAAGGTGCGCTCGACCTTGGCGAGAATCTGCGACGCCGCGATCGGGCCCACGTCCTCGATTCCCCACACCTCTATGGTTTGCCGCGCGGGATCGATCCAGTCCTGGCAATAGCTGCGATGTTCAGGCTCCATGAAGACGAGCAGGTCGCTCGTCCCAATTAGGGTCGCGGTCGTGCGCTGCCACTGGCGCGCCGCATAAGATTCGAGGCCGTACCGGATCAGCAGGTCCCTCGCATAGGGCGAGATTGGAACATCGCCACTCTGCCCTGCTGCAATGCCACTGGAAAGAACATGGAGCTCCGGCAGGCATTTCGACGCGCAGTACGCCTCGGCCAGCCGGCTGCGATAGATGTTCCCGGTGCAGACGAAGTGAAGGGTCGTGGCGGGCATGAGCCTAGAATCGCACGAACGCTTTGCATTTCGTTTTGAGATGCGAAAGCCCTTCGGCATTCCGCCGAAGGGCTTTCAATCAACAACCACTCCGCGCTACGCCATTACACTCCGCGTAGGTTTGGAGCCCCATTACCCACGGGCAATGAAGTTCGACCCACTCGGTTATGCGGTCACCGTCCGCGACGGTTTGTGGCCCACAAAACCGTAGAACGCAATGTAGAGGTAACAGATCACCGGCACGATCAGCGCCAGCGCGTAGCTCGAGTGGTCCGAGACCCATCCGATGAACACCGGGATCAGCGCACCGCCCCACACCGCCGTCATGATCAGTCCCGAGCCTTTGCTGGTCATCGGGCCCAAGCCGGCGATGCCCAGCGCAAAGATATTCGGGAACATAATCGAGTTGAAGAAGCCGGCCAGGATCAGAGCGCCAATGGCGACATAGCCCGAACTCATAATCGAGACCACCACCAGGGCCGCTGCGATCACTCCGAAAATGCCCAGTAGCTTTCCTGCCCGGACCTTCGTAAGCATCCAGGAGCCCAGAAGGCGCCCGATCAGCGCTCCCAGCCAATAGTAGAGGACCAGCTTCTGTGCCTCGGAGGCGCTCAAGACGTTCAGCCCGCCATGCTGCGAGTCGCTGAAGTAGAGCACCATCACCGTAGCCAACCCAACTTCGACGCCCACATAGAAGAAGATGCCGAGCGCGGCAAGCACCGTGTGGCGATAGCTCCAGATGCTGCGAGCCAACACCGGGTCGTTTTCCTTGCCGGGCCTGAATTCCTGCGTCGCCGTCACATGGGGCAAACGGGTCAGCGCGATCGCGATACCCATCACAACCAGTCCGAAGGCGATCACGATATACGGCATCCGAACCGTGTGGGCGATCGAAACCTGGTACGCATGCTGCGCCTCGGGCGACTCCATCGCCACCTGCTTCGGATCGAGGACCGTCGACGTCAAAATGAACGCGCTGGCGATCCACGGAGCGATCGTGCCTCCCGCCGAGTTGAGGGCCTGCGCCAGGGTGAGCCGAAACGGCGCGCTTTGCTCCGGTCCGAGGATCGCAATGTAGGGGTTTGCGGCTGTCTGCAGGGCGGTTACGCCCGCGCCCACGACGAAAATTGCCGTGAGAAACAGGGGAAAGGACACCTGCTGCGCTGCCGGCAAAAAGATTAACGCGCCGATAACCTGTATGAAGAGCGACACCACCATCGTCCGCTTATAGCCAATCGCCTCAATCAGTCTCGAACTGGGCGTCGAGCACACAAAATAGGCGGTGAAGAAGGCGCCGTTGGCCAGCATCGCCTGCCAGTTCTGGAAGTTATGAATCTGGAAGATCTGCTTAAGGTAAGGCACGAGGCCCATGTTCAGGTTGGTGACAAACCCGAAGATGAAATAGAGGGTGGCGACCGCAATAAACGGTCCCAGATAACTAGGTGCGGCTTGTACCGCCGCAGGCGTCGAACGTGTAGACATAGAGAGTTCCCCGTTCCTCCAAGAATCTGGCTCGGTTTTGAGCCGCTTAGCGTCCCTGGGGGCAGGGAGCCTTATCGTGCGCCGGCTGGTTTCTGCCGGCTCCCCCTTCGACTGGCTTGCTCCAGCCGTTTGGGCTGCACACAACACTATACGGAAAACCTCACGAATGGGAAGTGAGCCCCGCCCCGCCGATCGGCGCTATCGGGGCCGGCGTGAATTCGAGTATTCTCCTATCAAATGTAAGGAGATGCACGTGGCGATCCCCGCGTTGAACAACGCCCGGCTTAAGAAAGTCCTGGCGGCGCTCGAAGGCAATTGGCAGGCGGAGATGGAGGGATATCACACCTACACTACCCTCGCCGATCGCGATGCCGACCCAGTGCGAGCCCAGGTTCTACGCCACTTGGCCCAAGCCGAGCTCGAGCACGCCGCTCTGTGGGCCAGCCGCATCGAGGAATTGGGTGGCCCGGCCCCTTCCTATTCCGGCAGGCCGGGCGGAGATGCCGACT
The DNA here is from genome assembly GCA_035508975.1 of Occallatibacter sp. GTDB lineage: Bacteria > Acidobacteriota > Terriglobia > Terriglobales > Acidobacteriaceae > Telmatobacter. The sequence continues at coordinate 40,855 of DATJMC010000079.1, forward strand.
CGCTGGCCAATCGCGCTGGCGGTACCCGGATGGCGCTAAGGCGCCTTGAGATTGAAGAGAGCCGCCACATCGCCAACTACGGCACCCAGCTGAAAGATCTTGGCGACGAGGGCTCCATCGCCATCCTCGAGCACGTAATTGAAGACGAGAAGGAGCATCACCACGAGCTCGGCTCTCTTCTGCGGGGTCACTACCAGGCTCCCGCGGGCGCTCCCAGGGTCGACCCCAAGGCCGTCCTCGAAGAAATGCTGGCCAAGCGCAATGCCGGTCGCAAGCAGCCCGGCGCCTGGATCGGGGATGCAATCTATGGCGTCAACGACGGCCTCGGCGCGATCTTCGGCATCGTCTCCGGCGTTTCAGGTGCAACTGCGGGCGACAGCAAATATGTCCTCCTCGCCGGCCTCTCCGGAATGATCGCCTCCGCGCTGTCGATGGGCTCCGGGGCCTATCTTGCCGCCAAAAGCGAACAGGAAATCTACCACGCCGAAATTGCCCGCGAGCGCGAAGCCATCAAGATGAACCAGCCTGAGGCCCGCGAACTGCTCTCGCTCTACTATCAGGTGAAGGGGCTGCCCGAAGCCGATGCCCTCCACATGGTCAATCACATCGCCAGCGATTCCGAGCAACTGCTTCGTGCGCTGGCCAGCGAACGCCTGGGGTCCTCGGAAGAGGCGCTCGCGAATCCCATGGTCTCTGCCACCTCGGGCGCGCTCTCCACGGCTGTCGGCGCGCTGATTCCGATCGTCCCGTTTTTCTTCCTCAGCGGAGTTCCGGCTGTGATTGCGGCTGCCATCGTCTCCCTTGCAGCTCACTTCGCCGTGGGTGCGGCTAAAAGCCTCATCACCATCCGCTCCTGGTGGTCCTCGGGCCTTGAGATGACCTTCGTCGGCGCAGTCGAGGGCGCGGTCACCTACGGCATCGGCATCCTGCTTGGCAAAGGCGGAATGTAGTGGCTGGGTTCGTTCCCCTTGGGGACGCTTCGCGCCGCCCGCGCCAGTTCGCGGCTGTCACCATCTCCATCATCCTCATCAATGTCTGGGTTTTTTTTAAAGAGCTGGAGCACGGCAACCGGTTTGTCTATCACTGGTCTGCAATCCCCATTCGCGTGGTGCACGGCCACAGTTGGATCACGCTCCTCACTTCCATGTTTATGCACGGAAGCTGGATGCACATCATCGGCAACATGGTCTATCTCTGGGCCTTCGGCCGCGAGATTGAAGACGCGATGGGCAGCTTCAAATTCGTCATCTTCTATCTCTCCGGCGGCATCGTCGCCATGATGTCGCAGATCCTCGGCGATCCCTTTTCCCGCATTCCCAGCCTCGGAGCCAGCGGAGCCATCGCCGCCGTGATGGGCGCTTTCATCATTACCTTCCCGCGCGACCGCATCCGCACCTTCCTCTTCTTTTTCATCATCATCATTCGCATCGTCTACATTCCCGCTGTATTCCTCATCGGCTTTTGGTTCCTCATGCAGGTGCTCAACGTCGGCTCGGTAGCCGATGTCCGCACCGGCGGCGTTGCCTACCTCGCCCATATAGGCGGTTTCCTTTATGGTGTGGTTACTGCCCGTCTCTTCGTCGATCCCCGGCGCATCGCACTGAGCCGCGTGCCGACCTATTAGAATGGCAGCGGCTTTTGCGCCCACCGAAAACTATGCCCAGAAAACCTCTTCGCGCCCTCGTCCTCGCCTCTTGTGTCACAGTCGTCTCGGCATCTTGGGCAGCACCGCAGGTGCCTGCTGAGCCCCAGGTTCTCATCGAGCACAACGTCGGCATGAAGACCCGCGACGGCGTCACCCTCAAAGCCGATATCTATCGACCCACCGGCGATGGCCCGTTTCCCGTTTTGCTGCAGCGGACGCCTTACAACAAAGACAACGCAGCTGACTTCGCGCGCCTTGCCGTGGCGCACGGATTCATGGTCGTTGTGCAGGACGTCCGCGGCCGCTATACCTCCGAAGGCGAGTGGTACACCTTCAAGCACGAAACCGACGACGGCTATGACACCGTCGAGTGGGCCGCCGCACTTCCGCACTCCAACGGCAAAGTCGGCATGTTTGGGGGATCCTATGTTGGCGCCACCCAGATGCTCGCCGCTATCGGCCATCCCCCGCATCTGGCCGGCATCTGTCCCGTCGTCACCGCGTCGAACTATCACGAGAACTGGACATACCAGGGCGGCGCGCTGGAGCAGTGGTTCGACGAATCCTGGACTGCGGGCCTCGCGCAAGACACCGCTAACCGCCTTATCAAAAATGACACGAACGCCCTTGTCGGCGACCGCGTTTTGCCCCTCACAAACTTTCCCGTCTTCAACATCAAGCCGGTCGAAGGGGGCTCGCAGCTGACCCATGAGCTCGCGCCTTACTATCTCGACTGGCTCGCCCACCCCACGTACGACAGCTACTGGAAGCAGTGGTCCATCGCAGAAAACTACGCGCAGATCCAGGTCCCTGCCCTCACCGTCGCCGCCTGGTATGACATCTTCCAGGGCGGCTCTTTGCACAATTACATCGGAATGCGCGACCACGCCGGAAACGAGACGGCGCGGAGCAATCAGAGGCTCCTGGTCGCCATCGGCGGCCATGCGGGCAGCGGCCGAAAGGTTGGCGATGTGGACTTCGGCCCGGAAGCAGCCTTCGATGAGAACGCAATCACACTTGACTGGTACGACTACCTCTTCCTCGGCAAGCAGAATGAATTCTCCGACCCGTCGCATCCCGTCCGCATCTTTGTCCTCGGCAGGAATGCCTGGCGCAATGAAGCGGCCTGGCCGCTCGAGCGCGCCAAAGAGACCCGGTATTACCTGCACTCCGCGGGAAAAGCCAACAGCGCGTCGGGCGACGGATCACTGGGAGAGACCGCTCCGCAAAAAGATCCCGCTGACAGCTTTCTCTATGATCCCGGCGATCCTGTGCCCACGGTTGGCGGCCCGCTCTGCTGCGACGGCGACCATCTGAAGCCCGGCGCACGCGACCAGAGAGACGTTGAAGCCCGCCAGGATGTGCTCGTCTACTCCACGCCGCCCTTGGAAGCAGACACAGAGGTCACCGGCCCCGTCTCGCTCGATCTCTTCGCCAAGTCGTCAGCCGTCGACACCGACTTCACAGCTAAACTTGTCGACGTCTGGCCCAACGGCTTCGCGCAAAATCTGACCGAAGGCATCCTGCGGGCCAGTTTTCGCGAGTCCACGCTGGGCGATCCCAAGCCCATCACGCCAGGCCAGGTCTACGAATACAAAATCGATCTCTGGTCGACAAGCGACGTTTTCTTGAAAGGCCATCGCATCCGTCTCGAAGTCTCGTCCAGCAACTTCCCGCGCTTCGATCGCAACCTGAACACGGGCAAATCGGCGGCCGACAGCTCCGGCTTCGTGAAGGCTACCAACACCATCCTTCACGACTCCGCTCACCCCAGCGCGTTGATTTTGCCCGTGGTGCCGCAATAGGGTTGATCACAATCCGCGGGCGTGCAAATACCACACCACGCCCGACGCAATCAGGCAATAAATCCCAAACAGGTACCACCGCCCCGCTTCGAGCCAGCGGCTCAGCCAGCGCAACGCCAGCAGGCCCGCCAGGAATGAAAACACCATGCCCAGCAGGCTCGACGTAATCGACGATTGCAGGTCGATGTGTGCGGTCGAAGCCGCTTTCACGAGCCGCAGAGCTTCCAGCGTGATGACTGCCGGCGTCAGGACAACCGCGAGCGCAAAGCTGAATCGTTCCGCGCTCGATTTGGCTGCGCCCACCAGCATGCCCACCGAGATCGTTGACCCTGAGCGCGAAAACCCGCGGAAGGGAAGCGCCAGCCCCTGCACAATGCCCATCCACACCGCCTGCGAAAGACCGATGACCTCATCCTGGCGCGGCTCTTCAACCGCCGCTCGTTTTTCGAGCGCCCCAGCGATCAAAATCAGGACTCCCGCGCCCGCCAGCGCCGGCGCAATCAAATCAAGCCGGCTGAAGAGCGTCTCGATCTCTGCCTTCGGCGCGCCGTGAAATAGCGTCTTCTCGATCACCTTCTTCAAAATCTCGCCGACAACCCCCGTCAGCACCGTGGCCCACACCAACGGCACCAGAAACCGTTGAAACTGCTCCCGGCTCGCGAAATACGACGCCTTCCACGAGCGCCAGAAGTACACGATCACCGCAAACATCGTGCCGGTATGCAGCATCACGAGCAGGAGCGTCATCGACGGTGATGATGGATCGAGCCCCATCAGCTTCTCAGCCACAACCACATGCGCGGAACTCGATACAGGCAACAGTTCGGCGAGGCCTTGCACGATGGCAAGAAGAATCACTTTAAAAATATTCATTGGATACCGGGGAACTCAAGGACAACTCTCTTAGTTTATCGTCCGGGCCTAGCCCACTTGCTGCTTCGCCGCTTCACCTGCGGCGACCAATTCTTTCGCTGCCTGGCGGCCAAGCCGGATGCAATCGGGAATACCGATCCCGTCGTACGCATTGCCGGCCAGCTTCAGACCGGGCAGTTCTGTCACGCGCGCCTTGATTCTCTGCATGCGTTCCTGGTGACCCACCGCGTACTGCGCCATCGCCTGCCGCCAGCGCGATACCTGCGCATGCTCGGGGAGCGCGTCGCGGTCCACAATCGTCTCGCCGAGAATCTGCGTGAGCTCGCGCCGTACCGTGCCGATCAGCACACCGTCACTCTCGTTCATCAGTGCTTCATTCTTCATGCCGCCCAGGAAGGCCCGCAGCACCACTTTGCCCGTAGGCGTTCGCCCCAGAAACTTCCGGTGCGCAAACGTGCAGGCCAGCATCGCGCGCCCCTCGCTCGCCGGCACCAGGAAACCGAAACCCTCCGGCAGCCTGCCCAGCTGCGTCTCATCGTAGATTAGGTTCACGGTGATCGAAGACGAGTAGGGAATCGCCATCAGCTCATCGCTCAGCCTGCAATCTACCCCGCGCAGCAGTGCACCTACCGCCCACGCGGGCGAAGCCATGATCACGGCGTCATGGGTCCTTGTCGATCCCCCCGCCGTTATCGCCCAGCCGCTCGCAGTCCTCTCCACGGCATCCACCGGCGTCGAGCGCCGAATCCAGTTCGGCTGCAACCTGGCCTCCAGCGCGTCCACCAGCTGCTGCAACCCTCCGCGCAGCGTCGTAAAAATGCCCCGCGGACCCCGCCGCACAACTCCGCCCGCCGGCACGCCCTGCTTTTGCGCGGCTGCCATTCGGGCGCGCATCTGCCGGTGCGCTGCCAGCATGCCTCGCGTCAGCGACCCAAACTGCGCCTCCATCTCAACCAGCTTCGGAAGCACCGTCCGCGCGCTCAGTTGCGTGGCATCGCCTCCATAGATCCCGGAGAGCAGGGGATCTGCCAGCCGGTCGACCGCCTCGGGACCAAAGTGCCGCTCGACCAGCGCTGCAACCGACTCGTCCGCGACGCCGGGCCGCGGCGGATGCAACAGCTCCAGCCCCATCCGGACCTTGGTTCTAAGGCTGAAGAGCCGCGTCGTCGCGGTGGGAATCAGCTTGGTCGGAATCAGGAACATCAGACCGTCCGGTAATGGCACCAGGCGGTTGCGCACCACGATGAACGTCTTTCGCGCACCATCGTTCGAGGGCGTCAGCTGATCAGCTAATCCCAGCTCGCGGCAAAGTTCGGCGGCGGCAGGCTTCTCGGTTAAGAATGAATCCGGCCCGTACTCGAGCACCGCGCCGTTCACGACCTCGGAGGCAAGCGATCCACCCAGCCGTTCGCGCGCCTCAAAGAGCGTGTACTCGACATCCGCACCCGCAACGCGCGCTTTCTCGAGCTCATAAGCGGCTGCCAGGCCTGCAATTCCGCCGCCAAGGATCGCTGTTCTCATCGCCTTCACGCTCTTTCGCAACCAAACCGCTCATCCACACGAAGCTGCGGTTCGTGCCGCCTATCCACAAACCCGACCTACCAGAATCGGTCGTCTGCCACTCGGTGCATGTGATTTAAATCACATCGCACCGCGGCCGTGACTCCTAGCATATATCTCACCCCACAGGCCCATCCGTCTGTGTAGCCTGAGTCGCAGCCGTCCGAACGCGCCTCAACCTCCAGGAGGCTCCTCTTGACTGCCGAGCTGATTCACCGGCTCCATTTCGCTTTCACCGTCACCTTTCACTACCTCTTCCCTCAACTCACCATGGGGTTAGCGCTGTTGATTGTCGTATTGAAGACCATCGCGCTCCGCTCCGGCAGCGAAGAGTGGGACCGAGCCGCTCGTTTCTGGGGCCGCATCTTCGGCATCAACTTCATCTTCGGCGTTGTCACCGGCATCCCCATGGAGTTCGAGTTCGGCACCAACTGGGCCCGCTTCTCGCAGCTTTCCGGCGGCGTCATCGGCCAGCCCCTCGCCATGGAAGGCGTGTTCAGCTTTTTCCTCGAGTCGGCCTTTCTCGGCCTCTTTCTCTACGGCGAAAAGCGCGTCTCGAAAGCGATGCACTGGTTTTCGGCCTTTATGGTGTGGCTCGGCTCGTGGATCTCGGGCTTCTTCATCATCGTGACCGACGCCTGGATGCAGCACCCGGTCGCTTACGATCGCCTGCCCGACGGCCAATACCAGGTCCTCAGCTTCTGGCAGCTGCTTCTGAATCCATGGGGTCTACTGCAGTACGCCCATAACATGACCGGCGCCGTCATCACGGCGAGCTTCGTCGTCGTTGCCGTGGGAGCGTTCTACCTGCTCGATGGCCGCCTGCCAGGCTACGGCTCGATCTTTCTCAAGGTAGGCACGATCGCCGGCGTCATCTCCACCATTCTCATCATCTTCCCTACCGGCGACCTTCACGGGAAATACGTTGCGCGCAATCAACCTGCCGCCATCGCCGCCATGGAAGGCCTTTTCAAGACAGAAGCCGGCGCGGGAATCGTGCTGGTCGGTCAGCCCAACGAAGAAACGGGTCAGATCGACAATCCCATCGTTGTCAACAACGTCCTCAGCTTTCTCATCTACGGCACCACCAAGGCCGAAGTGAAAGGCCTCGATCAGATTCCCCGTGATCAGTGGCCCACGGCTCTGCCGCTGCTGTACTACGCCTACCACATCATGGCGGGACTCGGGACGTATTTCGTCCTGCTGATGATCGTCGCTGCATTCCTGCTTTTTCGTGGCCGTCTCGAACGCGCCCGCTGGATGCTTTGGTTGTTGTTGATTAGCTTCCCATTGCCCTATATCGCCAATACAGCCGGATGGATGACCGCCGAGATCGGCCGGCAGCCCTGGCTGATCTACGGCTTGATGCGCACCAGCGACGGCTTTTCGCATACCGTCTCTGCGGGCAACGGCCTCTTTACGCTCATCGGCTTCATGGGGCTTTACGCACTGCTCGGGCTGCTCTTCACCGTGCTCGTCTACCGCGAAATCAGTCGCGGGCCGGAGATTCCTGTTGCAGCGGCTGCGATCCATGCCGATTGAAGCTCGATCAAACGTGAACGGCCCGACTGAAATCGTGCCCTGACGCAGTCGTACTTTCCTGGGAATGCGAGGTTTCATCATGATGGGTTTTGTCTGGTTCTGGCTGGTCGCCGTAATGATCGTCGGATATGTCGTCCTCGATGGCTTCGATCTCGGCGTCGGCGTTTTGCACCTCTTCTTGGTGCGCAACGAGGCGGAACGTCGAGCTTCTCTGCGCTCCATCGGTCCCGTTTGGGATGGCAACGAAGTATGGCTCCTCGCCGGAGGCGGCACGCTCTACTTCGCGTTCCCGCTTCTCTACGCCTCGGCATTCAGCGGCTTCTATCTTCCGCTGATGATTGTGCTCTGGTTACTCGTGCTGCGGGGCGTAAGCCTCGAACTGCGCAACCACATCGACGTCGGCGTCTGGCGGTCGCTCCTCGATGGCGTCTTCGGCCTTGCCAGCGCTCTGCTCGCGGTCTTCTATGGCGCCGCACTAGCCAACGTGCTGCGCGGCGTGCCGCTCCGTCCGGACGGCTACTTCTTCCTGCCTCTTTGGACGAACTGGCAGCCGGGCCCGTCTCCCGGCATTCTGGATTGGTATACGGTTATCGGCGGGCTGGTCGCGCTCATCGCTCTCACCCTCCACGGCGCGCTGTGGCTCATCATTAAGGTTTCCGGCGATCTCGCCGCTCGCGCCCGCGCCATCGTCAGGCCGCTCTGGATCCTGCTCATCGTCCTCACCGCCGTCAGCCTCTTTGCCACCATTCATGTGCGTCCTGCCAGCCTGCAAAACTACTCCGCCTACCCGTTCACCTACATCGTTCCTGTCGGCGCCGTCGCTTCTCTGGCCGCGATCTTTCTCTGGAACAAGTCCCAGCAGGCGGTCAAGGCGTTTGTCGCCTCCTGCTTCTACCTCTTCTTCATGCTTGCCGGCGCATGCTGGGGTGTGTATCCCACCTTGCTTCCTGCCACCACCGGCGACAGATTCAGCATCACTTTGAGCCGCGCAATCTCCGGCCCCCACACTCTCGCTGTCGGTATTGTTTGGTGGAGCTTCGGCATGACGCTGGCACTGGCCTACATCGTCTTCGTCTACAGCCGCTTCAAGGGAAAAGTCGACACAGCCAGCTCCGATGCAGCCAGCCATTGATGATCGATCCGTCCCGCCGCGAAGGCCTGGTCTCCAAATGGAAAGGGGCCGGGGGAGAACCCGGCCCCTCTAGTTCCTTCCGGAATGACAACCCAGTATCTCGGTCCGCCTCTCTACAGCCTCACCAGCGGCTCCCACTCAACGGTGTTTGCATCGACGGGCTCGTCCACAGGCGGCGTCCAGTTCTTCGGCTGATAAATGCAGCAGGGCTCCTGCGCCAGCGGATCGCCTGTCAGAGCATAGGCCCGCGCCCGCGATCCGCCGCAGATCTCTTTGTACTCGCACGCCCCGCACTTGCCTTCCAGGCGGCTTGTATTCCGCAGTGCTTTGAAGATCGGCGCATTGCGATAGACCTCCGCCAGTGACGTTTTGCGAATGTTGCCCGCATGAATCGGCAGGAACCCGCTCGGGTAGACGTTGCCGACGTGTGAAATAAACACGAAACCCTTGCCGTCATTCACCCGCCGCGTGGCCCAGCCATGAGTCCGCGTCTCAGCGTCGGCCATCGGAGCCCCGGCCTCATACTCCGGTGCGGCCGCATGCGGATGTCCATGCCCTATCCGCTTCTCTTCCAGTTTGTGTTGCAGCAGATAACGCCGGTAGTGCATCGCTTCGGTCGTCTTGATCTGGAAGTTCACCCGCTGCGACAGTTCGTAAATCTTGCCGAAGACCTGCTCAAACTCCTCGCCACTCAGCAGGTCGCCCAGTTGCCCGCGGCCCACCGGAACCAGGAAAAATACATTCCACATCACGATCGCCAGTTTCTCGAAGAGCGTGCAGAGATTGTCGAGATCGTTCGCGTTGTGGCGGCTGATCGTCGTGTGCACCTGGACAGGAATACCCGCCTCGCCGGCCCACTCAATTGCCTGGATCGTCCGCGCCCACGCGCCGGGCAAACCACGAAACGCATCATGGATCTCGGGTGACGAGCCGTCGAGCGAGATCCCCAGTCGCACCATCCCGGCATCCTTCATTTTGAAAATGGCTTCCCGGGTCAGCAGTGGTGTTGCACTTGGCGTCACCGCAACCTTCACTCCTTTGTCCGACGCGTAACGGATCAGCTCGAATACATCCGCCCGCTTCAAGGGATCGCCGCCAGTGAACACAAAGATCGGCACATGCAGATCCGCGATCTGGTCAATGAGCGCCTTGCCTTCGGCGGTTGTGAGCTGATCGGGATGGGCAATGGGCTGCGCCGCGGCTCGGCAGTGCTTGCAGGCCAGGTCACAGGATTGTGTGACTTCCCAGATGGCCAGGAAGGGTGTTTCGTCGAAGTTCAGCCCGCCCCGCGCGGGGATATTCTGCATTGGCTGCATGGGTAACCTCCCGGAATCGAAGGAAGCTTGCGGACTGTTCCCGCGACAAAGCAGAATCCCGATTCCTGCTCTCTCAGGAAAACAGCACAGACGGGCAAAATCTGTGATTCAGATCACTTAGTTACTGCCTGACGCGCCTGAACTCTTTGTAACTGGACAAACCACAAAAACTGGAGCAGAATCTCCTCCATCAGCGAGCCAAAGGACCTTAGCCCGCGTCAATTCCGGAAAGAGCGCCCCCACTCCGACGGTCGAAATCGGGTCAGTCCACCCACCTCTGGTGAGTTAAATCACCTGACCATGTGCCGCCGGGCACCGAAAACTGGTACTGGGTCTGCCACAGTACAACCACAAAGCAAGGAGGTTCCTATGGCCGCTGCACTTAAGCCAGGATGGACCAAACCCTCTACTATCCTCTTTGCCTCCGAGATCCCTGCCAACCAGAAGGCCCTGAGCTTCGCGGTCGCGCAAGCCAAGGAATTTGGCGCGAATCTCATCTTGTTTCACGCTTATGACACGATGGTGGTCGCGGCCTCCGAAACCTCAGGCATCCGCTATTACGATTACGCTGCGGCGGCCCGTGCTGAGATTCAGCATCTCGAGCCTCTCGCGCAAAATATCAGAGAACAAGGCGTTCCCTGCGAGATCGTCGTTCGTCCCGGCCTGGCGGCCGATCAGATTCTGGCTTTCTTGCGCGATCGCGAGGTTGACCGCATCGTAATGGGCACCCACTCGCCGGGCCCAATTGGAAAGCTCCTCGTCGGCTCTGTCGCCGAAGCCGTGCTGCGCACCGCGCATGTGCCGGTCTTCATCGTCGGCCCCGATGTCGTCGACGCAAAATACCGCAACTATGCGGTGCGCACAATCCTTTGCGCCACAAGCCTCAACGAGACCTCCGTGCTGGTGGCGGGCTTTGCCGCTGAGCTTGCCCTTGAACAGAACGCCCGGCTCGTGCTGCAACACGTAATCAAGCCGCAGGAACGCGAAGAAGAGCTGGCTGGACGGACGATCGACGACCTGCAGGACGATATGCTCTCGCTGATTCCCGAGAAGCTGCGCCGCTTGGTTTCTGTGCAGACCGTCGTGGTTCCCGGCGACCCCACCGAAGAGCTTCTCTATCAGGCGCGCGCTCAACAGGCTGACCTGGTCGTGATGGGAGCCCAGGGCGCATCGGCTTTTGCGGCAATCGCGCGGTCTGGCGTCGTCTACAAGGTGCTTGCGCACTCCCATTGCCCGGTCATCACACTCTCGCCGGCGCTGCTCGCCGATTGCGGCATCAAACCTTTCCACGAGCATCGCACCGAGGTCTTTCTCGCCGGCGTCTTTTAGCTGGCTCAACGGCCATTCGCATGCCGGGTGGAGGTTTTCACCCGGCATCGCCGTCTTAGCCCTGGATTCCAATAAGAATCCCTGCCGCCGCGACAAGGCTCGCCATGCGCGGCACTGGTTCCGGAGTCAGCGCGTTCCGGATTTTGCCGACCCTCGTGTCGCCGCCCGCGGGGCCTCATTCGCGCATGGCGTCCCGCCGCAGAGCGCGTCTGTGATTCCCTTGCCTTCGGTGATGGTGAATATGCGGTCCACCGCGGGAATTTTTACCGTTTCCCTTGCCCCTGATGGCCAGTGAATCTCCGCTGTCCCGCCGTCTTTGGCATCGCCCAGACCAAAGTGCAGCCGCCGGTCATTCGCGCTGATGTAGCTTCCGCTCGCCAGTACGTCCTGGCGCTGGCGCATTCCATTCGCTTGCAGAAACACCGTGGCGCAGGTGGCATCCCGCGGGCTCTTCGGTCCGCCTACCAGTTTCAGCTCCACCCAGTGGTGGTGATCCGCGTTCACGTTGCGCAACAGCACCGGCGGACCGTCAATCGGATTGATGACAACGTCGATCTTGCCGTCGTTAAACAAGTCGCCAAACGCCGCTCCCCGTCCCGGCACAACCACTGCGAGGCCCGTGCCTTTCACCGGAGGAACATATTCGAACTTCCGTTCCTTCAGTCCGTTCGGAACGTTGTGAAACAGCAGCGGCCGCTCCGCGAAGGTTGTGCCCCAGTCGTGCTGATCTACCTCCGGATACACATGCCCGTTCACCTCAAACAAATCGAGCCAGCCATCGTTGTCGTAATCCAGGAACCCGTCGCCCCATCCCACGAACGGGATCGTCGTCTGCGCGATGCCGACCCGGTAGCTCACATCGGTGAAACTTGCGTCGCCGTCATTGTGGAACAGCACCTTGTAGTCGTCGCCGAAGTCGGTCACAAAAAAATCCAGAAGTCCGTTGTTCTCATAGTCCCCGGCGGCGATTCCCATCGAGGCGATCTCGCGTCCGTCCTTGTTCAGCGCAAAGCCAGAAACGTAGCTCTCGTCGTCGAACGTGCCGTCGCCTTTGTTGATGTAGAGAAAGTTCGGTTCCGAGTCGTTGCCCACCACGAGGTCGGGTCTTCCCTTGCCGCTGAGCGAGACGAAGATCGTCGAGAATCCGTAGTATTTGTCTTTGTCTTCGACCCCAGCCGCTTTCGTCACGTCCTTGAATGTGCCGTCACCGTTGTTGTGAAACAGATGGTCCGGCTCTCCCGGCAATCCTCGCGGCCCGCAGTTGACAGTCGCGCCGCGATAGAGGCACGGGGCAAAACCCACAGCCTTGCTCCCCGAGATCGGCAGATTGTTGCGGTCAAAATGTACGTACCCTGTCACGTAGAGGTCCAGCAGACCGTCGCCGTCGTAATCGCCCCATGCGGAGCCAGGGGACCAGTTGCCGAGTTCTACTCCGGCCTTCTCCGCAACATCGGTAAACGTTCCGTCGTGGTTGTTGTGGTAAAGCCGGTTCTTGCCGTAGTTGCCGACATAGAGATCGGGCCAGCCGTCGTTGTCATAATCCGCAACCGAGCATCCGTAGCCCCAGCGATCGTTCTGCACGCCGGCCTTGGCGCTTACATCGGTAAATGTTCCGTCATGATTGTTGTGGAAGAGCGCGGCGTGCGGGGATTCTTCTTTCCCATCGAGAGAATCGAAGGTCGCTCCATTGACCAGGTAAATATCGAGCCATCCGTCGTTGTCGTAATCGATCAGGCACACGCCCGATCCGTTTGTTTCAACGATGAACTTCTTTTCCGGCACACCCATCTTGTGCTTCCAGACGGCAAGCCCTGCCTCTTTGGCAATGTCGTTGAAGATCACCGGGCCTTTATCAACGAACCCGCCGGCTGTGATGGGGCGCCGCTCCGCGTCGTAAACCGGAGCAGCCGCGACACCCGAGGCGATTCCGCCCATCTGGCCCTGGGAGGCACTCGGAGGTCCCTGTTGCGTAGCTCCTGCGGGAACAAATAGAAGCGAAACGAGAGCAGCGCGAAGAAATCCCTGCAATGACCTCACTCCCCCTAAGGGTGCAGTGTATCGCACCGGAGGGTTCGGTCTCGAGCCGATCCGAAGCGCAAGCACGCCTCTCCAGGCGCACTCGCGCGTCTCAGTCGGACACGGATTCCTCGTGTGTCCCTGCAAGATTTTGAAACGAGGCTGGTCAGAAGACTCTGAGCAGAACCAGGATCAGCACGATTGTGAGAATCAGGCTCAGGCCACCGCCACCGTAATAGCCCCAGCCTGGTCCGACTCGATATCCGCCGTATCCGAAACCCAAGATCAGCAGGATGAGAAGAATGATGAGCAGCATCTCGTCCTCCTTGTGAGCGAAGATCCACGGCAAGCGCCCGACGTGCCCACTTCACCGGGTGTGAGTCTCAGATGCCTGCCCCCGCTGAAAGGCTGTCTCGCAAATCATCATCTTTAATCTCGCGCATTCGCGGTCGAATTTGTCAGAGCGATTCTGCAGCACTTGAAGGCTCTGGTGAAAACACTTGCGGTTTCCCACCGAATGAAAACAACCTTCCCGCGCCGGTCAGGCGTCCAAGCCTAGGTCGTTGATCTACGCAGAAAGAGCGTGATTGCGGGAGGTAAGAAAAAATGCTTTGGACAATCTTTGTAATCCTCCTCGTCCTGTGGCTGCTGGGCGTGGTGAGCAGCTACACGTTGGGCGGTTTTATTCACATCTTGCTTGTGCTCGCTTTGGTCGTCCTCCTCATTCAATTGATTACGGGGCGACGGCCAGTAGTCTGAACTCGTGCACAACCCGGGCGGGATGACCGCCTCGATTCGAACGCGTACGTAACCCCACCTGGAGGTGGCTTCCATGGATAAAGACAGAGTCAAGGGCACAATTGATGACGCAGTAGGTAGGGCCAAGCGGCAGGCTGGCGAGTGGACCGGCAACAGTCAGACACAGGCAGAAGGCGCCGCTCAACAGGTCAAAGGAAAAGCCGAAAAGGCCTGGGGCAACGTGAAAGACGCCGTGCGCGATGCCAAGAATGACGCCGAGCATGACCGCAACGTCCAAGCCGAACAAGATCGCGACCGGGAGCACGTCGGAAGCTCCCACCAAAGCGGTCGCTCCTAAGGTGGCTTGGAATACCGAGATGTAAAAGCCCAAACCTCAAACCCGGCGGTGCCCGCGTTCCTTCTTGGGCGCCGCCTTTTTTGTCCCCGCCCCAATGCGATCTTGGCACTCCGTGCCTTTTCAAGCGGGGCCCGATTGGAAGATTCCCTGAGGGAACGGTATACTTGGTGCGTGGCGGTGATCGCCGCAGCCGCCTTATAAGAGGTGTGTCTTCCGTAAGGACTACGGTTCACACGTGCCGGACCTCCCGCCATCGGAAATAACGAGATGGCGCGCTGTGTCCCGCGTGCTTCGAAGTCCCATGGATGCATCAAGTTGCATCCTGATACCTGCCTGCTGTTCGCTCTGCGGATCCCCTCTCCCGCACCTATCCGTCACGCCAATTTGTGCTGCCTGCTGGGCTGAAATCCCCACTGAAAATGCTCCGGTCTGCCTTCGTTGCGGCGAAATCCTGGGCGAACCCCGTCCTTCCGAGCCAGCCAAACCCGCCGCATTGTGTCGCACCTGCCGTCTTGCGCCGCCGCCCTTTGAGCGTGCCATTTCGTTTGCGCCCTACGAGGGCCGGATGCGCCAGGCAATCCATGCCTTCAAATACGACGGTCTCCGCCCGGCTGCACGCCAGCTCGGCCAATTACTGGCATCCGCAATCGCCGGTCTCCAACCCAATGCTCCGGCCGACCTCCTGGTTGTGCCGGTACCGCTTCACCGCGCCAAGCTCGCCGATCGCGGATTCAACCAGGCGCGTCTTCTTGCAACCGAAGCCATCGCGTCGCTGCGCAGAACTCATCCCGCGTGGAGTTTTACCTTGGCGCCCAGCACGCTTGTTCGCCTCCGCGCCACCGAGAGCCAGGCAGGCCTCACGCCGCGCCAACGCCGGCAGAACGTTCGCGGCGCCTTTGCGGTCTCCGAACCAGCCGCAGTCGCGGGCAAACACGTGCTGATTGTCGATGACATTCTGACGACGGGCGCCACGGCTCGCGCCTGCGCACGTGCGCTGCTCAAAGCTGGCGCGCAGTCGGCCTGGGTCGCCACCTTGGCGCGCGCCCACCGGCTTCAGCCCGCAGCAGACACCTTTCCTTCGCACGCCATCAACTACGTCAGCCGCTTGAAACGCGATTCGATCCCAGGCCCGAACGCCGAAGTCGCAACCATGAACTTACTCAACCAACCGTCTTTGTGACAGGGGACAAAGAATGTCGCTGGGAAAAGCTATGATTCATGCACGAAAACAAAAATCCGCCGCACGGGCCGCGGCGCTGGCCGCTGAACATGCGCCAGCGCAGCAGAATCACATGCTGCAGATGCCGGTGCTCGTCCTGAATGCCTCCTACGAGCCCATCAATATTTGCGGCGCACGCCGCGCGCTTGTTCTCGTACTCAAGGGCATTGCGCGCACCGAAGAAGAACATGGCATGACCCTTCATGCTCAGCGCAGCCGCATCGCCATGCCGTCCGTGATTCGCCTTCTTGAATACCGCCGCATTCCCCATCAGACGCGCGCCCTGTCGCGCAAAAACATCCTCCTGCGCGATCGCAATTCCTGCCAGTATTGCGGCGTCGTTCTCCCATCCGCCGAACTTACCCTCGATCACGTAGTCCCGCGTTCCCGCGGAGGCAACTCCACCTGGGAGAACCTCGTGGCCTGCTGCCACGCCTGCAACCGGCGCAAAGGCAATCGCCTCCTGAGCGAAATCAACGACATGATTCTGCTGCGTGAGCCCCGCCCCTTTTCGCTGCACACCAGCCGCCAGATCATGCGCATGCTCGGCCGCGGCGACGATCGCTGGCGCAAATATCTCTTTTATTGACCTGGCATCGCCGGCCCCCCTGAATTTTGCGGCCTGCATGCAATCATGCGTCTGGGAGGCCTTTGCCCTGTGTTCCGCCATGCGATTGTGCGCCTTCCTGGCGCAAATTTTGCCGACGGCCTCACCACCGTCGATCTCGGCACGCCGTCGTTGGACCGCGTGGTGGCCCAGCATGCGCGCTACTGCGAGGCACTGCGGGAGTGCGGTCTTGCTCTGACCACCCTTGCCCCGGATCTTCACCACCCCGACTCGACCTTTGTCGAAGACACGGCCATCGTGACGCCTCGCGGCGCCATCTTCACCCGTCCCGGCGCTCCCAGCCGCCTCGAGGAAGTCGAGGCCATTCGTCCCGCGATCGAAAGCTTTTTCCCCAACCCCGACGCAATCCATGCTCCCGGCACGGTCGACGGCGGCGACATCTGTGAGGCTGAAGATCATTTCTTCATCGGGCTCTCGCTGCGCACCAATGAAGAAGGCGCTCGCCAACTTGCTGCCTGCCTCGCCCGTTTCGGCTATACATCCTCGACCATCGACATCCGCGGCCAATCCGGGATTCTTCACCTCAAGAGCGGAATCAGTTTCATTGGGAGCAACACGCTGGTGGTGATGGAACAAATGGCTGGCTTGCCCGCCTTCGCAGGCTTTGATTTGATTCGCGTCTCGCCGTCGGAAAGCTACGCCGCCAATTGCGTCCGCGTGAATGAATGCGTCCTCGTCGCCGAAGGCTTTCCGCGCTTTACCGCAGATCTTGAAGCGCGAGGCTTCCATCCCCTGGTCCTCGATATGTCGGAGTTCCGGAAAATGGACGGCGGCCTGAGTTGTCTTTCGCTGCGCTTCTGATTTTGCGCCGACCGCCGAGAAGCTATCGGTTCGCGTTTCCCGCCCGCACAGCCTGGGGATTGCGATGGTCGATAACCCGAAAATCGGCTGGAACCTTGAACATCTCCGGATCCGCTGCATCGAGCACCAGGTCCGTAAGCCAGAGCGTTTGATCTCCGTCCCGCGGATCGTGACGTTTCACCTGCACATTCACTCCCAGGGCCGGCGAATACCAGTACTCCACGGTGCGCAGGATGTTCCGCGTATTGCCGACGGTTTGCGAGTAGATCGTCAGCGTCTCGCGGGAATGCTGCACCTCGAGCCCGGCAAAAGTATCGGTGCCCAGGTCCTCCCGCACCAGGTAGGTCTTGCCGCCCGGTTGCGGGGCGGCAGGAGCAGCCACGGCAATCACCGGAGCGTCATAGTCGAACAGGTTGCAGACTTTCGCCGCCATATCGCAGTGATAGTGCTTGTGCTCAATTGGATCGGTGTAGTCCGTGGCATGCACGCGCGACTCCCTGCCAAGATTGGGCTTAGGCACAAAAGTCGCGCGTTCCTGAAAGATGCGGCCTTCGCCATCGCGCGTGACCAGCCGCGAGTTCTCTGAGGTCGTCGTTGATCCGTCGGGTAGCGTGTCCACGACGAGCGTTCGGGCCGTCGCGGTGAAGGGAGCATTTGGTTTTGGCGCGAAGTAGAGTGGTTCAATCAGTTGGGGCGCGCGGCCATCCGGCGCGTGGACCGGACTCTCCTGCGCGCATAGCCCAGCCGACATCACAATGCAAGCCACACCGGTGGTGGCAAGAGCGGATCTTCGCATGACCAGCCTCCGCAAGTTCCAACCAGAACTGCTCTTCGGGGGACTCCAGTATTCCATGACCCGCGGCTCGAATCGCCTGAATTGCCTCGAAAAGCGCCCGGGCCCCGGATTTCGGCACCTTCAATTCTGAGGTTTCTGCGGTGCCGGCTGCTTGCCCTGCGGATTCTGCTGCGGCGTGATGTCCTGCCCTTCGTAGATGATCTTAGACGTCGATCCGAAGCGCTTGTAGTCGGTGTATTTGATGATGTCGCGGATGTGCACGTCTTGTGCCATGTAGCCGTAACCGCCCGAAAAGTGCAGAATCCCTTCGCCCTTGGTATACACCGGGAACCAGTAATGCCCATCCACCTGCTCGCGCCATGTCATGAACGGGGGGTGCAGATCTTCTTTCCCCTTGCGCGTGTCGTCCGGCACCATGCGTCCGTTCGTCACCACAATCTGCAGATCGGTCGCATCTACCCAGATCCGTCCATCCAGATACCGCTTGTTCTTTTCGATCTGCTTGGGACTCACGTCAAACACAAAGCAATCCACTTCGTCCACTCTCTGCCTGCCAACGTACTTGATGTTGTACTCGCTGACTTCTTCGGTCGTCAGCACAAACGGGTACCCGTGCTGGATGTCCTGGAAGTCCGATGGCGACATCATTACCCGCTGCAGCGTGCTCCCCGGCGCGAACACCACTTTCTCGGTCCGCTTTCCATCGGGATCGAAGATCACGTCATCCACTTCGTAATATTCGCCGTCAACCTTGTTGTCGTCGTCAATCGTCTGCACCTTGGCAATTCGCCGGTAGGTGTAGTGGTTCAGGGCTTCCTGGAACTCCGACTCCTTGGCCGCAAACTTTTTGATGATCTCGTCCGGCGGCGTCGCCGGCGGCGACACGTCCATTCGCCCGAATCCGGAATCGAGCGGCATCGGCGTGAAGCTGTCTTTGTCCTGGGCAATCGCTCCCAGCATGAATACGCCGGCCGCGAGAAGGATCGGCCACTTTGAAATTTGCACCTGAAGGCTCCTCGCTTGCTTCTTTTGGACTTTCCCGCTCCCGTTTTCAATCCGGCGCAAACCGCCGGTCTCCCTCGTGCCAGATCCCCTACCACCTTAGACGCATATACAAGGGCGGAGTATCGTTGCAACAATCAAGGTTGCAGCAGCCGGGGGACAAGTGTGTCCCTTGATGCGCCGGGCGTTCAAGGGCCTTGCCAGCCCCGCCAACTCAACCTAGGCTTAATTTACCGCGTTGCATTTGATAAACGGCTTTTTTGATTATTTCAAGACTAAAGATTGCTTGGCGCCATAAAGGTGCCCAGAAGACGGCCCCAGCATGGGCTCGGAAGGCGGTTCAAGGAGACCCCCTGCCATCATGTTCGACGGCTACCAGCTACCCGCGATCGCGTTGACGGCGCTGCTGCTACCGGTCTTTCTGCAGCTCTACTTGCGCTCGCGCGAGCGGCGAACCTTGCTTTGGTTCCTAGGCTTTCTCTTCGCCGGCCTGCGCATGCTCCAGGTCTACCGCCTCGGCCTGTGGGATTTTTCCGATGCCTCCGTTCACCCTTGGCTCGCGGCCGCCGGCCAGACCTCGGCCATCATCGCCTCGACCCTCTTCCTGGCTTCGCTTGCTCCGCAGACATTTCGGCTCGCAGGCCGCCGCATCCACTATGCGGTCCCCCTTGCCATTCCTTTGGCGGTCTACGCCATCCTTCTCGACGGCGTTTACCGCGGTCAGCCCCCTGCAAGCATCGCCTTCCTCATTTTTCCCGCGCTTGGCGCGCTCGCCCTGTTTGCCGGATGCGTGTGGGCCTTCGCCAAGGGCAGCCTGCCTACCTGGCTCGGCCTTACGCTCTGCGTCACGATGGGTGGCGGCAGCTTGTGGGCCTGCGTCTCCGTCCGCGGAAGCTGGCCCCTTGTCTTCGTCGAGAGCGCTCTGCACCTTACCACCGCGCTTCTCGTCTTCTATGTTTACCAGCGTCTCTCCACCGGAACCGTTCTCAGCGGTCTGGGCTTTTGCACGTGGGCGCTCAATATCGGGATCATCGCGCCCGCCATTATGGCGCATCCGGAGTTTCTGCTTAGCCTCGAGCGAGTCTCGGCTTTGGGCAAAGTCGTTGCCGCCGTGGGCATGATCGTCCTCGCGCTCGAAGATCAACTCGCCATCAAGCAAACCGCGCAGGACCGTGAACGGCGCGTACGCAACGAACTCGAAGCCTACACCAAGGTCGTCTTGTCGCGCCGCCGCGTCGAGGACTTCGACCGCCAGGCCAATCTCATCTGCCAGACTGTGGTTTCCAATAGCCGCTTTTTGCAGGCCGCGCTCCTCTTCCTGCAAGCCTCCGGACAATACCGGCTCGCCGGAGCGGCAGGGTTCGATGACGCGTCGCTCACCGCCCTCGAATCCCTCACGGCGCGCATCCCTTCGGCCGGATTTCTCGCCCCCGGCTCTTCGCCTCCCGCCACCGAGCACAGCCCCTCTTTTGCGCTGAGTCTCCAGCCCTGGCTCCTGCCCGGCGACGACCTCGAGCGCCTGCACCTGACTGAATTCGTCGCCATCCCCCTCAGCGGCCGCTCTACCACCGACGGTGCGCTGCTTTTGACTACTCTGCGCGAGCCAGACCAACCCCTGCGCGCCGACGACTTGCTGCCCGCCGAGGTCCTCGCCGACCGCATCCAGGCCTCGCGCAGCCAGACCATGATGCTCGAGAAACTCGTCGATGCCGAAAAATTCGCCGGCCTCGGGCAGCTCGCTACCAATGTTACCCGGCAGCTCAACAACCCCCTCACCGTCATCCTCGGCTACGCTTCCCTGCTTGAGGTCACACCGTCCATGACTCCTCAAGAGCGCAAAGGCGTCGAGGCCATCCTTACCGAAGCGCGAAACATGCGGTCGAGCCTCGAAAGCCTGTCGCGGATGTCGCGTACCCCGAGCGATCAGTTCACTGCCATTTCCGTCACCGAGATGCTCAACGATATGGAGCAGCTCCATCGCTCCGAGTTCGTCCACCGCTCCATCGACTTCCGCCTCCAGGTTGCCCCCGCCCTGCCGCGTGCTCTCGGCAACGCGCAGCAGGTGCGCCAGGCCGTGCTCTATTGCCTGCAATTCGCCATCGAAGCCGTCGAAAACCTCGGCTCGCCGACCGATAAATCCGTCCGCATCGAGGCTTCGTCCGAGAACGACTACGTCAAGATCCTCATCGCCCACTCCGGTCCCGGCTTCCTCCATCCCACGCGTGCCTTCGATCCCTTCGTCCCGGCACAGGCAGCCGGAGAAACCGCCGGGCTCGGCCTCTCGCTTTGTGCCACCATCCTGCGTGAGAACAACGGCCGCATCTCCGCCATAAACTTCGAGCCCCGCGGCGCCGGCATCGTCCTCGAACTCCAGGCCGCCTAGATCAACCCCCAAGCGCCGCAGCACCCCTCGCCTAAGGGCCGGGTGCCCTATCCTTCCGACTCGCTCTTCGTCGCAAAGGAGGGAACGCGCTTTTGTGCCGTTCCTTCTAGAACCGCGACTCCGCTCACACCCTCCGCGTCAGCTCCCGTTGTAGACTTGTTCCTTCCAATGTTGGGGTCGCGTATGCACAAATCTGCTCTCGTCGTTCTTCTCTCCGCCTCCTTCGTCCTCGCGCAAACCACTCTGCCCAAACGTCCCATGACCTTCGACGACATGATGGCCATGAAGCGCCTCGGAGACACAGCTGTCTCGCCCGACGGAAAATGGCTCGTTTACAGCGTCACCACCGTCAACCTCGACGCGAACACCAAGACCGCGGAGATGTTTATCCAGCCCATCGACTCCCCCAACACAAAGCCGCCTGCGACAGTTGGCCAGCCAGGAGACAGCGGCCTGCAATTCTCCGCCGACGGCAAGCGCGTCCTCTTCATCTCCGCGCGCGAGGGTGGCCAGCAAATCTGGCTCGCCGATTTCGACGCCGCAACCGGCTCCATCACGAATCCCAAAAAACTCACGAGTATCTCTACAGAAGCCGACAGCGCCAAGTGGTCGCCCGACGGCCGCTCCATCGTCTTCCTCTCCTCCGTCTATCCCGACTGTCCGGCCATTTCTACGTCCGCTTTCGACTCCGGCAACTCCTGCAACAAAGACAAAGACGCCGCGCTGGCAGCAAGTAAGGTCAAAGCGCTGATCTTCACCCAACTCCTTTACCGGCATTGGAATCACTACACCGGCGACAAGCGCTCGCACCTCTTTCTCGTCTCGACCGACGACGGCAAGATGCGCGACCTCACCCCGAATGATCCCCACGACGTTCCGCCCTTTTCGCTCGACGACTCGAGCTGCGGCTGCGCTTTCTCACCCGACTCGAAGGAACTGGCGTTTACCGAGAATCCCGACCCGGTCCCAGCGATCTCAACCAGCGCGCAAATCTATACGCTCGACCTGACCACCCCAACGGCAAAGCCGGTCAAGATCAGCACCTCGGCCGGCGGCAATTTCTCGCCTGCCTACTCGCCCGATGGCAAATATCTCGCCTGGCGTTCGCAGGCCCGCGCCGGCTACGAAAGCGACAAGTTCCGCCTCTGGCTCTACGACCGCTCGACGAAGACTGGCAAAGACCTGCTGCCCAACTTCGACAACTGGGTTGACGAATTCGCGTGGGGACCATCTTCCTCGAATGCGATCTACTTCAGTAGTGGATATCAGGGTGTCTCGCCGGTGTTCGAGATCGATGGGCTGGGACCGCGCGCCGACAAGAATCGGAATCCCTTCATTGCGCGACTGACTGAGCAAGGCGAATATGGCGACCTGCATCCGACGTCGGATGGACAGAAACTGCTCGCGACGCGTGTGGCGGTTGGCGCACCTGGTGAAGTTGTGGCTCTCCAGACCGCAATGGTTGGCCACACACTCCGGAGCTTCGCGGGTTCTTCCGGCGCATTTCCTTCTGAGCTCACAAACGAAATCGCGAAACAGTCTCAAATCACCCACCTCAACGACGCCCTCCTCGCACAGCTCGATCTCCCCAAGATGGAATCCTTCTGGTTCACTGCCTCCGACGGCGTCAAGGTCCAGGGCTTCGTCATCCCCCCGCCCGGCTACGATCCGCACAACAAATACCCAACGAAGTTGCTGATCCACGGCGGCCCGCAGGGCGCTTGGGGAGATTCCTGGTCCTACCGCTGGAACGCCGAACTCTTCGCCGCCAACGGCTACGTCGTCGTCATGATCAATCCGCGTGGCTCAACCGGCTACGGCCAGGCCTTCGTTGACGGAGTGAATGGCGACTGGGGCGGTAAGCCTTTCACCGATCTGATGAAGGGGCTGGACACTGCCGAAACGCAGTTTCCATTCATCGACGAGAACCGCGAGTGCGCCCTCGGCGCGAGCTACGGCGGCTACATGGCCAACTGGGTGCTCGGCCATACCAACCGCTTCAAGTGCATCGTCACCCACGACGGCATGTTCAACGCTGAATCCGCATTCGGCTCTACCGAAGAGGACTGGTTCAACATCTGGGAGTTCCGCGGCCATCCCTGGGACTACTATGGCAAACCCGACAGTGAGAATCCCTTCCGCAAGTGGTCGCCGTCGCTCTCGGCCAAGAACTTCCACACGCCCACCCTCGTCATCCACGGCCAGCTCGACTACCGTCTCGATGTGAGCGAAGGCTTTCAGCTTTTCGACACGCTGCAGTTGCTGCACGTGCCCAGCAAGATGCTGTACTTTCCTGATGAAGGCCACTGGGTGCTCAAACCGCAGAACAGCCGCCTCTGGTACAAAACCGTCAACGACTGGATCGATCAGTGGACAAAAGAATCCAGTCGCTAGCTCTCGGCTGGTCTGTTGACCCCGCAGCTGCTCACCCATTCTCCGGGGGTAAGAACAGTTCAAACGCCTTTACAGGAGTCAGACCCTGCCTTTCCAGCGTAAATCCGCCAAACTCCGTGAGCCCCTGGGCGAATCCGCCCTCTACGACTACGCTTTGAAGGCTCTCGGCCGTCACATGCGCACCCAGGCCGAGCTGCGCCGTCTGCTCCAGCAGCGCGCCGAACCTGGCGAGCGTGGCGAATCCGCGGTCAACGCCGTCCTCGCCCGCCTCAAGCAGAACGGCTACCTCGACGACGCGGCCTACGCCGAAACTTACGCGCGCCTCCGCCAGGAGAACGAGAAATTCGGCCCCCGCCGCGTCCGCAACGACCTTCGGCAGAAGGGCATCTCCTCCGCCCTCACCGACAAGACTCTCAACGCCAGCTACGCGCAGACCAACGAAGAGACCCTCGCCCGCCAGCATCTCGCCCGCAAGCGCATCGGTAAGCCCGAGAACGACAGGGACACGGCGCGTGTCATGCGCCGCCTCGTGGCCGCGGGCTTCTCCACCGGCGTCATCTACAAAATCCTGCGTCAGTGGGACGTTTCCGACGGTTCCTTGGCCGCCCTTGATACTCTGGGCGACGAGCCTCGCGAAGAGTGAATCTTTTCCCTCTCTTTGCGTACAAGTTCGGGGGGAGAAAGAGCCCCACGGCCCGATGGAGGAATGATGGCGTCCGCACCGCCGGTTTCAGATTCGTCCGCCTCGTTCCCGCTCCAGATCGATACCCTCGTCAAGCGCTTCGGGATGATCAATGCAGTTGACGGCGTATCGCTCGAGGTTCGTGCCGGGGAATGCCTCGGGCTCCTTGGTCCTAACGGCGCCGGGAAAAGCACAGCGATCCGCGCTATCGTGGGCCGCGTCATCCCTGACTCCGGCCGCATCACCATTTTCGGCGCTCCAGCCGACTCTGCTGCGGCGCGTGCCGCGCTCGGATGGGTGCCGCAAGAACTGGCTGTCTATCCGCGCCTCACGTGCCGCGAAAACCTCGTCGCCTTCGGTCGTTACCACGGGCTTTCAAGCAGCCAGCTCGCCGACTCGGTTGCCTGGTGTCTGGAGTGGGCGGCTTTGCAAGATCGCGCCGGGGAGCTGGCCCGCAAGCTCTCCGGAGGTATGAAGCGGCGCCTCAACATGGCCGCCGGCATCATCCATCGCCCGCGCATCGTCCTCATGGACGAGCCCACCGTCGGCGTCGATCCGCAATCGCGCAACCGCATCTTCGAAATGATCGAGGTTATGCGCGCCGCGGGCACCGCTGTCGTCTATACCACCCATTACATGGAAGAGGCCGAGCGCCTTTGCGATCGCATCGCCATCATCGATCACGGCCGCATTATCGCCACGGGCACCAAAGAAGAACTGGTCCGCAATGCATTTGCCACCCGGAGCCAGGTGTTTGCGCGTTTTGTCGGGTCGGCCGACCAAATTGCTGCATGGGTCGCGAGTCGCGGAGGCCGCATGGTCGATGCGACTGCCGAGTTCACGGTCGCGCGATCCACTGAGATCGCCGGTCTTCTCGACGCTGCGACAAAAAGCGGGCTCGAACTCGAAGACGTCTCTCTCCGACGACCTAATCTCGAATCTGTCTTTCTTCACCTCACGGGAAGGGAACTGCGCGAATGATCCTGCCGATCCTCCACACTGCGATGGTTTCTCTGCGTCGCGATCGCGCTGCGCTTGCCCTCACGTTTGTGTTGCCCATCGCCTTCTTCAGCATCTTCGCTTCGATCTTTGGCGGCCAGCGCGACACCACTCCCAAAGTCACGTTGATTCTTGTCGACGACGACCGCAGCGCCGCTTCGCAGCAACTGGTCCGCGGACTCGAGCGCGAAAGTTCGCTCTCGATCCTTTTGCGCCCGCCTTCCAAAGACAATTCGGTCGCGCCCGATTACACCGAAGCCACCGCCGAAGCTGCCGTCAAAGCCGGCGACGCGCCCGTCGCCCTCATTATTCCCAAGGGCTTTGGCCAGAATCCCATCGCTCTTGGTCCTCAAGCGAGCCAGTCGGGTTTGCAGCTGCTCAACGATTCGAGCGACGCCATTGCCCCGCAAATCGTAACGGGCCTGCTCCAGAAAGCCGCAATGACTTCAATGCCCGCATCGATGGCGGAGGAGCGAATGAAAGACAGCGAGCGCTATCTCGGTGAACTCACCCCCGGCCAGCGCAACCGGATGGATTCGTATCTCGCCGATTTGCGTGTGCGAGAGAAGAGCGGAGCGCTCGACAGTCCGTCATCTTCGAGCGGCGCCTTCAGCGGCGTGATTCCCGTGCACGAGCGCGCGGTCGTGGGCCAGGACAAAAAGAGTCCTATGGTTTCCTTCTATGCCGCCGCCATCGGAGTGATGTTCCTGCTCTTCACCGCCAGCGGGTCCGCGGGCACTCTCCTCGATGAAGCCGATTCAGGTACGCTGGACCGCGTACTCAGCTCCCACGTCACCATGACGTCGCTGCTCGCCGGCAAGCTTACTTACAATACGCTGCTCGCCTTCCTTCAGCTCACGGTCATGTTCCTCTGGGCATGGGCCGTCTTTCACGTCGATCTGTTCAGCCACATTCCGGGATTCATCGTCATGGGCCTCTGCACGGCGGTCGCGGTTGCTGCGTTCGGAATGCTGCTGGCAAGCCTCTGCCACACCCGCGCTCAACTTGGCGCCGTCTCCACTCTGCTCATCCTCATCATGTCATCGGTCGGCGGCAGCATGTTTCCACGCTACCTTATGCCGTCTGCAATGCAGAAGGCTGGGCTCTTCACCATCAATGCCTGGGCCATCGATGGCTTCACCAAAGTCTTCTGGCGCGACCAGCCGGTCACCGCGCTCTGGCCGCAGGTCTCGGTGCTCCTCGCCATCGGCATTGTACTGTTCGTGATAGCCCGGCGCATCGCTCGCCGCTGGGAATTTGCCTGAGTCCTTCCGGCTTGCCTTCGCGTGTATTTATTTCGGCTGGCTTGTAGTGGATCCTCGTTGAGTGATCGCCTCCCGGATCTTTGCCAGCGGAGCCTTCTCGTCAAACTCAACTCCGCTTGGGCCCAACCGAACGCCGAGTTCTGCCCACAGCCTCGGCAGATCGACTGTCACGGGCTTGTCCTTCCATTCGGCATACATCCGCGTCAGAACGTGTGTTGCCGTCGCTTGATCGCCAATCGTAAGCGCCTGGCCCAGGTTCCAGTCATGATCGATCGTCCCTCCATGTTCCATCACAACGCGCAGCGCGTCCCGCAAACCTTTGCGATTGCCTGTCTCCTGACGGATCGAAACATCGGCAACCAGGCAAAACAGCGCTCCACCCCAATACGTGCGCCCCCATGTGTGCGTACGATCCAGCCCTTCGTCGCCCGGCCCCGGCTCGCCCTTGGGCATGTCGCGCACCATGTCCCCCCAGATCTTCTCGGCCTTCAGTTCGCCGGTCATCACGCGTGCCACCGGCTCGATGTACGTCGCCTGGCCCTCTTCGATCCAATGCTGGTCGTCAGGCATCGACGGGAACGCCATGTGCACCAACTCGTGCGTCATCATCCAGTCGTCTTCGAGCTCGGCCTGGGTTGTGTGCTGCCCGATGCGGACGCGCGTAAAGCCCGGCCATCCGCCCATGCCGCCCCAGGTTGTCCCTTGCAGGATCCCGTCCCTGTCGTCAGTTGGAATAATCAGGATTCGCGCCCGCGGCACAGGGAAGCGACCATAGTACGCCACGATCGCATCGACCGCCATGCGGACATGTGTCAGGATCGCGTCCTCCGGCAGGTCGAGTGCTCCCTGCGCGAATTCCACCTGGATCTCGCTGCCCTTCGCGCTGATTGTTCTCGTGTCCGCAATCGGCACATTGTGGCCGGGTTGTGCATGGGCCGCAAGGCCCATTGCGGCCAGCCCAATCGCCCCGACAGCAGCCGCGACCGACCAGAGCGCAACCCGACGATTGACGCCTCCGTACAGGTGCCTACACTCTCCCATGCTCGATTGGACGTGCCGCTCGAGCCCCTGGCTGCGCTATTTCGATGCAAGAATTGTCAACTTTTCGACCGTCGGAGCGGGATCAAACAACTCGGCCGCCCGGGCGAAGAGAGCTTTCGCGATTTCACCTGTCAGGTGAGCGTCTCGTCCTGTTTCGCTCTTGAACGTGTCAAAAATGCCGAATCTGCCGTGGCCCATGCTCACCGCATACCACGATGTTGTGCCCGCTTCACGCATGGCGAGGGGTTGCGCCGACTTCAAGAACTCTTCTACCTCCGTCTCTTTCCCAGCTTTCGCCTGTAATACGACGAGCAACGCGAATTTATCCAAGTGAACCTCCGCGGACGGGCCGCATCCATAAGATGCGTGTGACGGCTTTCCGTTACCGGATTAGGGCGCAGACACCGGTGTTGTTACGCCCCAGTCAATGCCCGGACGCCCAAAAGGATGCGCCGCTCCATGCCTTCCCATTACACTGGAGAGGAGCTATGCAAGTTCGATCCGGAAACGAAATTCGCGAGTTGTTTTTGCGCTTTTTTGAGTCGAAGGGCCACCGTCGCGTGGCCTCCTCTTCGCTTGTGCCTCACAACGACCCCACGCTGCTCTTTGCCAACGCGGGGATGAACCAGTTTAAGGATCTCTTCCTTGGCGCCGAAAAGCGCGACTACTCCCGCGCCACCACGTCGCAGAAATGCGTGCGCGCAGGCGGCAAGCACAACGACCTCGAAAATGTCGGCTTCACCCGCCGCCACCATACGTTCTTTGAAATGCTCGGCAACTTCTCGTTCGGAGACTACTTCAAGCGCGACGCGATCCAGTTCGCCTGGGAACTCGTCACTGACGAGAAATGGATGGGCATTCCCAAGGACCGACTCTACGTCACGATCTTCGAGGGCTCGCTCGACTTCGGCGTGCCCCGTGACGACGAGGCCGAGAAGTTCTGGATCGAGACCGGCGTCCCCAAGGACCGCATCTTCGAATACGGCTTGAAAGACAACTTCTGGCAGATGGGCGAGACCGGCCCCTGCGGCCCCTGCTCTGAGATTTTCTGCGACATGGGAATTGAGGCCGCCGAGACGCCCGGGGTCGACAAACCATTTGGGCAGGACGATGCACGTTATGTCGAGATCTGGAACCTTGTCTTCATGCAGTTCGAGCGCTCCTCGCTCTTAGACCCGGCGACCAAATCAACGACTTACAAATTGACGCCATTGCCGAAGCCTTCGATTGATACGGGAATGGGGCTTGAGCGCGTCGCCGCCGTTCTGCAAGGCAAGGTCTCGAACTTTGAAACGGATCTGTTCACGCCGCTGATCAAGCGCGCCGCCGAACTGACGGGTTTTGTGAGGGGTCGCGACTCCAGTTATGTCGAAGACGCCCTTCAGAATGGGGCTTCATCCCCTGAGGTGAACGCGCTCACCCAGAACGCCAGCCTGCGCATCATCGCCGATCACGCGCGCGCCGCGACGTTCCTCGTCAATGATGGAGTTCTTCCCTCGAATGAAGGACGCGGCTACGTCCTGCGCAAGATCCTGCGTCGCGCTATTCGCCACGGCCGCCTGCTTGGTCAGGAAAAGCCCTTCATGTGCCAGATGATCTTTGCCGTGCGCGACGAAATGCAGGGCGCCTATCCTGAGCTGAAAGATTCGGCCGATCGTGTGGCCAAGGTCGTCCAAATGGAAGAGCAACAATACGCGCGCGTGATCGAGGCTGGCTCGGAGAATCTAGATTTCGCAATTGCCAATGCGAAGCTGCGCTTCGACGCATTTCCGGAGGATTTTGCCTATCGATCTGGTTCTGGCCCACGACTGCCAGGCAGTGAGGCCTTCCATATCTATGAAACGTACGGCTTGCCGAAAGATTTCATCCAGGACGCCACCCGCGATGCGGGCATCGCCTTTGACGACGCCGGCTTCGAGGCCGCTCGCGCAGAAGAACAGGCCCGCGCCCGTGCCTCCTGGAAAGGCGGCAGCCAAAAAACCGCCAGCCCCGCCTTCCGCGATCTTCCCAGGACTGCATTCGAGGGCTACAAGCTGCTTGTCTCGACGAATTGTGAAGTGCTGGCCCTCGTCAAGGACGGCGCGGGCGTTCCCGCTGCCGCGCAGGGCGATGCTGTTGAGATTGTTTTGGACCATACAAGCTTCTACGCCGATGCGGGCGGCCAGATTGGCGATACCGGTCTTTTCCTATCTCCTGACGGCAACACGACGGTTGCAGAGATCACGGGCTGCGTTGCGCCCGTGCAGGGCGTCCGCGCTCACAAAGCGGTTCTCAAACAGGATCTGGCGGTCGGCGATCGCGTGCAGACCGTGGTCGACGGCGAGCGGCGCGATGCCATCCGCCGTAATCACACCGGCACCCATCTGCTCCATGCCGCGCTCCGCCAGGTGCTCGGCACCCACGTCAAGCAGGCCGGATCGGCCGTGCACCCGGATCGCCTGCGTTTTGATTTCTCCCACTTCGCGCAAGTCGCCGACGAAGAGCTCGAGGAGATCGAGTCCATCGTCAATCGTGAAGTGCTCAAGAACGCGATCGTAGAAACGCTGGTCGACGTCCCCATCGACGTGGCCGTGAACGAGTACCACGCCATGGCGCTCTTCGGCGAAAAATACGGCGACAAAGTGCGCGTGGTGAAACTCTCTGATGGCTTCTCGACCGAGCTCTGCGGGGGCACGCACACTGCGGCAACGGGCGAAATCGGCCTCTTCAAATTGACCGGCGAGACCTCCGTTTCCTCCGGCGTGCGCCGCATCGAGGCCATCAGCGGACTGGGCTCGCTCGACACCTTCCGCCGGGACTTCGAAGTTGCGCAATACGCCGCCCAGATTGCCGGGACACCCGACGGCAATCTATCCGACTCTTTGCGCGCCCGCATTACCGCACAGGAAGACAAACTCAAGCGCCTTGAGCGCGAACTCGAAGAACTGCGCATGAAGTCCGCTGCCGGCGCACTGGACGACGCTCTTGCGGGTTCCGTTGACGTGAAGGGAATCAAAGTGTTGATGCACCGAGCCGATCATCTGGAGCGCGGACAGCTGCGCACACTCGTCGACAACCTCAAGCAGAAGGCCGGCGAGGGTGTTGTTGTTCTGGCTTCGGCCCAGCCCGAAGGCAAGGTCGCCATCATCGCCGGAGTCACGCCGGGCCTTACCAAGCGCATTCAAGCGGGGAAATTGGTCGGTGCCGTCGCCAAATATGTTGGCGGATCTGGCGGCGGCAAGCCCGAGATTGCCGAAGCCGGCGGTAAAGACCAGGGCCAGATCGACGCGGCGTTGAGCGCCACACCTGAAGTAGTGGCCTCGCTGCTGAGTTAGCAGGGGAGCAAGGCTCCCTGCTTACCAGCCTGCGCCGCGGCCAAGGGAAAAATCCGCATTGCAGAGAAAAGAAAGCGGCTGCACCGAAGTGCTGCCGCTCTCTTTTTGCTTAGGAGTATGACTTACTTTGATGAAGCTCTATTGCACGCCGGCGTTGCGAAGCCCAAAACTATAAGCCACGCCGAACGATGCGATCGGATAGGTTTTAAGTGGGTTTAAGTTATTTTTCCACTTTGCAATCTGTGCCGAAAGGTCGGTCTGAATCTGCTGTGCAATCGAATCAGTCGCGCTGGCAACATTAGTGCACTGTGTTTGCGCCTGGTCCTGGCAGGCCCAGCCGGTCAGGTTTACCGCGACCGAGGGCGCGCCCGTGAACCCCACGCCAACTTCCGCCGGGAACGACCAGTGACGTCCATCGCGCGGAATCGTGTTGCCCCACCCCGCCGCGATCGTGAAAGCGGGCTTCGTCGAATTCAGGCCAAACAATCCGGTCGCACTCAAAGGAGTCACGCCGGTCGCAGCATTCCCAGTTGCCGAATAGTATGTGTCGCCGTTCAAGGTGAAGCTGGTTCCGCCTGCCGCGATGGCGGCGGCATGAACCTTGTTATTGTTCAAGACCAGCAGGCCCGGGCTGATGCGAAAACCGCTGCGGAAAGGATAGATATCTGCTGCGATTCCCGCCGAGGCCATGTTGAGCTTAGCCGTCGCGTTGAAGCCGTTGGTGGTGAAGTTGGTCGAGTAGGCAAACCCGTTGCCCGTGGCACGAAGATTGAGGTGGCTGGCGAGGTTGGTCGTGACCTGTACCCCAGGCCCGAGGGTCGAGAAGCTGGCGCCGATCGCAATCCGCGAGAGCGGCGTGAATGTGACTGACGCGTTTTGGGTGGTTGCAGCCGGCCGGTACGAACCGCCGCTTGAATCGGAATCGTCTCCGAGCAGGCTGGACGACGTTGCCGGCGATTGAGCTGCCAGCGAAGCCGCCGCAAGCAGCGCCGAAATCGAGAAGATAACGAACTTTTTGTTCAAAATGGATGCCTCCAAGCTCAATATCGATAACGGACTACGCAGAGCCCCAGCACTGAAAGGGAGGCGACATCCCGACTCCCCCCAGCGCAACCCAACAATCCAGAGATGACCGAAGTTCTAGGTGAAGTTACCACGGAGCTTCTGAGATTGTTACTGAAAAGCCATCTCGAAACGTTACCGAGTATGTAGGCGAGCTAAAATGGGATCGCTCTAGGATTTACAGGTCGGTTTTGGGAAACGGCTGATAGTTTTCCCCGTCCTCTGCTTCTTCCCTATGCTCAGGCTAGGCATCGAACCCGAGGCTCGACTCCGCATCCGCCGACAGCTGCTCGGCTGGTACGACCAGAACAGGCGAGATCTGCCTTGGCGGCGGAGCCGCGATCCCTACGCCATCTGGGTTTCCGAGATCATGCTCCAGCAGACCCGGGTGGCCGTTGTGGTTGATCGCTACCAGGCGTTCATGGCCCGGTTTCCCACCCTGCTTTCGCTTGCCTTGGCAACCGAGCAGGAAGTGCTCGCCCTTTGGAGCGGTCTGGGCTACTACCGGCGCGCGCGGATGCTCCACAAAGCCGCACAGTTTGTTGCCTCGCAACACGAAGGCAACGTACCGTCCACTTCCGCAGAGTTGCGTCTGCTGCCTGGCATCGGCAGCTACACCGCCGCCGCGGTCGCAAGCATCGCCCACGGCGAAGCCGTTCCCGTGATCGATGGCAACGTCGAACGAGTCCTCTGTCGGCTACAGGGCTGGGAAGCCGTTGGCCGCTCCGGCGCCGCGGTCCAGCGCCGCAGGGTCGATACTGTTGTCGCGCAGCTGCTGGATCCGCGGCGTCCCGGCGACTTCAACCAGGCCATGATGGAACTCGGCGCCACCGTATGCACCCCGCGCAATCCGCAATGCCTTGTGTGCCCGCTCGCTCCCGACTGCATCACGCGCGGAGAACACAAGACCGAGGCGCGACCGCGAATGTTGAGCAAGGAGGTTTCCTATGCGCTTTCGGTTCGAACGGGAAGTACTCCGGGCCATGTGAACCGCGAGGTCTTGCTCGAGCAGCGGCCGGATACCACGACCGTGATGCCCGGACTCTGGCAGTTGCCCGTCCTGCGCGAAACCGACGTGCCGGACTCCGACCTTCGCATGACGGTGCGCCACGCCATTATGCAGGTCAACTACTACGTGCGCATTCGCACCGTTTTTGAGGGCGACGTGGAAAAGCTCACTGTCGCCGATGGACGCCGTTGCTGGGTCCCGCTCTTCAACGCCGCCGGAATGGCGCTGACCGGATTGGCACGCAAAGTGCTCAGCCGGGCTCACCTCTTGCCGGTTGCGCCGATCGACTCCATCCTGATGCAGACCGTGGATGAGCCTTAAGGGATCGTCCTGTTTTTCTGTCATCCGCGCTCGGCGGACATAGCTTTTGCTTGCTGTTTCGGTCGCTCTCTTCTTCCAGCTTCGTCGGCGTGGAACAGATCTTCTGCAAATTCAGGGAAAACCGCTACCATGCGATTTTCGGGAGGCCGCATGCGCATCGCAATCGTTTCAGATATTCATGGCAACCTGACCGCGCTCGATGCGGTAATTGCGGATCTGCGAGCCACTTCGCCGGACCTGGTGTTACATGGAGGCGACGTGGCTGCCGGTGGCGCGCGGCCCGTTGACGTTCTGGATCGCGTGCGCAGTCTTGGATGGCAGGGAGTGCTCGGCAACACAGACGAGATGCTCTACCGGAGCGAGGCGCTGACTGAATTTGCCGCGGGCCTGCCCCATCTCAAGAGTCTTTTTGACGTCATCGGCGAAATGACCGATGCGACACGAGAGGCGCTGGGAGCGGAACGGCTCGCATGGCTGCGCAGCTTGCCGCAAACCCAGATACCTGGTTCGCTGGCGCTGGTTCACGCGAGCCCCGAGAGTGTTTGGCGAGCTCCGCATGCGAACGCCGGCGACGCCGAACTAGAGGCGCCCTATCGCTCTCTGGCCCAGGACATCATAGTCTACGCGCACATTCATCAGCCCTTTGTGCGGAGCATAGCGAACCGTATCGTGGCTAATACCGGAAGCGTCAGCCTCTCTTACGACGGCGATACCCGGGCTTCGTACTTGCTGGTCGACGACGACCGCCCGACGATTCGCCGCGTCGCATATGATCTCGATAGCGAATGCAAGGCGCTCGCGCAAAGCGGGATTCCGCACGCGGATTGGGTTGCAAATACGTTGCGCAAAGGCACGTTCGTGATGCCGTGAGACAAGGGCGGGCGTCCTCTCGGCGCGCTTGGGCTCTCGTCGTAAAATCGTTTCGTTCCCACGAGAGCAAGCCGAATGGAGCTTGAATGCATCGTACCCGGATTTCCCTGTTCGTGACCGCAGCGTTTTTCGCGGTTTCCTTGGTTCGCGCTCAACAACCCAGCCTGGTTCCCGAGATTCCTGGTCTGCCTTCCTCGGCGCGCGAGGCTGCCGCGTCCATCGACCCCGAGAGGATTCGCGCGCATGTGCGCTTCCTCTCGCTCGACCTGCTCGAAGGCCGTGGCCCCGGCACACGCGGGGGCGAGCTGGCCTCCGAATACATCGCCACGCAGTTCGCTTTGGCTGGCCTCAAGCCTGCGGGCGACAACGGTACCTATTTCCAGCCCGTGCCGCTCTACGCTGTTCACACCGAGGAAGACAAGACGCGATTCTCTTTCGTGCCCGCGAGTGGTACGCCGGTCAACCTTGCCTATAGCAGCGACATCGTCGCCAAGGATGAGACCGGCCAATCCGCCGCTGACATCGATGCGCCCATCATTTTTGTCGGTTACGGCATTCATGCTCCTGAGTACAACTGGGACGACTACGCGGGAGTGGATGTGAAGGGAAAGATCGCGCTCGTGATCGTGAACGAGCCGCCTTCCGATGACGAAAAGTTTTTCAAGGGCAAGGCTCTCACTTATTACGGCCGCTGGACCTACAAGTATGAAGAAGCATCGCGGCGCGGAGCCGTCGGCGTGCTTATCATCCACCGGCGCGATCTTGCCAGCTATGGATGGGAAGTCGTGCGCAACTCGCAAGCCATCGAGAAGAGTTTTCTGCAAGGCGATCCCACGGCCACATTGCGAGCGGCCGCGTGGATCCAGCACGATGTGGCGCAACGTTTGTTCACCATGGCCGGTCTCGGCGATCTCGACCAGGCGATCGCGCGCGCCGGCGAGCGCGGCTTCCATGCCGTTGAACTGCCGGTCAAGTTGCGCGGCCACATCGAGAGCCGCGTGCGTCGCTATGTCAGTTCCAATGTCGTGGCGCGTGCGCCGGGCGCTGCGCCAGGTGGCCATGCAATTCTCTACACCGCGCACTACGATCATCTCGGCATCGACCCCGATGCCAGGGGCGACAACATCTACAATGGCGCCGCGGACAATGGAACCGGCTGCGGCATTCTGCTCGAAATGGCGCGTGCCTTTGCGCACTCTGCCGATCCGCCGCCCCACGACGTATTCTTCGCCGCGGTGACCGCAGAAGAGCAGGGCCTCTTGGGTTCCGAGTTTCTCGGCATGCATCCGCCCGTTCCTGCCGGGCAGATCGCGCTGAATCTCAACTACGACATGCTGCTGCCGATCGGCATTCCTCGCTCCGCCGACCTCAACGGCGCCGAGCGCCTCGATTTCTGGCCGACGATCCAGTCTGTTGCCCGCGCCTTCGACATCCAGCTCCTGCCCGATCCTTCGCCGATGGCCGGCCATTACTACCGAAGCGATCACTTCTCGCTGGCACGCGTCGGTATTCCCGCCTTTTCCGTCGACCAGGGAGAATTATTTGCTGGCCACGACGAGGCATGGGGTCATGCGCAATCCCAAGACTACGTTGCCCATCACTACCACCAACCCTCCGATGAGTACCACGCGGATTGGGATTTTGCGGGCAACGCCAAGATGGCGCGCTTCGGATTCGTCCTGGGCTGGCTCGCTTCGGAACAAGCCAAGCCGGTCGAGTGGCATGCCGGTGACGAATTTGAAGCCGCGCGTAAAGCCAGCGAACGCTGACCCGACGCGCGTAGCGAACAGTCTCGGATCCGAAGACTCTGCCGAAGCCATGTCACGGATCGACATTGCCCCTCCGCGATAGCATGGAGCTTGGAGAATCGGATGCCCACAGTCCTCGACGGCGCGGCCGTTGCAGCAACCATCAAGCTCGAAGTTGCAGAAGAAGTCAACGCTCTGGCTGCGCACGGCATTCGTCCCGGGCTTGCCGCTGTCCTGGTGGGACACGTTCCAGCTTCGGAGATCTACGTGCGCAGCAAGGTACAGACCTGCGCCGACCTGGGTCTTTACAGTGACCTGATTACACCGCCTGACTCCGTCACCACAGAGGAAATGCTCGATCTAGTCGAGTCTCTCAATAGCCGCGATGAGATTGACGGGATCCTGATCCAGCTGCCGCTGCCAAAGCAGGTGGATACCAAGGCGCTGCTCGACGCCGTCTCGCCGGCAAAGGACGTGGATGGCTTTCATCCCGTAAACGCTGGAAAATTGCAGGCTGGGCGCCCCGCGCTCGCTCCATGCACGCCCGCGGGTGTCATCGAGATCCTGAAACGCAGCCGCCTGCCGATCAGCGGCCAGCATGCGGTGATTGTGGGCCGCAGCGACATTGTGGGCAAGCCGGTTGCCATGCTGCTGCTGCATCAAAACGCCACCGTCACCATCTGCCACTCGAAGACCCATAACCTCGGAGCGATCACACACCAGGCCGATATTCTTGTCGCAGCCATCGGTCGGCCCGGCTTCATCGAGCCGGATATGGTGAAGCCCGGCGCGACCATCATCGACGTCGGCATCAACCGCCTGACGACGCGCGAAGACTTCGACCGCTTCTTTGCGGGGGATGCGAAGCGCGAAGCCGCGTTCCTCAAGCGCGGGTCGACGATCGTGGGCGACGTGCATCCCAAGGCATTCGAAGTTGCCGGCGCCTACACGCCTGTGCCGGGCGGTGTTGGCCCCTTGACGATCGCCATGCTAATGGCAAACACCGTGCGTGCTGCCAAAATGCGAAGAGGATTGGACTGATGCTGCGCGTCGGTCTCACAGGCGGCATCGGCAGCGGCAAAAGCACAGTTGGAAATCTGCTCGGCGAGTTCGGCGCCGAGGTGATCGAGGCCGACGAGATGGGCCGCGCGTTGATGCAGCCCGGACAGGCGGTTTTCGCTGCGATCGTCGACACCTTTGGCCGCGAGGTCGTTACCGCGGACGGCCAACTGAACCGTACGCGTCTCGCGGAGATTGCTTTTCGCGGCGGACGCCTGCAGGAATTGAATGCCATCGTGCACCCGGCAGTGATCGACCTGCAGCGGAAGTGGATGGAAGCGGTCTTCGCGCGCAATGTCTCCGCGGTTGCGGTCGTAGTCTCCGCTCTTATCTTCGAAGTGGAACGCGATGCCCTTCTACGTGGCGAAGAGCAGGGCGTGCTTGCCGACTGGAGACGGCGCTTCGACCGCATCGTGGTGGTCACAGCTCCCGACGACCTCAAGATCCAGCGCTACGTTGATCGTCTTTCACCTCAGAATCGTCCGGCGGCCGAAGCCGATGCGCGCTCACGGCTCGCGCACCAGGTTCCCGACGCCGTCAAAAGGTCACGTGCCGATTATGTTTTGGAAAACAATGGAGATATTGCTTCGCTTCACGTCCAGATCAAGGACCTGTGGCAGCGTCTCGCGCGCGAGAGCAACAATCTTCTCGAGCGCGGTTCTCTAGAATAAGAACACCGGCCGTCGTCTGACCGTTGGAACACCGCTGCGGCCAGTCCGTATCTACACTAGGCGGAAAGGGTTTTTCGGAAAGAATTTATGAAGCTGCGTCATCTCTTCCTGGTTGCTCTCTTCGTAGGCGGATTCTGGTATCTAACGTCGCATCTTCCTTCGCATCTGAGCGATCTTCCGCTGGTTCGCGCGGTGCGCAGTGTCGATTCGCCGCTCGAGCTCAAAGAAGCTGATGCTGCGCCTGCGTACGACGCCGACGAGCTGAATAACATCGCAGTCTACAAGCGCGTTTCGCCATCAGTGGTCAACATCACCTCGCGTCAGGTGGTCTTCAACTTCTTCTACGGAGCCGTGCCGCAGGAGGGCCAGGGATCGGGCTTTGTCCTCGACAAATCCGGCCACGTGCTCACGAACTTCCATGTAATCGAAGGCGCCAATCGCGGCATCGATGTGCAGATGAGCAACAAGCATCATTACACGGCGAAAGTGATCGGCACCGACAAGGTGCACGACATCGCGCTGCTTCAGATCGATGCTCCCGGGCTTCAGCCCGTCACGCTCGCCGATTCCAGCGAGCTTGCCGTGGGGCAGAAGGTCTACGCCATCGGCAATCCTTTCGGCCTCGGCGGCACCATGACCCGCGGGATCATCAGCTCGATCCGTACCCTGGGTGGTTCCGGCGGCGCACACATTGAAGATGCGATCCAGACCGATGCGGCAATCAATCCCGGCAACTCCGGCGGGCCGCTCCTCAACTCCCGCGGAGAAGTCATCGGCATAAACACCATGATCGCTTCCAACGGCGCGGAACAAAGCTCCGGCATCGGATTCGCCATTCCCATCAACACGGCCAAGGCGGTGCTCGCCGATCTCACCCGCTACGGGCGGGTCAAGAGGCCGTCGCTGGGGATCGTATCGTATGCCATTGGACCCGACCTCGCCGAGCAGATGGGCCTTGGTGCGCAATACGGCGTTCTAATTCAGCGCGTTGTTCCGGGAGGCGCCGCTGAGCGGGCAGGCCTGCGCGGCGGCGACGAGCGCGCCTACGTGGGCAATACGGAAATCGTGCTCGGCGGCGATTTGATTGTGGCGATCGACGGCCACGAGGTTTCCGATCCGACTGACATTGCCAACGTGCTGCAGAAGCATCAGGCCGGGGACACCATCAGCGTCACCATTTTGCGCGGACGCCGCCAGATGACCCTCAAGCTCATTCTGGGGGAGGCTCAGGCAGCGAACAGCTAGTTTCAAATTGTCCCATGGGAAACGGGCCGTTC
The DNA here is from genome assembly GCA_035508975.1 of Occallatibacter sp. GTDB lineage: Bacteria > Acidobacteriota > Terriglobia > Terriglobales > Acidobacteriaceae > Telmatobacter. The sequence goes on from DATJMC010000079.1 coordinate 79,710, forward strand.
CCCCAGGGGCGGCCCATCCCTTTTTGCCTTACAGCTTCACGCCGATCGAGTTGAGAAAGGCCTCGAGATCGGGCCAGACAGCCTTCAGGTCCGTCACTGTTTCCACATCCAGGGCGATGTTCAGCGGATTCGCTGCAGCGCCCGCCAGCTCCGAAAGCGGCTTCTGGACTGCGCCAATCAGGGTTGCGAGCGCCGCCACCACGGCGGGTGCAGCCTTCAGTGCTTTGTTTGCGCCGGTCAGCCACTTCAGGGCGTCCTCGGCTCCGATTTCGATTCCTTTTTCGATATTCACCAGAATATTGGCCATCGCGATTGCTCCTCTTCCTTGGGTCCGTGACCGGCATGTCCGGCCTCGGAGCATGTGATTCAGCGGTGCTTTTGGGAAGGCATGCCGGGGTGCGGTCCTGCCTCCGAAATCACCGCAGCCCAGGCGCGCAACGGCCTCACCGGAGAAACCGGCAATTGGTCTCTGTGGGTCTGGGCTTTCTTTCAGGGTAGGGAATTGAAGCGATATTTTCCGCAAATGAGTTCGCCACTCGGCTTTACCCATAGGCGCATAAGATTCAAAGCGGAGCTGTCCAACGCAGTCCGTCGGGTCGGCGGTTACGCGGGAACGTAGGCTAATCGGATCACGTCCTCGCCAATTCGGTCGCTGGCCACCAGGCGAAGGCGCGGCCGGGGACCGGCGAAGAATGGCTGGCCAGACC
>DATJMC010000080.1:0-14272 GCA_035508975.1 Occallatibacter sp.
CCGCTTCTCGTCCTTGTCAATTTCGGCGAAAACTGGCGCGCCGATCCGCGCCATCGTGCGCATCTGCGCCACCACGTAGGCCGAATCGGTAAGCTCCACTCCGATGCCCGACAGCGGCGAGCCCACCGGCCCCATGCTGAATGGCAGCACGTACATGGTGCGCCCCTGCATCGACCCCCGAAACAGCTGCTTGAGCCGCCGCCGCATCACGTAAGGGTCTTCCCAGTTGTTTGTGGGGCCCGCCGCGGCGCGCGAAAACGAGCAGATGTAGGTCCGGTCTTCGACACGAGCCACATCGCCCGGCACCGACCGCGCATAAAAGCAGTTCGGCCAGCGCTTCCTGTCGAGGCGAATGAAGGTTCCCTGTTCGACGAGAAGTTGGCAGATCGCCTCGTACTCTTTTTTCGATCCGTCAACCCAGTGAATCGCATCAGGCCGGCACAATTCGGCCATCTTTTCCACCCAGCGGATCAGGTGTTTGTTCGTTGTCAGGGGTGCGGTCGAGAGAAGCTCTGGAATTAGGGCGGAGGTCTTCATCCATTTACCACGTCTTTAGCTTTTTACTGTATAGGCCCTCCGGGACTCAAATCTGGGGCGTTCCTTGTCCAATACAATCCTTGCGTGATGATCCCGGCTGCCGAAGCATCTTCCCCAAAAACTCGTCCCTGCGTGGCTCCTGTTCTCCAGGTATTCGCCGGCTTCGTGTTCGCGCTGGCCTTGACCGTCTGCCCAGTCCTTCGAGCCCAGCAGCCGGCAGGCATCGCAGCGCTGCACCACAGCTTTTCCGATCCGCCCGATTTCAGCCGGATCATGATGCGTTGGTGGTGGTTCGGGCCCGCGGCCACGCGCGACGAGATCACGCGCGAGTTGCAGCAGATGAAACTGGCGGGAATCGGCGGGGTCGAAATCGCCAATCTTTATCCGCTTGCGCTCGACGATCCAGCGACTGGCTTTCACAACACGCCCTATCTCTCTCCGGAGCATCTTGACGCGTTGCGTTGGGCCGCGGAGGAGGCGCATCGCCTGGGCCTGCGCATCGACGTGACCCTGACCAGCGGCTGGCCCTTCGGTGGACCGCATATTCCCGTTACAGAAGCTGCAGGAAAGCTGCGCGTCGAGCAGATCGAAGTCCCTCCCGAAACCACGTTTGTTTTGGCTCCGCACATCGATGTTGGGGAGGCGCCGATCGCTGCCTTTCTCGTTGCCGATTCCCCTTCGCCGGAAGAGCTCGCTCGCGCTGTCGCGTTGGATGCGCCGGATTCCGGCGCCTACCGGTTTTCCACCGACACCCATCCGCGCAAGCTCATCTGCTTCATCTCCAGCCGCACGGGCATGACCGTTAAGCGACCGTCGATCGGGGCGGAAGGCTTCGTGCTCGATCACTATGACCGCGCCGCTGTCGAGAATCATCTTCATGCGGTTGGCGATAAGCTCGTTTCGGCTTTTGGCGATCGGCCTCCTTACGCAGTGTTCAGCGACAGTCTCGAAGACTACGGCTCCGACTGGACGCCCGCGCTGCTCACTGAGTTCCAGCGCCGCCGTGGCTACGATCTGCGCCCCCGCCTGCTCGCTTTGATCGCCGACGTCGGCTCTGACACCGCCGCGATCCGTCACGACTGGGGCCAGACCCTGACCGAGCTCGCCGATGAGAACTACCTTCAGCCGATCCACGCCTGGGCCCAGGCGCATCATACGCAGTTCCGCTCGCAAACCTACGGATACCCGCCCGTGACATTGTCGAGCAATCGCTTTGAGGACCTGCCGGAGGGGGAAGGCAAGGCTACTTTGGAGATGTGGAGGGAATTCTCAGACACACGCTGGGCCGCTTCCGCGGGCCATCTCTACCACCATCCCGTCATCTCCTCTGAAACATGGACATGGCTGCACTCCCCCGCGTTTCGAGCTACGCCGCTCGACATGAAGGCGGAAGCCGACTTGCATTTTCTGCAGGGGATCAACCAGCTCGTCGGCCATGGCTGGCCCTACTCGCCGCCATGGGTCGCCGAGCCCGGTTGGCGCATGTATGCGGCTGGAGCATTTGATGCACACAATCCGTGGTTCTTTGCAATGCCCGATCTTGCGCGCTACCTGCAGCGCGTGAGCTTTGCATTGCGCCTGGGCAAGCCCGCGAACGACGTTGCCGTGCTCTTGCCCACTGATGATGTGTGGGCTTCGTTCAAAGCTCAATTCCATAAGCACCTATCGCCGACATCGGCGGGGGGATTTGATGAAACCGGCTCGAATGTCAGCGTCGACGAGCAGATGGACCAGTTCCTCGATAAGCAAATCGTCGCGCAGATCCTCGACGCCGGGTTCAACCTGGACTTCATTGACGCCGATGCGATCGACAACGTGGGGATTCCCTACAAGGTGCTCGTGCTGCCAAACGTCAACCGGCTTCCGGTTGTGACGTACGAAAAGGTCCTGGCATTTGCGCGCAAAGGGGGAATCGTGATCTCCACGCGCCGCGCTCCTGCGACCGCGCCCGGCTTGATGCAGGCTCGTACGCAATCCGCCCGCATCGGCGAGATCTCACAAGCTCTCTTTCACGGCGATGTTGCAACTGCCCACTTCGTAGCCGATGACCCACAGCTGGGCGCTGAGCTGGCGAAAGATACGGCGCCGGATATGACGCTGTCTCCGCGTGCGCCGGCTATTGGATTCATCCACCGAAAGCTGCCGGAGGGCGATCTTTACTTCGCAGCCAACACGTCGAATGAGCCGCAGAGCGTTCACGCGCATTTTCGCGATGTCGCGCGGCATGCGGAGATGTGGGACGCCCTGACCGGCTCAATCACAGGGCTGCCTGACCCTCGCGACATTGCGCTCGATCTGGCTCCGTATGAGTCGCGGCTCATCTTTTTTTCGGATCAGGCCACCGGCGCAAACCCGCAGCCGGCCTACCGGGACAGCATCGCTGCGGATCTTTCTGAGAACTGGCGCGTGAGCTTCGGCAAGACCGGAATCGCTGAACACATGAATCGGCTTACTTCATGGAGCGATGACTCGAAAACGGAGTTTTTCTCCGGCCAGGCTACCTATGCGAAGACGTTTGATTTGCGATCCAGCCAGATAGCGTCCGGCGCAAAATTCTTCCTCGATTTTGGCTCGTCGACTCCACAGCCGTTGCCATCCCCCCTGCCCCATAACAACATGCGCGCCTACCTCACTCCTCCAGTGCGGGAAGTTGCCGAAGTCTTCGTGAACGGGCAGCGGGCTGGAGTGATCTGGCATCCGCCTTATCGCGTCGAGGTGACCGCCCTGCTGCGCGCGGGATCAAACAATTTGCGCGTCGTGGTCGGCAATACGGCGATCAACGAATTAGCCGGCAAGGCTCTGCCGGATTACCGGCTGCTTTGGGCACGCTATGGAATGCGCGCCGTCCCGCAAGACATGGACAACCTTCATCCACTGCCATCGGGCTTGCTCGAGCCGGTCACACTGCTGCGATCCGATCCGTTAAAGTAGCGCGATCTCTTCGGCCGCTTGGATTTTGTTACCAGCTGACGACCGTCACTGCGAACGGCTGCAAACGAATCTTGCCCGCATCGATGTTCGCGCTGCCCGCGGGTCCATCGCCGCTCTGCTCGTCAACAGTGAGCGCCGTGGCTTTGCTGCTCTCTTCGAGCGGCAGATCCACGACGCGATTTCTCTTGTTAATCAAAAGCAGCTTGCGCCCATGCGGCGTCACGAACGCCTGGGCTTCAACATCACTGGCCGCCGCGCCCTCGACTTTGGTCTCGACCAGTTTGTCGCCGGGATGGAAGTTGTCCTTGATTAGCTTCAGAACCCAATACCGCGCATTGGGCTTGTTGGTTTCCCAGTTCATCATGCTCACGCTGGGAAACTGCGTGGGGTAGCCAACCAGCTGCGACTCGCCAATCACGTCTATCTGCAGCTTTGATAGCTCGACAAAGAGATAGGCATAGAGCGAACCGGCCAGGTTCCAGTACGCGGCAGGCGGCGGAACTTTGTCTGCAGCGGTGTTATCGGTCGGCAGTATCACGCCGAGTTCGTCGGTGTCGGTCTTGGTCTCCGGCGAAAGCCGCTGCCGGATCGACTCAACGTAGCGCACCGTATTCAGAAAGCCTGCCGCCTGGTCGAAGAACGTGTATTGCCAGCTGTCGAGGTTCTGTCCCGTCACCGGCGACGCATAGAAGTGATAGGAGATCATGTCGAGCGGGATGCCAGGCCTGTGATTGCGGTGATCGAGAAAATAGTTGAAGTACGCAGGCTGCAATCCCGGCATGGCCAATGCCAGCCCCACGAATTTCGTCTTCGGCGAGACCTTGTGAATAGCGCTCACGATCGCGTCGTAACGCTCGGTGTATTGTTGCGGCGTCATCGTGTGCTCAAAGTCGACCTCGTTGAGCACCTCCCACCACGGCAGGCTGTCGTGATGACCCGACTCATGGCGCACGCCATTTTCATCGGTGAATCCGCCGTTCACGTACCAGCTCACGAGCCGCGCATAGTAGTCGCCCAGTTCCTTGCCGGTCGGGTCGCGCAACTCCGTGCCCTGCGTGTAGTCCCAGAACACCTTGTCTGGGTCTGCGGGAATGGTCACCGGATGATTGCTTTTGAATAGCCATGCGGGAATCGTGCTGAAATTGACAATCGTCGGGTGGCCGGCTGTCGCATCCAGAAAATCCCTTGTCATGGGATCGATAAGGCCGAAGTCCCAGCTGGTCTTGCTCGCTGTGGGCGCCTCAAGCTCAGCCACGCCGAGCCGGGGATAGGGAAGCCACGGAACGTAGCGTACGTAGTCCGCGCCCAGATCGCGCAGCGCCTGGTACGACGCCTTGCCCAGCGCCTCGCCCGGCCGCAAAGGAGGATTCACGACGACCTGCAGGGTGGGCGTCGATTGCGAAACGACGTTGGTTTTGTCCCAATGAATCGTCAGACGCGTGTCCTGAGCGGAGACCTCGCTGCAGATTGCAACCGGCACTAGCGCTGCGGCGCACCAGCCCATCCAACTGCGGAACTTCCCGTCCATCGTTATGCTCCTCTCGACGGCCGCTTTGGGCGCCCGTCGCCGCGGCTACGACACACAAATCTATCCCATCGCCCCGCGCTGCGCGAATACCGCCCGGCCCCATTTCACGCTTGCCGTCCAAGGAGCCAACGGCTAGACTCCTGCCCATGACAAATCCGCACCGCTTCGCGATGTCTCTTGTCGCACTGTTGATAGCGCTCTCGCCGGCCGCTCACGCCCAGGACTGGGCTAAGGCGCGCCTAGACGCGTCGCCGCGTCATCACGAGTACGTGACGCTGAAGCACGATGGGCGTAGCGTGCAGGCTTTTGTCGTGTATCCCGAGGTCAAAGAGAAGGCCCCGGTCGTCGTCCTGATTCACGAGATCTTCGGCCTCAGCGACTGGGCGAAGGAGATGGCCGACGAGCTTGCCGCCGAGGGATTCATCGTCATAGCTCCCGATCTGCTCTCCGGCTTCGGACCCAACGGCGGCGGCTCAAGCGAATTCCCGAGCCAGGACGCGACCATCAAAGCCGTCTCGGGTCTCGACCCGGCCGGCGTCCTTGCGGATCTTGATGCGGCGGCTGACTGGGCCAAACACGTCCCGGCAGGCAACGGCAAAATTGCTGTGACCGGTTTCTGCTGGGGCGGTGGCAAGTCATTCGCTTTTGCCGCGCATCGCAGAGATCTCTCCGCGGCGTTCGTCTTCTACGGGCCGGGGCCATCCGACGTCTCAACCATCACCGCTCCGGTCTACGGCTTCTACGGTGGAAACGACGCGCGTATTGGCGCCACCGTGCCCGGCACGATCGACGCCATGAAAGCCGCAGGCAAATTCTATGAGCCGGTCACATACGACGGCGCGGGCCACGGCTTCATGCGTGCTGGCGAAGATCCTAACAATACCAATCCGGCCAATAAGACGGCGCGTGAGCAGGCATTCGCCCGTTTGGTAAAGTTGCTGCACGAAATGAAGAGCGCCAAGGCGGCAGCTTTAGCTCTGCCGGACCCGGTGGGCGCAGTTCGTGGGCAACCCTGTCATGACCCTGTGCAAGACAGGTCCGGTTTCTAACCCCCGATTTCGTATCCTAAGAGAGACAACGAGCAGACGCAGCCCCATCAAAGGCTGCCTAAACTCGGATCTTTCCGCGAACCCATCACGCGGCCGCGTTGACGTTGACCTTGAAGACAATGAAAACCACTCAACCAGACTGGAGCAGGGAACTGCGCGCCATGGTGACGCTTGCCGTCCCTGTCGTTCTCAGCGAACTCGGCTGGGTGGCACAGGGCGTTGTCGACAACATCATGGTCGGTCGTCTCGGTCCTGAGGCCATTGGAGCTGTCTCGCTCGGCAACGCCGTCTTCTATACCCCGTGTCTCTTCGGCATTGGCCTGCTCCTCGGCCTCGACACGCTGGTTTCGCAGGCTTATGGGCGACGCGATCACGACGAGTGTCATCGCTGGCTGGCGCAAGGTGTCTATCTCGCCTGCATCATCACGCCCCCACTCATGCTGCTCATTGCCGGCCTCAGCTACGGCTTCACGCATTTCGGCGTAACCGCTTCGGTTGCGGTTCCCGCGGGCGCTTACCTCCGCGTTCTCAACTGGAGCACCTTTCCGCTGCTGCTTTATGGCGGCATTCGCCGCTACCTCCAGGGCGTGGGACAGGTTCGCGTCATCACGGTGACTTACGTCCTCGCCAACCTGCTCAACTGGGCTGGCGATTGGGTCCTGATCTATGGCAAGCTTGGGTTTCCTGCGCTCGGCGTCACCGGTTCGGCCGTTTCCACCTGCATCGCGCGCGTCGGCATGGCGGTGGCGCTTCTCGGATTTGCCTGGCGCTACGAGCGCAAACGCGGGCATCCGCTCTTTCGCCACTGGGCCGGCCTGCAAAAAGATCGCTTGCGCCGCCTTGTGCGGCTCGGAGCTCCCGCTGCCGGCCAGATTCTGCTCGAAGTCGGCGCCTGGAACCTGTCGACGTTTTCGGCGGGCTACCTGGATCCCGTTTCGCTGGCAACGCACGCCATCGCGCTCAACTATGCCAGCATCTCCTACATGGTCCCGTTGGGCGTCTCTGCAGCGGCTGCCGTGTCGGTTGGGCATGCCATTGGAGCCGGCGACCCGGCTCGTGGCCGCCGCGCAGGTTGGCTGGCCCTGGGCCTCGGAACCAGCTTTATGCTCCTTGCGGCAATTGCATTTCTTGTTGTCCCCAAGCCGCTCCTGCGGCTCTACACCAGTGATCCACGCGTCCTGGCCGTGGGACCAACACTTCTGTGGCTCGCCGCCCTTTTTCAGGTATTCGATGGAATCCAAACCGTTTGCACCGGAGCGCTGCGTGGCCTCGGCGAAACCCGCGTGCCCATGATCGCAAACTTCGTCGGCTACTGGATTCTGGGGCTGCCCCTGGGATTCGCGCTTTGTTTTGTCCTGCACTGGGGCATCTATGGCACCTGGATCGGCCTCACGCTCGCCCTGATCGTGATTGCCTCCGCGTTACTCGTACGTTGGCGCAAGGACTCGGCGCGCGTGGCCCAGCCCGCCTGACGCAGTCGTCTTTGCGCCGCGCGAAAGTCGAAAGTCTCCCTGGTGCACCACGAGTTGGTCAAATTTTGGACGTCGCAACCATTTGCTACGGCAAAATCCCATTGCTCATCAAGTTACCTAAAGGGCGCGAGGCGTGCCCCAACGCGGTACGCCGCTTCTCGCAAGTGACTATAATCACAGGGGAGAGTAAAAGTTCGACTCTTCTAGAACTTACTTCGAAGGGAATCCCGCCAAATGGCGACAGGAGACCTGGCCCTGGGTCAAGAACAGGGCGCCCTGAACGCGCGCAAGCGCGTAATCAACGACTTCAGCATCAACGTAGCAACGGTGAACGGATCCGGCTCGCAATCCGCCAATAGCGTTCTGCTGAAAAGCATCTTCGGAATGGGAGTCCCTGTCAGCGGGAAAAACCTGTTCCCATCCAACATCGCCGGACTCCCCACCTGGTACACGATTCGAGCCAGCAAAGATGGCTATGTGGCTCGCAAGCGCGAAGCCGAAATCCTGGTGGCGCTGAACCCTGAAACGGCAAAACAGGACGTGCTCGATCTGCCCGCGGGCGGAGTCGCGATCTACGAAGAAAACCTGAATCTCAAGCAGTATCGCGACGACGTGGTCTGCTACCCGGTTCCCTTCGACAAGATCACCGCTGGCGTGTGCCCCGAGGCCAAGCTGCGCAAGCTTGTCAAGAACATGGTCTACGTGGGCGTCGTCGCCCAGCTCTTCTCGCTCGATATCGCCACGGTTGAGAAGAGCGTGCAGAAGCAGTTCGCCAAGAAGCAGAAGGTTTTCGATCTCAACTTCGGCGCCGTGAAAGCCGGCTACGAGTTTGCTCAGCAGAAGCTGGTCAAGCAGGATCCGTTTGTCATCGAGAAGATGAACCAGACGGCGGGTAAGATCATCATTGACGGCAACGCCGCCTGCGGAATGGGCGCGGTTTTTGCCGGCGTTACCGTGGTTGCGTGGTATCCCATTACGCCGTCGACATCGCTGATCGAAGCCACCACCGACCTGCTGAAAAAATTCCGCGTGACGCCCGAAGGCAAGGCGACGTTCGCGGTGGTGCAGGCTGAGGATGAACTGGCCGCCATCGGTATGGTGCTCGGCGCAGGTTGGGCCGGCGCGCGCTCCATGACGTCTACATCCGGCCCGGGCATCTCGCTCATGTCGGAGTTCTCGGGCCTCGGCTACTATGCCGAAATTCCCGGCGTCATCTTCGACGTGCAGCGCACCGGACCCTCGACAGGCATGCCGACGCGCACCTCGCAGGCAGACCTGCTCTCGACCGCGTTCCTCTCCCACGGCGACACCAAGCATGTGGTCCTGCTTCCCGGCTCCGTGCGCGAATGCTTCGAGTTCGCGCAGACGGCCTTCGATCTGGCCGAGCGCCTGCAGACGCCGGTCTTCGTGCTGACCGATCTCGATCTCGGCATGAACAACTGGATGTCGGAGCCGTTCCAATATCCCGAGAAACCGCTCGACCGCGGCAAGGTGCTGACCGCGGAAGACCTCAACCGGCTCGGAGGCTTCGCGCGTTATCGCGACGTCGATGGCGACGCGATCGGCTGGCGCACATTGCCCGGCACGCGGCATCCCAAGGCTGCGTACTTCACGCGCGGATCGGGTCACAACGACTCCGCCGGCTACACCGAGAAGCCCGACGAATACCAGGCGGTGATGGATCGCCTCACGCGCAAGTTCGAGAATGCGCGAAAGCTGGTTCCCGCGCCGGTCATCGTCAAGGACCGCACGTCAAAAGTCGGCGTGATCGCCTACGGCACGACCGATTTTGCTATGCGCGAGAGTCTCGACCAGATCAAGAACGAATACAAGCTCGACGTCGACTACCTCCGCATTCGCGCGTATCCTTTCGCGCACGAGGTCCACGACTTTGTCGCTTCGCATGAGCGCGTTTACGTGGTTGAGCAGGATCGCGACGGACAACTGGCAAGCCTGCTCAAGCTCGATTTGCCTGCTGACCAGGTCGTGAAACTGCGCAGCATCCTCCACTACAACGGGCTGCCTATCGATGCGCGCACCATCACCGAAGAATTCGCGACCAAGGAGGGCCTCTAAATGGCGACCGCAACACCAGGTCCAAAGGTAAATCACATCGGCCTTCCCGTCATCGAATACCGCGGAGGCAAATCAACGCTATGCGCCGGCTGCGGCCATAACGCCATCTCCGAGCGCATCATCGATGCCATGTTCGAGATGGGCGTGGAGCCAGAGCGCGTGATGAAGATGAGCGGCATCGGCTGTTCGTCGAAGAGCCCGGCGTATTTCATGAGCCGCTCGCACAGCTTTAACAGCGTGCACGGGCGCATGCCTTCCGTCTCGACCGGCGCGATCCTCGCCAACCACCAGATGACCATGCTGGGCGTCTCGGGTGACGGCGACACCGCGTCGATCGGTGTGGGCCAGTTTGTCCATCTCTTGCGCCGCAATCTTCCGATGATCTACATCATCGAAGATAACGGCGTCTACGGTCTCACCAAGGGCCAGTTTTCAGCAACCGCCGATATCGGCTCAAAGCTGAAGACCGGCGTCATCAACGACCTTCCTGCCATCGACACCTGCGCGCTGGCTATCCAGCTGGGCGCGACCTTCGTCGGTCGCTCTTTCTCCGGCGACAAGAAGCAGCTCCTTGCCATGCTCAAGGCCGCCATTGCCCACAAGGGCACGGTCATGCTCGACGTCATCAGCCCCTGCGTCACCTTCAACGATCACGAAGGCTCGACCAAGAGCTACAAGTTCATGCAGGAGAACGACGAGCCCATCAACGAGATCGGCTTTGTTGCCAGCTTCGAAGACATCGACGTGGACTATGACTCCGGCCAGGTCTACGACGTCGAGATGCACGATGGATCGAGCCTGCGTCTGCGCAAGCTGCACGAGGACTACGACCCGACCGACAAGGCCAATGCCGTGCGCACGTTGATGGAGGCCGAAAAGAACAACGAGGTACTGACTGGCGTCTTCTACATCAACACAGAAAAGCCGACCTTTACCGACTTGCTCAATCTCGTCGATGAGCCCTTGTCGACTCTGCCTCAGTCACTCACCCGTCCCCCCAAGGAAGCGCTCGACAAACTCATGGCAAACCTCCAGTAGCCGCCAGTTACTCCTAAGCAAAAAAGCCCCGCACGCCGCGGGGCTTTTCATTTCCTGACTGTGAATGGCGGCCCGCTCAGCCTCGCCGGCGCTGCTCTGCTGACGGTGGAGCTCGGCCCCGCGATCTTTCTCCAGGTTCCCGTCCCCAGCTTTCCGGTGGCGACGACTACGGTGGGAGATTGCAACGTGTACGTTCCTTGATCTTCCCAGGGCATCGTGATCGCGTGTAGCGTGTAGTGTCCGTTGGTCGCCGAGAACGTCCCTGCATTAGAAGGCGTGTTATCCATAGCCTCGCTGTGCAATTCGTACGTGCCATTCGCCGCGACGCGCCAGACCCATCGGCCCGGATTGATAAAAAGCTCCCATGTCCCCACCATGGCTGGGTCGACCTGGCCACCGTGAATGCCGGCTGGCAAAGGCAACGGGGAGGTCCACCGTATGTCATCGTCGGCACAAGGCGCGACCACGGTCACGCAATTCTTACCCCCGGCAGATCGGCACCGTGCAAGTGCAGCTGCGGCGGACGCATCCCGGTTGTCCCCGCCAGATGCCCCGTAGGCTTTGTCTCCAACGCTCTCTGCCAGCCCAACGCAGTCATTCTGCGCCCAGGTGAGAACCTTGCAGTCCGCTGCGTGATATCTGCGGCAGACCCTGAGCGCCTGTTCCTCGGCGTTGTCCATCGAGTTCTGCCCATGCGATGCTCCAACGACCATGGTGGACGGAGAGATGGCCACGGCAGCATAGTGCAGAATGACCAGATGCTGGGTGGCGCTTGGAGGTTTCGGCATGCCGTTCTCACATGCGTTATAGCCAAGATTCTCGATGCATGCGTCCTCCATTCCGGGCACAACTTCCTGGGCGTGCACCATCGGGCCAGCAATCATGACCGCCGCAACTCCCAGGCCTGCCCAAATTCGACCCTTCCTCGCCCACCTCCGCACCCTTGCGACCACTAAGCCCTCCGCATAGAGAATGATCCGTCTTTGATAGCACGCCCTGCGCTGTCTGCGCCAGCAAAAAGCCCCGCTCGGGAGCAGGGCTTTGCCTACCGAGTTCGGACTTCGTTATGCCGCCTTCTTCTTTCCCACGATCCCATTGGGGTCGAGGACAAATTTCTTCGCCGCTCCACAATCTTCGCGATCGGTAAGCGTTCATCCAGAATTGCCTGCATCAGTTGTCGGTGAGTGCGCAGGGAAGCAGTGTCGGACGAAACAAAAAAGCCCCGCGCGAGCGGGGTTCTCTTGGTGCGATTTCCAGCCGCTGGTTTGTCTTGCTTAGTGCTGGGCTACGTTGATGCGTACCCCCATCTCGTTCAGCTTGGCACGCGCCTGTTGCGCCTCCGGCGTCTGCGGATGGCGCAGGATCAGCGAGCGCAGTTCGTGCACGCCGGCATCCCGCCGGCTCAGGGCGATCAGCGCTAATCCCTTGTGAAGCTGCGCTGTCGATGCCTTGGGATTGCCGCTGAACTGCTCGATCACGACCGTATAGTCCTTGACCGCTTCCTCGTAGTTGTGCTGCCGGTACGCGATCTCGCCGAGATAAAACTGTGAGCTGCCCGCCATCGGATCGAGCGGATAGTAGTGGATCACATCCCCAAACTCGCTGGCCGCTAGAGAATACTTCGCGGAGTTGAAGTCGCTCACCGCCGCCTGGTAGGTCTGCTCGAGAGGCGGAGTCTGCTGCACCGGCGGCGCCATGTTCATCGCTCCCGGACCCTGTCCCGGGGTCGACAGGGGAACCGTGCTGCCCGGCATGCCCGGCGATCCGCCTTGTGGAGCACTCTGGTTCTGCAATTGCCCCTGCAGGTCTTGAATGGCCTTCTCCAGCTTGGCAATCCTCGTCTTTAGTTCATCCACCGAGTCATTGAGAGATTGCACCTGTCCGGAACTTGCGTCCAGCTTGCCGCCCAGCGACTCGACCTGCGTATTCATCTTCTGCTGCAGGGTATTCACCGTGGCATTCATCTGCGTCGCCTGGTCCGCGGTCTGCTGTGCAAGGTTCTGGAGCACCGCAAATTTCGTGTCCATGGTGGTCTGCAGACGCTGCACCATATCAAGCAATTGCTGGATCTGGGTTTGCATCTGGATCGTCTCTTTCGAGACCGCATGCGCGCGCACGGGGGCAACACTCGCAACAAACAGGAGCGCCGCAGTGGCAATCAAACCATTACGATGAGATCTATTCCGCATTCTTCACCTGCGCAAAAAAACTGCCCGGCCAGTGGAGTGGCCGCGGCAGGATTTCGAGTTGAGTTGCTGTTCGCAACTCGGGAGTTCCGTGCCTTGACGGCATCCCTCATAAAGAGATGCCGTCAGGCGGCTTTCTAGCGGTCGAGCGAGAACCCGGCACGGCGATTTTGCTGCCAGCATGCCTCGGTCGACTCGGAGCAAAACGGCTTTTCTTTCCCGTAGCTGATCACGCGAATGCGATCCGCCGCGATTCCAGCCGTAACCAGTGCATTCTTTGCGGCGTTTGCCCGGTTTTGTCCCAACGCAAGGTTGTATTCATCCGAGCCGCGCTCATCGCAATAACCTCCTATTACGATGCGCAGATTGGGATGGCTCGCCAGGTACGACGCATCGTGCGAAAGCGTCGACTGCGCGTCCGCGCGGATGTCATAGGTGTCGTAGTCAAAGAAGACGTCCTGCACGTTGGCCCGGAACTCTTCTTCCTCCGACATCGTGTTGGCCGGCGCAGAAACCGCAGGCGGCGCACTCACGGTGACATGGGCGGTGGCGTCTGCTGTGCCCCCATCTCCGCGCGCAACCAGGTGATAGGTCGTCGAGGCCGTCGGCGTCACCGTGCGCACGCCGTTGGTCGGCACATCGCCGATTCCATCAATCGTGGCGGTGGTCGCGTCCGTTGTACGCCAGCTCAGGGTCACCTGGTCGCCGGCCGAGATCTGGTTCGGCGTCGCGGTGATCTGGGCGGTCGGGCTGGGCGTCGGTGGCGGCGGAGCCGCGGCTGGAGGAGCTGGTTGCTTTTTCTTGCATCCCGCAACGGCAACTAAGGCGACAAAGACTAACGTTGGTACAAGAACTCTCAAGCGTCGATTCAATTCGTGGCTCCTTTTGCGATCCACCAGGAGACTTCACCATCTTATGCCTGTGTCCGGCGAGCGCTCTTTCTCCTCACCACGCTCGTCCGCCAGACTTCGTTATGGCCGCATCCCCTGGAAATTCGCGGTGTTCAGACCGGCGCCGCATCCATCTTTCCGCTTGCATGCGGGCTCGGCATCGAAATTTGTTCCATTCTCCTCCGCGGTTTTTGCGCAGGAGATTCCGTCGTCGTCCTTCATCCTATTGAGCGACTGGCCCATCCTTCAGTGATCGTCTTCACTTCCAACTCCAGTTCGGCATGAAGTTGTTCCCGGAATGTGTGAGCTGGTGCTGATCCGTTCCGTCGGCGAGCATCGACCAGATCTCGGTGTGACTGCCCATCTTGCGTTCGAAAACAATATGGCGTCCGTCAGGCGCCCATGAAGGAAAATCGTTGCTCCCCGCATCGTGGGTCAGTTGCTGCCAGCGCTTGGTCGCGATGTCCATCAGGTAAATGTCCTGTCCACCCGGCGCGCCCGGCCCATATTTGCGGTTCCAGCTGAAGGTCAGGAATTGGCCATTCGGCGACCAGGAAGGCGAGAC
>DATJMC010000081.1:0-5446 GCA_035508975.1 Occallatibacter sp.
TTCTTCAGGTCCGGCGCACGCGCTTGTCTCGCCCTGCCGACCAATCCTCAACACGCCAATGCCGGCAAAAGCCACGGAGATTTGCGTCGCACCTGGGCCACTTCCGGGGGCTGCCGGTTCGCCGATGAATCCCTCCGCGAAGACGACCAGGCGCAGGGCAAGTCACAGAGGATTCGATGTTTCCTCGCAGGTTCCCAAAGGGTGTACTCTCCGCTCCCCAAGGCTTGACGTTGCTGGGTGGCAAGCCTAGACTCACAGGGGTTTGGGCTCATGGCGGTCTTGAGCAGGCGTCCAGGCTCCCTGCGGAAACACCGGGAGCGGCCGGTCGCTGAAGATTTGCCGAACTGCTGCCTCCCCGCTCGCGTCTAAGGGATTCGGGCGGCCTCAGTCTCTGGGCCTTCGCATTGGCCGTTAGGAAAGGAAATTGGAGAATCGTATGGCAATCGCAACACAGACCGTGACTCTGGATCAGGAAATCAATCCTTGGGAAGCACAGAGTGCACGGTTCGACTTCGCGGCACGGAAGCTGAATCTGGATGAAGGGCTCTGGAAGCTCCTCCGTACTCCTGCTCGCGAAATCATCGTGCACTTCCCGGTAACGATGGATGACGGCCGGATCGACATGTTCACCGGCTTCCGCGTGCAGCACAACATCGCGCGCGGCCCCGCCAAGGGCGGAATCCGCTACTCTCCCGACGTCACCCTCGACGAAGTCCGCGCATTGGCCAGCTGGATGACCTGGAAATGCGCCGTCGTCAATATCCCCTTTGGCGGCGCCAAGGGCGGCGTCATCTGCAATCCCGCCACCATGAGCCACGGCGAGCTCGAGCGCATGACGCGCCGCTACACCGCCGAGATCGTCGACTTCATCGGGCCCGAAAAAGATGTCCCCGCGCCCGACATGAACACCAATGAGCAAACCATGGCCTGGATCATGGATACCTACTCCATGCACATGGGCCGCACCGTCACCAGCGTGGTCACCGGCAAGCCCCTCAACATCGGCGGTTCCCGCGGGCGCGTCGAAGCCACCGGACGCGGGGTCATGGTCGTCTGCGACGAAAGCCTCCGCTACCTCAATATGACCGTCGATGGCTGCCGCGTCATCATCCAGGGCTTTGGCAACGTCGGCTCCAACGCCGCCCGCCTCATGATGGAGCACGGCTATAAGATCGTCGGCATCGCCGAAAAAGACGGCGGCCTGCACAATCCCAACGGCATCGACATCCACCAGCTCTCCGAATACAAATACCGCAACGGAACCACCCTCGGCTTCCGCGGCGCCGAAGCCATGCCCAGCGAAGAACTCCTCGTCTCCGAATGCGACCTGTTGATCCCCGCGGCCACCGAGAACGTGATCACCAGCCGCAACGCCGAGCGCATCAAGGCTCGCGTCATCGTCGAGGGCGCCAACGGTCCCACCACCGCCGTCGCCGACGAGATCCTCGCCGACAAGCGCATCTTCATCGTTCCCGACATCCTCGCCAACTCCGGCGGCGTCACCGCCAGCTACTTCGAGTGGGTGCAGGACCGCCAGGGATACTTCTGGAAAGAAGCCATCGTCAACGAACAGCTCGAAACTATCCTCCGCGACAGCTTCGACGACGTGGTCCGCTACGCCGAGGCCCACAACGTCAATAACCGCATCGCCGCCTACATGCTGGCCATCGATCGCGTCGCCTTCACCATCAAGCAGCGCGGCATCTACGCCTAGCGCCTCGCCCCCGGCGCGGGGCCTTGCGCTTCTCTATCGCGCAAGGGTGCAGTCAAGCCTTGAGACGGGTCGCCTCGTGCGGCCCGTTTTTTCAGGCTTCAACAAAATCGCAAACCAGCGCCGTCAGATCGTCTTCCTGTGCCCGCGCCCATCGCTGCACCTCTCCAAGGATCAGCTCGACCGCCTCGCCGGGGGGCAGTTTCGACGTTTTCTGCAACGCCGCCGACAGCAATGCCTCGCCAAACATCTCTCCGCCCGCATTCTTCGCTTCCAGCAACCCATCGGTATAGAGCAGCAGCCGGTCCCCGGGTTCCAGGCCCACCGACACCTCGGTGTAGACCGCGTCGCCGGCCGCGGCCAGCAGCAATCCATTCTCCGTCACTTCCACCACCCGCCCCGCGCGCAGCAGCAGCAGCGATGGATGTCCGGCCGCCGCATAGCGCAGCTCCCGCGCCTGCGCATCCAGGTAGGCATAGGCCGCGGTTACATACTGTCCCTGGGTGTTTCCGCAAAGCGAGGCATTCATTCCCCTCAGCAGTTCGGCCGGCTTGTCTGCGCTGCCCCGCTGCGCCGCGGCCGACATCTTCACCATCGACGCGATCAGCGCCGCCGGCACTCCATGCCCCGAAACATCCGCGATCAGCAGCCCCGCATGCTTGGCATCCGTCGCCAGAAAGTCGTAAAAATCCCCCGCCACCGCCGTCATGGGAACATACTTCGCCGCAACCCGGAACGACGTCGACTCTGGAAAATCCCCGGGCAAGATCGACACCTGGATGTTGCGCGCAATCTCCAGTTCGCTCTGGATCTCGCGCAATGCCTCGTCGCGCGCCAGCGTCCTCCGCGCCGCTACATAGCCAAGGCAGCCCAGCAGCACCGCAAAGCCATAAGGCTCGATACTGAACCGCAGCAATCGCGGGCCCAGCGTGTTGTCCCATAACACCAGCGCCACGAAACAGACCAGCCCCCAGCGCAAAACCACAAAGTCGTGATCGCGCTTGCCGAGAAGGAAAGTCCGCAACACCACCCACGGCAGCGCCGCAATCACCAGCGCATTGTTGATCGTGTGCAGCACCGGAAGCCGGCCTGCCACAAAAACAGCTGCCGCCAGGCTCAGGAAGACCGCTGACAGCAGCACCGTCACCGCCTTGCCACGGCGCGCCAGCAATCCCGACGATTGGAAAAAGAGAAATGCCGGCACCGGCACGGTGAAATTCGCCGCCCAACGCAGCTGCTTGAAAAACTCCTGGTTCTCGAAGCTAAGGTGCAGCAGGCCGGTGTCGAGCCACATCCGGAACCCATACAGAAAAGCAAACATTCCCAGCCAAACCATCAACTCATCGAACCGGCGGCGCAGAAGGCAAAATGCCTCGGTCACGATCCCCACTGTCATGAATGCCGAGCCAAGAAAAAGAGCCGGCTCATCCTGCTGCACAATCTTCAGGACGTCTCTTGCAGAGATCAGCGTATCCGACAGAAGCATGGCAGCTTATCGTACACGATCCACCCCGGCCCGATGGGCTGCGCTCCTTAGAAGAGACCGCCTGAGCTGGCCCCGACCGTCCCGGCTTCTTCAGCGCCCATCATCACGTCCTTCACGCGCGCTGTGATCTATCGCAACCTCACTTTCCCGCCAACCGTATAGAAAACCTTTGAGACTGTGACACCGCTCACAGCCAACTGTGTTGAAGAGTTCGTACTGTGCCCTCAATCATCCATCGGGAAGTCTGGCGCTTGGTCGCTGTCTGCCGCGTCCGGCTCTCCCGATGGCGCAGCAAGCGAGGCACGCATGGGCGAATCCGTTTGGCAATCAATGCAAAAGAAGGGCTATAGCCGCAGGGACTTTCTGAAGTTCTGTACCGCGGCCGCAACCGTGGCGGGGTTGGGACAATCCGGGGTCGCCCAGGTCGCCGCGGCTTTTGAAAAGAAAGAGAAGCCGGCCGTCATCTGGCTCAACTTCCAGGAATGCACCGGCTGCAGCGAATCCTTCATCCGCGCGTCCCACCCGATCGTTGCCGACGCGTTGCTCAACGTCCTGTCGCTCAACTACTCCGAAGTTCTCATGGCGCCGTCCGGCTTCCAGGCTGAGAAAAGCCTGGCCGACACCATGCGCGACCACAAGGGCAAGTACATCCTCGTTGCCGAGGGTGCCGTCCCCACAAACGATGATGGCGTCTACTGCATGGTGGGCGGCAAAACCGCCAAATCCATCTTGCAGACCGTCGCCGCCGACGCGGCCGCGGTCCTCGCCTGGGGCACCTGCGCTTCCTACGGAGGCGTCCAGGCCGCCAAGCCCAATCCCACAGGCGCCACCGCGATCTCGAAGCTCGTCGATAAGCCCGTCATCAACGTGCCCGGCTGCCCCGCGATCGCCGAAGTCATGATGAGCGTCGTCACCCACCTCTTGGTCCTCGGCCAGATTCCCGCCCTCGACAGCCTCGGCCGCCCCAAAGAGTTCTACGGCCGCCGCGTCCACGACACCTGCTATCGCCGCCCCAACTACGATGCCGGCCTCTTCGTCGAGTCATGGGATGACGAGAATGCCCGCAAAGGATTCTGCCTCTATAAAATGGGCTGCCGCGGTCCCGTCACCTACAACGCCTGCTCTGTGACCAAGTGGAACGAAGGCACCAGCTACCCCGTCCAGTCCGGCCATGGCTGCATCGGCTGCAGCGAAGCCGGGTTCTGGGACAATGGCCCGTTCTATCAGCACCTCGCGTCCTTCCCGGGTTTCGGCATCGAAAGCACCGCCGACACCATCGGGACCGTCGTCGGGGTCGCTACCCTCGCCGGCGTTGCCGCGCACGCCGTCGTCACCAACGTGCGCAAACACAAAGTCATTGCCGAAGTGCACGAAGAGGAACAGAAGGAGTCGTAAAGAATCATGGCAACCCGTGTCGTTGTCGATCCAGTCACTCGCATTGAAGGCCACCTGCGCATTGAAGCCGTGGTGGAGAACGGCGTCATCACCGACGCATATAGCGCGGGCACCATGGTGCGCGGGCTCGAAAAAATCCTCGTCGGACGCGACCCCCGCGATGCCTGGGCCATCACCGAGCGCGTCTGCGGCGTCTGCACCACCGTGCACGCCCTGGCCAGCGTGCGCGCGGTCGAAGACGCGCTCGGCATCTCCGTCCCGCCCACTGCCGAACTGATCCGCAACATCATGATGGCCACCCAGTACGTGCAGGATCACGTGATCCACTTCTACCATCTGCACGCGCTCGACTGGGTCGACATCGTCAACGCCCTTAAGGCCGACCCCAGGAAAGCCGCCGATCTGGCCGGCTCATTCTCCAAGTGGGACAAAAACACTCCCGCCTACTTCACCGAGGTGCAGGCCAAGATCAAGGCCTTCGCTGACAGCGGCCTCGGCATCTTCGCCAACGGCTATTGGGGCCACGCGGCCTATAAGCTGCCCCCCGAAGTCAATCTCATCGGCGTCGCTCACTACCTCGACGCCCTCGAGTGGCAGAAAGAAATCGTCAAGATTCATGCCATCTTCGGCGGCAAGAATCCCCACCCGAATTATCTCGTCGGTGGAGTTCCGTGTTCCATCAACGTCGACGAAGTTGCCGCCATCAATTCCGAGCGGCTCAACCTCGTCGGCCGCCTCATCGACCAGGCCGACGTCTTCGTCAACCAGGTTTACGTGCCCGACCTCCTCGCCGTCGCCTCCTTCTATAAAGACTGGGCAAAGTATGGCGGCGGCCTGAAAAACTACCTCAGCTA
>DATJMC010000082.1:0-27906 GCA_035508975.1 Occallatibacter sp.
GTGCTGCTAGCGGCCAGCGGCGAAGCGCCGGGCGCATTGCAACGGGTCGGGGCGCGGACCCGCGTCGAGGATTGGGTCTGGACCCGCGACTTCGCCGTGCCGCTGGTGGAGCGGCAGCTGAAGGTACGAACGCTGGAGGGATTCGGCCTGGTGGGGCACGAGGCCGCGGCAATCGCGGCCGGAGCGGTGCTGCACTACGTGCGCACGACGCAGAAGAACGAGGCGCTGCACATCGATTCGCTGCGGTTCCAGGAGCACTCGACGGCGTTGGAGCTGGACCAGGTAACGGTGCGCAACCTGGAGCTTGTGGAGCCGCTGTTTGCCGGGCAGGACGATCGCGCGACGTTGTTTCACACGCTCGATGCTTGCCAGACACCGATGGGCAAGCGGCTGCTCAGGGGAACGATCCTGCGCCCGCTGATTGATCGCCAGTCCATCGAGGCGCGGTATGAGGCAGTCGCAGAGGCCCACAAGGACCTGATGAAGCGCGAGGAGATGCGGCGCGCCTTTGCGGGCATTCTGGATCTGGAGCGGCTGCTGGCGAGGCTGAGCCTCGATTCGGCTGGCCCGCGCGACGTGTGCGCGCTGGCCGCAAGTCTCGGCAAATTGCCGAAGCTGAAAGCTGCGCTCGCGGCGATGACAGCGCCGCTATGGCGCCAACTGGAGATCCGTCTTGATGCGCTTGAGGATGTGACGGCACGGATCGTGGCGACGCTGATCGCGGATCCGCCGCTCACGATGGCCGACGGCGGCGCGATTGCCCCGCAGATCGATGCGGAGCTCGACGAGCTGCGAACGATCTCAAAGACCGGCCGGCAGCAGATTGCGGCGATTGAAGAACGCGAGAGGCAGAGAACGGGGATCGGGTCCCTCAAGGTTCGTTACAACTCGGTCTTTGGGTACTACATCGAGATCACGAAGGCGAATCTCGCGCTGGCTCCGGCGGACTATGAGCGTAAACAGACGCTCGTCAATGCGGAGCGGTTCACAACGCCGGAGCTGAAGGAGTATGAGCGCAAGATCCTGACCGCGCACGAGCGGTCGATCGAGATTGAGAAGCGGATCTTTGCCGAGTTGCGGCAATTTGTTCTCGAAGCTGCCGGGCGCATCAAGCGCAGTTCATCGGCGGTGGCCGAAGCGGACTTGCTCGCGTGCTTTGCGCATCTTGCCGCAAGCCGCGGCTATGTACGGCCGGAATTGAGCGGCGAGCCCGTGCTCGAAGCGGTGGCGGCGCGGCATCCGGTGATCGAGTGCTGGATGGAGGAGACGCGCGAGGGGCGCTTCATTCCTAACGACGTGTATCTCAACGCGGGCGAAGATGGGCCGAGCCTGTTGCTGATCACGGGCCCGAACATGGGCGGCAAGAGCACCTACCTGCGGCAGGCCGCGATGCTGGTGTTGATGGCGCAGATGGGAAGCTTTGCGCCGGCGCAGAGCCTGCGCCTGGGTCTGGTAGACCGCATCTACACCCGCATCGGGGCCAGCGACAACGTGGCGCGCGGCCGGTCGACGTTCATGGTGGAGATGACGGAGACGGCGACGATTTTGAATACGGCCACAAGCCGCTCGCTGATTCTGCTGGACGAAATGGGTCGCGGCACGGCGACCTTTGACGGCTTGAGCCTGGCGTGGGCCACGGTGGAGTACCTGCACGCGGAGACCGGCGCGCGGACGCTCTTTGCCACCCACTACCACGAGCTGACCATGCTGGCCGAGAAGCTGAAGCGCGTGCGCAATCTGCGCGTGGGCGTGAAAGAAGCGGCTGGCGGGATCGTGTTCTTGCACCACATCGAGCCGGGCGCGGCCAGCAAGAGCTACGGCATCGAGGTGGCGAAGCTGGCCGGACTGCCCGCGGCGGTGATCGAGCGGGCACGCCATGTCTTGAAGCAGCATGAAAAGCAGGAACGCCAGAGCGTGCAGCAGGAGACGACGGCAGAACCGATGCAGCTGACGATCTTTACGCCGTTGTCGCAGCGCATCGTCGATCGTCTCGAAGCGGTGGACGTGAATGCGCTCACCCCTCTGCAGGCGCTGAACCTGCTGGAAGAACTGCAGCAGGAGTTGAAGAGCAGGGAGTAAGGAATCGGGAGCAGGGACGAAGACACGATGGCGACAGGATTGCGGCAAGCGGCGGGAAGTCTGCTGGTGGTGGGATTGAGCGGCACGGAGTTGACCGGCCTGGAACGCGCGTGGCTGCGGCTGGTGCGGCCCGGCGGTGTCATTCTTTTCAAGCGCAACATCTTCGACGCGAAGCAGGCGCGGGCGTTGCTGGATGAATCCACTGGCGTGGGTGCTCCTCACGGCGTGCGCTGCGTGGATATCGAAGGCGGGACGGTGAACCGGGTGCGCGATGCATTGGCCCCGCTGCCTTCGGCGCAGGCTGTGGGAGCAGCGGTGCAAAAGACGGGCAAAGATGCCCTGGCGCGTGAGCACGGCGAGCTGATTGCCCGCGCGGTAAAGGCCTTCGGCTTCAACACCACGCTTGCGCCGGTGGTCGACCTGGCGCTGCCAGAATCGACGGAGGTGCTGGGGTCACGGCCGCCTGGAGCAAATGCTGAGACCGTGATCGTCTATGCGCGGGCCTATTTGAAGGGACTGGTCGCGCAGGGCGTCATTGGGTGCGGCAAGCATTTTCCGGGACTCGGCGGAGCGAGCGGCGACACGCACTTTGTGACTCCGGCGATCGAGCGCACCGAGGAGCAGATCTGGAATGAGGACCTGGTTCCCTACCGCGAGCTGCATGCAGAGATGCCGATGATCATGATGAATCACGCGGCCTATCCGCACACGGCGGGAGGCAACCGTCCGGCGAGCGCGTCGGCGTATTGGATCACGAAGGTGCTGCGCAAGCGCATCGGCTACCGCGGCATTATCCTCTCCGATGATCTGGAGATGGGGGGAATTCTCAAGTTCCTGCCGGTGGATGAAGCGGCGATCGCGGCGGTGCGAGCCGGGAGCGATCTGCTCGAGATCTGCCACAGCGCGGAACTGATCCTGCGCAGCTACGAAGCGCTGATTCGCGAGGCCGAGCGGTCGGCGAGTTTTCGCACCCTGCTGCTCGCCCGGGCGCGGGATGTCGCACGCAAGCAGGCGAAGCTCTACGCCAAGGGCGTTGCGCGACCGCTGAGCCTGAAGCAACTTGACGCGCTGCGCGACGCGATCCGGCGATTCACCGAAAAGATCCTGGCGGCGGCGCAGGAGGACGTGGTCGCGCCTCGGGCTATTTCGCCGGCGGAAGTGTCATGACGCTCAAACCGATGATCGTCGCAGGCGTGATGAGCGGGACCTCGGCGGATGGAATCGACGTGGCCGTGGTGCGGATAGCGACCGAACGTGGCCGGCCAAGACTGACCCTGCTCGCCCACGAGGCATTTCCCTACCCCCCTCAGCTGCGTGCCAAGGTGCTGGCGGCGATGAATGCCGCGGCAACGTCGGCAGCAGAACTGGCTCGGCTGAATTGGCGTCTTGGCTTGGAGTATGCCGGCGCGGTGCGCGCAACCGCGAAGAGGCATCGCGTGAAGCTCGAGCTGGTTGGGTGCCACGGGCAAACGCTGTATCACCAGGGGCGCAACCAATCCTACGCCGGCGAGAAATTCGCCTGCACCTGGCAGGTCGGTGAGACGGCAGCCATCGCAGCGGCAGTTCGAGCGCCGGTGGTTTCTAACCTTCGCCCCGCCGATATGCTGGCAGGCGGTCAGGGCGCGCCGCTGGTGCCGATGCTCGATTACGTGTTCTTCTCTGACGCGAAGCGCGGGCGTGTGTTGCAGAACATCGGCGGGATTGCAAATCTCACTGCGATTCCTGCAGCGCGTCGCATCGATGCGGTGATCGCTTTCGACACTGGACCGGGAAACATGGTGATCGATGCGCTCGCGCAGGAGCTTTTCGGCAAGAGGTTCGACCGGAACGGAGCCATCGCTGCGCGGGGAACGGTGCTGACCCACGTGCTTGAACAAGCGATGAAGGATGCATATTTCAAGTTGCGGCCGCCTCGCTCAGCCGGGCGGGAGCAATTTGGGGTCGATTATGCTGCGACGTTTTTGAAGCTCTGCCGCAGGCATTCTTCTAAGCCCGAAGACGCGCTGGCGACGGCCACCGCGCTTACCGCGGAGAGCATTGCTGACAGCTATGAGCGGTTTGTGAGCCGAAAAATGAAAGGCGCTCCGGTCGATTACATCGCCTCGGGCGGAGGCGCGCGGAATGCGACCTTGATGAAGCTGCTCGCCGCGCGGCTGGAGCCTTTGGAATGCAGGTTGCAAACAAGCGAAGCTTTCGGGCTTCCGGCTGAAGCAAAAGAAGCGGCGGCCTTTGCCCTGCTGGCGTGGCTGACATGGCATCGCCTGCCCGGGAACGTTCCCGCAGCAACAGGAGCGAAGCGGCCGGTGGTTCTGGGGCAAATTACGTACGCACCGTAGGCTGCCTCCGGCCGAACCGCCGGGCCCAAATCCCAAAGCCAGTGGCCATTTCGCGATGTGACAAGCGAGGCCTGCGAATCGTGAGGCATCTCAACCTTTTGCGGGGGTGGCTCGTCTACCCGAACAGGGGGGATCCCAACTCCCGGGTGGCCGGCTTGGTTCTGCCCAGGGAAATGAAACTCTATGAAGAGCAAGACCTTGATGAGCGCCCCACGTGTTGGTTTTTTGGCATCTTTGACCGCCCTTCTGGCCGTTGCGGCCTTCTCGCAGGCTGCGCCGGCGCGATTTGTCGGTACGATCACGGCGATCAACGGCAATGTGCTCACGGTAAAGCCCGACAGCGGGGACGTGCGGCAGGTGGAAGTCCCTGAAACGGCGGTGTTGAAACGCGTTGAGCCGGGGCAAAAGGATTTGAGCGCAGCGGTGGCGATTCAACTCAATGACCTGGCCACGGGCGACCGCGTCCTGGTGCAGATTGACCCTACGGCGACGGGAGAAACGCCGCAGGCGGCGCGAATCGTGACCATCAAGGCCGCCGATGTTGCCAAGAGGCAGCAGCAAGAGCGGGAAGACTGGGCGCGGAATGGCGTTGGCGGACTGGTGAAGAGCGTTGATGCGCAGGAGGGCGAGATTGTGATCGCCAGCGGGACGGGAGCGACGCTCAAGCTGATCAAAGTGCACATCGGTCCAAAGACGATCCTGAAGCGGTACGCTCCGGCTTCCGTTCGATTCGATCTTGCGCAACCGGGCCCGATCGGCGCAATCCAGCCCGGCGACCAGCTGCGTGCGCGGGGCACCAAGAACCCGGACGGAACCGAGATCGACGCAACCGAAGTGGTGTCGGGGAGTTTCCGCAATATCTCGGGAATGGTCGCTTCGCTTGATTCATCCAACTCCTCGTTTGTTGTGAAAGACCTGTTAACGAAAAAGCAGGTGACGGTGCGCGTCACGCCGGACGCGCAAATGCATGCGCTGCCGGAGCAGATGGCACGGGCCATGGCGGCGCGGCTGAAGGGAGCTCCGGGTGGAGGAGGAACGCCGGGAACCGCGCCGGGCGGTCAGCAACGTGCCGCAAACTGGCAAGGGGCCGGCCATGAAAGCGGCCAGGGCGGCGGTCAAATGAGTGGGCAAGGGGGCATGGGCAGCCGTGGACCGGGCGGCGACATGGCCCAGATGTTGAATCGCACACCAGTCATTCACTTCTCCGATTTGAAAAAAGGAGATGCGGTGATGGTGGTGGCCACTGCGGGAACCTCGGAGGTAACGGCGATTACGCTGTTGACCGGAGTTGAGCCGTTGCTCGAGGCGCCGGAAGCAAGCCGAAACCTGCTGGCCAACTGGAGCATGGGCGGCGGCGGCGGTGGCGGCGGCGAGGGCGAAACACCCTAGGCACACACGGGAATCCGACAATTTCATCAGCTCTTTTGAAGCGAGGAAGAAGTGTATCTGCGATCTTTTTGTGCTTTTCGATCTTTGGCTGTTTCTGCCCTGGGGCTTTCCGTGGCGCTTGCCGCGGGCGCACAGGGCTCGGCGCCGCCTCCCGCCGCCGTTTCACAAGATCCGGGAGCGGGACAGGCAGCCGCAACTGCCAGCCTTCACGGGCATGTCGCGGATCAAACAGGCGCAGTGATTCCGGGCGCACAAGTGACGATTGCGAATGCCTCGGGCGTACCCGTGAAGAGCGTCAAGGCCGATGCGGGCGGCGCCTACGACGTGCGCGGACTTGCGCCGGGCAGCTATTTTGTCCAGGTTTCCGTAGCAGGCTTCGCTCCCTTTCAGTCGCAGCTGATTCCCCTGGCTTCAGGGCAGGTGAAGCGCGCCGACGTGGCGATGGCCGTGGAAGCAGAGCAACAAAACGTGGTGGTGACCGACGAATCGCCCACCGTGAACGTCGAAGCCGGCGGCAACGCCAACTCCGTGGTGATCAAGGGCAAGGATCTTGACGCCCTTTCCGACGATCCCGACGAATTGTCGAACGAGTTGCAGGCGCTCGCCGGACCGTCGGCTGGGCCCAACGGCGGGCAGATTTACATTGACGGATTTACCGGTGGGCAGTTGCCGCCGAAGTCGGCGATTCGCGAGATCCGCATCAACCAGAATCCTTTTTCGGCGGAGTTCGACAAGCTCGGCTATGGACGCATCGAGATCCTGACCAAGCCGGGAACGGACAAGCTGCACGGGCAGATTTTCGCCATGGGGAACGACAAATCGTTCAACACCGGAAATCCATTCGCGGGCAACATTCCGGCCTATGACAGCTACATGTTCAACGGATCCGTGAGCGGCTCGCTTTCGAAGTGGGCCTCGTTTTTCGTCAGCGGGCAGCAGCGGAACACGTCGGATGCATACGTCTACAATGCGGTCAATCCTGACAACCCGACGGCGTCGGTGGCAGGTGGCGTGTACAGCCCGCGTGTAAGAACCAATGTGGCGCCGCGCATTGATTTGCAACTGGGCGAGAAGAATACCCTGACCATGCGTTACCAGTTCTGGCGCGACAGCGAGAGCGGCGTGCTGACGGGGCAGAACACGGTGCTTGATCTGCCTTCGCAGGCGACCGGCTCGACGTCGTACGAGAACACCGTCCAGATCAGCGATGCCGAAGTGATCAACGACCACATCGTAAATGAGACGCGCTTCCAGTACCTGCGCGACACCTCCAATGACACCTCGGTGAGCACCGCTCCACAGCTGGTGCTTCCCCAAAGCTTCACGGCCGGCGGATCGTCGGGGCAGTTCTCGAATGATCACCAGGATCACTACGAACTGTGGAATGAGACCACGATGTCGGTTGGCACGCACGCTCTGAAGTTCGGCACCCGCGTGCGCGACAATCGCGATGTCAATTCGACGGACTCAAATTTCAACGGGACGTTCAACTTCAGCGATCTTGCTGCGTATGAGGCCGGCACTCCGAATAAGCTGACGTATACGGTGGGCGGCCTGTCGGCAACCGCCAATGTCTTCGACGCCGCGCTGTTCCTCCAAGACGACTGGAAGGTGAACCGGTTTCTGACCGCGTCGGGCGGCATCCGTTGGGAATCGCAAAACCACATTGCCGATCACAATGATTGGGCTCCGCGCATCGCCTTTGCGTATGCGCTGGACGGGCACAAGAAGGGCGCCCAGGCGAAGACCGTGCTGCGCGGCGGCTTCGGCACATTCTACGACCGCTTCTCTTTGGCCAGCCTCTTGGCCGCGGAGCATCAGAACGGCAAACCCGGCAGCCAGAACCAGATCACGATTACCAATCCAACCTGCTACAACCCAACCAGCCTGAGCAATATCGATCTGGCAACCTGCGGAACGCCCACGTCGAGTTCGAGCACGGTGGTGCAGGTCGAGCCTGGATACCGCTCGCCATACACCGAACAGTTTGGCGCCAGCATCGAGCGGCAGCTAACCAAGACCACCACGGTGACCGCGACCTATCTGCGATCGTTCGGCGTACATCAACAGGTAACGCGCGATTCAAATGCCTACCTCCCGGGGACTTACCAATACGACAGTCCCACGCTTGTCGGCGTGCGGCCCAATCCGAACCTTGGCATCGTGCAGCAGTTCTTTCCCGAGGCGGTATTCAAGCAGAACCAGGTCATCGTCAACGTAAACGCGCGGCTCAGCCCAAAGTTCAGCATCTTCGGCTTCTATAACTGGACGGATGCGAACACCGATGGAGGAGCCGGGTCGGAGGCATCGAACTCCTACAACCTCACCCAGGACTACGGCCGCGCCGCGTTTGCGTCGACGAACATGGTCTTCATGATGGCGAATTACCTGGGACCGTGGGCGATCCGCTTCAACCCGTTCTTGATCGCGCAATCGGGCAAGCCTTACAACATCACGACGGCCAACGATCTGACCGGCGACAACTTCTTTAACAATCGGCCGGGATTGGCGGATAGCTCGTTCTGCACAGGGTTGTCGACACGATACGCACCCACGCAGTTCGGCTGCCTCGATACGATGCCTGCCGACAACTACACGCCGATCGGAATGAACCTCGGCAATGGGCCCGCGGCGGTTGCGGTGAATCTTCGCATCAGCCGGGCATTCGGAATTGGTCCAAAGATTGAAGGCAATGCCCAGAATCACGGGGACGGATTTCATGGCGGGGGCGGCGGACGCGGCGGCGGAGGCGGCGCACCGGGCGGAGGTCTCGGCCCCGGTGGACTCGGCGGCGGAGGCGGTGGCCCGCGAGGAATGTTTGGCGGTCCGGGAACGGGCCGCAAATACACGTTGACCTTCAGTGCCCAGGCTCTGAACCTGTTCAACGATATCGATTACGGAACACCGATCGGTACCGTGATTCCCAGCCCGAACGCCAGCGGCACGGCGACCACGCCGGGGCCGACCTTCGGCGTCTCCAAGAGCCTGGCACGGGGAATCTTTGCCTCGCCAACCAGTTCGGCGGCGCGACGCGTCTTTGTTCAGGCGGAGTTTTCGTTCTAGCGCGCGGAAACGGCAGATTGGGAAGAGGGCCGAGGCTGAAGCTTCGGCCCTTTCTCTACCTGGAACTTCCTTCTCCGCCGCGTGCGCGATTTCTACGCTGCTGGACCCGGCGGTGGCTCAGGGTTCGCCTTCAGCGCGTCGACGAGATGCTAGCGGTCGTGGCAGCCGGAAAGGCGTCGGTCAGCGAGATGACGTGCAGTTGCGTCTTGATGTCATCAAGTGACGCGCTGCTGGTTGCCGTAATTTCGCGCGTCTCGCCCGGAAGCAGATCGAAGTAATTGTCGGAAACCTGGGCATCGAGCGATCCAAAGGAAAGATAGACGCTGCGCGCGAGTACCGGCGAGGAGATACGGATGGTGTATTTCCCGTTGGAGCCCGTTGTGTCGACGGTGAGATGGGCGGGCTCGAGCTGGACTTCCTTTGTTGGCGCGAGGTAGACGAGGTTGCGCGAGATGGGCTCGGAGCCGGAGCTGAGCTCGGCGACGACGAAGACGTGCGAAGTATCGGACGCGCCGGCCTGAGCGAGCTTGGCGAGCGGCCAATCAAGGTACACCTTGCTCGAAAGCGGATCGATGCTGATATCCTGCTTCGACTCCAGCAGCACCTTGCCGCTGAAGTCCATGAGCCGAACCTGGAGCGAAGCCGGTTGTGCCGCGGTCTTATCGGAAACGACATAGACGCGCAGCGATCCGTCTTCGACATGTGGTGAAACCAGGATCGGAGCGTAGAAGCGGCGCGCGTAGTATTGCAATGCTTTCCAACGGCCGTAGTAGTCGATGGAGGACCAGGAAGCCACTGGCCAGCAGTCATTCAACTGCCAGTAGATGGAGCCCATGGTCTCAGGGCGCGAGCGGCGGAAGTGCTCCGCCCCGATCTTGATGCCTTCGGCCTGCAGAACCTGGCTGGCATAGAGGAAGCTGGGAAAGTCCTTGGGTTCCGGATAGTCCTTGAGCAGGTAATTGTGAATGATGTCGTTGCCTTCGTTGTTCTTCTGGTGCGCCAGCATCACGGGGGTGAAGATGCTCGTGCGGTCCTGAGGCTCCGTGAAGGCCTCGATGGTCTTCATCTCAGGGAAGGATTGGAAACCGTACTCGGTGACGAAGCGCGGATGGTGGGTCTCGTAGGTAGAGAACGGGACGCGCCCGTGCCACACGTCCCAGATGTGCGCGTCGCCGCTCTGGTAGGTGTCGCTGAGTTCCTCGTAGTCCGAGCTGGGTGAACTGGGCCAGTAAGGTGTTTCGGCATCGAGACGCTCAACCACGCGATTCAGGATGCCGCTGAATTCGGTTAGATAGTCCTGCCACATCTGGTACTTCACTTCGAGAGGCAGTTTGTCGCGCGGACCCCAGTTGAGCGCTTCCTCGGTCTCGTTGTTGCCACACCAGATGACGATGCTGGGGTGATTGCGCAGGCGTCGGACCTGGTCTTCCGCCTCGGCCTCCATCGTAAGCTTGAAACGATAAGTGCCGGGCTGCCAGTCGTTGCCGTACATGAAGTCCTGCCACACCATAATGCCGAGCTCGTCGCAGATCTGGTAGAACTCGTCAGTCTCGTAGTAGCCGCCCCCCCAATGCCGGATCATGTTCATGTTGGCGTCCCGCGCGGACTGGAGGATGCGGCGATAATCCGCCGCGGTGACGCGATTGGGAAAGCTGTCGAAGGGAATGACGTCGGCGCCCTTGGCGAAAACGGGAATTCCGTTGACGAGAAACTGGAAGCTGCGGCCCCACTGGTCAAGATGGCGATCGAGAACGATGGAGCGAAGGCCGGTCTTGACGGTGCGTTTGTCGGCGCCCTGACCCGAGGGCGCGAGCTCGGCCGTGAATTCGTACAGCGGCTGATCGCCATAGCCGGCCGGATACCAGAGACGGGGCTGGTGAATCTCGATGGGAATGTCGACGAGGTTGCGGCCCTCGTGCAGAGTCACAGACCTGCTGAGCGGTGCCGCGTCAGGATACTCAATCTTGACCTGCGCCGGGCCTGCCGCCGATGCTTCGATTTCAACTTCGGCATCGATATGCGCGACCTCCTTGCTCACGTCGCGCTGGCGAACGGCGAAGTCGGCGATGCGCGCCTTGTCCCATGCTTCAATCCGCGCCGCCCGCCAAATGCCGCTGGTGACGAAGCGCGGGCCCCAATCCCAGCCATACTCGTAGGCCGGCTTGCGGATGTAGGTTTTGGGGTCGGTCCCGGTTCGCGGCTGCCATGGATCCTTGTCGGCAATCTCCTTCGCGGACGTGACCGGCGAGGGAAACACCACGCGGAGAAGATTGTTGCCTGCATGCAGGTCTGCCTTGGCGGATACGCGCCAGGTCCGGAAGCTGTCGTCGGTGTGCAGCACTTCCTTGCCATTGAGATACACATGTGCGGGCGAATCGATGCCGTCGAAGACGAGGTCGACATTGGCGCGCGCCAGCAGAGCCGGCGTGACGTCGAAGGTGTCGCGATACTCCCAGCTCGCGTTCTCGATCCACTGCAGCTTTGCTTCGTTGCCGCGGAAGAATGGATCGGGAATGACTTTGTTGGCGATGAGATCGAGGTGAACATCCCCGGGAACCGTCGCCGGAAGCCAGCCGCTGTCGTCGCTCTGGGCCGCGGTGCTGATCTGCCGGAATTGCCAGCCGTGATCGAGCGCGAGCGCGGTGTTTTGGGCGCGCGCCGATTGCGCGACCGCGAGATTCGAAGGCACATTCATGAGTGTGACCAGGCCAAGGCAAACAACAACCGTGCGAATCATCAAGCGCATCCTGCTTCCTCCCAGCCTTCCGCGAAACGAGATGAAGGCGCGGAGGGCGGCGTATCGCAAAACCAGAGTCGACGAACACCGTAACCAGCCCTCAAGTTCGCGCAACCACCGGGAGCAGCGAATCTCAACGCCGGCAAGAAAGGCCACGGGGCTCTGGTTTTGCCGTCAAAATTCCGCTGATAAGGTTATCATGCGGATTTTCGCTCGTGGCGTCGCAGATCACACGTGGAGCTGGCGGTAAAAGGACTCCCATCGGGCGAAGTGAGCCGGTGCCCCGAAGTGCGCTGTGACGCGGGCCCGCGCCTGACGTCCCAGAGCGGCGCGTCGCTCCGCGGGTTGGCGCATGATCTCGAGCATGGCTTCGGCAAGCCGCGCGGGATCGCGCATCGGCACCAGAGTGCCGCAGTCGGCCAGCATCTCGCGCACGCCGCCCACGTCGGTGGCGACGATCGGCTTCTCCATGGCCATGGCTTCACCCACAGCCAGCGGCATGCCCTCCCATGAAGAAGAAAGGACGAAAGCATCGGCGGCATCGAAGAGCGCGGGCATATCGCGGCGCAGGCCCAGGCGATGCACGCGGTCCATGGTGCCCTTGCGGGCGACGAACAGTGAATACTCGTGCCGGGCCGAAGGGGATCGCGGCGCAGGGCCGGCGATCCAAAGCTGGGTCTGGGGAAACTGGGGCCAGACATCGGAAAATGCCTGCAGCAGATTGAGGAAGCCTTTCGCATTGACCAGGCGGCCCACGGCCAGCCAGATGAAGTCGTCGCCGGCATTGAGTTCGGCTCGTGCTTGCTTGCGCCGCGCCGCGTCGGACACGAATGTCGCGCTGTCGATTGCGTTGGCGATCACGGCGCATTTGCGTGCAGAAACGGCCCGACGTTCGGTGTAGCACCGGGCAACTTCGTGGCTGACCGCCGTGCATTGCAGAGCGAGATCGTCGCTGAGGCGGTACGCGAGCATCCGCAGGCGGCCGCCCTCATAGACGTTGTGAATGGTGGAGACAACCGGGGGCGCAATGCCCAGCAGGCGAAGGACCCGCGCGCAGAGGTTTGCCGGGCAGGTGTGGCTGTGCACGAGATCGGGACGAAATGCGCGCACCGCGCGGCGCACGCGAAACAGACCGCGAAACAGGCTGGCCGGAGTTCGGCGCAGCTTGAGATAGACGGTGTCAAGGTGAGTAGGCCACTGCTCCGGTTCTGGCTCGCGCAGCACGATCAGAAGCACGGCGTGCCCGTTCGAAGCCATGTGCTCGGCGAGCGCGACAGCCTGCTTCTCTGCCCCGCCGATGCCGAGCGAAGTCAGCATGTAAGCAATGCGCATCGTTCCCGGTTTGCGGCAAAATCGGGATCAAGATAGCGCGATACGTCAGATTTGGCTGTGGCCCGCGACACGGCGCTTGAGCCATGTATCCACGGCGATCCAGCCGGGGCCGAGGATGAGGATCAGCAGCGCGGCAAACCAGTAGGTGTACGGCGTGGCGCCGTAAAAATCATCCGGCTTGGAAAGGATGTGCGAGAAGTTGACGCGATCGTCGGGCACGCTCAAATACGCCATCGTCATATTGACGAAGAGAACCAGCGAAGTCAGCCGCGAGAGGAGCCCAAGCGCGAAGAGAATGCCGCCGCAGAACTCGATGAGCGCGACCGCAAGAGCGGTCAAGTGAGGCGCCGGAAGACTGAGCGAAGTAAAGAAGTCGGTGACCTTGTCGAGATGCGTGAGCTTGCCCCAGCCATCCTGTGAAAACTGAAAGCCCCAGTAAAGGCGGATGGCGAGAAGCAACCCGCATTCCAACCGGCCGAAGAGGGCGGCCACACGAAGATAGAGTCTGACGAGCGATTGCATGAATGTCCGTCCTGAAAGCGGGAATTTTCCCTGCGATTATTCGAGAATGAGGGATTCGAGATCGGGCGCGCAGATCCATCCCAGCTCGGCCCAACCGGCAAACCACTTTTGCACGAGGGCCGCGCGGCGCGGTTCCGCGATGTTCGACGTGGAAAAGCCCGCCTGAAGCGCCTCGGCCAACGGCAGGCCCTGACGGATGGCGGCGAGCGTCAAAAACTCTTCGCGCTTGACGCGCAGATAGTAGACCGCGTTGTCGATGCGATGCGCCGCAAGCCAGGTAGGTTGAAGGCGCAGTCGCGGAAGCT
The DNA here is from genome assembly GCA_035508975.1 of Occallatibacter sp. GTDB lineage: Bacteria > Acidobacteriota > Terriglobia > Terriglobales > Acidobacteriaceae > Telmatobacter. The sequence continues at coordinate 13,764 of DATJMC010000082.1, forward strand.
TCGCCGGAGGCACGTGCGCATCGTCGTGATCCACGCCGGCTTCGCTGGTCTGGCGCTTTTCGCGCTTGTGCAGGCCCAGCACAAGTTCGTCGGCTGGATAGTCCAGCGCGATCAGCTGTAGATGCGGTTGCAAAGAGAGACGGGAGCCGGCATCGAGGGTCGCGACCTGCTCCAGCGTGAGCGGTGCACGTTCGGCGGAATCAAAAACCTCGATGAAGGCCCACTCGATGCGCGCCACGTCGAGGGCTAGACGATGGCGGCGGCCGGTGAACTCCGGATGGTCAACGAGCCAATCTGCAAGCTTTGAACCGAGATTGCGCAGCGTAAACGAGCGGCTGGGATGCGCGTTGAGATAGGCGATCGAAAGCGCTTCGAAGGCGCGCGCGCCGATCACCGAACGCAGCCCCGGGAAATCCTCGGCAAGCGCGCCAAGCACGCGGAACCAGTATTGCCGGTTGTAGATTTCGAGGCGCTCAAAGGCGGAGAGCTGGCTGTTGGGCGCGATAAACGAAGCGGCAACCTCCGCCATTGCGCGGCCGTCGGTCGATGTTGCGCGCATCTCTTCGTCGGCGGTGAGCGGCTGCATCACGGCCGCTGCCATTTCGCGCTGTAGGTCGACCAGCGACATTCCGGGGACGGTCATTTCCGCGCCTCCGCAGAGGCTGCTTCCCAGGACTCGGAACCGAGGCCCGGAGCACCCGATGAATTGCCTGAACCGGAATACGCCAGCAAATACTTCTCGGCTTTCTTCGCCTCGGCGTGGACTTCGTCAAAGCTTGGAATGTGGTCGTCCCACTCGAGAAGCGTCGGCGTCGGTCCACAGCGCTCGATGGCGCGCGCGTAGAGCTGCCAAACGGGATCGATCACCGGATGGTCGTGGGTGTCGAGGATGTATTTCTCGTAGCGAGAATGCCCCGCGATGTGTATCTGAGCCACGCGATGCGCGGGCACGGCGTTGACGTAGTCCATCGGGTTGAACTCGTGGTTCACCGAGGAGACGTAGATGTTGTTTACGTCGAGGAGAATGCCGCAATCGGCGCGCTCCACCACCTCGGCGAGAAACTCCCACTCCGTCATCTGCGATGCCGTGAAGGCAGCGTAAGAACTGACGTTTTCGACGGCGACGGGAATCTCGAGGAAATCCTGGACGGCTTTCACGCGTTCAACGGTGCGATGCACGGCTTCCCAGGTGTATGGCAGGGGAAGCAGGTCGTGCGTATACCTGCCGTCGACCGAACCCCAGCAGAGGTGATCGCTCAGCCAGGGCGTGTTGGTGCGGCGCACGAGTGTCTTCAGGCGGCGCAGGTGCTCCGGGTCGGGCTCGGTCGCGGAGCCGAAGTACATGGAAACACCGTGCTGGACGACGCGATATTGCTCGAGAATTCGATCGAGGACAGCGAGCGGACGGCCGCCGTCGATCATGAAGTTCTCCGAGATGATCTCGAACCAGTCGACGACCGGCTTGCGCGAAAAGATGTGCTGGTAATGAGGAATGCGCAGGCCGATTCCGATGCCGTGATTCGAATACGCGTTGAAACGATTGCCGGCCATGGAAGGACAGTTCTCTGTTCTTGGTTCGTAGTTGGCGCGTGGAATGAGGATCAGGGGCTCGATTTCAGGGATGAACGAGCGGTCAGCAGGGCCCGGTTGTCGGTTGATCTGTTCGATGCGCCTGAACCGACCACTGACAACCGAACCCCGTCAGTTTGCTAGACCAGCTTGGGCATCTTGGAGCCGTCGGTGGCGCAGCCGCCCTTGCCCTTGCAGCTGTTCTTGGCCTTGCAGCCGTTGTCGCTCGACTTGCAGCCGCCCTGGCCTTTGCAGTCGTTTTTGCCTTTACAGGAGTGCTTGGCAGGCTTCTGGTCCTGGACATAGCGAAGGCCGACCTTGGCCGACTTCACCGAGGGGCCGTTGCTGTTGGTTCCTGTTGTGGCAGCGTTTGCCGCAGCCGTGCCGCCGACCAGGCCGGAAAGCGCAGCGGTGAGCAGCAGAGCATTCAATGGGTTCTTCATTGGAATAGACCTCGCTTGGGTTTGGGGCGGAGAGTCCGCCGGTTGCGGCGACACAGGATCCGGGAGGTAGGGTCCTGCACGTTCCGTGGCACGCACACTAGGAGTGGCTGCACGGGCGAAAGGTTACAAGGAAAAGGGGACGAGTGAAAATGAAATTCTTCGCTCCGGGCCCTTTATTTGATGAACGGGTTTCGATGGCATCTGGATTGGTGGGGATGCCCCAGTGCTTTAAGCTGGGGAAAGCCGAGCCTGCCCGAATACTGCAGCGCTCCGGAGGTGCCGGTTGGAATCGCGCAAATGGAGCACGCTTGGTGGCGCCAGCCTGATCCTGGCGATGGCGCAGAGCCTTTGCACGGCGGTGCTGACGATCAGCGGCATTCGCGTGGCGATTGGCCTTTCCGCGCTGGCAGCGGCCAGCGGCATCTATGCGCCCGCCAGGGGATTTCACCAGGATGCGATCCGCATCCCTATGCTGATCCTGGCGGCGGTGGGAGCGGTCGTGAACCTGGCGGTCCTGGCGTGGATTCATCATCTGCGCTCGAGGCCATCGGCGCAATGGCGCAAGCGCGAGCTGAGCCGGACTGAGAAGCGATCGGAGAATCTGCAGGTGGCCATGGCTATCCTCACCCTGGTTCTGGTCGGCCTTGAGACTTGGACGCATCCCATGGTGCACCGTAAGGGACCGCCGCCTGCCGTCTCGCAACACGCGGCTCTGTGAAGGCAGCAAAGCTTCGCCGGATTCCACAGCTCAATTCCCTTCTAGGATTGCGCAAGCTCCCGGTCGATGCGTTCGTGCAGACGCCGGCTGAACCCGGCGGGCAGCTCGAAGACGCGTTCGTCGGCCACCAGGATGACGACATTGCGTGTCGAGTCGAGGACGGCGGAGCAGATCTCGCAGGTCTCAAGGTGCAGGTCGATTTCGGCGCGCAGGGCCGCATCCACGTCGCCGTCGATGTAGGCGGAAATGTGCTGCCAGACGTGTTTGCAGTCGATCCTCACCGGAAGCCTCCAAACAAGCCTTTGCGCCGCGGTGCAAACGCTTTCAACTGCGGAGCCAGAACGCGTTGCAGCATGGCTCGCGCCCGGTGCAGCCTCACTTTGACGGCCCCTTCGCTGATCTCCAGGGCGGCCGCAGTCTCGCGGATATCCATCTCTTCGATGTCCCTCAAGAGGACGATGTTACGGTAAATCTCGGGCAGGCCGTCGATGGCCTTGCGCAGGATCGCCGCCAGTTCGCTTTGCTCGAGAGCGGTGGTCGGGATCTCGCGCCAGCTGGTCAGAATGGCCGGGGTGAAGTCGCCCCCCTGGTCGTCGTTGCCGGCATCGAGGGAGTCTTCGCGGCGCGAGCCGATCTTGCGAAGCCGCCCCAGACCCTCGTTGCGCGCAATCGAGAGCACCCATGTCCGAAACTGCGAATCTCCCCGGAAAAGATGGAGGTTTGTATATACCTTGATCACCGTCTCCTGGGCAGCATCCTCCGCTTCCGCCTCGTTCCGGAGAAGGGAGTAAAGCAGCAGATAGATCGGCCGCTCGCAGGAACGGATCAGATCATGGAAAAGCAGCTTTTCTCCCGCCAGGATGCGGCGGATGAGCTCGGCGTCGAGCTGAGATTTGGCGTGATCCATCTTTTGATCAAGAAGAGTTAGCCCGAACACGAAAGGTAACAAGTTGACTTAACGACTATAGCTTGGTGAAAACGGGAGAATCCTAAGTTAACTTTGGGTAACAAGTGAGCCATCGGCTATAAGTTTTACGATCTAAACAGAATCCTTATGCCCAAAAAACCAAATGGGCTGTACAATCACTCCACGAGGAAACCCCATGGCCGGAGATATTCAGCTCACATGCAGCGACTGCGGGCAAGACTTTACGTTTACCGCAGCCGATCAGCAATTCTTCCAGGAGCGCGGTTATTCACAACCAAAGCGCTGCAAGCCTTGCCGTATGGCAAAGAAAAACGATCAGGGGGGTTCCGGCTACCGTTCGGCTCCTGCACAGGGCACGCCTGTCATCTGTTCGGGGTGTGGTCAGCCCACGACGGTTCCTTTTGAACCGCGCGGCGATCGCCCCGTGTTTTGCCGGGATTGCTATCAGGCACGCAAAGGAAGCGGCGGAGGCGGCGCTTCCCGCGGACGTGGACGGTACTGAAAGAATCTTCCTTTCCTGTATCCACCACAATTGAACTCGCCCTTGATCCTATTTCGGCTTCTAACCGAGATAGGGTGACGGCCGCGTCATCTTGTTCGGCAATCCCGAGGCGGAGCTTTGCCCGAATTGTGCCTGCGGCTTGGCTCAGAACCGCTTGCCTTGCAGCGTGCGCATGGATTTCCGCGGCACGGGTGGAGTGTGCGTGCGCGTTGTCGTATGGCGACGCGCACGGATGCATGCTGCGCATTCATGTGGAAGGGCTGCGCAACGCCAAAGGCGTTGTCGGCGCCCTGTTGTTCTCTTCCTCCGATGGCTGGCCTGAAGACGTGAATAAGTCGGTGCGCCATGAAGCAAGCCCGATTGATCATGGGCAGGCGACGGTCGCCATCGCTGGAGTGCAACCGGGAGATTACGGGCTGGTGGTGCTGCACGACGAGAACAAAAACATGAGGCTCGACAGAAACATCTTCGGCTGGCCGAAAGAAGGATTCGGATTCGCGAACAATCCGCCCGTCGGCTTGCGCGCGCCGGCGTTCAAGCAGGCTCAGGTGCATGTGGGCTGCCCAGTCACGCAGACGACGATTCACATCGTCTACAAGTGAGCAGCAGCCGCGCGCCTTCGATCCGGCCGGCTATTCTTTCTCGCCCGATGCGAACGTGGTCCAGGGCCCTGCTTTCATGTCGTGCAGAATGGGCTTCAGGTAGTCGTACTCCGGATGCGCCGCCAAGAACGGCGCCGCCAGAAAGTCTTCCCCGCAGGGGTGGCCGGCGCGCGCGATCAGCGAGAGGTGCGCCGCCATATCGGAATCGGTGACCTTGCCGGTGACTGCCCCGCCGGGATAGTAGGGGCCCCAATCCCACTCCGGTGCACCGCGCTTGACGGTATCCACGTGCCCGCAAAGGCTTCGCTCATCCGCGCTCACCTTGCCGGTAAAGCTATCCTCGTGGCTGGAGAGAAACTTCTCGGCCATCTCGACGTCGATCTGCCCCTTGTTCTCGGCCATCTTCTTCTCCCAGGTCACGCGGCGCGCGTTGGGCGAGATGGAAAGGTTCTTCGGGTCGAATTCCGGAGTTTCGATTTTGAGCACTTGCGGATCGCGCGCGAAATTGGAGCTGATAAAGTAGCCGTCTTTGGCGCGCCAAAGCGGGGTGTTTTTCAAGCCCAGTTCGAGATAAGCGATCTCGCCGGTTTTGCGATCGCCGATGAGCCAGTCGTTGGCGTAGCCGCCGTTGTTCCCGGCTTTGATGAGCGAGACGTACTCATCGATGGAGGCGCCGTATTGCAGCGCCTTGCGTGAGCGGACAAATTCAGGAACGCCGTCAGGATTCCATCCTTCGAACTGGGTGATGGTGGTTTCGGTGATCATCAACCCCGCGTCGTTGATCCCGAAATCGTCCTGGCTGGTGATCACGCCGGGTTCGCCGTCCATGAGGATGCGATGGCCGTGCGCCGGCTGAATATCAAACATCATGGTCCACCGCTCGCCCTCGGCGTAGCTTGACCAGTTGTTATGGGCGATGACGATCTTGCCGTCCTTGGTGTAGCTGCCGGTCGCGATAAAAGCCGAACAGCGGCCTTGCGGCAAAATGCGCGGCGCGTTGCCCGCCTGGTTCGTGCCCGCATGCTTGTTGAGCCAGGGAACGTAGTAGCCGGGCAGTTCGATGGCGCCGTTCATGGCCACAGCATCCCACACATCGAACTTGATGCCCTTCGATTGCACGCCCGCCGCGATGCCCTCGAGTTCTTCGCGGTACTCGGCTTCGATATGAGGCCAGAACATCCTGCGCCCGGCTTCGCGATAAAACTCCCAGTTGCGATGGGTGTCGTGCAGAGTCTCGAGCTTGTCGACCTCGAGCTCGTCGACGATCTCAGAAGAAAGAAGACGACCGTGCTGGTAGCCGATGTCGTGCGGAGAGCCTTCCAGATGCACATAGGTCCAGCCGCCGCGCTCGAAGCGATACCCGGCCCCTTCGGAGACGTGCCCATCGCCGCCGTGAAACCGGCTGATCGCTTGCGCAGCCGGGCCCGCAAAAAACGCAAGAGATAGAACCACGGGGAAAGAGCGGAAGAAATAACTGCGCATCGGGTGAGACCTCCGGATTGCCCCGAAGATATCATGCAGCCGTGCGCGTTTCGGAGTCCCAACCTCCGCACAGCCGCCAGGCGCCGAGCGCGGCGGCAAGACTTGAGGACGCGACTCAGCGCTTTTTGGCAAACTTGGGCGCGGGCTTTTTCGCCGCCGGCTTCGCGGGTTTCGGAGCAGGTTTCTTCTTGGCCGGAGCGTGCTTTGCCGGCGCCGGCTTCGCCTTGGCCTTCACCGCGGGCTTAGGCGCGGGCTTCACGGGCGCTTTCTTCGCCGCCGGCTTCGGCGCCGGCGCTTTGAGTGCTTTTGCGGGAACCGCGCCGGGCGAAGGTTTCTTGGCTGCAGCTTCGGGCTTGGCCTTTACGGGCGGAGCCGGAGTTTTTGCAGGCGGAGCCGGAGCCTTTGTGGGTGCGACCGTCTTGGCGGGCTCGGCCTTCGCAGCTTCCGCTTTTGGTTTTGACGCGGCGTCCACCTTCGGCGCAGGCTTGACGGCTGCAGCACCGGCCTTTGCGGCCTTCGCAGTTGGTGTACCTTTCTTGCCGCCGCTCTTCGCGACCGGCTCTTCTTCGACTTCGTCCTCGTCTTCGTCCCCTTCGCCTTCCTCTTCCACGTCCCCTTCGAGGTCCCCCTTGGGAATGATGCCGAGATCGATCTCTTCTTCGTCGCCGCCCATCTCTTCCAGGTCGGATTCTTCCTCCGCGCCACCCTCTTCCTCGTCGTCGAAGGAGCGCTCGCGAAGTTTGGATTCCGCGCTGCGCCTTGCGCGCGACCGCTTGATGGTGATCTGCGGAGGAGGAGCCGGCGGAGAAAACGGCTCAAGAAAAGCGCGCGTCTCTTCCGGTGTGGTGAGTTTGCCGTCGATCAGTTCCAGAAAGATCTTCTGAATAATCTCCTGATACGTGGGCAGGTCGGGCGTGATGCGCATTTCGAGCATGAGCGCGTAAGGAATGCGCTGCCGCGCCTCAGGCCAGACCTTCAGAAATTGCTCGTAGCGTTCTTTTACCGCGGCGCTGGTGGCCGTGAATCCAAGCCACAGGACCGCCTCAGGATCATAGCTCGTGAAAAGCTTGAAACTCGCCGAGGGCGTCAGGTTGGGCTTTGCCAGCAGAACCTTGGAAAACGCCGAAGCGATGGCATCCAGGCTGTTCCATTCTTCGACGAAGCCAGGCCGGAGCAGCTGCTTCTTGAATGCTGGCAGCTCCTTCGATGGCAGCTTGGCTGTCAGCAGCTGCATCTGCGCCGCCGACATGTCGGGGTGCACGCCCTGCATCTGCAGTTCAACGGCGAGATCGTGGAGCGCCTTCAGCTTCTCCTGGTCTACCTTGGTCACCGTCCAGGCGGGGTAAAGCACCTTCATCCACCCCTCGGCCTCGAGGGCTCCCAGAACCTTGAGGCCGTCGTCTTCGTGGCCGATCTGTTCCAGTTCCTGGCTGCGCGCATGCGCCGAGAGATGCTCGATGATGTTCTCTTCCTTGGCGTTATCGTAGCGGGCCTGGGTGCGTGGATCCAGATCCCATCCCAGGCGGGCGCGAAGGCGCGTCGCGCGGATCAGAAGCGCCGGATCTTCGAGGAACCCGTAGTTGGAGACGAGCCGTAGCGTCCGGGCCTCAATATCGGCCACCCCGTTCAGGGGATCCATCAGCAGGCCGTAGGACCCTTCGTTGAGAGAAATAGCCATGGCGTTGGCGGTAAAGTCACGCCTGCGCAGGTCTTCCTGGATCGAGGCCGGATGAAACAGCGGCTTGCCCGGCTTTGGGAATTCGGTGCGGTGGGTGCTGACCAGGTCGACCCGCACCGTCCCGGGAAAGCAAAGGTACAGGGAGCGCGAGGGCTCGTCTTCACCCCAGATCTTTCCGCCAAGTTTTTCAATTGCTTTCTTGAGCTTGAGCGCGTTTCCGTGAACTGCTACTTCAATGTCGCGAACCGCGTGGCCGCTGGTCAGGTCGCGGACCGCATCGCCGGTCAAAAACAGGATCAGGCCGGCATCGCGCGCCACATCGCGCAGCTGCTGCAGAGCGTGCCGCTGATCAGCGGTGAGGCGGTTTTCAAGAAGGTAAATATAGTCGGGCATCCTGTCCTGCGCGCGTCTCCCGAGGTTCGTTCCAAATTGCTGATCCGGTTATGCTTACAACGCGTCGTGGGAGATCTTGCAAACCAGTACCTTAACACAAATGACACCTGTTGGCTAGAGCGAACTGCACTAAAAGTGCTGCTTTTATGGTCGCGAACCATCGCCGTCCATGCGAAAATCCAAAGCGATGGCCTCCCCGCGTAAACGTGTGATTGTGCGGAAGTTTTCCCGCGATTGGCTGGCGGGGTACGCAGACGCGTTTTTCGGCCAGAACCGCACGGAACTGGAAGTGCTCGAACCCGGCGGCAAGGTCCTCACCGTCGGTTGGGATGCGGTGAAGTGGGTCTGCTACGTCCGCGACTTCCCTTCCGGCGACCTCGCAAACCCCGAGCGCCTGCTGCAAAAGAAGTTCGCAGTCAGGCCGCGCGCGGCCGGGCTATGGCTGCGCATGACGCTGACGGATGGAGATGAGCTGGAGGGTTTGGCAGCCAATGACCGGACGCTGATCGAGGGTGCGGGCCTGCTGGTCACGCCACCCGACACCCGCTCGAACACGCAGCGGATTTATGTGCCGCGCGGATCGATCCAGTCGCTGGAAGTAGTGAGCCTGATCGGCGCCGGCCGCACCAGGAGAGCCACGATGCCGAGCCGCCCCGCGCAGCCGGAGTTGTTCCCCGGGGATGCCGAGTAAGGTACCCTCTCTCGCTCCGGTACAATTCTTTCGATGAAGCTCGGCGAGCTCGCAACCCGGTTAGGCGCGGAGCTGCGCGGCGACGCAGAGGTGGAAGTCACAGGCGTCAAAGGAATTGAGGAAGCCGGCCCGACCGAAGTCACGTTTGTGGCCAACCCCAAATACGGCGGCCTGGCTCGGAAGACAAGCGCCGCAGCCGTCCTGGTTGAGCCGGAGTTCCCCGAAATCTCCGCGGCGACGCTGCGCATCAAGAATCCCTACCATGCCTTTTCGCGCGCGCTCGGGCTGTTTTACCAGCCGCCGGCCTATGCCGAGGGTATCCATCCCACCGCCGTCATCGATGCCACCGCAAAGATCGGCGCTGGTGCGCATATCGGCGCATACGTGGTCATCGGGCAGGGCGTGCGGATCGGCGCGCATGCCACCCTGTTGCCCCATGTTGTGCTCTATCCCGGCGTGCAGGTCGGGGATCATTTCTTCGCCCATGCGCATGCCGTGGTGCGGGAGGGATGCCTCCTGGGCGATCATGTCACGCTCGAGAATGGAGCGATTGTCGGCGCCGACGGCTTTGGTTTCAGCAAGAATGAGCGCGGCGAGTGGGAGAAGATCCCGCAGTCGGGCCCGGTGCGCCTGGGCAACCGCGTCGATGTGCAGGCGAATGCCTGCGTCGACCGGGCAACGGTCGGCGCCACCGAGATCGGCGACGGCAGCAAAGTCGACAATCTCGTGCAGGTCGGACACGGCTCGAAGGTTGGGCAGAACACCTTGGTCTGCGCGCAAACCGGGCTCGCCGGATCTTCGGTGATCGGAAACAACGTGATTCTCGCCGGGCAGACCGGGATTGCCGGCCATTGCAGCGTGGGTGATGGGGTGATCCTTACGGCCCAGTCGGCGGTCAGCCACGACATCCCTGCCGGAAAAATGATCTCGGGCTCGCCGGGATTCGACAACAAGGTCTGGCTGAGAGCCGTGACCATCTTTCAGCGTCTGCCCGAGATGCTCAAGCGGCTTGACCGGGTCGAGAAGAAGCTCGCCGGCATGGAGAGCGAGCCCAAGGAGAAGCGTTGAGATCAACCGCAGCAGCTGCCGCACTCTTTCTGCTGGGGAGCTGCTCGTTGCTCGCCGGCTGCCATTCCTATCGCATCGACGCAACCGTAGAAAATCGCACGGGCGCGGCGATAGAGTTGCTCGAGGTTGATTATCCCAGCGCCAGCTTTGGCGCCGATGCGCTCGCCGCCGGCGCCGACTACCACTATCGGTTCCAGGTTCGGCTCTCCGGACCGATCAAAGTGCAGTACACCGAAACAGGCACACACCGCGTGCGCCAGTTGAGCGGCCCCCCGCTCTTCGAGGGGCAGGAAGGCCGAATCGAGATTGTCCTGTTGCCGGACGGAAAAGCCTCGTTCCACACCGAACTGAATCCCCACCACTGACGCCGCGCCGCATCTCTCCCTGATCACTCTTCCCTTTTCGATGTTTGCCGATAAAGCAAGGGAGGCAGGGTGTGTCGACTTCTGTGCAAGAAGCGTGCCGGCCCGGAGAGCCGCGCGGGGTGTGTCGCAAGAGACCTCTTTCCGGTCTTGCCGGTTGCTTTTTCATTGTCCTGGCGACGACACTGTTTATCGGCCTCGATGACACCGGCAGCGAGATCTGGATGGCCAACGGAGCCCTGCTGGCCTATCTTCTGCTGGCGCCCCGCTGGCGATGGTTTCCCTATATCGGCGTGGGGTTTGCCGCGGAGCTGGCCGGCGGAGTGCTGGTGCATCCGGCGCGCTGGCGCTTCTACCTCGCGATGGCGGCGCTCAACGTGCTCGAGCCCTGGCTCGGCGCCTTCTTGATGCGGCGCAAGTCGACCGAGCTTCCGCAATTCACCCAAACGCGCTTCCTGTTCCGTTTTCTGGGCTACGGCGTTCTCACAGGCCCGCTCGTGATCGGCGCGGTTTTTGCCGCGACCTACAGGCTGTGGTTGAACGCTTCTCCTTGGCAGCCGCTGTTGACCTGGGTGACGACCGACAGCCTCGGCATTGCGATCGCCACGCCTGCCTTGATTACAGTGCTGCACCCGAACTTGCAGGTGCAGATCAACTGGAAAACACATTGGTTTTGTCCCCTCATCCTGATTGTGGTCACCGTTGCGGCATTTGCACAGACTAGCCTGCCCGTGCTCTTTCTGCTCTACCCACTGGTTGCCTTGATGCTCTTCCGCTTCGGAATCGGATGGGCCGTGATGTCTTCGCTCTGGATCGCCGCAGTCGGAGACTGGTATACGGCGCGAGGCCTGGGCCCCTTCGCGCGCCAGGAGTCCTTCACCGGCTGCGGCCCGATGTGGCTCCTGCAACTCTACCTCGCCTCCGGCCTGTTCATGATTTTCGCGGCTTCGTCGGTGATGGAGAACCTGCGCGCCGTAGAGGGGAAGCTGCAGCGGGTCGCCGCGCTGCACAGGCTGGTGATCGATAACTCCCGCGATGCGATTCTGCTGGTGGATTCCTCCGGCCTGCCGCTGTTTGCCTCACCGGCTCTGGAAAAGCTGACCGGCTTCAGGCCCGGGGATGTCCCCCTGCATGGCTTCGCGGAGATGGTTCATCCCAAGGACCTGGCAAAGGTGGGGAGAGTCTTGCAAGGCCTTCGCCCATCTGCGGACAGCGCCGTGGTTGAACATCGTGTTCGCCGCAAGGACGGAACCTACGTCTGGGTCGAGGGCAGCGTGCGGAGGGTCATCGATCCAATGTGCAGCAAATCCGCGAAGCTGCTGGTAATGCTGCGGGATGTTTCGGAACGGAAGGCAGAGGAGGAGGAACTGCATCACGCGTACCATGCGCTGGAGACGCTGGCCGCGACCGATCCCCTCACCCGGCTCGCCAACCGCCGCCGTCTCGACCAGTGTCTTTCAAGCGAGTGGAGGCGCGCCATCCGTTCGCGGCAACCGCTGTCCATCCTGCTTCTCGACGTGGATCTCTTCAAGTCGTACAACGATACCTACGGCCATCTCTGCGGCGATGGCTGTCTCCAGACCATTGCCAAGATTACGATGCGCGCGGTTGCGCGCTCAGGCGATCTGGTGGCGCGGTACGGTGGCGAAGAGTTTGCAGTCGTTTTGCCCAATACGCCCAATGCCGGAGCGGTCGAGGTCGCGTCGCGGATTTGCGCGATGATCGCGAATCAGCAAATCGCCCATAGCGGAAGTCCTCTCGGCCGCCTCACCCTCTCCGTCGGCTGCGCCACGGTCATTCCGACGATCGACCAGAATCCGGCGATGCTCATGCAGCAGGCCGACGAGGCGCTCTACAAGGCAAAGCGGAATGGGCGCAACCAGGTGGGGAATGCCAACGCGCCGGAGACGGAAGATGCGGCGAAAGCTGCAACCTGATCCCCCACAAAAAGCAATGGCCGCGAAGAAGCCCTATGGGCTTGCATCCTCGCGGCCAGCTCGCAAAAAAACTCCGCCCCGTCAGTGCACCATGCTCTGGAATAGAGTCGACTTGAGCAGGCTGTTGAAGTCCGAATCGGTTGACTGGAAGTGAACCGTAAGCTGACCGGAACTCGACGAGATGTCGGTCGCCGCCAGCGCCGTCTTCTCGGCGTCGGAGCCGCTCACCTTGCGATAGAGCACCGCGGCATTGAGCAGCGACGATACAGTCGCAGCGGCAAACGCGTCGCCGGTCGAAATCGTGAGATCAAAGCGCACGCCGTGCTGGAAGCTCATCGTGTACCACGAGTTCACCAGGCGCTTGCGCACGGAATCAAAATCGGTGACCGATCCCGCTTCGCCTAGAATCTGGCGCATCATGGTCTGCGTGCCCTTCTGGTCGAGAACGCTCCACAGCGGCTCGCCCTCGACAGTCTTGACCGCGTCCATCATGGGGGAGTTGGTGAGCATGCTTGGGCCCAGGCCGTCGCGCACATCGAGAGACCGCTTGACCGCTTCGGAACTGCCAAACACCATCGTCGACGGGTCAACGAAGCAGAGCACCATGCCGGTCTTTCCCATGGGATAGATCCGGTTGGTGCGGACGATCGTGGGCCTGACCTTCTCTTTGCGAAAATTGGCCGTCATGTCCTCGACGTCGAATTGTCCCTGGGCGATGCCGACCGTTTCAAGCTGGTCGCTGGAACCGGCAACCCGGTAAAGCGCGAACGCGAGGCTGTCGACGTCGTGATTGTCATTGATGCCCGACTTCTGCAACGCCTCGTCGAACTGCTTGAGATCGGGGGGCATCACACGCTCTTTCAGCTGCATCGCGGCATCGGAGTTCTGCATGGCGCGGTAGTCAACCATCACCAGCTGCTGCAGGTCATGAGGAATGGCGGCACGCGCCTCGCCCGAAAGCTCGGCGGCGAACGCCGGGATTGTCAGAACTCCAAGGGCCACAACAAATGTAGAACGAACCAAAATCCTTAACACGAGCATCCTCCGGGAATGCGCCAGCGCTTCAGCGGCTGCGATTCAGACCGCACATACAGGTTTCAGACCTGGAAATCGCGTGATCGTGAGCGCCTGGCAGAGGCGCAAAGCACTTCGCGGCCAATGGAGCAGGAAGCGCATTCCTTTCTCTCTTAGTTTACCTTCCAGTCGAATCGAGGCATATGGTGGCCGGAATCTGGCCAGTTACTTTTCTCCGGGCCACTTGAGTGGGGATTCGAGGCGCTTTTCCAGGATCTTGGTGAACGGATCGAACCCGGTTAATTGACGCATCCACTCGCTTTCGCGCTCGCAGGCGGCTTCGGGCAGGAGGCCGATAATCTCGCCCTCGACCGGTGAAGCCTTATGGCGCAGGGCGAGCCGGGTGACGGCTTGGTGTACCTGGGAGACGGGAGTCGCCGTAAAGTCGGTGATATTCATGGAAAGCTGTGCCCGGCCCTGGGCAAGCACGCCGATCGCTTTCACGCGATTGAGCCCGCCGGAGTCGGCGCGAACCTCGCGGGCAATGGCGCGGACGACGGACACATCGGCGGTATCGAAATAGAGATTGTAGGAAACCAGGAATTTGCGGGCGCCGACGGCGCATGCTCCGGCGGTAGGGTGCAGAGCCGGGCCTCCCAGATCGGGCCGCCGGGCGGCTTCCTTGCGCACCACATCGCGCAGGCCTTCAAACTGGCCGCGGCGCACATCGTCGAGATTGGCGCGATCCGGACGTGC
>DATJMC010000083.1:0-79663 GCA_035508975.1 Occallatibacter sp.
GGAGGACGCGGGGCAAAACCGCCCGGACCGCCGGAGGGTCGGCGATCAAAGATGGGCTTACCGCGCTGAATTCCTCCAGCTTGCGCAGCAGGAGGCGTTGCCGCCGGGGCTTCCACCGGTGCTTTGTAGACCGGACGCGGCCCTGTCTGCGGCATCACCACGCGACGAACCGGTTGCGGTGCGGGCACGGGAGCGGGCGGAGCCGGTGTGGGAGCTGGAGGAGCCGTCGCGGTTGGGACTGCTGCAGGGGATGCGGCTTCCGGAGTTGCCGGCGTTTCGGCGGTCGGAACCGCCGGCCGAGCTGCCGGGGCCGCTGGCTCAACAACCGCCGGAGGGGCGGCGGGAACTTCCACGGCTGCCGAAGCCTGAACTGGCGGCGCCGGCGGAACCTGCGGCTTTGCGGGTGCTTCCGCGGCAGGCTGCGTCTCTCGCGGAGGAGCCGCGACCGGAGGCTTCACCACTACTGCGCTGGAAGGCGGCACAACTGTGACCGCGGGCCGAGCAGGCGCGACAACTGCCGGGGCTTTCGCCACGACCGGGCCCGCCGGCGGCTTGCTCGCAATCGCCCGCTGCGCGGGAGGCGCGGCCACGATCGGCGGCGCTGGCCGCGTCGTTGGCGGCATGATCTTTCGAGGCTCCGGACGCGGCGGCGTGGGCACTGCGGGCGCTGCGGCAACGACCGGCGCGGCAGGCTTTATGGGTGCCTTGGGTGGCGCAGCTGCGGGAACCGGCCGCGCAGGAGGCCGATGGGCCTCGACTTCTTCTTCGTGCTTCTTGGCGAGGATCGCTTTGGCCGCGTCTCCGGGCTTGGAAATATGGGAAAAATCGAACTTCGGCGCGATCGTCTGCCCGCCGCGGGACGCTGAAGCATGGCCGGCCGGGCGCGTTCCATGCGTAATCTGTGCGCGGACTTTCGCCGCTTCATCCTCGTCAAGCGAACTGGAATGGGTCTTGCCTTCGCCCAAGCCAAGCTCCGCCAAAACGTCAAGAATCTGGCGGCTCTTGACTTCCAGCTCTCGTGCGAGATCGTTGATTCGAACCTTGCTCATCCGCCTCTTTTCAGAATATTCCCCAAAGCCCTTAGTCGCTCATAGCTACCTCATGGCATTGGCTTAATTGTTGAACTCCCATTATCGCCTGAATCGCTTGGAATGACGCGGCGTTTCTTGATTGCCGTGTCATTTGGCCGATTCGCTTTCGCTGCCCGGCTCTGCATCCTCGCCGGCCGGCGAGACGTTCTCTACAGAAATTTCCGCTGTCGTTCTGCTCTCCGATTCGGCTTCCGACTCAAAAGCGCTCTCCATTTCCGTCGGGGCCGCGGCCAGTTCGTCATTCTCCGCCACGGCTGCGCGCACGCTCTCCGCCTCTTCCAGCGCTTCCTGCGCGTTCTCCTGCTCCGCTTCCGCTGTGCCGGTCGCCGCTTCAGGTGTGGCAACTTCGGCCTCGCCCTCCAGCTTCGTCTCGGCGGCCGCTGCGCCCGGCTCTCCCTCTTCGAAGTGCCCAAAGTAGTGGCGCACCGCGATGCTGATGCGCTCCAGCGTCTTCTCGCCGATTCCGGGAATCTCTTCCAGCTGTTCGGGCGTCATATCGGCCAGCGCTTCCACCGTCGTGATGCCGGCCGCAACCAGCTTCTGAATGATGGACTCGCCCAGTTCCGTGACCTGCTCGATCGGCGTTGTCGGACCGCCCGAGAGCGCCTGCATCTGCTGTTCGACTTCCTGCCGCTTCTCTTCCTCGCTCTTGATATCGATCTTCCAGCCAAGAAGCTTCGCGGCCAGTCGCACATTCTGGCCCTTCTTGCCGATCGCCAGCGAAAGCTGCGTGTCGTCGACGATCACCTCCAGCTGTTTCTCGGTGAGATCCGTGATCGAAACACGGCTCACCTTGGCCGGCTGCAGGGCCTTCTCCGCGAAGGTCGTAATCTCTTCGCTGAACTCGATGATGTCGATTTTTTCGCCGCGCAACTCGCGGATAATCGACTGCACGCGCATGCCCTTCATGCCCACGCACGCGCCCACCGGGTCCACATCCTTGTCGCGGCTCTGCACCGCGATCTTGGTGCGCTCGCCGGCTTCGCGCGCAATCGCGCGGATCACCACCGTGTTGTCGTAGATCTCAGGCACCTCGGACTGGAAGAGGTTTTGCACCAGCTCCGGCGCGGCCCGCGATACGATCACCTGCGGCCCCTTGGCGGCGCGGTCCACCTTGAGCAAAACTACCCGCACCCGCTCGCCCACCGTGAATTGCTCCAGGCGTGACTGCTCGCGCTTCGGGCAGCGCGCTTCCGCCTTCCCCAGATCGAAGATGATGTCCTGTCCCTCGACCCGCTTCACGCTCGCGTTCAGCACTTCCTTCTCGCGATGCGCGTACTCCTGGAAGACCGTGTCGCGTTCCGCTTCACGGACCTTCTGGAAGATCACCTGCTTGGCCAGCTGCGCCGCAATGCGCCCCAGGGGACTGGTGTCGCGATACATGCGGATTTCGCTGCCGACTTCCGCCCCCGGCGCCAGTTCATTGGCTTCGGCCAGCGTGATCTGATTCACCGGATCCTCGATCTGCTCCTCGTCGGGCACAACCGTCTTGTAGATGTAGGCCGTGATTTCGCCCGTCTCCTTGTTCAGTTCCCCGCGCATGTTTTCCTGGGTCTTGTAAAACTTGCGCGTGGCCAGGGCGATCGCCTCTTCCACGGCGCCCACCACGATCTCAGGCTCAATGCCCTTCTCGCGACTGAGGAGTTCAATGCTTTGATACAACGCGCTCGCCATACTCTTCGGACTCTCTGGTGCTGCGCCCCGCGACGGTTCTTCGCGTCCTGCGCAGGCTGAATCGGATTCTGTGTTGGGGCTCGGGCTCGGGCCCGTTCCCGGTTTTCTTTTTGGATCACCCAGCTGCGGTGCTACCTAAAGCTCGGGGATCAGCTGCGCCTTCTCAATGTTGGCCAGCTCAATCTCAACTGTGTCCACTCCGGCCTTCCGGCTCTTGCTGTTCTGCCGCACTGCCGAAAGATCCAGAGTGATCGTGTTGCTTTGACCCGCCGTCATTCTCCCTTGCCAGTGACGGTTGTTGCGGATCGGCGCAAACGTCTGTACTTTGATCAAGCTTCCGGCGAACCGCCGGAATTCCTCGGGCTTGCTGAGTTTGCGGTCAAGTCCCGGGGAACTCGCTTCCAGCGTGTATTCGCCCCCGGCGACCAGGTCTTCTACGTCCAACAAAACGCCAAAATCGCGGCTGAACTCGGCACAATCTTCGTGTGTGACGCCGGAAAGCTGCTCGACGCTTAATCTGCCTTCGGCAAGCCGCTCGGGAAGTCCCTGCGCACCGGCGGCAATCGCCGCCTGCAATTTCGCGCGCCCTTCGGCATTCTTCTCGAGAGTGACGCGCAGAACTCGCTCAGTTCCCCGGCCCGTGAACTCCACATCCACTACGTCGAGCCCATGCGAGGCCGCTACTCTGCTTGCCGCCTCTCGAATTTCGTCCAGCTTCACTCCCATTCTTTCCCCGCCGAACCCCACCCATCGGCGTCTTCTGCCCCACAATTAAAACCAAATAAAAAGTGGGCTGTTAGCCCACTCATCTCTCCGCCAGCCGGTCAACCCACAGCCATGCAGCGGACAAACTCGTTCGCATCTCCAGAATACTGCGAATCGCGAGGAAACTCAACGCCTGCTAAACTCAGCCATGTCTCAGGCTCCCCGCCGCATCTCTGGCGTCTCCGCGCCTGAATCGGCGCTCCTCGTGAAAACCGCTCGCCTTGCCGCGGAATACCTCGCCAACCTTCCCACACGGCCGATTCCCCCTTCGGCAGAGGCAATTGCCGCTCTCGGCAGCCTGTGCACCGCCCTCCCGCAACAGCCGGCCGAGCCCGCCGAAGTGATTGAATTGCTGGCAAGTCTTGCCGGCCCGGCCACGGTGGCGAGCGCCGGAGGCCGCTACTTCGGCTTTGTCACCGGCGGCTGCCTCCCCGCAGCCCTCTCCGCCGCGTGGCTGGCAAGTAGTTGGGATCAGAATGGCAGTTTGCAGGTTCAATCCCCCGCCGGCTCGGCCCTTGAGGAAACCGCCCTCGAGTGGACACGCGAGCTGCTGCAATTGCCCCCGGGCGTGGGCGGCGGGGTAGTGACCGGCGCGACCATGGCCAACTTCACCTGCCTGGCTGCGGCGCGACATGCCCTGCTCACCCGCGCTGGATGGAGCGTGGAGAACGACGGCCTCTTCGGCGCTCCGCCCTTAACCGTCGTCCTCGGCGACGAGGCCCATACCTCGCTCTTAAAGTCATTGGGAATGCTGGGTTTAGGCCGAAAACGCGTGATTCGCGTGCCGGTCGACAGCCAGGGACGCATCCGCGCCGACCGCCTGCCAGCGCTCGACGACAGGACGATTCTTTGCCTCCAGGCGGGAAACGTGAACACGGGAGCCTTCGATCCAGCCTCCGAAATCTGTCCTCGCGCTCGCGACGCGGGCGCCTGGGTCCATGTCGACGGCGCATTCGGCTTGTGGGCCGCAGCCTCGCCCCGGTTCGCTCATCTGACCCGCGGATTCGACGGCGCCGATTCCTGGGCGACCGATGCCCACAAGTGGCCGAACATCGGCTACGACTGCGGCATCGCGCTCGTCCGCAATCCGGCGATGCTGCGCGAAGCCATGTCCGTGCAGGCCGCATACCTCCTGCAGGGAGACAAACGCGAACCATGCCATTACACGCCTGAGCTCTCGCGGCGGGCGCGGGGTATCGAGTTGTGGGCCGGTTTGCGCTCCCTCGGCCGATCGGGGGTGGCCGCGCTCGTCGAGCGTACCTCGGACTATGCCCGCCGTTTTGCCGAAGGCCTTGCCGAGGCAGGCTATCGGGTTCTCAACGACGTGGTCATCAACCAGGTCCTCGTCTCCTTTGGCAGCCCAGACCACACCACCCGGACCATCGCGCGCGTTCAGGCGGAAGGAACTTGCTGGTGCGGGTCCACTGTCTGGCAAGGTCAGACTGCGATGCGCATCAGCGTCTCCTCCTGGGCCACCACCCGGGAGGACGTGGAGCAAAGCCTTGCCGCCATCCTGAAGGCCGCGCGGTCGTGAATCCCAAAAATCGCGAATCGCTAAACTCAACGATAAAAGCGAATTAAATCGCTTCATTTCGAGGCATCGAAGGGGTTGCGAACTATGTTCGATGCCCCGAAATGGGGATTGCCGTTCGTAACCAAACCAGAAAACATAGGTAATTACTGCATGCCTAAGATTAAACAGCGCGTGGGGTTCGCCTTGCTGGCCATTGCGCTCGGCATCGGCGGAGGTTCGCTTGAGGGCTATCTCCTCGGCCGCTTGATCACCCTCAAGCAAGCCGAGAACCGGCTCGAGCAGTTCGCCCTGCGCGTGATCAACGAAGGGCAGCACTCCACCGTCGAGGCGCGCAAAGTGCTCGCGGAGATGAATGCATCGCCCTACCCGGCGTGCTCCGACGCGGAGATTGCCTACTTCCGCAAGCTGATTTACGAGTCGCAATACCTGAAGGCCAGCGGACGAATGCGCGACGGCGCAATTGAATGCTCTACCTACCTCGGTCGCGCCGCACAGTCAAACGCGCGCTACAAGCCCGATTTCGCCCAGCGTGACGGAACGTTCATGTACCGCAACCTTGCCCCGTTCCGCATGGGAGACGAGACCGTGATCTCCATCCGGCTCGGTTCCTCCTTCATCGTCTACAACCCGTACAACATGAAGCCGCTGATCTCCAACATCACGCCCTTCATCGTTACCGATCTCGATGCCCCCACGCGACAGGCCGGGCAGCTGCTGGGGCAGCCCCTAAAGCAAGAAGGAGCATTTCTGGTGAAACCGGGGCAGTACCGCGTGGGTCCAATGCTCTACGGGACGTACTGCTCTCCCGACGGCATGGTGTGCGCCGCTGCTTACCTTCCCCTTGCCCAGGCCATGCAAAACAATCGCATTGAGCTTATCGGGTTCACCGCCGTTGGCTCGTTGACCGGTCTTCTACTGGGTTTGTTCTGCGTCATCGTTCACCGCCGCAAGCAGGGATTCGAACATCAGCTCCTGCGCGCCATTCGCAGAGATGCATTGACGGTTGTCTATCAGCCCATCGTCGACCTCGAGAGCGGCAAGATCGTCGAAGCCGAGGCGCTGTGCCGCTGGACCAACGAAGACAATCTCGTCGTAAGCCCGGACGATTTCGTCAAGGTCGCCGAGAAGCGCGGCTTCGTCGGCGAGATCACCAAGCTCGTCGTGCGCCATGTGCTGCGCGATTTTGGAACGGTTTTGCGCGAGCGCCCCGGTTTCCGCGTCAACGTCAACATCGCCGCCGCCGACCTTGCCGACCCGAACTTCGTGCCCATGCTCGAAAAAATGCTGGCCGAGGCCAACGTCGCCGCCACCAGCCTCGGTGTCGAGATCACCGAGAGCTACACCGCCCGCCAGCAGGTGGCAAAGGAAACCATCCTCCAGCTTCGCAAGCGCGGTCACGTGGTCCACATCGATGACTTCGGAACCGGCTACTCCAGCCTGGCCTACCTGCACGATCTTTCCGTCGACGCTGTCAAAATCGACAAGGCCTTCACGCGCGCCATCGGCACCGACGCGGTCACCGTATCCATCCTCCCCCAGATCCTTACCATGGCCGCAACCCTCGGACTGCGCGTGATCGTCGAAGGCATCGAGACACCGCAGCAGGCGCGCTATTTCGCCCAGGCCAAGCAACAGGTCTATGCGCAAGGCTGGCTCTTCGGACACCCCGTTCCCTCGCCGGCATTTCAACACATGCTCGAAGAAAGAGCCGGAAAGCTGCAGCAGGCAGAGAAAGTCGATAGCGATCCAAGGCTCGCGTCGACTGTGCCGGCGGCCTGATTCGATCCCCTCTGCTTTCCTTTTGCGTCGCCGGGGCCCAGCGACGAAAATAGCCGAATGGAATCCAAACGCCGCTTTCTCCTCGGACTGTTGTCCATTGCCCTGGCTCTGCCCGCGTTCTCCCTCGAAAAGCAGCCGGCAAGCGACTATCGCGCGCGGCGTGCGGCCTTGGCTGCCGAACTCCAGGGCGGCATTGCCGTTCTCTTCGCGGCCCCCGAGCCGGTTCTCGACTTCATGCCCTACCGACAGGACAGCAACTTCTACTACCTGACCGGTTGGAATGAGCCCGGCGCTGCCCTGATGATCGTCGCCTCAACCACGTCCTCCAAGACGTACAAGGAGATTCTCTTTCTTCCCACGCGCAACCGGCGCATGGAACTCTACACCGGCGCAAAGATGGACGCGGCAACACCCAACGTCGCTGAGGCGACCGGCGTCGATCACGTCGAAGCCATGACAGAGTTGCCCACAGAGTTGAACAAGGTGGTTGCCGAAGATCGCGCCTTGATCTCCAAGCTCTGGACACAGCCCGATTCCCAACCCGCGAAGGCCCTCGTCGCTTTCAATGCAACAACCCTCGGCCTGGAAGCCGCGCCCGCAGCGAATGACGTCACGCGCCTCATCATGCCATTGCGCGAAGTCAAAGACTCGGGCGAGATCGCGCTCCTCAGGAAAGCCAGCGATGCCTCCATTGCCGCGCAGCTTGCCATGATGCGCGCAGTCAAACCCGGCGTGACCGAGCGCTCGCTCGCCGGCAAATTGACCGAAGTGTGGTTCGATCAAGGGTGCGAACGGCCATCCTATGCGCCCATCGTCGGCACTGGAATCAATTCAACCACGCTGCACTACAGCGAGAACGCAAGCACGGTGCACGACGGAGACGTAGTGCTGGTTGATGCGGCTTGCGAGTACTCCATGTATGCCTCCGACATTACCCGCACCATGCCGGCCAACGGCCATTTCACCGCCCGCCAGCGCGAGATCTACAACATCGTGCTCGGCGCCCAGAAGGCCGCCATCGACGCGTTTGTTGCGGGCAAATCTACCATCAACGATTTCCTGCGCAAAGATCCCAATTCCCTCGATACCGTCGCCTACAACTACGTCAACACCCACGGAAAAGACCTGCACGGCCAGCCGCTGGGCAAATACTGGCTGCATGGCCTCGGACACATGGTCGGCATCGATGTGCATGATCCGGCGGTGTATCCCGCGGTGCTCAAGCCGGGGATGGTCTTCACTATCGAGCCCGGCGTGTATATTCCCGAAGAGAAGATCGGCGTGCGCATCGAGTGCGACTTTCTCGTGGGCGAAGACGGCAAGCTGATTGACCTGGAAGCGGCGCTGCCCCATACGGCCGATGAAGTTGAAGCGGCGATGCGGGGCGGGCAGTGACCGCTAGGCATTCCGAATGCGAACCGTCAAAGAGGGAACGTAGCGCCATGGAACCTGAAGAAGCAATGCAAGGCATGAATTCCCCGCAAAGTCTGGAGTCTTTGACCCGCGTCTTTGCCGACCAGCTCACCGCCTGCCTCGAAGAATGCGCGCACGGCAGGCGCGGCCTGTTTTCCGATCTCGCGCTGATGGGCGACGAAACGGAAAATCCAGCGTGGCCCGAGGCCGCAAACCTGCGCGAGCTTGCCTTTGCCCTCCAGTCCATTCTCAATCAGGAGGGCGAACGCAACGCGCTCTGCGACGAGTTTCTCGATCTCTGTACCATGCACGGCGAGAGCCATCCTGGAGAAGCCCGCCTGGCGCGGCAGTTTCTCGCCCGCATCGAGCGCGGTGAAGTAGGAACGCCAACCGAATCCGCGAAGAAACCGTGGTGATTCTGCACGCATTCCTTGCCCTGCTCCTGGGCTTTGCCGCGATGACGCTTCTTGTGGTTTCTCTCCGGCTCCTGCTTGCCCGCATCGCGCCGGAGTGGGCGACCGACGCCAGGGTCAGTCCCGCCGCTGCATGGGCTCACCTGGGATCGGCGTTTTTTGCAGGCGCTGCCGGGGGATACATCACCGCATGGATCGAAGCGGCGAATCCTTTGCGCGGCGTCCTGGTGCTCGCCGTGGTCGTCCTGGTTCTGGGAGGCCTCAGCGCGTTGCCGTCGCGCGGCAAACAGCCGATCCGTTACGTGCTCGCCCTTGTGGCAATCGCACCGTTGGGAGTTGTGGCCGGAGGGTTGGTGCGCCTGCGTGTGCTTGGGCTGTTTTAGCCTCTGCCGGGCGATGAAGAAAAGCCTCTTCCGTGCGACGGGGAAGAATCGCCGCACGGAGCAGGCAGAAGCAAGCTACCAGCGCACGCCGAACGTTACGGGAACGATCTTCGTGTCGGACCCAACCGAGGTTGTGCCCAGGCCGTTTGCCGAGGTCGTGATGGCCGGGCTCAGCACGTCCAGGAAGCGCGCTTCGGCAAACAACTTCGCCTTGCCGTCGCCATACATGCCTCCCAGCCGGTGCTGGAATCCGGCGCCGATGTTAAAGCCGCCCTGGTTGCTCGAAAAGTGCCCGACCACCTGGTTGGCATATCCCTGGCCGCAGTAGAAATAGGTGCAGTACGTGCTCGGCAGCACGTCGGTGAAGCTCGTGACCTTGCGATAAAAGCCGCCGCCGCCGGTCACATACACGTCGTTGGTGCGCTTGGGGAACAGATCGAAAACCGGGGCTGCGGTGAATGACCAGATATGGTCGTATCCGCCGGTGGCGCCCGCTTCCGCGATCAACGCTCCAGGAATCTTCGAATCGATGAACTGGTACTCCAGCAAGGCGCTCAGCTTGTCACTGAAGCGATAACCTCCGCCCAGGGTGAAGTTGCCGCCCCACGTGATGTCGTTGGAGGAACTGCCGATGGGTCCGTTGAATCCGCCGCCCGCCTCAAAGGTCAGATGACTCCACAGGCTATGGTCGTGATAGCCACCCCCGCCATTTCGTCCGTATCCGCCTTCCTGGCCCGAAGCTGCGCTTGCGGGCGCGGGAGCCGCGGGAAGAGCCCCGGGGTCGCTGCTGGAACTATCGGCGGCAAGTGAGCTGGATTCGACAGGCGCAACATCGTTGCTGGCGTCGTGAGAGACCGCCGTTTGAGAGCTCGCGGTGCCTAACCCAAAGGCAACCGCAGCCGAAAGAACTGAAACATGCCGCATCAGCGACATCGATCGGAGAAATGACATGTCCTTACCTCGTATTCAGTTTTCAAACATTTAGGCGCGAGGGTGTCTTGCCTCCCCGTAACAACTTAGACACCATTCTGGGGGAGAAGTTGCTTCAAATGGCCGATGGAACCCAAAGCTGGAAGTTCATTCCGGCTTTGGCTTGTTGGACTTGCAGACGGGCTACCCCTGGATATCGAACTGCTCCGGATGCAGGGCCGGGTCGCTCTTCACCAGGATGTTCTTGCCTGTGAGCTCTTCGAAGTCGGTCAGCCAGCGGGCATTGTTCGCCTTCAGAACCTTGACCGTCTCCGGGTTCACCCTCAGCAGGATGTCGCCGCTATCGAAGTGCCTCCGCATCTTCCGCAACTCGATGAAAATCTCATTGCACACCGTTGCCGGGCTCTTCACCATGCCGGTAGCCTGGCAAATCGGGCAGGGAACACTGAGAGTGCGCTCGAGCGACTGCTTCACCCGCTTGCGCGTAATAGCAACCAGACCAAAATCATTGAACTGCAGAACCTTCGTCGGTGCCCGGTCGTTCTTCAGCGCTTCCTCAAGTGCCGCCATCACCTTGAACCGGTTCCTGCGCTCATCCATATCGATGAAATCGATGATGATGATGCCGCCCAGATCGCGCAGCCGGATCTGGCGAACAATCTCCGGAATCGCATCGAGGTTGGTCTTCACGATCGTGTCTTCGAGCCGCGCTGTCTTGCCGACATACTTGCCCGTGTTGATGTCGATCGCCACCAGGGCTTCGGTTTGATTGATGACGATCGATCCGCCCGACTTCAGCCACACCTTCGACCGCAGTGCCTTCGAGATCTCTTCCTGGATCCCGAAATGCTCGAACAGCGGCGTCTCCTTGGTGTAGAGCTTGACGCGTCGCACCAGAGAGGGCGAAAACCGGTTCAGGAATCGCAGAATCCGCTCGTAGTCCGCCTCCGAATCAACCCAGATCGACGAGAAGTTCGCGCTCACCTGGTCGCGCAAAATGCGCTCGATGAGCGAGAGATCGTGGTAGATCAAAGCTGGAGACTTGGAACCGTCGGAGCGCTGCTTGATTTCGTTCCACAAGTGAATCAGGAAACGAAGATCGGCCCGCAACTCATCCTCCGACGCGCCTTCGGCCGCGGTGCGCACAATGAATCCACCCGAGGCTTCGCCGCGCTCGTGAACAAGAATCCGCTTGAGCCGCTGCCGTTCTTCGTCCGATGCGATCTTGCGGCTCACGCCTACATGCGACACCGTAGGCATGAACACCAGGAATCGACCCGGCAGCGCGATGTGGCTGGTAATCCGCGCGCCTTTCTTCGCGATCGGCTCCTTCGCAATCTGCACCAGGATCTCCTGCCCAGGCTTCAGAAGATCGGAGATCACCGGCAAATCCGTTGCCTGCGCGGACCTCCGCGAAGGACCGCGCCGTTCCCCTGGACGATGTCCCCGCTCACCGCGGCCACGGCGGCCACGGCGATCCCTGTCCCGCCGCGGTTGCTGCCCGTCAGGGGCAGGCTGGCCTTCGACGAGAGCCGGTTCGTCTTCCTCCTCGGCTTCTCCGCCTTCTTCCTCTTCCGCGACAGCCTTGTCGTCGAAGTCCATCTGGATACGATGGTCCAGGTGAGCCTCCTGCAGCATCTCTCCCAATTCGCCGGAGCGGATCTGCGTCTGCAGCGTCTCCTCTTCGTATTCGTCCAGGTCGTGCTCGTCGTGCTTGTGGTGACGATGAAGCGGCGTCTCGGTCTCTTCCCCTTCAATGACCTCTTCTTCCACCAATCCATTTCCCGGTGAGAACGCCGAGGCGACCGCGGTGTGGCCTGATTCTTTTTGCGGGAACGGTTCGATCGGATGCGACTCGGCCGGCCCCTGCCCTGACTCCTCGTCTTTCTTGCCCTTCCCGAACCCGAAAAGCCGGAAGCTGCTCGGCGGCAGCGGATCCACGTGGTGCGAAGCGCTCGCATCACCCTCTGCACCCTCGCTCGACTCGGCCGCCTCCACCTGCTCCGACTCCTCGGTCTCGCTGAATTCTTCTTCTTCGGGATTTTCCGCGGGAATCAGGTGCTCGTGCGCGAGGCTCTCTTCCATGAACTCCTCTTCGAGCGCCGTATCCCCCTCGGCATGCGGATCGAAAGCGTGCGTCACCCCACGCGAAGCAGTGCCTCCGGCTTGCTCGGAAACAGATTCATAAGCCACAGGCTCTGCATGGAGTTCCTTCACTGCCTCGGGCTCCACCGGACGCTCGCGATGCCGCGAGATCGATTCGCCGGGCAACAGGCCGCTTCCGTCCCAGGCAAGCGGCGCATCGATCAGCGTCGACGGCTTCGACGTCACGGCCGGGCGGGCCGGAGCCTCGAATGCCGATTTCTTCTCGCTTTCCGCGGGGACGCCACCGTATTTAGAGAGCGCTTCCCCGGGAAGCACAAAACGAGCCGGGGAGCGATCAAGCCGGCTCGCGACGCTCGCCGGAGCATCCTCGCTCCCGGCAGCCTCGGCACTCACTTCGGAGGCCGCGATTTCCGGCACGTCCGCCTTCTCGGCATCCGTCGATGGGGAGATCCCCGCGGCCCCCGCGCGGCCTCCGCGCCGGCGCCGTCTGCCGCGCCAGCGTCGTGCGCCATGCTCGCCGCCGTCGTCGTGATCCCCTTCCGGCTGCGCCGCGGCGCTCTCTGACTCCGCCGGCGCCGCGCTCATTTCACCGCTTGTGCGCGGCTCGCGCTCCACATCGTTCCGGTTTACTCCGCTGTGGCGTACTTCACGCGGAGCCACGTTCGGGTTGCTGATCGATGCCTTCTCAAGCTCATCGGTCTCTTCCTGGTCTTCCAACTCCAGGAAGTCCGTGACGTAAAGAAATGCGTCGCGCTCCAGGCCAATGTCGACAAATGCCGACTGCATGCCCGGCAACACCCGCGTCACGCGCCCGTTATAGATCGAGCCGGCCAGTGTGTATTCATTTTCGCGTTCGTAATAGATTTCCGCGAGTTGATCGTCTTCTAAAATTGCAAGCCGCGTTTCATGCGGCGTGCTTGAAATACAAATTTCCTTTGCCATCGTACCTTTCCGCCCAGCGGCGTGTGCCGGCTGGGGCCTGCGGCAAGGTCACTTGAATTCGCGCGGAACCGGAAAGAAAGGAGATGGGCAAAAGGGAAGACCGGGCTGGTTCAGCCAGGGTGCAGCAAGTGGAAACCGCCGGGCCGGGGATGCCCAACCAGCTGCCACTGTCCTCACTGACGATCCGCGAAACGCGGAGATCCTTTTGCAGAGAGTTTGTGACCAACAAGGCCGAATTATCCGGCCGGGCCGTTCCGTCGCTGGCAGTCGCGCGATGGAATCGCGTGACCGGGGCAGGGCTTCTACGCCCATCCGCTCCCTCGCGATTCGCGCACTCATTACGCTGCCAACGGCTTTCCCGTCTCTGCGAGCTCATGCACTCAATCCTGCCGGGCCTGCGATCCATCCCGGACCTGGCCGGCGTCTTTCTGAAGATCTCTATCTTGCAGTTCCAAACTTCGGCAGCCCGCAAGAGTTGAACTTGTCCAATTGCGCCTGGCACCTGAAGCCAGAACGCTTGCGGCATGATCCGAAACCACTTGGCCCCTGATCGTGCCTAGTTTACAAACCGGCGCATGCGCACGTTCATCGCAACGCCCAGCGCAAGGAAGGTAAACAACACCGAAGATCCGCCATAACTCATTAAAGGTAAAGGGATCCCGGTGACGGGCATAAACCCGATGACCATGCCAACGTTGACCGCGATCTGGAAGGTCAACACAGCCACGATTCCCATGATGATCAAAGAACCGGGCAGGTCAGCGGCTGTTTGAGCGTTTTGAATCAAACGCATCAATATAAAGAAGTATAGCAGCAGCACGAATAGAGCGCCTACAAACCCGTGTTCCTCGCTGAACGCCGCAAAGATGAAATCCGTGTAGGGAATCGGCAGGAAGTAGCCCTGCGTCTGGCTGCCTTTTTCCGCGCCCTTGCCCCAGATGCCTCCCGACCCCACCGCAATCAGCGATTGGCGAATCTGGTACCCGGAACCTTTGGGATCGTTGTCGGGGTTAATGAAGCTGGTCAGGCGCGCCTTCTGGTAGGCCTTCAGCCCTTTGCCGCTCGACCAGGCGCCCACGGCCACCACACCCGCCACTGTGATCAGGATCAAAGCCTGCTTCCAGTTGATCCCGCCCAGAAACAGCCCCGCCACAAGAATCGGCGCGTAGATCAACGTCGTGCCGAGATCGGGCTGAATGATCACCAGAGCCATCGGAACCCCAACCAGCGCCAGCGCCTTGAAGATGTCGCGCCACGTCAGGTTGCGCCCTCCCAGGTTGGCGAAGTAGCGAGCGACCGCCAGAATCAGCACCAGCTTTGCCCACTCCGACGGCTGGAATTGCATCGGCCCGATCTGGATCCAGCGCCGCGCGCCCAGCGCTTTGTGCCCCACCAGCTTCACCGCGACCAAAAAGAAAACGCAGATGCCATAGGCCCACGGAGCCCAGTCGAGCAGGCGATGGTAGTCGATCTTGGCGAGGATGAACATCAGCACCAGGCCCGCGATCACGAAGTAGACCTGCTTCGTGTGGAAGTTCGCAAACCGCGTGTGAAGCGTCGCGGAATAAATCTCGGCGACGGAGATGGCGCAAAGCAGCAGCACCATGCTCAGTAGTCCCCAGTCGAAATCGCGGAAGCTCAGAAAACGGCGCATGGGACTCACGGCTGGCCGATCCGGCGCGTCGGTAACGCAAGTCCAACCTGCGCCATCCCCGCCGGCGGCGATGCCACACCCGCCTCCCTGCCTGGATTGATGAAGAAGCGGCCTGTCTGAATGTGCGCAACCTGGTCGTCGCTGTTCTTTCCGCCCGCGTTGGGCATGCTCCACACCGCGCCTACCTCAACCGGCTTGGCGGGGGTCGCTGCTTTCTGCAACTGCAGGTTGTGAGCCAGGCGTCGCTGCTTCTCCACATAGGCGGCGATGACTCTGGCGCCGATGCGCGCCGCGAACCAGCTCTTGTCGCCATTCTGGAAAAGGACGCCAACCACGATCTCGGGATTACGGCGCGGAGTCAGCCCGATGAACCACACGTTGGGCCGAGTGGCCTTGCCCTTCGCGGTCTTGTCCAGCGCTTCGTGGCTCATCACCTGCGCGGTTCCGGTTTTTCCCGCGAAGTCGATGCCCTCCAGGTGCTCTCCTCCGGCCGTGTGGTAGAGCCCAGGCTGCGTCACGTTCGCCATGCCGTCGGTCACCGTTTCCCAGGTGTCAGGATCGATGGGAATGTCCACTTTGCCCGACCCGGGATAGGTGTCTTCGAGCGCGCGGCGGAAATCGTCCGGCAGCTCGTCGGGAAATACCGTGTGCGGCCGCACCATATGGCCATCGGAGGCGATGCCGCCGATAATGCGCGCCAGCTGGATCGGCGTCGCTTCCACCGCCCCCTGGCCGATGGAGACGTCGAGCGTTTCGTCGGGATACCAGCGATGGTGATAGGTCTTCATCAGCCATTGCGCCGAAGGCATCAGCCCCGATTGCTCGCCGGGAAGGTCGATCCCCGTCTTTTCTCCGTAGCCGAATTCTTTCGCGTACTTGGCGATCCGGTCGATGCCCAGCTTGTCGCCCAGCTGGTAGTAGTAGGTGTCGCACGAAAAAGGGATGGCGTTGTGAATGTCGACCGGGCCATGGTGCTCATCGCAGTGGTGAAAAAAGCCATAAGGGCCCCATCCCCCGTTGCACACCACTTTAAGGTTCTGCGCGATGCCTTCCTGCAGTCCCGCCACCGACATCAGGATCTTGAACGTCGAACCGGGCGCAAGCTGGGCTTGAAGAGCCTTGTTCATCAGCGGGTGGTCGGGGTCGGTCACAAGCTTGTTCCACTCCGTCCGATCGATCTTGACCGCGAAGGCGTTGGGATCGAAGCTCGGCCGGGAGACCATGGCGAGAATCTCGCCGTTGCGGGGGTCCATCGCTACGATTGCCCCGTTGCGGCCGCCAAGCGCCAGCTCCGCGGCTCGCTGTAGATCGTTGTCGATGGTCAGCCGCAGGTCTTTTCCCGGAATCGAATGCTCGGTGTGCAGGTAGCCCACTTCGCGCCCGTGGCTGTCGACAATCACGTCGCGCGAACCGTCCTGACCCCGCAGCAACTGGTCGTACGTCTCCTCCACGCCCGCCTTGCCAACCACGTCGCCCGGCTCATAGGCGGCATAGCGGGGGTCGTTGAGCATGTCCTCGCTCACTTCGCCCACGTACCCGATCAAATGCGCCGCGAATCCATCGCGCGGATACAGCCGCCGCTCCACATCGATCGTCTCCAGCTCCGGAAGCTCGTTGCGATGCGCCTCGATGAATGCCTCTTCGTCCGGGGTCACTTCCTGCTTGATGGGAATCGGCTGGTAGCCGGGAGACGCACGATAGTGCCGCAGCGTTGCCTGCAGCTGCTCCAGGTCGAGATGAAGCCCGCGCGCGATCGTCGGCAGATCCGCGTCGACGTTATGGTTCTGCTCGCGCACAAGGAAGCACGAAACCGACGGATAGTTATCGACAATCAGCCGGTTCTCGCGATCGAACAGCTTGCCGCGCGGCGCAAGCATCGGCACCTTGCGAATCCGATTCTGATCGGCCAGCACGCGGAAGTTGTTGGCGCCCAGCACCTGCAGGCGCCATAGTCCCGCCACCAGCGCCAGCATCATCAATAGGATGCCGTACTGCACGGCCGCTAGCTTGAGGCCGGAGATCTTTTCGCCGCGATTCACCGAGTCAAACATGGATGCGCTTCCCTAAGAATAGCGTGCTTTCAGTTTTCCCGCGCCCGCCCTTCGAGCTGCTCGATCGAACTTTGGTGCGCCCGGGCGCAAACCCAGGCGCTCCCTGGTCGTCTCTCCGCGCCCATCAGTCCCGCAGTTGAAAACGGTCGAGAAAGGGAAAAACCAGGAGTCCGATAAACGAGTTGCCCAGCGCCTTGAAAAGCTCGTCTCTCCAGTTCACTTCGAGAGCCAGGCCCATCAGAAATCGATTCACGAACAGGAAAATCACGCTCGAGAGCAACGACAACAAAAGAATCAGCCCGATACGAATGATCTTGTTCTCGACGTCGATGCGCACGCCCACCGAAGCTGCCAGAAAACCGGCAACCGTCTTCGCAATGCCGTTCATCCCGATCGCGTGTTGCGTCAGCGCGTCTTCAAACAGTCCCACCGCGCAACCCATGATGGTGCCCTGGATCGGGCTGCGGCGCCCGAGCGCAAAATAGACCGTCACCACCAGGGGAAGATCGAACCACGCATAACGGCCCAGGAGCCGCGGCAGCCAGGCCTGCAGAACAATCGCCACCAGCGGGCCCAGCGCGTAAACCAGGACCGGGTAGCGATGAATCTCAAGGTCGCGGCGCGTATCCGCCATCAGTACCGACATGGTCAGGGATTCCTCTGCGGCGGCGTAGTCGGCTGCTGCGGCTTGGCGGCTGCCTTCCCCTGCTTCTGGCTTTTCGTTGACGGCGCCGCCGGCTTTTCCTCGGAAGATGGCGTGCTCGCGCCATCGTCGCCCACGACGCTCAATCCGCTGTTTGTGGTCGTGTCCGGCGAAAAGCGGTCAGGATGCAGGGCGGCCGCCGGACGCGTCACCGGGTTGGGATTCGAATCGTCGTTCAAGGGCTGCTGATCGGCGGGAAGATTCGGTTCCATCAGCCCGGGCAACCGCTCTGCCAGAATCTCCGACGCTTTCTTCTGCTGTTCCTCCTCGGCTGCTTCCCCGCCCATTTCCGATTCACTGGTGGCGATGTCCTTCTGCTGGCTGTCCGGGAATCGCGGCTGAGTCGAGGTGATCACCAGCACCTCGTCGAGCCGGTCGAGCTGCGCCGCGGGCTTCACCAGGATCTGGATGAATCCATCCTGGTCCGGATCCCGAACCACCTTCTCCACCGTTCCCACCGGAAGCCCGCGCGGAAAAATCTCATCGCCGCCCGCCGTCAAAACACGCTCGCCCGGCTGGATGCGGCTGTCCGCCATGAGCCCCACGATTTCCGGCTGCCCCAGAGCATTGCCTCGCAGGATGCCGCGAATACGCGTCGTTTCCAGGATCACGCCCGCTCCGCTCGTCTGGTCGTTGATCACCAGCACCTGCGCCGAATGCGGAAACACGTCGCGCACTTTGCCGACGATGCCGTCGGAAGTGATCACCGCCATGTCGCGCTCAAGCTTGTCCTCGCTGCCCTTATCGATGTAGAAAACATGCGACAAATCGCTGCCGCTGGTGCCGATCACCTGTGCCGCCACCGTGCTGTAGATGTACTTCTCCTGAAACTTCAGCATCGCCTGCAGCCGCTCGCCCTGCTTGGCGTCTTCCAGAAGAGCTGCCTCTTCCAGCCGCAGCCGGTCAACCGTCTGCTGCAGCTCCTGGTTCTGTTCTCTTACCTGGCGCAGATCGAAGTAGTTGTGCCACAGCCCCGAGGTGTTTTCTGAGATGCCATGGAAAAACCGCTCCGGGGGCGAGACAAAACCATTCGCCCATAACCGGATCAGCCGCACTCCCTTGCTGTCGCGCGGGTCGAGGCTCATATGCCCCGCGTCGCTGCGATGAACCTGCATGGCCAAGCCGAGAATCTGCACCAGCAGCAGGACCAGCAGCACCACGAGGTTCCGGTAGCGTTCGAAAAGCGTTTCCATAAAAACCAGGGTTCAGGTGTCAGGTTTCAGGAGTCAGGGGGCGAAACACCTGCGCTGGAAAGGTGGCGGAGGGTCGATGGGTTTTTCTCATCCCTGATCCCTGCTCCCTCGTTTTAGTCGATCTTGATCTTGCGTAGCAGGCGGAAGTCGGAAAGCATCTTGCCCGTGCCAAGAACCACCGAAGCCAGCGGATCGTCCGCCACCGAAACCGGCAGCCCGGTTTCCTCGCGGATCCGCTTGTCGAGGTTCTTGATCAGCGCGCCGCCGCCGGTCAGCACAATCCCGCGGTCCGAGATGTCCGCGGAAAGTTCCGGCGGCGTCCGTTCCAGAGCGACACGAATCGCATTCATGATGACTGCGATGCACTCGCCCAGGGATTCCCGGATTTCACTGTCGTCGATGGAGATGGTCTTGGGCACACCCTCGATCAGGTTCCGCCCCTTGATTTCCATCGTCAGCGGCTTATCCAGCGGGTACGCGGAGCCGATTTCAATCTTGATCTGCTCGGCCGTGCGCTCCCCAATCAGCAGGTTGTATTTGCGCTTGAGGTAGTTGGTAATGGCCTCGTCCATCTGGTTGCCGGCCATTCTCACCGAGCGGGAATACACAATGCCCGATAAGGAAATGACTGCAATATCCGTCGTCCCCCCGCCGATATCCACGA
This sequence comes from Occallatibacter sp., assembly GCA_035508975.1. GTDB lineage: Bacteria > Acidobacteriota > Terriglobia > Terriglobales > Acidobacteriaceae > Telmatobacter. The sequence goes on from DATJMC010000083.1 coordinate 19,296, forward strand.
CCATGTTGCCCGACGGTTCGGTGATCGGCAGCCCGGCTCCGATCGCAGCCACCATAGCCTGTTCCACGAGGTAGACTTCGCTGGCCTTGGCGCGATAGGCCGAATCCTCAACCGCGCGCTTTTCCACTTGCGTGATCTCAGAGGGCACGCCGATCACGATGCGCGGATGCACCAGCATCTTCCGGTTGTGCGCCTTCTGGATGAAATAGTTGAGCATCTTCTCGGTGACTTTGAAATCGGCAATCACGCCATCCTTCATCGGCTTGATGGCCACGATGTTTCCCGGCGTCCGGCCCAGCATGTCCTTCGCTTCTTTGCCGACGGCTTCCACTTCACCGGTGTTTTTATTGATCGCAACGATCGACGGTTCGTTGACCACGATCCCCTTGCCGGCCGCGAAAACCAACGTGTTCGCGGTGCCAAGGTCGATCGCCAGGTCACTGGAGAACATGCTGAAAAGCGAGCGCAGGCTATGTGTCCGCGAAGTGCGGGATGGAAAACCGTTCAATGACATTGAAGCTGGATCTACCTCACCTGTATTGTACGGCCATCTGACAGCAATGGAATGAAATGCCCACCGTTGGTAACGGGTACTTATTTCATTACAATTCTGACTTCGAGCGACGAAGGATCCGGGAACTCGTCCCTGCCCAAAACCCGCCCTGCGCGGGAACATGACGCAGGGCGGCAATCCTCCATCCGCAGCAACTGACCTGCCCTTCGCCCTCCGGCCGTGCCGGGTGCTATAACCTCACTGACCACCGAGAAAAGCCCTGAGCCACGAACCACGGCTTGTGGATCGTGCGCAACGAACTATGCTGAGCACTACGAACTGAACGCTACGAACTGAGAACTGATAATGACCTTTCCGACTTACCACAACCTCATCGGCGGCGAGTGGGTTCCGGCCGCCAGCGGCAAGACACTCCAGAACCTCAACCCCGCCGACCACTCCGACGTGGTGGGCGCATTCCCGTCTTCCCATGCCGCCGACATCGACGCCGCCGTTGCCGCCGCGAAGAAGGCCTATGCCACCTGGCGTCTCGTGCCCGCTCCCAAGCGCGCCGAGATCCTCCTTCGCACCGGTTCGCTCCTCCAGGAACGCAAAGAACAATACGCCCGCGATATGACCCGCGAGATGGGCAAGGTCTTAGCCGAGACCCGCGGCGATGTCCAGGAGGCAATCGACGAAGCGTTTTACGTTGCCGGCGAGGGCCGCCGCCTCTTCGGCCAGACCACGCCCTCCGAGCTCGAAAACAAATTCGCCATGAGCGTCCGCATGCCCGTTGGCGTGGTCGGGCTCATCACGCCATGGAATTTCCCCATGGCGATTCCTAGCTGGAAGCTCTTTCCGGCGCTGGTCTCCGGCAATACCTGCGTCATTAAGCCGGCCGAAGACACGCCGCTCTCAACCTACAACCTGGTGCAGACGCTCATCGATGCCGGGCTGCCTCCCGGAGTGGTCAATATTGTCGCCGGTCTCGGGCCGCAGGCCGGAGGTCCGCTCGTTGAGCATCCCGATGTCCGCGCCATCAGCTTCACCGGCTCAAGCGAGATCGGTTCGCTGGTCGGCCAAAGCGCTGCCGCTCATTTCAAGCCCGTCTCCCTCGAGATGGGCGGAAAGAACGCCCAGATCGTTCTCGACGACGCCAACCTCGACCTGGCTCTCGATGGAGCGCTGTGGGGAGCCTTCGGTACCACCGGCCAGCGCTGCACAGCCACTAGCCGCATCCTGCTCCAAAAAGGCATCGCGGCTCAATTCACCGAGAGACTCGTCGCCCGCGCCCGGGCCCTGAAGGTCGGCAACGGCCTCGACGAATCGGTGGAAGTTGGGCCGCAGGTAAACGAAGCGCAAATTGAAACTTCAACCAAGTACATTGAGATTGCTCTCGCCGAAGGCGCCAGGCTGCTCGCCGGCGGGCGCGCGCTCACCGAAGGCATCTACGCGCATGGAACCTTTTTCGCCCCCACCGTGCTGGGCGGCGTCAAGCCTGCGATGCGCATAGCCCGCGAAGAAGTCTTCGGCCCGGTCGTCAGCCTCATTGAGTTCGACACCTTCGAAGAAGCCATCGCAATCGCCAACTCCATCGACTACGGCCTTTCCACCGCTCTCTACACCCACGACGTGAACCGCGCCTTTGCCGCCATGCGCGATCTTGAAGCGGGCATCACCTATATCAACGCACCCACCATCGGCGCCGAGGTGCACCTTCCCTTCGGCGGAGTCAAGCACACCGGCAATGGGCACCGCGAGGGGCTGGGCGCGATCGACTTCTTCACCACCTGGAAGTCCGTCTACGTCGATTTTTCCGACAAGCTGCAGCGCGCACAGATCGACAACGCGGAGTAATCAGCGGCAAATCTCAACGAGATCCATCGTTGCGTTGCCCATCGACACACCGGTCCAAGCAAGTCCGGGCGCCCCTGTTGAATCAGGCTGTCATTCCGAACAAAGGGGCCCGAACGTATTTCAGAGGGGGATGGTGAGCGAAGAAACCGGTTTTTGGGCATCTCCGCGTGAACGCTAAGATGTCCCTGAACCCTTAGATACTTCTAGAGCAGCCGCGTCTGGCAACGCCGCGCATGCCTATTCGTCCATCTTGGCCAGAACCACCGAGGCTGACCCCGCTCGCTTCAAAGCGCAAGTCGCATGCTGATCGCACGTGTAGTGGATCAGCGACGAGTCGTCAGCCCACGACTCCGCGGTCGCCACGTCCACCGTCCGCACCACCGTGAAGGTCTTCCCCGGCCCAATGGTCAGCAGGTTGCGTCCCGGCTCAAAGGCCGTTGCCCGGTCGTCGCCTTCCATATAGAACGCGGATTGCGGCTTCGGCGGCGCCTTGTGCCGCGCCGGCCCGTTGCTCCCGCGAGCCGATTCCTGATCGTCGCGGTTCGAGTTGTCAGGATGCTTGCGTCCCAGCAACTGGTCCTGCTCGGGCAGCGTCGGGAAGTTCGTGGAAAGGTCCCAGTAGTCGAAGCGCTTGTATTGATCCGGCGAGCAGGGAAGTTCTCCCTGCGCCCACAATGCTTCCACGCTTCCGTCTGAGTTCTGAATATTCCGGAAAGCATCCTTCCCGCGCTCCCGATCCTGCTCCTGCGCGGCGACGCGCGCCAGATCCGCCTGCCGCATTACCGCAAGCTTCTCCGCTTCCGCCTTGTTCCTCGCCGCCGGCGCAGCGATTCGGCCGGCATGCGCCGGATCGTAGCGGAGAACTATTTCCTTTCCGCACAATGCGAACCCCGAGGAATCGAGCAGCCGGATATTGATCGAGATCGGACCCGGAGGATTGCTGGTAACCGCGGCGAACCCGTCGCTGTAGCGCGCATCGAGCGGCTCAATCTTCAGCATGTACTGCGCTTTCCCGTCCCAGCGCGTCACCAGGTGACCGCGCAGACCCGATGCATTATCAATTCCCGCACCGAGATCGTCGGAATCCATCGCCGTCTTCGGCTTTCCTGGGTGATTGTTTTGCGTCAGCAGCACGACCGAGCCAATGGCCAGCACCGCAGCCGCCAGCATCAGCAGAAAAGACCGGGGAGATTTCTTGGGCGGCCGAACCCCGGAGCCATCTCCAAGGGGCGCAGACTCGAGATCGATCGGAGCGTGAAATGGCTCCTGGTTTCCAACCTTGTTCGGATCGTCGTTGGAGATTTGCAGCTCAGATTCGCTCATCGCGACACGCCTTCTAAATACGCTCTAACCCGCAGCCCCGAGTAAGTCGAGCTTGCCTGTCGCCACGGTTCGCGCGATCGGAGGACGCTGCCTGACTTGAAAGACGTGAGCCCGGCCATGCCGGCATCCGCTCGTCAAGCCTCCCCATAACAATGTCCAAGCCGTACTGCGCGGGAGTGTAGTAGTAAGGCTACCCGTATCCCCCGCCGCGAACAAGTTATCCAGGTAACGTGTCCTTCGGCTATTTATCTTTGGCCGAAGACCCCACTGTGGCCTGCGATTCGCCCTTCGCTGCAGCGGCTGCCGGCTCGCTCGGAAACGCCGGATGCTCGAAGGCATACAGCTCGTTGAAGAGGTACTTGTACGTGGCGTGCGACTGGCCGCGGAACTGAGGCTTGAATCCGAAAAGCACGATGCGGCCGCGGCCATACGCCAGCTCCATCGCCGCCGCCTTGCCCTCAATCGCCTCCGGATGCAGCAGCAGCCCGCTCTCCAGCGGATTCGTCTCCTTCGAATAGCGTGCCAGGACGGCCCCGTGGAAACCCGCCAGTGACTGAAACGCCGGCCCGTTCTGGAACATGACTACCGGGCCGTCCGAAACGCCGAAGTTCACCGGCAGGTCCGCGTGCTCGGTCTCCACGCGCAACAGCGCCCCCGAGCAGAAGAACTTGTCGCTCTTTACCCCGTCCAGCAAGTTCTCGACCGGCAACGACATCAGCGGAATCAGCGCGCTCGCGCTCCGGTTCAGCGCGATCAGCGTTCCCCCCTGCCGCACAAACTCGCGCAGGTTCTCCACGCCGTCGTCGCCGATGCCCCCGGCATATTCGCCGGGTACCACCCCGATCCCGAAGCCGTCTGTCAGCTGCTTCGACGACATGTCGGGCAGCACGATCACGTCATACCGGCTGCGCAGATCAGCAGATCGCATGTCCGCGTTGTAGATGCTCTTCGGTTCGAAGCCGTAGTTCTCGAGAATCCAGCGCGTCCAGCCTTCATCAATCGATGGCGCCCACGGACGGTAGAGCCCCACGCGCGCCTTCTTGATCGCCAGCGTGTGCGCCGGCGCCGAGACTGCAACCGCACCGATGCCGTATTTCTTTGTCAAATCGCCAATCGCCGTTCGGCTGATGCCGCCGATCAGAAACGCGCCTGCCTCCATTCCCTCCGTGGTCTTGACCGGCTCCTCGGCCAGCGAAACCGTCCCGCCCGATTGCAGGGCCGCGTTGACCAGTTGGAACGCCGCATTTGCTCGATGGCTCACCGCGAAAACCGCCCCCGCGCCCTCCACGGAAACCTCCGGCAGTTGGACTTTGTCAATCTTTGCCAACAGCCCGCGCTCGTCCGGACCCAGGGGATCGCTCACCGCGTCGACGTTCACACCCATCTGCAACGGCAGCGTCCAGCCCGTCACGTCATACGGCAGATCGATCGCTTTCGACGTCCCGTTCTCCAGTGCATCGGGATAGCGCTGCCGCTCAAAGAGCTCTTTGGCCAGTGCCGAGAACGGCTGATCCATGGGGATCACCCATGATCCCGCCGGATACGAAACCCCATTCGCCTTGAATCCGGCCTTCGTCGCGTAGACGTCCAGCCCGTTGTCGATCATCTTCTGCGCCAGCAGGCCGGCCTCCGGCGTATCCGCCTGCCTCGACGAGATCACGTAGGCAAACGGCGGCTCCTTGCTGAAGTGCTGGATGTTGTCCCTCGCCGCCTGGTAGCGGTTGTAGAGCAGCGTCTCGCGATTTTTCGCCGCAATGTCGAGCACCGACATCGACCCGCCCACCATGTAGTCGACGGCATCCTTCAGCCGCCACCAGCCGCCCTCCCACGGCGTCGAGTACATGCTCAGCGCCCGCAGATCCTGGAAGTTCTTGGGGAAGTCGCGCACCGTGTAGAAGTGCGGCGTCGCGTAGTCGTAGAGCGCCGTCTCGGTAAAGAACGAAATCTCGTTGCGGAAGACGTGCGCCCAATCAGTGAAGCCCGCATACCAGTTATCGAAACGCTGTTCCGAGATCGCCCCCGGCATGTCGTGCGCGTTGAGATACGCCGTCATGTTCGCGCCGATCAGGTTCAGCCAGCTCCGCACCAGCGGGCTTATGTTGCTCGAGATGGGGTCGGAAAACGGCGGAATCCAGATGCGCGCGGGGAATGGCGCCGTCTGGTGCTGGCAATAGAAAATCTCGGGGCTGTATTCGAGCTGCGTTTTCACGACGACCTGCTCCTCTTTCATGTTCATCATGTAGCCGTCGCGGTTGTTGTCGTGCCCCACGTACTCCTGGTAGAGCCACGGCATGGGGCTGACCTCATACTTCGTCCCTACGTTCTTCCGGTACCAGTGCACCACCATGTCCTGCCCGTCGGGGTTCAGCGTCGGCCACAGCACCAGGATCACGTTGTCGAGGATCGCGTCGATCTGCGGATCGTTCTGCGCTGACAGCAGCTTGTAGGCCAGCACCATCGTGTGCTGCGGTCCCGCCACTTCATCCGCGTGCAGCCCGCCGTCGATGTGCACGATCACCTTCGACGACCGCGCCAGTTCCAGCGCCTGTTGGTCGTTCAGGTCGGCCGCATGCGCCAGCCTTCCCGCGATTTGCTTATAGTCGTCGAGTTTGGCCAGGTTCGCCGCTGACGAAATCACGGCGATCTCGATGTCTTTCCCCTCGGTCGTCTTCCCGACCGTGAACATCTTCATGCGATCGGGCGCTGCCGCAGCCAGTGCGTGAAAGTAGCGCACCGTATCTTCGTAATCGGCGAGATAGAAGTCGTCGCCGGGATTGTGCCCCAGCACCGAAATCGGCGTGGGCACTTCGGCGCGTCCCGACAATGAACCCGGCAGAAGACAGAACCCAAGCAAAAAGAACAGCAGGCGGCACCGCAGACGGGCTGAGGACATCGACGCTCCTTTGCAGTCGAAAGAACGATCAATTTCTTGCGGAAGAGTTGCGGCGCGCCTCACGCGAACGGGGCGCCCGCGACCGAATGTCATGCGTGATTCCAAGGGTACCGCACGCGCGTTGCCCTGCAAAGCATTCCTCGCAGCTCACGACTTGGTCGTTTCCAGCACGTCTCTCAGCGCAAAGCTTGTCTCTAGCCGCGTCACTCCCGGCAGCCGCGACAGCTCATTCTGGTGCAGCCGTCCGTAGTCGTCGATGTCGGCCACGCGCGCCACCAGCATGTAGTCGTACTGCCCCGCCATCAAGTGGCAGCTGACAATCTCGCGGCAGCGTCGCACCGCCGTCTCGAACGCGCCCAGCACGGCCGCCGACTGCCGTTCCAGCGTCACCCGGATATAGACCGTCATCCGCTTTCCGAAAAACCGGTCGTCGACCAGCGCGCGATACCCGCGAATCGCGCCTGCCTCCTCCAGCCCCAGGATGCGCCGCGAAGCCGCCGAGGCCGACAACCCCACCGCCTCGCCCACGTCGTAGTTCGTGGCCCGGCCATTGCGCTCCAGATACCGCAGGATCGCTGCATCCAGCTCGTCCATCCCGTTCCGCATCCCCGGTTCGGTCATTTCTTGCGTTGACGGGCCTTTGCGCTCACGTTTCGTGCTCATGCCGCTGTTTTAACACGAAATTTGCATACATCGGAAGGGAATTGCGCCGTAGCATTTCTGCTGTTGGAAGCTCAAGCACATTCCTGCGTCGGACAGCCCTCCCTCAAGAAAACTCCGGCGCTCGCTTCCAGCCTCAGCCCTCCCCGCGGATCAGGAGATCCCGAGCAGTTCATCCATTAAGAGACTCAGGAGTTTCTCGATGATCATTGGCGTTCCCAAAGAGATCAAGGACAACGAAGCGCGCGTCGGCGTAACCCCTGCCGGGGTCAAGGCCCTCACCGAAGCCGGACATAAAGTGCTCGTTGAAACCCAGGCGGGCGTCCTCTCCGGCTTCGACGACTCCGAATACCAGAACGCCGGAGGGGAGGTGGTCGGCGATCCCGGCTACGTCTGGGGTAAGTCCGAGATGGTCGTCAAAGTCAAAGAGCCGATCGAAAAAGAGTACGCCTACTTTCGCGATGGCCTCGTGCTCTTCACCTACCTTCACCTTGCGCCGCTGCCCGACCTCACTGACAAGCTGCTCGCGTCCAGAGTCATCGGCATCGCCTACGAAACCGTGCGCGATCGCCAGGGAACACTGCCGCTGCTCACGCCGATGAGCGAAGTGGCCGGGCGCATGAGCGTTCAGGTCGGCGCAACCTATCTTGAGAAAGAGCGCGGAGGACGCGGCATTCTGCTCGGAGGCGTGCCCGGCGTGCCTCCCGCGCACGTCACCATCATCGGTGGCGGCATCGTGGGAACCAACGCCGCGAAGATCGCCCTCGGCTTCGGCGCCAAGGTTACGCTGGTCGACCTCAATCTGAATCGCCTGCGCGAACTCGATGACCTGTTCGGAGGCCGTCTCTACACCCTGGCATCGAACAGCTACAACATCGCCAATGCAACTCGCGAAGCTGACCTCGTCATCGGCGGCGTACTTATTCCCGGGGCCACGGCTCCCAAGCTCGTCACCCGCGGCATGGTGTCGCAGATGAAGAAGGGCGCAGTCATTGTCGACGTGGCCATTGACCAGGGCGGATGCGTCGAAACCGCCCGGCCCACATCCCACTCCAACCCCAGCTTTGTCGTCGACGGCGTGGTCCACTACTGCGTCACCAACATGCCCGGCGCGGTTCCCCACACTTCGACCCTCGCCCTCACCAACTCGACCTTCCCCTATGTGCTCCGCATCGCCAGTCTGGGTGTCCGCGAGGCGCTCAAGCGCGACGCCGGCCTCGCCGACGGCCTGAATACATGGCTGGGCACGCTCACCTATCGCGGCGTAGCCGAGAGCCAACACAAGCCCTGGACAGCCGCCGCCAGCGTTATTTCTGCGTAACACCGGAGCCCCTTTCAAATAGCGGCTCAACTCGGCCTGCGCCTATAATCGCGGCATGTCCTTCCTGGCCGATGCGCGGCGGCGGTCTGTCGTCCTTCTGGGCGCAGGCGTCCTGCTCATCTTCGCGATATTGGGAGGGCTGCAGGCTTTCAACTTTCCCAATGTCCGCTTCCTGAATCCCGAGACCGCCGGCGAAACCCTGGCATTTACCGGGCTCACGGTCGTGGTCTTTCTGCTCCTGATCGTGCTCCTGCTGCTGCTGCTCCGAAATATTCTCAAGCTCTACGCAGACCAGAGCAGCAGCGCGCTGGGCGCCCGTCTGCGAACCCGGATGGTCCTGGGCGCCGTGCTCATCGCTCTCGCTCCCGCGGTGTTCATGTTTCTGTTTAGCTTCCAGCTCATGAACCGGTCGATCGACCGCTGGTTCTCGCCGAATACCTGGGAGTTGCGCGAAGACTCGACGCGCGTGGTTCTCGAGCTGGCGCAATACGTCACCAGCAACGCGCGCGGCGAAGCCGAATCGATTGCCGCTTCGCCGGCCATGGACGGCGACGTGGCGACGGTGGAAGACGTGCTCGGATCGCACCGCATTACCCTGCAGGGCGGCTTTGCGCTCGTCTATGCGAAGAACCATCAGATGATCGCCAGCTATCAGGCTCCCCCGGAAACCAGCACGGCAAGCCTCGTCCCTTGGCTTCCCGAAAGAAACGAGGCCGAAGGGAGCGACACCGCCGTCCAATTGAAAGGCCCGCTCAGCGCCAATCTCCTCACCTCGGCCCAGCGCAACGACGAGCCGGTGATCCGCATTGCTGGGCAGGACTATGCGCTCGGCATGTCCTTGACCCCATCCGGCAAAATCGTGGTCGACGCGCTGCCCATGCCGCAGGGATTGAGCGACACCACCACCCGCATCCGCGAAGGCGCAGCCGAATATTGGAACCTCTACCAGTCGCGTAAGAGCCTTCGCGCCACCTTCTTCCTCATGCTGCTGCTGATCACCGTGGTCGTCTTTTTCTCCAGCGTCTGGCTCGCGCTCTTTCTGTCCAAGCAGATCACCCGGCCCGTTGAGGCCCTGGCCGACGCCATGGACAAGATCGCCGCGGGCAAATACGACCATCGCGTTGCCCTCGTGACCACCGGCGAAATGGCCGAGCTGGTGCAATCGTTCAATCACATGGCTGCCGACCTCGAAACCAGCCGCCGGCTCGCCGAGAGCTCTTCGGCGCAGGTGGCCGAGGCCAATCTCGCCATTGAGGAACGCCGTCGCGAGCTCGAGACCATCGTCGAAACTATTCCCAGCGGAGTGGTCACGCTCGACAGCGCCGGTCACGTCCTCCAGGCCAATCGCGCCTTCGCGGTCTTGCTCGGCCAGCCCGACAACGCCGAATTGCGCGGCCAGAGCCTCCACGCCCTGCTCCCCGACGAATGCGGAGACGACCTCGCCGGAGTCATCCGCCGCGGTCAACGAATGGGAGCCGCATCCACCGAAGTCGAGTTCCACACCGGCCACCGCATCATGCACCTGGCCGTCACCAGCGCCCGCCTTGAGCTTGCCAACGGAAAGACCGGAAACGTCCTGGTCATGGAAGACATGACCGAGTTGCTGCGCGCCCAACGACAGCTGGCATGGAAAGAAGTCGCGCAGCGCGTCGCTCACGAAATCAAAAATCCCCTCACCCCCATCGCCCTTTCTGCCGAGCGGATCGGAAAACATCTCGATCGCAGCCAGCCTGACTCGCCCAGCGTCATTCGCAAATGCAGCGAAGTGATCCTGAGTTGCGTGGGCACTCTTCGATCGCTGGTCGACCAGTTTTCTGCTCTTGCGCAATTTCCCGCACCCCAGCCCCGGGCCTGCGATATGAACCGGGTGGCCGAAGAAGCTCTCGCGCTCTTTGCAGGCCGCCTTGACGGCATCGCCGTGCGCCGCGAACTCGAGCCCGGGCTGCCCATGGTGCTCGCCGATCCCGAAGCCATCCGCCGCGCCCTCGCAAATTTAATCGACAATGCCGCCGAGGCCATGCAGGGTAGCCTTCTGCGCGTCTTGAATATCGGCAGCGCTCTCAGCGAAGACGGAAGCGCGGTCGAAATCTCCGTCTCCGACACCGGTCACGGCCTCACCGACGAAATTCGCGAGCGCCTCTTCCTGCCTTTCTACTCCACCAAGCACCGCGGCACCGGTCTGGGGCTTTCTATTGCCGCAAAGATCGTTCAGGAGCACGGGGGCTCAATCCGCGCCGAAGGCAATAGCCCCAAGGGCGCGCGCTTCCTCGTGCGCCTGCCCTTGATGGAAGCTCCGGCAACGCCCCTCGCTGAACCTGCTGCGGATTCCCTGACGAAAGCACACTCATGAACCATGTCCTGGTCGTCGATGACGAATCGGAGATTCGTTCATCGCTTGAAGAGATCCTGCGCGAAGAGGACTACGCCGTAGCCACCGCCTCGACCGCCGCCGAAGCCCTCGTCCTCGCCCAGGACGCGCCCTACGACGTTGTCCTCCTCGATATCTGGCTTCCCGATCGCGACGGCCTCGAAGTGCTCGCCGAGATTCATGCCCTCGATCCCCAAACCCGCCCCGAAGTCGTCATCATCTCCGGCCACGGCACTATCGAAACCGCAGTCAAAGCCACCAAACTTGGCGCATTCGATTTTCTCGAGAAACCCCTTTCCCTCGATCGCACCCTCATCGTGATCAAGAATGCCGTCGAGGCCAGGCGCTTGCGCAGCGAGAATATCGAGTTCCGCCGCCAGTTTGGCGTGGGCTCCGTGCTCACCGGTGAAAGCGTTCCGCTCAAGGCATTGCGCCAGCAGATACGCCTCATGGCCCCCACCAACGGTCGCGTGCTCATCTACGGCGAGTCGGGCACGGGCAAGGAACTCATCGCGCGCGCCATCCATGCCGAAAGCTTGCGCCGCGAGCGCGTCTTCGTCGAGTTGAATTGCGCCGCTATTCCCGAGGACCACATCGAGGCCGAGCTCTTTGGCTACCGGCACAGCGCGCAGTTCGGCGGCCCCAAAGAGCAGCGCGGCACTCTCGAGCGCGCCGACGGCGGCTCGCTTTTTCTGGACGAAGTGGGAGACATGAGCCTGAAAACTCAAGCCAAGGTCCTCAGCGCTCTCGACGACCAGCTGTTTACCCCCGTCGGCGGCACGCAGCCGATTCGCGTCGACGTGCGCGTTATTGCCTCCACCAACAAGGACCTCGAAGAAGAAATCGCCAAGGGCAACTTCCGTGAAGATCTGTTCTACCGCCTCAACGTCGTTCCTTTTTTCGTGCCCCCTCTGCGCGACCGCAAGCAGGACATTCCCCTCCTCGCCCGCGAATTCCTCGCCGAATTCGGCCGGCAATATGGCCGCCCCCGCATGGAGATCGGCGAGGAAGCACTCGAAGCTCTCGCCAAGTACCATTGGCCCGGAAACGTTCGCGAATTGAGAAATGTCATTGAGCGCGTTCTCATTCTCAATCCGCGTGCCTTGCGCATCGAGCGCAAGCACCTGCCCCCGCTGACCCACAAGAGCGGTTCCCAATCCACTGAGGAATTCTCCACCCTGCAACAGGCGCGCGACGCCTATGAGCGCGAATACATCCTCAAGAAGATTGAAGAAGCGCGCAATAACATGAGCCGTGCCGCCGAGTTGCTCGGCCTCGAGCGTAGTCATCTTTATCGAAAGATGAAAGCCCTCGGCATTGGCGTGCGCGAATGAGGGCCTGCCATCGCCAGCTCCCCAAGCCGCGGCAGAGCGCCCGCTATGCCAGCCGCCGGCTGTCCGGGATTGGACACACAGTTCCACAATTGGTCACCGCAGGACCTGTGAGGGGCCGATGCGTCTCAAAGGACCAACGAATTCATCAATTGCATCAATCAGTTAGGTCGTTGACGAACATCCGGTCAACTGGTTTCGAAATTGCTTGCAAATCAGCATTTGAAGTGTGCGAGGAGGCGGCCATGGCATATTTCGAGCGGATGCGCGATGTCATTTCCGGGCCATTCAGCCCGGAGATTATCCGTCAGCGGGCAGCAGCAGGCTGGCAAATGGTCTCAATCGAGTGGCAGCGCGAACTGCCCGACTCCGAAGCGCCGCCTGAGCGCGGCTTCAACGAAGACATCCCCTATGGCTTGCGGATTTCCGACGATTGCCAGCGCCTCGAAATCCATCCCCACGAGAATCAGATACTCCTGCTCATGATGGATCTGCTCGCGCAGGATTTCTCCTATTCGGCCATCGTGAGCGACCTGAATGAAAAAGGATTCCGCACCCGGCAGGGGAAACCCTGGAGCCGGGTCGCCGTCTTCAACATGATGCCGCGGCTGATCGAGGTCGGCCCCCGCATCTTCTCCAGCCAGGAGTGGGAAAAGCGGCGGAGCAAACTGGCTCGCCGCGAGGCTCCCTAGCGCCGCCTGGTTCAGTGGGATGTCTGAATCGGGCCCAGGGACCCGACATTGTCGCCCATGCGCGGGTCGACGCGGAAATCCCATACCGTCTGGCTGATATCCTCCGGCGACAGGATCTCCACCAGCGCATACTCCCCGATGATCAGCGGCCTTTCGGGTGTCAGCTTGAGCCAGTGCTTGCCCGGCATCACTTCGGCCTTGGCGGGGATGACATCTTCGCTCTGCGTCACCGTGCCGTTCGCGCTCACGTGCACCGATCCGACAATCCGAACCGCCTGCCGTTCATCGACGTGCACAATCGCAAAGCCCGAAGACGCCGAATGAGCCCCACGCCTGCTATTTGTGGCGCTCGCTCCATGGGTCTGGACCGTCAGGGCATGCGTCGTCAGGGCCTGCTCGTCCCCTGAATCCAGGGAGAGATAAATTGCAGGGTCGTTCACGTGCAGGTGAACCTTGGCGTGCGCCCCATTGATCTCGATGCTCGCATGCTGCCCCGCCAGCGGGTTCAGCGTGCTCAACCCGTGCCTGCTCTTCTGGCTCATATTCAAATCCGAAGGGGGCAGCTCCACCAGCTCCGGCGTCCCCTGGTAGGTGTCCAGCACAAAAACGCCGTCCTGGTCGGGAAGATCCAGCCCCGTCGCGACCTCCGGCATCCGCGCTTTCTCGTCCGATCGCAGGTCCTCCTCTTCCTTGTCCAGCTCCCTGGCTTCCTTCATTCCCGGCGAAGCTTCATCCGCCGGCGGATTGGCGTGGTCGCGCTCCCACTTCCGTGTCGCGTCCCAGTCCACTAGGGCGGACGGCATCTCTTCCCACTCGCCTCGCTCCTGCGAGAGGTAGCGCACGCGATCGCCCACCACCTCGTACTGCCGCACGATCTGGTAACTGCCGTCTTTCAGAATGATCCGATGATTGGTCCCGAGGCCCGGAACAGCCGGCTCCTGCAGCGGCATCTGCTTCCGGTCTCCCTGGTCAGACGTCTGGGCGTGGGCCACGCCCACGGCAAAGGCGGCCAGCGCCAGCCCGAGCAGGCTGCGAAGATAGAATCCTTGTGCCATGGCCCCAACAGTTTAGACGAGCAGCTCTCGAGAGGGTTTGTCGCCAAACTGACTACGGTCGTACTTCCGCACTGTTACATCCGGGGCTTCCCGCATCCCAGCACCCCGTGCTCCAACAGTTCCACCACGCTGAACGGGCACCCGGCCATCGCCATGGCCGATACAAACCACCCCTCTGCCCGCGGTTTGCCCCGCTTCAGAGTTCAGTTCCAGCCATCCGGATCCCCGCGCCCGGTACCGGCGACAACGACAAGAACCCCAGCGCATCGCGCCCCGCAACCTGTTCGATGTCTCGCTCGGCTTTGTTCGTGGCAAGGGCTTCTCCTTGTTCCTCGGGTATGACCTTCCCGGCCTCAAGCCGTCGGAACTATATCCCGCTGTGATCCGTATTTCGTCTAAGAAGCAACCGTTCTCAACTCGCAGCCGGCTCTTGCCGACTGACTGCCATGGAGGTCGAGGAAAGTTATGTACGGCGTCCCTCGCGGACTTGCTAAAGTTCTCCTGCTCGCTCTCATTGTTTCGCCCCTTTCTCCCCACCCGGCTCACGCACAGGCGGCTCCTCCGCCTCAGCCCTCACCCCTCGCCCAGATCTCTGCGCCCATGATCGTCGCCAGGCTGGAGGGCAATCTCAATACCAAAAATGCCAAGGTCGGCGAGCCCGTCGCCGCCAAAACCCTCAAGGACCTCAGGCTCAAGGATCTCGACATTCCCAAAGGCTCGAAACTTGTGGGCTCGGTTGCTGCCGTTGAATCGGCCAAAGCCGGCAACGGCACCTCCTCCCTCGCCATCAAGTTCGACCAGGTCCAGTTGAAGAACGGAGCCATTCTGCGCACCCAGGGACAAATCGTGGGCATCGCCGCCGTCCAGGAGTCGATTGGCCTTGGCTATGAATCGGTGCTGGGCCGCGGCGGGGTCGGCTCCACACCAGGACTCGATCCCACCACCGGAGCCGACGTCAATCGCGATACCAACGACATCCCGCTTGGCAGCTCGGTGCAGGGAGTTGCCCTGGCCCTCCACCTCGACGCCAATGGTGCCACCGAACTGCGGGGCGCACACCGCGACATCAAGTTCGATTCCACCATCCTGATCAAGGTAGCCCTCTTCAAGGGCGCTTAGTCCCTTGTGGGGGCCGGAGATGATTGTCTGAAGGGGTCTGTCCTTGGAGCGCCCGAAGGTTCTTCGGGCGCTTTTCCCTGCCTGATCTTATTCCCTCGTTCCCTTGCTCCCTCGTTTTGCCTTTTCCGATACACTCGGCAGTGCGCCTCGCTTCCCCGGGCGGCCGCTCGCCAAATCCATGCAGCCCATCCAGGCGCAATCCGAGCTTGCCGACCCCGCTCTTCCCGCTGCCATCGCTCACGTGCGTCGCCGGCTGGGCTTCTACCTGATGTTGCTCTACGTCGTATCCTTCCTCGACCGCGCCAACATCAGCTTCGCCAAGCAAGCTCTTCAAACCTCGGTCGGCATTTCGGAGCGCACCTACGCTCTTGCCGCGGGCCTCTTCTTTGTCAGCTACTCGCTGTGCGGATTCCCCAGTAATCTCATTCTTCACCGCATCGGCGCCAAAATCTGGATTTCGTTTCTTATGATCGGCTGGGGCTTCGCCTCCATGGCCACCATGTTTGTCCAGGGCAGCGTGTCGTTCTATCTGCTGCGCATTGTCCTCGGTGTGCTCGAAGGAGGCTTCTTCCCCGGCGTTGTCCTCTATCTCACCTACTGGTTTCCCAATCGCGTCCGAGGCAGCATTCTCGGCCTGTTTTATCTCGGCGTTCCCATCTCGCTCATCCTCGGCGGCCCGCTTTCCGGTTTCCTGCTCGATATGCGCCCGTGGTTCGCTCTTCAGAGCTGGCAAACGATGTTTCTCATCGAAGGCTTCTTAGCCGTGGTGCTTGGCATCTCTGCCTTCTGGGTCCTCGAAAACAAGCCCGCGGGTGCGCGCTGGCTTCCGCCGGACGAAAAACGAGCGCTCACAGGCTGGCTCGCCCGCGAAGAGGTCGACCGCCGCAGTACCGGGCCCTCGCACCTGTTGCGCATCTTTCGCGATCTTCGCGTCCTGCGCTTCTGGCTCATCTACATGCTCATCCAGATGTCGACCTACGGAGCCATCTTCTACCTGCCCTCCGAAATCTCCCGGCTCCTCCATCGCAACACCGGTTTCGTTGTGGGCCTCGTCTCGGCCATTCCATGGATCTGCGCGCTGGCAGCGGTGTACTTCATTCCACTCTCCGCAGATCGCCGGCGCACGCATCGCATCGCGGAGGCCATGACTCTCTTCGCCGCGGGTTGCGCCTGCTTTATCTTTCCCGCTGCCGGTCCTGTCCCCGCATTGGCCGCGCTCTCCATCCTCGTCTCCGGCGTCATCGCCGTCCAGCCGCTCTTCTGGACCTTTCCCACCAGCTATCTCGCCGACACCGCCGCCGCCGGCGGCATCGCCTTCATCGGCACCGGCAACTTGGGAGGCTTCTTGGCGCCGACCTTGAAAGTTTGGGCCGACGAAACCTTCCATTCTCCACATGCTGGCTTCTACGCCCTCGCCGGCCTCACCGTCTTCAACGCATTCCTCATCGCTACCCTGAAGCAGCCGAAGCCCGCCGGCTCGGCGAGTGCTCCGTAAAGCGGACCTCCATTGCTTCGGGAGTAACCGGTCACCTGGTTTGGGCCCGGGTGCTGCGCTGTTCCCCACTCCCTGCTGCCTGCTCCTGAGCCCGGTCCTGGCATTGGACAAACGGCCCGGCGTTTCCTACACTCGGTCCGAATCTTCTTCGAGGATCCCGTGACGCGACCGAACTGGTTCTCCGTTCTTGCTTACAGCGTTGCCTTTCTTCTTGCTGCCGACTCTGCCTATTCTGCCCGGCCCACCGTTCAAACCGCTTCCGGTCCCGTCGCCGGCACTTCATCTGCACAGCCCTCCGTCACCGTCTTCAAAGGCATTCCCTTTGCCGCGCCGCCGGTCGGCGATCTGCGCTGGCGTCCACCGCAGCCCGTGAAGCCGTGGAGATCAGTGCTCAACGCCGACCACTTCGGCGCCAGCTGCATGCAGCACGTCGTCAATGAGTTTCTGCCTTGGACCGCGGAGTTCATGACCCACAACCGGGTAAGCGAAGACTGCCTCTTCCTCAACATCTGGACTCCAGGGCCTGCGACTACAGCCAACCTTCCCGTCATCGTCTTCATTCACGGAGGCGCATTCACCGGCGGAGCCGGCGACATCGCGGTCTACGACGGAACGAATCTCGCTGCCACCGGACTCGTCGTTGTCACCATCAACTATCGCCTCGGCGTCTTCGGTTTCCTCGCCCATCCCGGCCTCACCGCCGAGTCAGACCACCACAGCTCCGGAAACTACGGCCTGCTCGATCAGATCGCCGCTCTCCAATGGGTTCACGCCAACATTCGCGCCTTTGGCGGCGACCCCCAGCGCGTCACCATCTGGGGTCAATCCGCGGGCGCATTCAGTGTCGGCGATCTCATCGCCTCACCCCTTGCCGCCGGCGTCTTCCAGCGCGCCATGGCTGACAGCGGCCTCGGCTACGCTGCCTTTCCGATCCCCGATCTGAAATCTGCCGAAGAGGCGGGCGCGAAATTTGCCGCTGCCCATCAGGCAATGTCGATGAAAGACCTGCGCGCGATTCCCGCCGCTGACCTGCTCCCCGGCCCCAACGACAGCCCTCTTCGCTTTGCGCCGATCATCGACGGCTGGGTCCTGCCCGCAACACCCCAGCAACTCAGCGATGGCCGCGCCGACAACGACGTCCCCGTCATCACTGGCTACCAGGCGAACGACGGTCTTCTCTTCGAGTCGCCGCTGCACACCACCGACGACTACACCGCGTTTGCCCGCCGCCAATATGGCGACTTTGCCGACGAATTCCTGCGCCTCTATCCCGCGGCCACCCTCGACCAGGCGAAAGAAATGACCGCCGTCAGCACTCGCGATCGCGACCGCGTCTCCATGTTCCTTTGGGCCAGCCGGCGCGCCGCGACCCACCGCCAGGCCGTCTTCACTTACTTCTTCGATCGCGCCATTCCCTGGCCGCAGCATCCCGAGTTCGGCGCTTTCCACACCGGCGAGATTCCCTACTTCTTCCTCAACCTCAAAGCTCTCAACCGACCCTGGGAACCTGCTGACTTCGCGCTCGCCAAAACCGCGTCTTCCTATCTCGCCCACTTCGCAGCTGCAGGCGATCCTAACGGAGCGGCTCTGCCCGTGTGGCCGCGCGTCACGACCGACGAACCCGAAACCATGGAAATCGGCGCGCAAACCCAAACCATGCCCCTCGCCGATAAGGAGCGTCTCGCCTTTTGGATTCGCTTCTTTGCCTCGCCGGCTGGACAGCACGCCCCGATCTTTTAGCAGCTCGACCCCTTGTTCAGGAATGCTCTTGCGGCGTCTCGTCTTGAACGCACTGGGTGCCGAGGGGTCTCGCGGTGACAGGTCTTCGTCCGTGAGGTTGACATCCCGATTCTGAGACCGGGATTTTCGCGATCGTCCTCTCAACCTAAGCGAATCTCTGGCCAGACTCGACCCTCGGCTCCGTCTTCGACTGCACCTCATCCGCCGACACACTCGGCGCAAGCTCAACCAATTTCAACCCGTCCTTCGTTACATCCAGCACGCAAAGATCTGTGATGATGCGGTTCACAACCCGCGTGCCCGTGAGCGGCAGCGAACACTGTTTCAGGATCTTTGGCGCCCCCGACTTCGCGGTGTGCTCCATCAGAACGATCACGCGCTTCACCCCGGCCACCAGGTCCATCGCGCCGCCCATGCCCTTCACCATCTGCCCGGGGATCATCCAGTTCGCCAGGTCGCCGAACTCCGACACCTGCATCGCGCCCAGGATCGCCACATCGATGTGCCCGCCCCGGATCATCGCAAATGAATCCGCGCTCGAGAAGAAGCTCGCCCCCGCAATCGCCGTCACCGTCTGCTTGCCCGCGTTGATCAGGTCCGCATCCACCTCTTCGTCCAGCGGAAAATCGCCAATCCCCAGCAGCCCGTTCTCCGATTGCAGCGTCACGTCCATGCCCGCGGGGATGCACCCCGCCACCATCGTTGGCATGCCGATGCCGAGATTCACATAGTAGCCATCGCGCAGCTCCTGCGCCGCGCGCTGCGCCATTTCCTTGCGCGACCAGGCCATCAGCTGCGGCTCCTCGTAATTCTTTGCTCAATTCGTTTCTGCTGTTGCGGGCAATGCACGATGCGATCCACGTAGATACCCGGCGTGTGCACCTGGTCGGGCTCGATCGATCCGACTGGCACCAGCTCTTCCACCTCCGCCACCGTCACCTTGCCGCACGTTGCCGCCATCGGATTGAAGTTGCGAGCCGTCTTGCGATACACAAGGTTCCCGCTCGCGTCGCCGCGCCATGCCTTCACCAGCGCCACGTCCGCGCGAATGCCCCGCTCCAGGATGTAGACGTGCCCGTCGAACTCGCGGTGGTCCTTGCCTTCCGCGATCACCGTGCCGACACCGGTCCTCGTATAAAACCCCGGAATCCCCGCCCCGCCCGCGCGCATGCGCTCCGCCAGCGTCCCCTGCGGACTGAATTCCACTTCCAGCTCGCCCGAGAGATACTGCCGCTCGAATTCCGCGTTCTCGCCCACATAGCTTGAGATCATCTTGCGAATCTGCCGCGATGCCAGCAGCAGCCCCAATCCCCAGTCATCCACGCCGGCGTTGTTGCTCACCGCAGTCAACTGTTTCTTGCCGGTGTCGCGCAGCGCCACGATCAGGTTCTCCGGGATGCCGCACAGGCCGAATCCGCCCACCGCCAGCATCATTCCGTCCTCGACCAGCCCTTCCAGCGCGGCCGCAGGGCTCGCAAATACCTTGTTCATCGCTCCCTCATTAAGCCGCGCTCGACATGGGCGTCACAAATCCCTTGCCCCGAGATGCGGCAAAGCATACCGTTCCACGGGTCCCGCGATCAACTCACCCAAAGGTGCAGGTAGGGCGGGAACCGGCTGATCTAGCACGAAAGTTCCGAAGCCGGATACCCCTGCGGGGTTAAATTCGGGCCGCGGATATGAGAGAATCTTGCCATTGAGGCCGGTTTCGGCCGGCACGCTAAATACATTGCAAGCGAGAGTGAACGAGAAAAAAGAATTCCGGATCTGGATCCCCCGCTAGATTCTTCCTGAGGATGTCCTTTGCGCCGCGCGTTTTGTTGCCTTGTTGTCGTGTCTGTTCTCTCCCTGTCCTCGTGTGCCTTCGCGCAAGACGACTACCTGAATCACCTCGTTTTCACCAATAGTTCCACCCCAGACAACGACTTCTACACCGGCGCCCGTTCCGTCGCCCCGAGTTCGCTCGAATCCGTCGACGGCCGTCTTCCCGTTGACACCAGAAACTTCTATACCCCGCCCAACGCGCTTCGTCTCGCCTGGCGCTCGGTCGACGGCGGCAGCTGGGATGCCGAGGTACGCACCGTCAGCTTCGACAATCGCCCCGCCGACTTCGTCGGAAACACTCTCTCGCTCTGGTGCTACGCGCCGCAGCCGATTGCCGCCAAAGACCTGCCCCAAATCCAGCTCACCGACGGCGACCAGGGCTTTACCGCCCGCCTTCCCCTGGGCGAATTTGCCGGCAGCCTGCCCGCGGGCCAATGGAAGCACGTCCAGATCCCCCTGCGCCGCTTCGCCACCGAATCGCTGCACGCCTTCGACCCCCGCAACCTCCACTCCGTCTACTTCGCCCAGGGAGCCGGCGACAACGCGCCCCACACCCTGGTCGTGGACGAGATGCGCATCGACGATCTGAACCCAACGCACGCGGCCGAGCCTCTTGCCGCTCCGCACAATCTCCAGGCCGAGGCTTTCGAGCGCCACGTCGACCTGAAGTGGGAGACCAGGGATTCCGATCGCCTTGCCTACTACGTGGTCTATCGCTCCACGCGCGGAGCTAGGTTCGAAGCCATCGGGATTCAAGAGCCCGGCATCAATCGCTATACCGATTTCATCGGCGCGCCCGGAATCAAAGCCTCCTATCGGGTCGTCGCGGTCGACAGGCGCTACCGGCGCTCGGCCATGTCTCAGCCGGTCTCCGCGCAGACCCACCCCATGACCGATGACCAGCTGCTCACCATGCTCCAGGAAGAATGCTTCCGCTACTACTGGGAGCGCGGCTCGCATCCCGTTTCCGGTATGGCCCTCGAGAGCGTGCCCGGCGATCCGCGCATCGTTGCTACCGGCGCCAGCGGCTTCGGTATCATGGCCATCGTCGTCGGCATCGATCGCGGCTTCATCACCCGCGAGCAGGGCATCGATCGGCTCACGCGCATTGTCAGCTTCCTCGAGAAAGCCCAGCGCTACCACGGCGCCTGGCCGCACTTCATGGACGGCGCCACCGGCCGCACATTGCCCGTCTTCGGCATGTTCGACGACGGCGGCGACCTGGTCGAAACCTCGTTCCTCATGGAAGGTTTGCTCACTGCGCGCCAATATCTCTCCGGCTCCGCGCCCGCCGAGCACGATCTCGCCGCTCGCATCACGCACCTGTGGAACACCGTGGAGTGGGATTGGTATGCCCATGAGTCGGGAACCGAGGCCCTCATCTGGCATTGGTCTCCGCAGTGGTCGTGGCGGACCGATCACCGCCTGACCGGCTTCAACGAAACCATGGTCGCCTACCTGCTCGCCATGGCTTCGCCCACCCACGGCATTCCCACTGACTACTACTACGCCGGCTGGGCCAGCCAGTCTCCCGCTGCCGCGCAGTACCGCATCGCCTGGTCCGGCACCTCCGACGGCCAACACTACGGAAACGGCAATACCTACCAGGGCGTCAAGCTCGATGTCGGTGTGGGCGACGGCGGGCCCCTCTTTTTCACCCAGTACTCCTTCATGGGTCCCGACCCCCACCTCATTCGCGACAAGTACACCGATTACTTCGACAACAATCGCAACATTGCTCGCATCGACTATCGCTGGTGCCAGCAGAACGCCGGCCATTTCGCGGGCTACGGTCCCGGCGTCTGGGGCCTCACGGCCAGCCTCGATCCCTTCGGCTACGCAGTGCACTCCCCGGGAACAAGCAACGACAACGGCACCATTGCACCCACCGGCTCGCTCGGCTCGTTTCCCTACACCCCCAACGAATCGATGGCCGCCCTCAAATATCTCTATCGCAATCTCGGCGATCGTCTGTGGGGCGTCTACGGCCCGACCGACGCATTTAACCTCTCCAGGAACTGGTTCTCGCCCATGTACCTCGGCCTCGACCAGGCTCCCATGGTCGTCATGGTCGAGAATGCGCGCACTGGCTTGATCTGGAAAACATTCATGTCCAATCCGGAGATCAGCCCGATGCTGGCGCGCATTCGTCCGCACCCCGCGCCGGCATCGTCGGCCGTCATTGCCGGAAAATAACTCTTACACCTGAATCGCAAGAGCTTGCTAGGATAGTCCCCGCAGGTGCTCGCGCCTATCTTCCCAGGCATCTGATAGGAAAGAATTGGAGGACTCCCATGCCGCCGCTGTCCGATGCCGAGATCTCTTCCCGCCTCAAGTCTCTTCCCGATTGGAAAGTCGAGTCAGGTGAACTTACGCGCACCTTTACCTTCAAGGACTTCCTCGCCTCCCTTGCCTTCGTCAACAAGGTGGGCGATCTGGCTGAGAAGGCCGGCCACCATCCTGATATCGATATTCGTTACAACCGGGTTCGTCTCGCGCTCGTCACCCACGACGCCGGCGGCATCACCGCCAAAGATTTCGATCTGGCCGCTGCCGCGAACAGAGCCGCCTGAAAAATGCCGTTTGTCCCCTCATTCTTTTGCACCGGACGCCTGCGTCACTGAGTCCAATCTTTAGTCGCTGGAGCGGAGAGCGAGTTTGACCAGAGGCCAGCCGAAAGCTACAATGACGATGATGAGGTTCTGCTCCATGCCGGTCGCTTGTTGTGCATGTTGTTGTGCACTGCGCCGGCCCGTGGGGTAAACCAGCACCCGATCTAGACCGCACCCCCCTAAGCCCGCGCCGCAGATTTTCCTGCCGCCGCGGGTTTTCTGTTCTCAAGCACAAATTTTAAAACCGAGAGTTCCCCTGATGACCTCGATTGCGATCCCAGCACCGCATCCCCTACAACCCGAAGCCTCTACCGGTAACGGCTATCATCTCGATTCATCTGCCCCCACCCGCGAGCGTCTCAGCCACATCCAGCTCCTCGAGGCTGAGAGCATCCACATCATCCGCGAAGTCGTCGCCGAGTTTCAGCGTCCCGTCATGCTTTACTCCATCGGCAAAGACTCGTCGGTCATGCTGCGCCTCGCGCAAAAGGCCTTTCATCCCGCCCCCATTCCATTTCCCCTCCTCCACATCGATACCGGCTACAAATTTCGCGAGATGCTCGAATTTCGCGATCGTTACACCGCCGAGCTCGGCCTCAATCTGCTCGTCTGGCGTAATGAAGAAGCCATCGCCGACGGTGCCAACCCCATCCGCCTCGGCACACAGCGCTGCTGCGGCCTGCTCAAGACGCAGGCTCTCCTCGACGGTCTTCGCGCCCATGGCTTCGACGCCGCGTTCGGCGGCGCGCGCCGCGACGAAGAGAAGTCCCGCGCCAAAGAGCGCATCTTCTCCTTCCGCGACAGCGCCGGCCAGTGGGACCCCAAAAACCAGCGCCCCGAGCTCTGGAACCTCTTCAACGGACGCATCGGTCCCGGCGAAAGCATTCGCGTCTTTCCGCTTTCCAACTGGACCGAGCTCGATATCTGGCACTACATCCATCTTGAAAACATCCCCATCGTTCCGCTCTACTTCGCCAAAGAACGTCGCATGCTCGTACGCGCCGATTCCCTCATCCCCGTCGAGCAGCCGTTTGTGACTGGCCTTCCCGGCGAAGAGCAATGGGTCAAGTGCCGCCTCCGCTCCCTCGGCTGCAGCCCATGCACCGGCGCCATCCGCTCCGACGCCGACACCGTGCCCAAGATCATCGCCGAGCTCATGGCCGTTCGTAACTCCGAACGCGCCAATCGCATCATCGATCACGACCAGGACGGCTCCATGGAGATCAAGAAGCGCGAGGGCTACTTCTGATGGCAACCATCGAGCAAAACATCCTCCACGGAGCGTCCGGCGGGGGCGATTCGGAAGAGCCGATAGGCGAGGACTCTGTTTTGAAGGCGCATGGCTTCATCCATGCCGTAACCAGCGAAAAAAGCATTGGGGATTTAGTCCCCGAGGAAACCTTGGCGGAAAACTCCCAATCGGAACTTTCCATCGAGCAGCGTCTCGATGCTGAGCTCGCCAAAGATCTGCTGCGCTTCTCCACTGCCGGCAGCGTCGACGACGGCAAGTCCACCCTCATCGGCCGCCTTCTCTACGACTCGCGCAACGTCTACGACGACCACATTCGCTCCGTCACCCACAACGCTGCCATCGATTTCGCCCAGCTCACTGACGGCCTGCGCGCGGAGCGCGAGCAGGGCATCACCATCGACGTCGCTTACCGCTACTTCTCCACGCCCAAACGAAAATTCATCATTGCCGACACACCCGGCCACGAGCAGTACACGCGCAACATGGCCACCGGCGCCTCCACCGCCGATGTCGCCATCATCCTCGTCGACGCCCGTAAAGGCATCCTCGACCAGACCCGACGCCATGCTTGCATCGCCGCTCTGCTCGGCATTCCCACTGTGCTCGCGGCCGTCAACAAGATGGACCTCGTCGGCTTCTCCCAGCACGTCTTCGACGAGCATCAGCGCGGGCTCGAGGCCCTCGCCTCGCACCTCCAGATTCCGCGCCTCATCGCCGTGCCCGTCAGCGCTCTCGAAGGCGACAACATCGTCCATCGCAGCACGCGCATCCCCTGGTACACAGGCCCGAGCCTGCTCGATCTCCTCGAAACGCTGCCTCTCGCCATTGAGCGTACCCAGGCCGGCCTGCGCTTTCCCGTGCAGCGGGTCCTCCGTCCTCATCAGGACTTCCGCGGCTTCGCCGGCCAGATCGCAGCGGGCACCGTTCGCCCCGGTGACGAAGTGCTCGCGCTTCCCTCCGGCCGCCGCACGCGCGTCCGCTCCATCACCACATTCGAAGGCGACCTCCCGCAAGCCCATGTTCCGCAATCCGTCGTCCTCACCCTCGACGACGAAGTCGATCTCAGCCGCGGCGACATGATTGCCGCCGTCGACGCGCCACCCCATAAATCCACGCGCTTTCAATCGACCGTCGTTTGGATGAATGCCAAGCCTCTGCGCACCGGCGCGACTTACCTGCTGAAGCACACCACGCAGACCGTCCGCGCGCAGGTCGTCGAAATCCGTCACCGTATCGACGTCGAGCACCTCTCCGAGATTCCTACCGACCAGCTCGCCCTCAACGACATCGGAGCCGTGGTCCTCGAAGTCAGCCGGCCCATCCTCGCCGATCTCTATCGCGACAACCGCAGCACGGGCAGCTTCATCCTCATCGACCCCGCGGAAAACGCGACCTCCGGCGCCGGCATGATCCGCGCCATATCTGACGATGTCGCTGCTTCGCATGCCCTCGCCGGCGTCCTTACCGTCGGAAACCGCGCATCGCTTGCCGACGCGCTCGAGCGGTCGCTGCTCGCCTCCGGCGCTCTGGTGCTGCGCACGCATGCGCCGCTCTCGCCCGCGCTCGTCCACTTCGCCGGCCTCGGCGCGTTCATCCTCGTCGAATCCGGCCATCCGGCTCCCCTTACCTTCACGCGCGCCGACGCTCTCGACGTAAAGTCCCTTCAGCTGGCGCCCGAACTTGAATCCGCCGACCCCGATCAGTTTCTCGCGGGCCTCGAACGCCTCGCATCCGCACCCACAGGAGACGAAACCAATGACTACGGCCTCGGCATCTGACGCGCTCGCCAACACCGCAACGGAATTCCTGCGCGATCGCCTCGCGCCCGCGCAGCATCCCTGCGTCACCAGCAGTTTTCAGGCCGAAGACGTCGTCGTCCTCCACATGGTCCGCGCCTTTCTCCCCGCCGTTCCTGTGCTCTTTCTCGAGACCGGCTATCACTTTCCCGAAACCCTCGCCTATCGCGATCGCATTGCCGCCGAGTGGGAACTGAATCTCATCAATGTCCTTCCCGAGCGCACCGTTGCCCAGCAGGAATCCGAATTCGGCATCCTCTATCAGTCCGCGCCCGACCGCTGCTGCGGGATGCGCAAGGTCGAACCGCTCTTCCGCTCTCTCGCCGCTTACGACACCTGGGTCACCGGCCTGCGCCGCGAGCAGTCAAAGACCCGCGCCAACCTGCAGGTCGAAGAGCCCTTCTCGCTTCCCGGCGGCCGCGTGCTCGCCAAGCTGAGCCCCCTCGCCGAATGGACCGCGCGCGATGTCTGGCATTACGCCCAAGCCCACAAAATTCCTCTCTTGCCCCTTTACGAACTGGGCTACACCAGCATCGGCTGTGCTCCTTGTACCAGCCTTCCCTTCGACCCCAACGATCCGCGCTCCGGCCGCTGGGCTGGGCAAGGCTCGGCACGCAAGCTCGAATGCGGTATTCACATCCAGGCTTCGTAAGCCAACTTCGAATCGAGAATTCGCCATGGAACCGCTCCTCGGATTCTTCATCGCCGCGCTCATCGCCATGACCGGAGTTG
Source organism: Occallatibacter sp. (assembly GCA_035508975.1). Classification (GTDB taxonomy): domain Bacteria; phylum Acidobacteriota; class Terriglobia; order Terriglobales; family Acidobacteriaceae; genus Telmatobacter. The sequence goes on from DATJMC010000083.1 coordinate 45,859, forward strand.
GCGCCGGCACCATCACCGCTCCTATGCTGATTCTGTTTCTGCATGTGCCGGTGCCTGAGGCCGTCGGTACCGCGCTCGTCTACTCCGCGGCGGTCAAGCTCGTAGTGGTGCCCATCCAGATCTGGCGCCGCCAGGTCGTCTGGCGCACCTTGGGCGTCATGCTGCTCGCCGGAATCCCTGGCGTCGTCCTCGGCGCAATCTTCTTCGAGCGCCTGGTACGCATCCAGGGCCACACCCTCTGGCTCTACCTCGCGCTCGGCGCCATCGTCGCGCTCTCCTCTGCCTGGCACATCTACCGTCATTTCCGCCCCGCCGATCCCCGTATCCCGCGCAAGAGCCGGCCGTGGCTGCTCGCCGCCACCATGTTTCCCGTCGGCGCCGAGGTCGGGTTCTCGTCCTCCGGAGCAGGCGCCCTCGGCACCCTCGCTCTCCTCGGCCTCACCGCTCTCGACGTTCCTCGCATCGTCGGCACCGACCTTTCCTTCGGACTGTGCCTCTCGCTCATCGGAGGCGGCATGCACTTGAGCCAGGGCGGCGTCGACCCCGCCCTTCTCACCAACCTCATCGTCGGCGGTGTTTTCGGCGCACTCCTCGGTACTGGCCTCGCCCCCCGGATCCCCGCGCGCGCCATGCGCCTGGCGCTGTCCCTGTGGCTCTTCGCCCTCGGCCTTCAGCTCTGCTGGCATGCGTTCGCTCAGGCTGGCAGCTAAGGTTTGCGTGTCGCGCCGCATCATCGGCGCCTGGCCGCACCGCAGGTCCTTGCTATCTCCGCGTCTCGCCCTCGATACTTGCAAAGAGATACTCGCCGCAAACCAACCCGCTTGAGCCGCATCTTCCATTCCGCACGACTCATCAAGAAGCAATGCCTGTCTCCGTCCGCGCAGACCTTTCACATGGAGTTCGCGCTGCCCGATTTGGCCGCCTTCCCGTTTCTGCCCGGCCAGTTTGTCTCCGCCGTTGCCGATGACCTCGGCGGCAAAGAGCAGATTCGGGCCTACTCCCTTGCTTCCGCGCCCGACGCCAACCGCTTCGCCCTTTGCCTCAATCGCGTCGATGGCGGCTTTTTCTCCAACATGCTCGCCGACCTGCCCGATCTCCCCATCGAGGGAACGATCCAGATCTACGGCCCCAACGGATTCTTCACCCTGCGCGACCCCATCGCTGATTCCATCTTCGTCGCCACCGGCACAGGCGTCGCCCCCATGCGCAGCTTCCTCGAGTGGCTCTTCCCCGCCAACGGTCCCGACCGCAGCAATGGCAAACAAATCTGGCTCGTCTATGGCACCCGCCACGAGTCCGAGATCTACTATCGCGACGAATTCGAGGCTTATGCCTCAAAGCACGCAAACTTTCACTATGTGCCGACCCTCAGTCGCGCACCTGAGAGCTGGACCGGCCTTCGCGGCTACGTCCAGGACCACGTCGCGGCCATCGTCAAAGACCGCGCGCAGCAACTCGGCCTGCCGCTTCCCGCGCCGCCTGTCGACCCCGGCATCCCGCCCGCCGAACTCCACTTCGACATCCACGCTTACATCTGCGGCCTGAGTCCCATGATCAATGCTGTCCGCGATCTGCTGAAGTCCTACGGCTGGCACCGCAAGCAGATCATCTTCGAACGCTACGACTAAGAGGTGCTGGTGCACGACGCGTAGCCGCGCCGTGGCGAAGGCCTGCCCTGGTCACAGGTTGAACAGCTCTCTCAGCCGCTTGGTCTGCGCCCGGCTCACGGGAATCTCCGTCTGCTTCTTGTCGTTCATGCGCAGTTGATAAGTCGACTTGAACCACGGCACCACTTCGCGAATGTGGTTGATGTTCACCACAAACCCGCGATGTGCGCGCCAGAAGACGTCCGGGTCGAGCTGCTCCAGCAACTCTTCGAGCGTCCGGCACTTCGACTGCCCCTCGAAGTTTTGCGTCACGACGCGAATCACGCCGTCGTCGATCGCCGCGAAACAAATCTCCGCCTGGTCCACCAGCAGCATCCGGCTCTGCACCTGGACAATCAGCTTCGCCGGTTGGGCTCTCCCGCCGTTTTGCGGCCGGTTCAGCAGCTTCAGAAGAGCATCAAGCTGCGATTGCGGTTCCAGCCATGACCCCGTCCCGTTCCCGGCCATGCGTCCGCGTACCCGCTCCAGCGCCTGTTGCACGCGCGCCCGGTCAAACGGCTTCAGCAGATAGTCCACAGCGTTCACGTCGAAGGCGCGCACTGCGTACTGGTCGTAGGCCGTGGCAAAAACAAATTGTGGCAGCGCCCCCGCTTCTTTCTCCGCCTTCCCCGCGTGCCGTTCCATCAGGCGCTTGATCACCGCGAAGCCATCAAGCCCAGGCATCTGCACGTCCAGAAAAACTACGTCCGGGCGGTGCTCCTCGATCAGCTCTACGGCCTCATACCCGTTCGCTCCCTGCGCAACAACATCCACGTCTCCCACCTGGTCGAGCAGATACTTCAACTCGTCGCGAGCCAGTTGTTCGTCATCGATGATCAGCGCAGTGACTGTCATGTGGCCAGAAGCTTGATTGTAGGGAGCGCGGCCCGCGGCTGTCATCCCGGCAAACGCCTGGGTTCGCCGCATCCGATCCCCCGACCCTCAAAGAAAAAGCTCGGCGCCTTGGCCGAGCCCTTTCGCTCCTTCGGAAGCAGGGACCTCGTCCCAGCTGAGCCTATTTCCTATTCCTTTCCTTCGTCACTCCCCCAGCACTCTCAGGCGCGCCGGCATGTGATCGCGTGCAAGCTCATGTCCGCATCGCGTGCAGAATTGGTCGGTCGTGCGCACCGTGCGAAAACAGTTGCCGCAGCTTGCGGTCAGCTGGTAGTTGCACTGCGGGCAAAAATGGAAATCGCTCTGCACGTGCGTTCCGCAGGCCGCGCAGGTTGAAACCAGCGGCGTGCGCAGCAGGAAGTAAAGCACCGGGCCGATGCCTCCCGGCATCACAAAGCAAATCAGCATCCAGAAGCGGGCGCTCATCGAGCGTCGCGGCGCATCCTTGCTCACAAACCCGATCATCAGGAAGTAGATCGAGGCCAGCAGCCCCCACGAAAGGTTCATGTAGATGCGCAGACCGATCGGGGGTATATGGTGCTGCTGCTTCGGAAACACAAGCCAGAAATAGTACTCGACCAGGACAAAGACCGCAGCCGCGGTCACAATGGACCATGCGGGAATCAGCCGCGTGTCTTCATTTGCATGGATGGAATGAGGATCCTGCATACATCAACTCCCGCGCCCCGGCAACTCGATTGGGTTATAAGCCTAGCTTAACCGCTATTCAGATGGACGGGAAGGAGATTGAGGAAGTTGCGAGTACCTTGGGATGGCTCAGGATTTTCGGCGCATCCACCCAGCCACAAGAGCAGAAGCCAGCAGCGCAGTGCTCATAAACAGGCCCCATACAGAGATTTCGCCGGCCAGGCTGGTCACCCGCTCGTCTTCGATCAGGGTGTCGGCAATCCACCATACCGGTGGTCCTACCACAAAAAAAACAAGCAGGGTCGCAGCAATCGCCACAGCGCGGTTCCGCTTCAGCCCGGCCTTTCTTTCTTCCATCACTCCCAGCGAGGCAAGGACCACCCGGCGCGTCTTATGCGCGACTGCCCGTTCCCGGTCGGCCGCCGTTCCGGCAAGTGCGGCCAGCACTTCGGTCGCTGATCTCGCGTCGGAGTTTGTCGCCTGAGGGGTCCCGGTCACCGCACCCGAAGTCATCCCATCGCCTCCACCCGCCTCAGCTGGGCCCGTTCGAGTTTGGGCTTGATGGCTGCCAGGCCCCTGTAGAGCCTCGATTTTACGGTGGACAACGGCGCCCGCGTCACCTTCGCGATCTCCTCCAGCGTCAACTCTTCATGGAACCGCAGCACCAGCACCTCGCGATACAGAGTGTCGAGCTGCAGCAGGGCCGCGGCCACATGCTCCCGATCCTCATAGCTCGAGAGACTCTCAAACGGCGACGGGTGATGATCGGCAACCTCGATGTTCATCGGGCGATCGTCGTCGTTGCCCGTCTCAAACAGCTCATCCAGGCTGGCCATGGTGCGCTTCCGGCGCAGATCGATCACCAGGTTGCGCGCAATCGTGAAAAGCCACGTCTCGAAGCGCGCCTTTCCGTTGAACTGGCCGCCCCGCGTCAGCACCCGCATCCACACTTCCTGGAAAAGATCTTCAGACATCTCGCGGTTTCCCGTCAGAAACAGAAGGTAGCGCAGCAAGCGGTGCTGGTAGCGAACAATCAGCTCATCCAGCAGGCCGGCTTCCTGGCGTTTCAACCCCTCGGCAACAGCAAGGTTCTCGCGGCGTGCCTGTTCCTCAGCCAGCGACACGGAACCTGAAGCGAAGATCGAGCGAATCGCAGCAGTCGGACTCATCGTATTCGATTAGACGACAAAACCGCATCGCAAGTCGATAAAATCGCTCACATCTCCGCACTTGCCGGAAAATCGGCGCGGAAACAGCACCGAATCCCAGCCAGGGTTTCCCCGCAGCGGGTTTCTGCGCGAAGATAATCAGGTCCCGTCCCCCGCACATTAACCCCGTGTTCTTTCTGGAGGTTTGCTTGTCCCGTCTGCGTTCCGCTTCCCGGTTGCTTGTCGCCTTGCCCGTCCTCGCTTCCGCCATCATCTGCCCGCGCTATGGCCTCGCCCAGGCTGCCGATCCACCTATCCCTCCCGATAAATACGCCTGGCTCGAAGACATCTACGGAGAAAAGCCCCTTGCCTGGGTCAAAGCCGAGAACGCGCGCACCGCCGCTGTCCTCGAACAAGATCCGCATTTCGCGCCTCTCCAAGCTGAAGCCCTGAAAGTCCTCGAATCCCCTGACCGTCTGCCGCTCCCGGATTTCCACGGCACCACGGTCTACAACACCTGGCGCGACGCCGATCATCTGCGCGGCATCGTCCGTCGCACCACACTCGAGGGCTATCTCTCCCCCGACACGCCCTGGCAAACCGTGCTCGACTACGACGCCCTCTCCAAGCAAGACAACCAGAGCTGGGTCGGCAAGGGTCTGGATTGCCTCGAGCCCGAAGAAGTTCAGTGCATGGTCGAGCTCTCGGCCGGCGGCGAAGACGCCGTCATTATGCGCGAGTTTGATCTGAAATCCGCGCAGTTCGTCTCCGGCGGCTTTGTTCTCCCACGAGACAAGTCCCGTGTTGCCTGGGTCGACAAAGATACCCTGCTGATCGGGCGCGATTGGGGTGCCGGCACCATGGGAGAGTCCGGCTATCCGCTGACCGTCCGAGTCTGGAAGCGCGGCCAGCCCCTCGACAGCGCCAAAGAGGTCTTCCGCGCCGACCCCAAAGACATGAGCGCCACCGGCTTCGTCCTGCCCGACGGTGCCGGACATCACCTGCCCATGATTGCCCGCAACCGCTCCTTCTTCGAAATCGACTGGTATTTCCTGCAACCCGACGGCCCCAAAAAGCTCGACCTGCCTCTCAAATCCAGCCTCGACGCCCTGGTCGACAATCAGCTGGTCATCTCGCTCGACGAGGATTGGACGCCGACCGGTCAGACTGTGGTCTACAAGCAGGGCTCGATCATCAGCGTTGACGCCGAGGCCGCAAAGAAAGATCCCGCCCACCTCAAACCAACCCTGCTCTTCGCCCCGACCGCTGACGAGTTCGCGCAGGATGTGAGCGAAACCCGTAACCACTTGTTGTTGACCACGCTCAAGAATGTGCAGGGACGCGCCTACGTCTACACCTACAGCAAACGCGGCGGATGGACGCGCCATGCCTTGCCCGTTCCCGACAACATGACCATTTCTGTCTCCTCAACCAACCTGCTCGACGACCACTTCTTCCTCACTGAAACTGGCTTCCTCACCCCCAGCTCTGCCTGGCTGGGCGACGCCGCCGACGGCTCACTCAAGCTCGCCAAGACCCAAAAGGCCTTCTTCGATGCCTCCAGCCAGGTGGTCGACCAGTTCGAAGCCACTTCGAAAGACGGCACGCGCATCCCCTACTTCGTCGTTCATCGCAAAGACATGCCCTACGATGGCAGCAACCCGACCCTCCTCACCGCCTATGGAGGGTTCCAGGTTTCCATCACCCCGACCTACAGTGGCGTCCTCGGCAAGCTTTGGCTTGAGCGCGGCGGCGTGTTCGTGTCGGCCAATATTCGCGGCGGCGGTGAATTCGGCCCCGCCTGGCACGAAGCCGGCCTCAAGACCCATCGCCAACGCATCTACGACGACTTCTACGCCGTGGCTCAGGATCTGGTAACGCGCAAGATCACTTCGACCCCGAAACTCGGCATCGTCGGCGGCTCCAACGGCGGCTTGCTCATGGGCGTCGAGTTCACCCAGCACCCCGAGATGTGGGGCGCGGTCGTCATCCAGATCCCGCTCCTCGACATGCTCGGCTTCGAGCATCTCTCGGCCGGCGCCTCCTGGGTCGGCGAGTACGGCTCGGTCACCGTTCCCGCTGAACGCGCCTTCCTCGCATCCATATCGCCCTACAACCAGCTCAAGCCCGGCGTCCACTATCCCGAGCCGCTCATCTTCACCACCACCAAAGACGATCGCGTCGGCCCCGTGCATGCCCGCAAGTTCGCCGCCAAGATGGAAGAGTTTCACGAGCCGTTCTTCTACGATGAAATCACCGAGGGCGGCCACGGCGCCGGCGCCGACAACAAGCAGGCCGCGCGCACCTTCGCCGAGGAGTACACCTATCTCACCATGAAGCTGATGCAATAGCGGCCGGTTTGCGTCGCTGCGGCATCTACTCGCGTTCTTTCGTGCCTTTGCGCTGTGCGACACGCAGGCATGCGTCGATGACCCAGGCTGTGCGCCGCTCCCGTGCCTCCACACCCTGCGTCATGAAGATTCCCAGCAGATGGTTGCGCCGCTGCGCCGGCGTGCTCGCATGCCAACCCTGCTCGGCCAGCGGCTGGCGTTGGAACGCCAAGCGCAAGATCGGGGGCGCAATCTCCTGCCCCTCCACCACCTGCATCACCAGCTCGGCGATTCGCTCCGCGCGCTGCTTCCGCGTATCCGCGCCTTTGGCCTGGTCCACAAACATGGCAAACCACCTGCGCGTCGAAGGAGTCATCGCGTTGAACCATCTCCGCAGGTCCTTGTCCTGCCGCAACACGCCGGTCAGTTCCTTAGGCTCCGCATACACACGCTCTTCGAGATCGGGCTCCAGCTTTATCTCGACTTTGTCCCCTGTCTTCGCACCCGCGCCCTTCAGCAATTTCTTGTAGACAACAAACCAATAGCCCTGTCCCTTCGTATTCAGCAGCGAAGTTTGAAACTCGAATCCGTTGATCGAGCCGCGTACCCGCCGGCTGCTCCACTCCGGCCATGCCTTTTTGGGATCGAAAGGCAGGCGCGCAATCACCCACGGCGGTGTGGACTCCACCTTTTCCAGCACTGCCCGGAATGTCTTCACGCTCTTTGACTTCACCGCGTCTTTCTCTCCGTAGAGTCGAGTTCTCGGGCCCCCGATTCTCCGCGTTACCGAACAATCTAAACTAAGTTGTATGGATGTTCTCTACGGCCTCCATCCGGTTGAGGAGGCGCTCAAAGCCGGCCGCCGCCGCTTTGATCAAGTGCTCGTCTCCCGCGAGCGTCACGACGACCGCCTTGCCCGCTTGGTGGCCGATTGCCGCCAGGCTGGCGTGCGCGTGCGCCAGGAATCGCGCGACCAGCTTACCGAGCTTGCCGGCGTTCCCACCCATCAGGGCGTCGTCGCCTTCGTCCGTCCACAGGAACTTCTCGCCCTCGAAGACCTCTTCGCGCCCCCTCCACGGCACTCGACCGCTTCCCGCCTTCTTCTCGCCCTCGACGGCGTCGAAGACCCGCAGAACCTCGGCGCCCTTCTGCGCGTCGCCGACGGCGCGGGCGTCGACGGCGTCCTCCTCACCGAGCGCCGTTCCGCCCCGCTCAGTCCCGCCGCCGTCAAAGCCAGCGCCGGAGCCGCCGAGCATCTTCGCATCGTCCGCGTCGTCAACCTCGTGCGCGCCCTCGAGCAGCTCAAACAGCACAATTTCTGGATCGTCGGTCTCGACGAGCGCGGCGCTTCCGACTACGACCAATTCGATTTCACAGGGACCTGCGTCCTGGTCCTCGGCCGCGAAGGTGCTGGTCTGCACGATCTCGTCCGCCGTACCTGCGATCACCTGCTCCGCATTCCCATGGCAGGCGGCGTCAGTTCCTTGAATGTTTCAACCGCTGGAGCCGTCGTGCTCTATGAAGCCGCCCGGCAGATGCGCCGCAAGAGCCAAAGCCCGGCTGTCCCTGCCAACTCGCGCGCGTCCAAACCAAAGCAGCAAAGAGGTCTCGGTTCATGAAGTTGTTGTTGTCTCTCCGGATGGTGGCATGTGCCATCCTCGGTGGCGCTCTTACCGTCTCCGCGCAAAATCCGCCCCCTTCAGCACCTCAGGGTAGCCCGGGACAAGCACAATCCCCGGCCGGCAAAGTCATCTTCTCGCGATCGACCGACGACCAGGGCAAGACCACAACCACCACCGGCCCCGCGGCCAACCAGCCCCAGATCGCTGCCGAGCCCGTCGCCACCGACGCCGAGCGCCTCGCCGTCGCCTTCGCTGCCCTCGACCTCGACGTCCATCTGCAAACAGCCGCCCACCGCATTGCCGTTCGCGCCCTGCTCACAGTGCGCAACGACGGCAAGTCCCCGCTCGCCCGCATCCCTCTGCAAATCTCCTCTTCGCTCATGTGGGAGCAAATCCGCATCGCCGGCCGCAACGTTCAATTCCCCGTTGCAACCCTCAACTCCGACACCGATCACACCGGCCAGCTTCACGAAGCGGCCGTGCCCTTGCCCGAATTGCTCGCACCCGGCGCCACGCTCCAGATCGACGCTGTCTATTCCGGAACGATCGTGCCCGCGGCGCAGCGGCTCACTCTCCTCGGCACCCCCGACAACGTTGCCTTTCATTCCGACTGGGACGAAATCTCCCCCGAATTCACTGGCCTGCGCGGATTCGGCAACGTGGTCTGGTATCCCGTCTCCAGCATCCCCGTCATCCTGGGCGACGGCTCCCGGCTCTTCGATGAAGTCGGCCGCAACAAGCTCGCCCTCTCCCGCACGCGCTTCCACCTCCGCCTCACCGTCGAATTCCCCAACGGCCAGCCGCCCACCGTCGCCATCGTCAACGGCGCCCCAGCTGCTCTCACGGTCAACGATCCTGCGGCCTCCAGTCCCGATGTCGCCGGCATCGCCACCGCGACAGCGGACTTTCCCGCGCTCGGTTTTCTCGCACCCAGCCTCTTTGTTGCCGAACGCAATGCCCACGCGGGCCCGAATCTCACGGCGTTCGCGACTCAGGACGACAACATTTCCGTCCAGAGCTGGATCGACGAGGCTGCCGTTGTGTCGCCGTTTCTCGAGAGTTGGCTCGGCAAACAGCCGCGCACGCAGCTGACTTTGCTTGATCTGCCAGACCCCTACGACGCTCCCTTTGAAACCGGCGCGTTGCTCGCCGCCAGCCTTCATAGTGGGCCCAACGATCAAATTGATCGCGCCCTGGTTCACGTCTTTACCCACGCCTATGCGGAAAACCGGTCACACCCAGCGCCCGCCTGGCTCAATGAAGGCTTGGCCACGTTCATGGAGTCGCTCTGGGTCGAAAAACGCCAGGGCCGTGAGCGCGCGCTAGAAATGCTCGAAGCCGATCGTTCAGCCCTGGCGCTCGCCGAGCCGTCCAGCCCGGGCGAGAGCTCCGGCTCGCCACTTGCCCTTGCCATAGCGCCGATCTACTACCGCACCAAATCTGCCTATGTCTTCTGGATGCTGCGCGATCTGACCGGCGACGACGCCCTCGCTGCGGCTCTGCGCGCATGGGTCGGCGAAGCCCCCGGAGCGTCAGATTCGCTCGAATCCCTCGTCAAAAAAGCAGGCGTGCATCGAGACCTGTCCTGGTTCTTTTCTGACTGGGTCGACTCCGACAAGGGCCTGCCCGATCTCGCTATCGAAAACGTCTTCCCCAATGCCGCGCAGGCAGGAACCTGGCTGGTCGCGATCAACGTCACCAACGCCGGCTATGCGGCCGCCGAGGTCCCGGTCACCGTCCGCACCGCAAAAGCTTCCCTCACCGAGCGTGTCTATGTGCCTGCCCGCGGGCATGCCATGGAGCGCATGGTCGTGGTCGGCCCTCCAACCCAGGTTCAGCTCAACGACGGCACCGTGCCTGAAACCGAGGCCAGCGTCCACGTCACCGATCTCAACCCTCGCGATGCTGACGCCGTGCCCCAGGCGGCGCCGGGCAGCTCATCTTCGGCGAGCCAGCCATCCACCCAGCCGCAATGAGCGCGTCAACCAAAAGTTCGATGCGCTCATGGCCGCTCGGTTCTTACGATAGCCGCACGATGGCGAAGAGACCCTGATCGTTTCTTCTCCCCTCATTGCGTTAACCCCTTGTTCCCGCATCACCTGGAGAGTTTCCCATGCCCCACATCGCGCTTCCTCTTCACCTTCCTGGCATCCGCGGTGCCATGGCCTTCCGGCCCGAAACCGCGCGTCCCCTTAACGCTCTCGTCGAAATCCTGCTCCAGGGGCCAGGAACCCTCAGCAAGGGCGAACGCGAGCTCATCGCCACCTACGTTTCCAGCCGCAACTGCACACGCTACTGCCACAGTATCCACGGAGCCATCGCCGCCGCTCACCTGGGCGGCAACGAAGCTCTGGTCAAGCAGGTCAAGTCCGACTTCACTCAGGCCGACATCACTCCCAAGCTGAAAGCCCTGCTGGCCATCGCCGGCAAAGTCCAGCAGGACGGCAAGCTTGTGACCGCGGCCGACGTGGAAGCCGCGCGCAAAGAAGGCGCTACCGACCTCGAGATCCATGACACGGTCTTGATTGCCGCCGCCTTTTGCATGTACAACCGGTATGTCGACGGCCTCGACACGGTCCAGCCTGACGACGAGGCGCTCTACCGCGAACGGGGTCGGCGCGTAGCGCGCGATGGCTACGTCTCCGTAAGCGAGGAATATCTCGCTGCGGCAGGCAGATAACTTTCACCGCTCACCCTTGCAGCAACAGATCGCGAATCTCAGGAGTCGTCCACATGGCCCACATCAATCTTCCCGATGGCTTGCCCGGCATTTCCGCCGCGTTCAAGTTTCGTCCTGAAACCGCGGAGCCCATGCGCAAGCTCGCGCATATCCTGCTGCACGAGCCCAATTCGCTCACCCCCGCGGAGCGCGAATTGATCGCGGCCTACGTCTCCTCGCGCAACAAAACCACCTTTTGCGAACTAAGCCACGGCGCTGCCGCCTCCGCCCATCTGGGCGATCCTTCCGTGGTCGAGCGCGTCAAGGCCGACTTCCGCGAGGCGCCGATTAGCGCCAAGCTCAAGTCGCTCCTCGCGATCGCAGGCAAGGTCCAGCAGGATGGCAAGCTGGTGTCCGCCCTCGATATCGAGCGCGCGCGCCAGCAGGGCGCTACTGACATGGAGATTCACGACACCGTGCTCATCGCCGCCGCTTTCTCCATGTACAACCGCTACGTCGATGGCCTTGGCACCTGGCAGCCCAACGATCCCGCCATGTATACGCAGATGGGACGCCACCTCGCCGAGCAGGGCTACTCCGTCCGCGAGCCCGTCACCGCCGCCTGATTGATCCTGTCGTCCTGAGCCTCTGCGCGCTTGGAGCCCTGCAAGAGCGCGGCGCTTGCGCGGTGAGCCGAGCGAAGGATCTACTTCCGACCCTAATGCCTATTCCTTGTCTTTCCCCCGCGCCTTCACCTTGAACCAGATCGGTGTGCCCTTAAACCCGAAGGCCGCGCGAATCTGGTTTTCGAGGAATCGCTCGAAGGCGAAATGCAACTTCACGTCGCGATCGGTGAAGAGTACAAAGGTTGGCGGCGCCACCGCCGCCTGCGTCATGTAGAAGATCCGGATGCGCTTCGCCATCGGCACCGGCGCTCGCTGAAAATCGATGCGCTCCAGAAAGCGATTCATCTGTCCTGTCGTGATCCGTTTGCGCCGCTCCTGCGCCACTGACTTCACTTCCCGCAGCACTCGCCCCACGCCCTTGCCTTCCAGGGCTGATAGAAAAATTACCGGCGCATAACTTAGATATTTCAGCGATGCGCGCAACTGCCGCTCGAAAATCTCGCGATCCGCCGCCGGCTTCCCATCGGTCCTTCCCGTCGTCACCGCGTCCCACTTGTTCACCACCAGAATCACGCTGCGCCCGCTCTCATGCGCATAGCCGCCGATCGTCGCGTCGCTCGCGGTCACGCCCTCGGTTGCATCAATCACCAGCAGCGCCACGTCCGCCGCTTCCAGGTGCCGCCGCGCCATCACCACGCTCAGCTTCTCCGCCATCAGGTGCGTCTTGCCCTTGCGTCGAATTCCCGCCGTATCGACAAATCGAAGCTGGCTGCCTTCATAGGTAACAACCTCGTCCACAGCGTCGCGCGTTGTCCCTGCAACCGGCGAGACAATGGCACGTCCCGTTCCGGTCAGCGCATTCAATAGCGTCGATTTGCCGACGTTGGGCCGCCCGATGATCGCCACCGATGTTTCATGCTGCTCAAACTCGCCATGCGTCCGATGCGGAGCGTCCAGCGAGCGCTTGTCTTCCGCGCTTTCCGCCGCCACCTTTGAGGATGCATCTCTTTCCGCAAGTTCCTCGCCGCTCTCCGCCTCCCTCGGCGAAGTCTCTTCGTCCACTGATCCCTGATCCCCGATCCCTGGTCCCTGGGCCTCCGGCACCGCTTCGCCAATCGCATCCAGCAGATCGCCAATCCCCAACCCGTGTTCTGCGCTGATCGGAAACACTTCGCGAATTCCCAGCCTCCGGAAGTTCTCCGCCGCCAGCGCCATCGCGTCGCCTTCCACCTTGTTCACCGCGAGAAACACCGGTTTGCCTGCCCGCAGCAAAAGCTTCACCAGGTCGTAATCCGGGCTCGCCAGTTCGGTCCGCGCATCCACCACCAGCACCAGGGCTGCCGCTTCCTCCAGAGCCACGCGCGCCTGCTTGTAGATCTCCGCAGGAATCAGCTCAGGATCGTCGGGCACGATGCCGCCCGTATCCACAAGCCGGAATCGCCGTCCCTCCCAGTCATACTCGCCATAGATCCTGTCGCGCGTGATCCCCGGCTCGTCGCCTACGATCGATCGCCGGCTCCTGGTCAGTCGATTGAAGAGCGTCGACTTTCCGACATTTGGTCGCCCGACGATCGCCACCAGCGGCAGAGTCTCCGCTCCCGGGCGTGCTGTGATCACCGACCTGCGATCGTGCGGCAATCCGTTCCTCCTCCAAAAATCCGCCCCTGGGCTTCGCCGCAAAGCTCCACCAAACCGCTTTCCGGCAATCCCGCAACTCAGGGCTTTCTCCATCCTATTTTGCCGGACCCACTTTTCTCTCCCGCTACAACCATTTCCGCATTTACACTACCGTTCACCGGCGATCTGCAAGGAGAGAGACCCCGCATGCCCAAGTACGTGATCGAACGCGAAATTCCCGGCGCTGGCGACCTTTCCGCCGACCAGCTGCACGCCATCTCCCAGAAGTCCTGCGGAGTGCTGCGCAACCTCGGACCCCAGATTCAATGGGTGCACAGCTACGTAACCGACAACAAGATCTACTGCGTCTACATCGCGCCCAACGAAGCCATGGTTCGCGAGCACGCGCAGCAGGGCGGATTCCCGGCCAACAAAATCTCTGAAGTCAAATCGATCATCGATCCGACCACCGCCGAAGCCTAGTTGTTTTGCTCGCGACGGCCTCTGCGGTACGGCCTCCGCCACGCTTGCTCTGGTTCGCGATCTCCCCCAGCGCCTTGCACGATGCGCGACGCACCGCCTGCGCCTCATGCGCTCGCTGCGAGACTGCGCCCTCGGTTGCACACGGCGTGCTCCCTAGGGCGTTTCGCTGCTTACCACCTGCAGATACGTCTGGTTTCTCCCCAGACGCTTGGCCTCGTAGAGAGCTTTATCCGCGGCTGCCACCAGAACCACGGGATCTCTCGGGTTCACCGTGGCATCGATCACCGCCGCGCCGATGCTTACCGTCATGCGCCCCTCGAACGGCGATGCCAGACTGGCTTGCGCCCTCGCCTTGATCGTCTCGTGAATGCGCTTCGCCACTACGGTCGCGCCATCTTTGTCGGTATCCGGCAACAGCAGGAAAAACTCGTCGCCGCCATAGCGCGCAAGCAAATCGTCCGGCCTTCCGGCCTGCTGCTCCACCAGCCTGGCAACCGTCACCAGGCACTCATCGCCATACCCATGCCCATGACGGTCGTTGATGCTCTTGAAAAAATCCACGTCAATGATGAGCAGCGCGATGCGATGCTTCTTGCGCAACGCGCGCCGCCATGCCCGGTCCAGCGCCGCGTCGAACCGCCGGCGGTTGGCCACCTTGGTCAGCGGATCCAGCAGCGACAGTTGCTGCAGGGTCGCGTTGGCTTCTCGCAGTTCCTGTTCCCGCTCCAGCAGCAGCAATCGCCCCGTCAGGTAGTTCAGCTGCAATAGGCCCGCATGCAGCCCCTGGATGACCAGCAGCAGAAAGATTGCCGCCAGCGCCAGCGTCGCGTGCTGGCTCGTGATCGACGCCGCCAACGCAAATACGCCCGTCGCGATCAGCATCGGACACAACGTGCCAACCAGCAGCCGGAAGCGCCGCGGATTCTGCGCCGGCTCCGTCTGCGCGCCCTCGATCGGCAGGCGCAGCGACTGCCAGCCCACAACAAGAAACGGGACGCTCCAGAGCAGGTCGAAAAAATGTCCACCCCTGAGCTTCCAATGCGCGGTCGCGAAATCCATCCCCAGTTCCACCGGCACATAGAGACACAGGAACGTGAAGATCAATCCGATGCTCCGTCGCTCCTCCACGGTATCCCAAGTGAACAGCCGCAGAGCCGCCATCACCGCCAACAGCACACAGGCCACTCCGTAGATCTTTCCCATCACGAGCGTCGCTGAGGCCGGCGGCAGATCCATCCGGTAAAGCCGGAAATACGTCAACACCAGCGCGATCCCAACCTGCGCCCAGTTGAGCAATGCGACGGTGCGCATCGACGCGGTCTCACGCGTAGTCGAAAGCGCCAGCAACAACGGAAACGTCGCCGCGATGTAGATGAAGTCCGAGGGATCAACTGCCAGGTTGCTGGCTTCGAGCGACCGCCCCAGCACCGTTTCGAGCGTATGCGCCGCTCCCCACAAAATGATCCCGCCGCCCGCCCACCGCAGTATCAATTGTTCGCCGGCCGCGAGCCGTTGCGCACGCCAATAAACGCAGATCGCCGCCACAAAAACTAATGCAGCTGTGCAATAACGCGACGCCGCTACAGGTTGCGTTCTCCAGAGCAACAGCTGGAGGAAGTGAATTCCTGCCAGAGCCCATAGAGTGTAGGCCAGAGTCTTTTGCAAGGAAAGAGACGGCGGCATCGCCGAAGACATTTCCGCTGCCGCATCCGTCATCTAGGTCCCGGCTCCTTTTCATTCATCAAAGTATTTCTCTAATCTCGATCCACGATCTCGCTTGCATACGCGCTTCAGGCGCCCGTGCAATCACTTCTTTCATTCATTTTCTATCAGCCGCAACCGCGCCAACATAGCTCAAAAGAGGGAAACCTCTTTCCGGTTACCGAAGGGTGCACCTGCGCAAACTACCGTGTATCTGCAGATTACATACTGTCTCATTCCGAGTGATGCGCCGCACGATATCGCGTGAGCATCGCTTCCCGCCTTCGCCCCCTGTCCTCAATAGAATGGAGAGAACACCGCTCGCGATGTCGGCCACTCAAACCACTCCCCGCGCCTTGCCCACCCTCCACGAATTCTTCGCGCCGGGTGGCATCCTCGCGCAATCGCCACTGCCCTACGAATACCGCCCCGGCCAACTCGAAATGGCCAAGGCCGTCGAGCGCGCCCTCACCGAGCGCCGCCACCTCATCGTCGAAGCCGGCACCGGCACGGGCAAGACCCTCGCTTATCTTCTGCCCTCTCTCCGCACCGGCCAGCGCGTCATCGTCTCCACCGGGACCAAGGCTTTGCAGGACCAGCTCTTCTTTCGCGACATCCCGTTCCTCGAGTCCCTGCTGGGCGAGCTCCGCGTTTGCTACATGAAAGGCCGCGCCAACTACCTCTGCCGCCACAAGCTGGTCGTCCTTCGCGATCAGCCCATTCTCTCCGGGCTCGAAGAGGTGAACCAATACCAGCAGATCGCCGCGTGGGAGCGCGAAACTGAAACCGGCGATCGCGCCGAGCTCTCCGCACTTCCTGAGTCAAGCGCCCTGTGGAGCAAGCTCGACGCTCGTGCCGACAACTGCCTCGGATCAACGTGCCCGGATTACCGCCGCTGCTTCATCACCGAGATGCGCCGCCGCGCTCTCGAGTCCGACATCATCATCGTCAATCACCACCTCTTCTTCGCCGACCTCGCCGTAAAGCAAGAGGCAGCCGGCGCACCCGATGCTGGAATCCTTCCCGAGGCCGCCGCTGTCGTCTTCGATGAAGCGCACGAGCTTGAAGATGTCGCCTCCAGCTACTTTGGTCTTTCCGTCTCCAACGTTCGCTTCGAAGAGCTTGCGCGCGATACCGATGTTCTGCTTCGCGGCAAGCCCGGCGCCGAAAGCCTTCCCGCCATCACCCAGCAACTGCGCGAACGTGCCCGCATGTTCTTCGCCGGACTTCCCATGCCGTCCGACGGTCGCCAGCCCTTCACCGCGCGCGAAGAATTCCTCGAAACCTCGGGCGACCTCTACATGTCCGTTCGCGCCTCTCTCAAGCTTCTCGAAGCCGAGATGGATCGCCTCACCGCCATCGACGAGGCACCGGGCCTGCGCAAACGCGTCGCCCGCCTTCGCACGGAGCTCGAGTTCCTCCTCGAGTCCAACGCCAGCAACATGGTTTACTGGCTCGAGCGCCGTGCCCCTGCCGGAACCCCGGCAGAACGGTCGATGCCCGCGGAACGTTCTGAGGGACGCCTTTTACGGTCCAGTCGCAGCGTGCATATTCAGGCCACCCCCATCGATGTTTCCGAGCTCCTGCACGAGATGCTCTTCGAGTCCATCCCCACCGTCGTGCTCACTTCGGCCACCCTCACCGTCCAGGGCGGATTCGCCCACGTCCGCACCCGCCTCGGACTCAGCGAAGCGCGCGAGCTCGTCGTCCCCTCGCACTTCAAATACGGTGAACAGGCTCTGCTCTATCTCCCGCCTGAGATGCCCGATCCGCGCCACCCCGACTTCGCCGAATCGGCGGCAGACACCGTTCGCCGCATCCTCACCCTCTCGCGCGGCCGCGCCTTCTGCCTCTTTACCAGCTACGCGCAGATGCGCACGCTCTACGAACTCCTGCTTCCCGTCCTCGACTTCCCCATTCTCCTTCACGGCACAGCGCCGCGAAAGGCATTGCTCGAAGAGTTCCGCGCCACTCCGAACGCAGTCCTCTTTGGCACCTCCAGCTTCTGGCAGGGCGTTGACGTGCAGGGCGAAGCCCTGAGCTGCGTCATCATCGACCGCCTGCCCTTCGCCGTCCCCAACGACCCCGTCGTCCAGGCACGCATGCGCGCCATTGAAGAAGCCGGCGGCAAGCCTTTCTTCGACTACCAGGTTCCGTCTGCCGTCCTTACCCTCAAGCAGGGCTTCGGCCGCCTCATCCGCTCGCTCGAAGACCGCGGCGTCCTCGTCCTCCTCGACCCGCGCATTCGCACCCAGCGCTACGGTCAGACCTTCCTGCAAAGCCTGCCGCCCTACCGCACCACCACCTCGCTCGCCGACGTCGAACGCTTCTTTCGCTAGGCTGGGAGACTTGCCCTTTGCTGAGAACCGACGGCTTACGGCGGATCGCTGATAGCTGAGAGCCAGGTGTGGCTTACCATGGTCTGCCTAGGAGATCGGCCATGCCTTCGCATTCTCAAAAGTGCGCCGCCCTCTGCGTTGCCCTCTTTGCCTTCGGTGCCGCAGCGGTGCGCGCCCAAAATACCAGCGACAAGCTTCCTCCCATCCTCGACGTCCACGTACACGCAATGGATGAGTCCTTTGGCGACTCCATGTGTCCCAACACGCCCAAGTTCCTGGCTTCCGATCCCGACACCAAAGAAGCCCCCTTCGGCTGGATCCAGGATGAGTGCTCGCCCAAGCTCTATCCCTCTGCCAAGGGCGAATACATTAACGACGTCGTCGCTGAAATGCAGCGTCTCAACGTCTCCGCCGTCGTCTTCGGCGATCCCAAGAGCGTGCGGAAGTGGCGCGACGCCGCGCCCGGCCGCGTCATCCCCGGCACTTCATTCAGCGAGGCTATGGATGGTTCTCGCCTGCCCATCGACGAACTGCGCAAAGACTTCACGCAGGATGGCTTCAAGGTGATGGGCGAAATCGGCTTGCAATACGAAGGCATCTCACCCAGCGATCCATCCGTTGACAAGTACTTCGCTCTCGCCGAGCAACTCGACATCCCCGTCGCCATTCACATGGGCACCGGCGGTTCCGGCCGCGCCAACATCAATAGCCCCAACTTCCGCGGCTCCATGGGCAACCCGCTCCTGCTCGAAGACCTGCTTGCGCGCCATCCCAAGCTGCGCGTCCAGGTCATGCACGCCGGCTACCCCACGATCGAAGAGATGCTCACGCTCCTGCAGGCCAACTCGCACGTCTACGTCGACGTTGCCGGCCTCATCTGGAGCTATCCGCTCATCGAAGTCAACCGCTATATCCGGCGCCTCGTCGAAGCAGGCTTCGAAGATCGCGTCATGTTCGGCACCGACCAGATGGGATGGCCCAAGCTCATGGCCTACTCCATCAGCCTCATCCAGAACGCCGACTACCTAACCCCCGAACAGAAGCGCGACATCCTCTACAACAATGCCGCCCGCTTCCTCCGCCTCGACACGGCCAGGAAATAGCCATGCCCTCCACCACCGACCTGCGCGACTCCCTCCTCGCCACCTACGCCATCAACGACGCCATGAACCAGCACCTGCTCGCGCAACTCAATCCCAAGGCATGGCGTGCGCAGCTTCCCGGTCAATCCAACGCCGGCCGCACCATCGCGCAGATCTACGTCCACCTGCACAACTGCCGCCTCGTCTGGATCCGCGAATCGGCCCCGCATCTCACCTGCCCTGCGCCTCTCGATCCCCACCGTTGCACCATGAAGCAGGCCGCGTCCGCACACAAGAAAAGTGCCGCGCAATGTCTCCGCATGCTCACCGACGGGTTGGCAGATGCGTCCGAGCGCAAGGTCACGCGCTTCTCGCGTGGCGCATGGTCCCGCACGTGGCCCGCGGGCGGCGCCATGTTTCTCTACATGTTCTCCCACGAAGCGCATCATCGCGGCCAGATCCTCCAGCTCGCCCATCAGCTCGGCTACCGCATCCCACCCAAGGCCTGGGGCGACATCTGGAACTGGGACAAGCTCTGGAAGCAACAAGGTATCCCCCGCCCTCGCTGACCGTCCACCGAGACGCGCGGCCTACACTGGTCATGAGCGCCGCCCATGCCCCTCACCCCCCACGACGTCCTCCTCGTCATCGACGTCCAGAATGATTTCTGCCCCGCCGGCGCGCTGGCCGTCGCCGACGGTGACGCCGTCATTGCCCCCATCAACCGCATCGCGCAGCGCTTCGACCACGTCATCCTCACCCAGGACTGGCACCCCGCCGGCCACGCCTCCTTCTCGTCCTCGCATCCCGGCAAGCAGCCCTTCGAACAGATCACCATGCCCTACGGCCCGCAAACGCTCTGGCCCAACCATTGCGTGCAGGGGACAAACGGCGCAGAGCTCCACCCCGCCCTCCACATTCCCCACGCTCAGCTCATCCTCCGCAAAGGTTTTCGCACCGCCATCGACTCCTACTCCGCCTTCTTCGAGAACGACCGCACCACCCCCACTGGCCTTGCCGGCTACCTGCGCGAGCGCCAGCTCTCCAGCGTCTTCCTCGCCGGCCTCGCCTATGACTACTGCGTCGGCTACTCCGCCCTCGATGCCCGCCGGCTCGGCTTCTCCGCGACCATCCTCTGCGACGCCTGCCGCGCCATCGACCTCAACGGCTCCGTGGCCGCCATTGAATCCCAATTCGCCCGTGCCGGCGTCAATCTGATCAACTCCGCCGAACTCACCGTCTAGCCGCGCCGTACAATCGCAACACAGGGACCTTTCCTTTGCCTCCATGTCACGTAACTTCTACATCCTCGGCGCAACCCTGGGCCTCTTCGCTGTCCTCTCCATGGCCATGTCGCTCGTGCCCTCGAGCTTCCAGCCAGGACTGCCCGCCAACGGCTCGCTCTGGCGCACCGTCTCCCTCGTCCTGCTTCTTGCCGGCCTTGCCTCCGTCCTCATCGGCGTCATGAGCCAGCTCTTCGAGCAAGTCGACCGCCGCAGCGAACAAGCCCGCCAGTCCCAGCGCCGCCGGCGCCGCGAAGGTCGAAACTAACCCCTCTCTGGCCACCCAAGGCCTAAAATGTTCTCTGGGATTCTTTCCCGCACAGGATCGGACACACACCGATGTACGAAGTCACCGTAGAGGCGGGATTCTCCTCAGGACATTACCTGCGCAACTACCAGGGCAAGTGCGAAAATCCGCACGGCCACAACTACAAGGTGCGCGTCACCCTTGCCGGCGCCGAGCTCGACCAGACCGGGCTCCTCCTCGACTTCAAGCTCCTCAAACACGTTCTCCGCCCCGTCATCGACCGCATCGACCACCAGATGCTCAACGACCTCGAGCCCTTCATGACCCTCAACCCGTCCGCCGAAAACATCGCCAGGTATTTCTACGATCAGACCAACCAGCAGCTCCAGGGCATGACCCACGGCCGCGTGCGCGTCAAAGACTGCACCATCTGGGAAACCGACACCACCACGGCGACCTACTTCGAATAGCCGCCGGCCGAATCTGCGCCGGTTCTCATCCACCACCGTTCGCGGGCTCGGGCGCTTGCCTCGCGCTTTGTCCTATGCCGGCTTCCTCGCCAGCACGATCCGCAACGGCGGAAACGTCCCCGTCCAATCCTCTGGGCACATCTCCACCTGCAAGCCCGCCTTCGCGAACTCCCCTGCATACTCCTTCGTCAGCTTGTAGTCCGAGATCACCGCAATTCCGCCCGGCTTCAGCACGCGTGCAATCTCCGCGCAAGCCTTCGCGCGCCCCGGCTTCTGATAGATGTTGTGCAGGCACAGGTTCGACAACACCACATCCATCGACCCGTCCGCCAAACTCATCTGCCGCGCATCGTCGTTCAAGATCGTCGTCTTCGTGCCCACGCCTTCAAGCGCGATGTTCGTCTTCAATCCCTCCGGGCCGTTCCCCGACAGATCCTCCGCATTCCAGATGTCGATCCCCGTCGCGTGTCCCGTCGTCAGCCTCTTGGCCGCGCCAATCAGCAGCAGCCCGCGCCCCGTGCCAACATCCAGAACCTGCTCATTCCCCTTCCATTTCACCTTGGCGAGCATGCGGTCCCGGTGCCGGAATTTGCCTCGCAGCGAATACAGCAGCATCAATCCGCCAAACAGAAAGAACCATGCGGCCGGATAGACAAATCCCGGCATCAGGATGAACTCGATGTGGGCAATGGTTACGCGCGGAAACACTACCGCGATGATCAGGAAGAGCGCGCCAAAAATGAAGTCGTTTCGAATTACCCCGGGAGCGTCGATTCCATAGTCAGGCTTTCGTGACATCCAGGTTCAGGCCTCCGCATGGTCAAGATGCAGCGACGAATGACCGCATCCTATCATCCGCTCACAGGCGGAACGCGCGGCCTCGCGGTTTCCCCGCGCAACGCGAGCCCCGACCGCCCATCTCATTTCATGTCGCGTGATTTGGACCGTAGATACTTATCGAAGGGAATTTCGAAGTAGAAGAGCTCTTTTCCGTCGGCATCGCGGATCTCGTGCAGGTGGAGCTTCGATCCCCGCAGCGGATTGTCGAGCTGCGATACGTCGTAAAACAGGAACCCGGCGCGCGTGGTGTGCGGCTCCACCACCAGTGCCCCATATTCAAACTCGTCGAAGTCCGCTTCCACTTCTTTGTTGCTCGCCTTCGGCTTCGTGTGCAAGCTGGGAATCGGCCCGGGCATCGGAATCTTGCTGCCCTCGCGCTCCTTGCGCGTCATCAGCCGCTCCACATCCTCCGGCTCCGCCGCCTGAATCCGGTCCCCCGCCGGCGTCTGAAACAGGATGCGCGCATCGCGCAGCGAAATCGGCCGGTCGCCGTTATTTGTAATGATCAGCCGCACCGGCATCACCCCGTGGCTCAGGTAATCCACCCGAAAGATCGATTCCTTCTCCTTGGTGTCGTACGGCTCAGCCGCAATCGCCACCTTCTCGTTCTCGTGCACTTCCACGGCCGGGAACGACGTCGCCGGCTCCACCGGCGGCTCTTTGTGATCCGAAGCCCTCGCTGGCAATCCCAGAGACACCGCCAGCAGCGCAACCATCTTCCACTGGCGCCTCTTCGTCCTAAGAGCGAGCCCCTTCAAAGCCGTCATCGTGCTCGACTGTATCATTTGAGGGTTAGACACGAAACAGCCGCATTCCGTCACATATGATTCTGCTTTTCTATAACCTGGCCCTGCTCTCCGGCCTCCTGGCCAGCGCGCCATGGTGGTTGTGGCGGATGGCTACCACTCATAAATATCGCGAGGGTCTCCGCGAGCGCTTGGGACGCGTGCCTCCCTGGCTCAAAAGCGCCGCCCCCAAGCGTCCCGTGATCTGGCTGCACGCCGTTTCCGTCGGCGAGGTTCTCGCCGTCAGCCGCCTGATCGCCGAGCTCGATGCAGCCCTTCCCGGCGTCCAGGTGCTCGTCTCCACCACGACAAAAACCGGCCAGGATCTGGCGCGCGAGCGCTTCGGCCCCAATCGCGTCTTCTACTGCCCCCTCGACCTCCGCTGGTCGGTGCGCAATTATCTCGACGCGCTCCGGCCGCGGTTGCTCATCCTCGCCGAAACCGAGTTCTGGCCCAACCTCCTCGACTGCTCCTTTCGCCGAGCCATTCCCGTGGCTGTGGTCAACGCGCGCATCTCCGATCGATCCTGGCCGCGCTACCGCAAGCTGCGCTGGTTGTGGAGACCTCTGCTCAGCCGCATCCGCCGCGCGCTCGCGCAAAGCCAGACCGACGGCCAACGCCTCACCGCCATCGGCTGCCCGCCCGAACGTGTCACCGTCACCGGGAATCTGAAGTTCGATGTGCGCGCCGCCGCCGAAGCCGAAGCGACGCGGCTGCTCCACTCTCTCGGCTCCAGCATGCGCTTCCTCGTCGCTGGCAGCACGCTCGAAGGCGAAGAAGCCGCGCTCATCGAACTGTGGCCGGCGCTTGCCGCGAAAATATCCGGCCTCGCACTGGTCCTGGCCCCGCGCCATCCCGAGCGCTTTAACGCCGTTGCCGCGCTCTTGGAAAAGTCCAAGCTCGCCTGGTGCCGCCGTTCCGGCTGGACCGGCCGCCCCCTCGAAGAACAGCGAAAGATCGCCGCGGGTCAGGTGATCCTGCTCGACACCATCGGAGAACTCGCCTCGGTCTACTCGCTCGCCACCGTCGCTTTTGTCGGTGGCAGCATTGTTCCCTCTGGCGGGCATAACCCGCTTGAGCCGGCTCAGTTCGGCGTTCCCATCGTCATGGGTCCCCACTACGCCAACTTCCGCGCCATCACCGACGATCTGCGCGCCCACGATGCGCTTCGTATCGCATCCAGAAACGAGCTTGCCGCCGTGCTCGTCGATCTGCTCGCGCACCCCGACCAAGCCGAGCCCATGGGCCGGCGCGCCCGCGAAGTCTTTGACGCCCAATCCGGCGCCACCGATCGCACCGTCACCGCGATCCGCGCTTTGCTTGCCGAAGGCGCGACCTCGTGAAGCGCCCCTGGCTCGCGCCCCTTGTGCCGCTTTATGCTGCCGGCGTTGCCTGGCGTTCCAGGCAACATCGCCCCGCGCAGCGCCTTGCTTGGCCCGTCCTCAGCATCGGCAATCTCTCCACGGGCGGCGCGGGCAAAACGCCTCTCGCCATCGCTCTTGCTCAACTCCTCACGGCGCGCGGAATCGCCGTCGACGTGCTCTCGCGCGGCTATGGGCGTCAAAGCTCTCAGCCGATGCGCGTCGACCCTGCAGGGTCCGCGGACCAGTTTGGCGATGAGCCTCTTCTCATCGCGCGCGCAACCGGAGTTCCCGTCTACGTCGCGCCGCAACGCTATCAGGCCGGCCTTCTCGCCGAGGCCGGTGACCGCGCCGCATCAGGGCAGCAGGACCTCAGGGGAAGCCAATGCCCTCATGCCCATATTTTGGACGACGGCTTTCAACATCGCCGGCTCGCCCGCTCCATCGATATCCTCCTTCTCGATCGCAGCGACTTCCACGACACCCTCCTACCGGCCGGCAATCTTCGCGAGCCTCTCCGCGCGGCCATGCGCGCGAGCGTGATTGCCATTCCGGCGGATGATTCCGCCTTCGAAGCGGAGCTTCGCGCCTGGGGCTGGAACGGGCCGCTCTGGCGCCTGCGCCGTCGCATGGAAATCCCCGCCGTCGCCGGGCCGGCCGTCGCCTTCTGCGGCATCGCCCGCCCCGAGCAATTCTTCTCTGGCCTGGCAGCAACCGGCATGCGCATCCCGCGCCGCATCTCGTTTCCCGATCACCATCACTACACCCCCCGGGACATCAGGCAGTTCGACGAGGCCGCACAGCGCGTGGGCGCCGTCGCCCTGCTCACCACCGAAAAAGACAAGGTGCGCTTGCGAAACCTCGCGCCCCAGCGCCCGCTCCTCACCGTCGGCCTCCGCACCGAAATTGAAGACGAGCATACCGTCCTCGATTGGCTGGCAGAGCGGATCGAGACCGCGCAAGCTGTGTGAGAAAATCGATCTTTGCAGACGCAGTCCAACTTCCGTTTGCTCGTGGTCCGCTTGGGCGCCATGGGCGACATCCTGCATGCCTTGCCGGCGGTCACCGCCCTCCGCATCGCGCACCCGAAGTGGGTCATCGATTGGGTTGTCGAGCCTAAATGGACCGCGTTGCTCTGTGCCCGTGACTCCACCGGCAGAGACAGCGGCGGAAGCTGTCCGCGCCAGCCGGTCGTCGACACACTCCATCCCGCTCCTGCAAAAGACTGGGGCCGTAATCCTCTCTCCGCGCAAACCCGCTCTCAGGTTCTTGAGCTTCGACGAGCCTTGCGCGCCGGCAACTACGACACCGCCATCGACTTTCAAGGCGCCGTGCGCTCGGCCGCCTTCGCGCGCATGGCCCGATGCCGCTTGATCGGCGAGTCCAGGCCCCGCGAGAGCCTCGCCCGCTGGCTCTTCTCCGAGCGCGTTGAAACCCCCGGCTCTCACGTGATTGAGCAGGACTTCGAACTCGCCGCCGCCGTCGCCGGCGACGATCTGAAACCCCTGCCCCCCTGGCTTCCCTTCGACCAGGAAGCAGAGAAGTGGGCTGAGGGAACGCTGGCAACCACCGGCGTCCGGCCGCCGGTCCTCATCAATCCCGGCGCGGGGTGGGGCGCCAAACGCTGGCCCGTCGAACGCTACGCCTCCGTGGCGCGCGGCCTCATCGAACGCGGCTGCCGCGTCTTTGTCAATGCCGGCCCCGGCGAAGAGCCTATCGCGCAGGTCATCGTCAAAGAAACTGCGGGCGCCGCCACTCCTCTGGCTCCTTCGCTCGAAAACCTCATTGCCCTCACGCGCCGCATCGCGCTCGTGATTGCCGGCGATACCGGCCCGCTCCACCTGGCCTGTGCGCTGCAAAAACCCGTCGTCGGCATTTACGGCCCCACCGACCCAAGCCGCAACGGGCCTTTCGGCACTCGCTCCAGGGTCCTGCGCAACCCGTCGAGCCGTCGCGATCACTCGCGCCGGCCAAACCCTGAAGCCGGCCTGCTCACCATCACGCCGGACGAAGTGCTCGCAGCCGCTGAAGAACTGCTGCACTCCGGAGCGGCACTGTGACGCGCGGCAACGCAGCCTCCGCCGCCCGCCCCACGCAGGGGTGGGAAGCTGTGGCGCGCAGAATCCGCGTTCCCCTCGGCTTCGTCACCGCTGCCCTGTACCTGGTCGAGCTTTGGAGACATCGTCCTCAACCTGCTGCCGTCTTCTGGAGTCTCGCGCTCGTGCTGCCCGGCCTTTGGCTGCGCGGCTACGCAGCCGGTTACGTCAAAAAAAATCGCGAGCTCACGCAGACAGGCCCCTATGCTTACACGCGCAACCCGCTCTATCTCGGATCCATTCTCATCGCCGCCGGCTTCGCCGTCGCTCTCTTGAGCTGGGTCGTCGCTGTGGCCCTCGTGGTCTTCTTCGTTGCGATCTATGTTCCCGTGATCGCATCAGAAGAGCGCTTTCTCCGCGCGACGTTTCCCGATTTCGGCGCCTATTGCCGCCGCGTGCCTCGCCTGATTCCACGCCTGACTCCGGCCCACCCAGAAAAAGGTGAAACCGAAGTGTCGCCCGGCAACTTCTCTTTTGCGCTTTACTTACGGCACCGCGAGTACAATGCCTCTATTGGAGCCGCGCTTCTTTATCTGAGCCTTGTCTTCCTCCAACCGGCACTCGATTGGTTCAGGCAAACGTTCCACTGATTCAACCGGCAAGCCCATCGGGCCACCGCCGGAAATCGCGCAGCCGGGTAGACGACTCCCGAGCCGCCCAGGTCAAACAAGAAGGAGTCGAGCCTCGCAGTGAAGATTTGCACGACGGTAAGGACGATTTTTTGTGTTGTCGCTTTTGCCGCCGCGGCTCACGGCCAGGAACTCGCGCCGCTTCCTCCGCCACGCCCCGGCTTCGTTTTCCCGCTCAAGCAGACCCTCACCTATTCGGTGGATTGGCGCGTCTTTTCGGCGGGAACCGCGGTGCTGCACTTTGAAGCGATGGGAGATCGCGAGCGGCTGACTGCGACCGCCGACACCAGCGGCGCCATTAACCTGCTCTTCCACGTGAGCGATCGCTTTCAGTCGACCTTCGACCGCACGAAAGGCTGCAGCTACGAATTCGACAAGCAGACGATCGAGGGACGCCGCCAGTTGAACTCCACGCTGCGCATCGACTATGCGCAGTCAAAGTCGATACTCGACGAAAAGAATGTGGTGAAGAACGTGTCGAAGCACGTGGAGATGCCGATCTCCGGGTGCATGACCGATTTGCTGACCGGCGTGTTCTACGCCGGCTCGCAGCCGCTCGAAGTCGGACAGAGCTTCATTCTCCCCATCGTGGACGCGATGCACAGCGTGCCGGTGACCATCAAGGTAGAGGCGCGCGAAGAGATCAAAACGCCTCTCGGCACCTTTCACACCATTCGCGTGCAGCCGACGGCGGCGGCAGGTGTGGTGAAAAATCGGGGCAACATCTGGATCTGGTACACCGACGACGAGCGACATATTCCCGTGCAAATGCGGGCGCGGCTTTTTTGGGGAACGATCACGTTTCATCTCACCGGCAACGACAACAAGTAGAACTGGGCGGCGAGGCCACTGCGCTGCGCGAGGCGGGCAGCTTTGCCAGCCGCAGGATTGTTCCACGTGGAACAATCCTGCGCGGGTAAGAGACGCTGCGGAGCGGGCGAAATTGTTCCACGTGGAACAATTGTGATGGGCAATACGGTTGTTTTCGCCGATTTGCAGAGAATTACGCAGATCGGTTCCGACCGTTTCAGTCCGAGAGGATCGAGCGCGCAGCGCGGCGAGTTTATTGCATGCGATAACGTTCGCGCATCAGGCGCTGCAGGCGCGGCCAGTAGATCAGGTTGAAGGCCAGTTCCTTGTCGGGAAACATGCCGAGCGCGAGGCGGCGGGTGTCGGCCACCATTTCTGAAGCTTCATCGACGGTCAGCGTCGAGTCCTGAGCGATCACCTGCGTCACCATATTCACGACCATCTGCAAGCGGCGGATCTTGCGGGATTCCTCCTGCAATTCCTCAGGCGACTGCGGGGGCTGGGAAGCTGTGTCGGGTGAAGCGGGAACGCTGTCGGGTTGCGCGTCCCAGGGAATCTCCGATGAAGCCATGCGGGAAGACCTCCTAGGTGTTGGATGAAGGGCGGGAGCTTTTGGGCATGGTAGCACCGATGCACATAAAAATGTGCATCGATTCGATGCAAGAGTTGCACGTGCGAATGGCCTGGGAGGGAGTAACCCGAAAGTGTCAGTGGGGCTTTGGCGGGGATGCTGGTGGGGCCCGAAAAGTAACGCGAAAGTCGCGTAACGGGAACACCGCTCCGGGTTACAGAGATAACACCGTCTAGGGATTCATGGCCGGCTTGGGCGGTGCGATAAATGGAGTTAGAGAGCCTGCAGCGCCTGAAGACAGGGCCTCTATCGAAAGGCGGGAAAGGATACAACTTATGCTCGATACAAGACCATGCGACGTGACCAGCGCGGCTCAACTCGATGATGAAATCAAGAGCATCTTTTCGCTCGATATGGACCACAGGAGCGGGGAAATTCGCGGGACGCTTCATGTGCATTACACGGATGAGACGGTGAAGCAGGCGCAACTGATTCGCAGCCTTGAATGCCGCGGCGTGCGGATCAAGTGGCACAAGAAAGGCCGCTAAGAACGGACGCGGTCAATCGTCGAGCGCGGCCGTGAGAGCGCTCCGGATGGGCGGGGAGACGGATGGACTGCCGATGCCCGCTGCATCTCCATTTCCCCGGGAGTAAGCCGGACGGGCACGATCTTCTCTTTGGCTGTCCCTTTGGGCAGTTTCGGGGCGTCCCGGCTTCTGCCGGCAGACACGCTGCCCACAACGGCATGCTCTCCGCTTTCGTTTGGGCATTTCGGTCTTTCTGCGGAATTCCGGCACCAGCGCCGCTCCTGACAGAGACAACTTCTCAGCGCATGCGTCTCGTGCCATCTTTGGAATCCATCAATAAAACCAAACGAGCTGCTTCACGATGAGGCAGAGGCGGGCGCGCGCCAGGTAGAAGCGAGGATGATTCCACCCGGCGATCTTGGCTCCGAAGATGCGAAGAGCCCGCGCATTTTTGTGCTACATTTTGTGCGAAATGCTGAAATGGCCGGCGATCGTTTTTCTCACTCTGTGCTGTTTTTCTCCCGCCTGGGGGCAAAGCGCACAACCCGCGAGCAGCAACGCACAGTCCCCTGCCGCCGGCAGTCAACAACCTGCGGCCGAGAGCACTCCCGTGCAGAGCGAGCCTGCCCAGAGCGGGCCCGGGCAGGGCGAGTCGGGGCACGGCCAGTACAGGAGCCGCCATCACCGGCGAGTCGCGCAAGCGGCCACGCAGGACCAGAGCGCTGCTGCGCCGCAGCAGGCAACCTCGAAGCCGGAGAACGCGCCCGCAGAGGCAACGCCGCAAGAACAAAAGGCTGCGGTGGCAGCGGGTCCGCCTGTTTCGTCCGCACCTGCACCGGCTGCGCCGACCGCGCACGCCACGGAGCGGAGCGGATTACCCGATACGGTTTACGAATGGGGCCCGTGGGTTTTCGGTTTTCTGCTGGTCCTGGTCGGCGGGCTGCAGGTCTGGCTGCTCCTGCGCACAGGTCGAGCCATTCAAGAGCAAAACGCGATGCATGCGGCGGGGATGACGCAATGGGTGGATCTGCGACCCCATGGAGTCCTGGTGAACCCGGATGCAGAAACCGATCAGCCGATGCGGGTGACGGCAAGCCTGCAATGGAAGATTGTGAACCGCACGTCTTTGCCCCTGACGCTTCAAGCGGTGGAGGCCTACATTTGTCGCCGCAAAGACTGGGAGGTTTTCGAATATGCGCCCAAGGTGGTGATTCCGCCGGTTAACGCGGAGGGGCGGCCAAACCACTACGTCTTTCTTGCTCCCCTGCATCTGACAAAGGCTGAGACAAAGCGGTTTCTCAGCGAAGGAATCCCTCTTTCCGTGACGATTGGGGTGACGTATGAAGACGCGATGGGGCGGGAGAAGCGGCAGGACTTCGGCGACATGTATGCATGCGGGGTTGGGCGGCTGGAGATCAAGGAGCCGCTGGGCGACAGCCCGAGCCATACCTATCTGCAGAAGGATGACAGCCCGCTGTCGGCGCGGAAGCGCGACGTGCCGGTGACTGTCCCAGAGGACGAGGACGGGGACAGCTTCCGCGAGGAAGATTAGGGACCAGGCTTCTCACAGCGGGGGTCAAGCCAGGGATCGAAGCGAGTCAGAGTCTTCAGGCGGCCCGTCGTGAAACGCGAATCCCAACAAAAAAGACCCGAGACAGGAGATCGATTCGCTGTCCCGGGCGTTTTGCGTTTGCTTACTTGCTGCGGTCGCGCGCAGCTTTCACGTAGTCGTGTGACTTCTGGATGTGCGCGTACTGCGTGGTCAGAAGATCCCTGACCGGCGACGGCAGATCTTTCTCCAGCGCCTCTTTGTAGGCCTTTTTGGCGGTGTCTTCGCCCTGTTCCGCGGTTTCGAGCAAAGTGTGATCGCCGCCGCCCATGTGCGCCTTGAGATCGCCCCAAGCGCGATGGATGGCGCCGCTGACGCTGCCGCTTTCTTTGGGATCGTGGTCGCCTTCGCTATGAAGAAGCGTTTCCAGCTCGCCGCGGAAATCAGAACGCCTGAGGGATTCCGCCAGAAAGTATTTTTTCAGCATTGGATCGTTGAGGTGCTCGCCGATTTTCTGAAAGCCTTCCTGGCCATCGATCAAGTTCTCGATGACGTCGTGGAGGGTATGGATTACTTCCTTGTTGCTTACCTTTTGTGTGTGGGTAACGGTCGTCATGCATTCCTTCCGGATTGGGGATTTGGGTTCGGGGCTGACGAAAATGCCAACCGCGTTTCGAGTAAGGATGCCCGGAACTCGGAATGGAGATGGCTGAGGATCGAAGCAAGATTTGATGGGGCGAAGGGGGCGGGGAAGGGTTTTGCGAAGCAAGATCAATGGAAACTGGGTTGTCGGCTCAAGGTGCAGTGGACCTTTCCGGTCGTGGCTCAACTGAGCCAGTGCCAAGGTCACTTGACAATTTGCGTGCGAATGCAGAATGCTACATAGCTAACTGGGACGGTTAGAGGTGGCGGTCTCCGCAAAAAGAATTCCGATTGCGGTGGAACCGAAGCGCCTGCTGATCCGTTGAAGAGTTCATATGGCACACGATCTTCGATTCGCGCTGCGCATGATCCTTGCCCACCGCTGGTTTTCGGCTGCCGTGGTGGTGACGCTGGCTTTGGGAATCGGCCTCAACACCATGGTGTTCACGCTGGTGAACGCGGTGCTCTTCAAGCCGGTCGGGGTGGCGAACGGGGCGCGGCTGGTGACGGTGAACAACCGCAATCCCACGCAGGGCAGGGGCGAGATGCGGATGTCGCTGCCGGAGCTGCGGGATGTGCGGGCGCAGGCAAAGGGGCTGGCGGAGATCGAGGCTGTCACCGATGAGCCGGGAGTGCTGAGCGAGCGCGGGAATCCGGCACAGGCGTTTCACATGGAGCGGGCGACGGCGGGGCTGTTTGACATGCTGCAGGTGCGCCCGGTGCTGGGGCGTGGATTTTTGCCGGGAGAGGACAAGGCGGGCGCGGCGCCGGTAGTGTTGCTGGGCTATGGCGTGTGGAAGGACCGCTATGCAAGCGCGGCGAATGTGGTTGGCCGCGCGGTGCACGTGAACCAGCAGGCGGCGACGATTATCGGGGTGATGCCGGAGGGGTTCAAGTTTCCGGCGAATACCGATTTCTGGATGCCGCTGATTCCTGAGGCGGCCATGGAAAAGCGCGACAACCGGCCACTCCAGGCGTTTGCCATGCTGCAACCGGGCGTGAGCGTTGCACAGGCCAGAGCGGAGATGCAGGGGATTGCGCAGAGGCTGGCCAAGCAGTATCCCGCGACGAATAAGGACCTGACGGCGACGGTGGAGACGTTTCACGAGCACTTCAACGGCGGGAATATCCGCACGATCTTTTTGCTGATGCTGGCGGCGGTGGTTTTTGTGCTGCTGATTGCGTGCGCGAACGTGGCGAACATGATGCTGAGCCGCGCGCTGGGGCGGCAGAGGGAGATGTCGATCAGGACGGCGCTGGGCGCGACGCGGTGGCGGGTGATGCGGCAGCTGCTGATCGAGAGCGTGCTGCTGAGCGTGGCGGGCGGGGTGCTTGGATTGGGGCTGGCGGCGGGAGGCGTGCACTGGTTTGATCTGCAGACTCTGCGGGTGAGGCCTTACTGGATCCTGTTCCAGATGGACTTTGCGGTGTTTGGATATTTTGCCGCGCTGTGCATCGTGACGGGGTTGTTGTTTGGAGTTGTGCCGGCGCTACGGTCATCGAAGGTGAACCTGAACGAGGTAATGAAAGAAGGCGCACGCAGCGTGGGCAAGCGAGGCGGAGGAAAGATCTCCTCGGGGCTGGTGGTGCTGCAATTCGGGTTGACGCTGGTGCTGCTGTCGGGCGCGGGAATTTTTGTGCACAGCCTTCTGCTGCATCTCGGGGCCAATCGCTTTGTACCGGCGGATCGGCTGATGACGGGGTACATCAGCTTTCCAGCGGATCGTTATAAAGACACGGATGCGCGGCAACGGTTCATCGATCAGCTGGTGCCGCGGCTCTCGGCGTTGCCGAGCGTGTCGCACGTGGCGCTGACGTCGGATCTGCCGGGAACGGGATCGGCGGAACGGGGAATCGAGCTGGAGCATGAGAGCGGAGTGGTGAAGAACCGCCCGCGGGTGGCCATGGTGGTGCAAACGCCGGGCGCGTTCGCGGCGATCAATTTGCCATTGCTGCTGGGCCGCGATTTCAACGCATTGGACGGAACGGAGAACCATCATGCAGCGGTAGTGACGCGGGCATGCGCGAGCCACTTCTGGCCGCGGGAAAACGCCGTGGGCAAGCGGTTCCGGCTCTACGACGACGACAACAAGCCGGGCGAATGGATCACGGTGGTGGGAGTGTCGGCGGACATCGAGCAGGATTTGAGCACGAGCGATCCCAAGCCGGTGTTGTTTGTGCCGTTCCGGCAGGAGAAGTGGGACGGCATGTCGCTGATGGTGCAGGCGAGCGCGAACCCGACGAGCGCGGTGCGGGCCGTGGTGCAGTCGCTCGATGCGGAGCTGCCGCTGCGCGATGTGGCGATGCTGAGCGCGGAACTGGACCAGCAGCAGTGGTTCCTGCACGTGTTTACGACGCTGTTTTTGGCGTTTGCGGGAATCGGGATGCTGATGGCCGCGGTAGGGCTGTATGCGGTGATTGCGCATGCGACGGGAAGCCGGACGCAGGAGATCGGGGTGCGTATGGCTCTGGGCGCGAACGCGCGCAACATCTTGCTGCTGGTGATGAAGGGCGGGCTGTGGCAAATAGGCATGGGGCTGGTGCTGGGACTGGGGGCGGCGATTCCGGCCGTGCACCTGATGTCGAGTCTGCCGATTGGGGTGAGCGCGTCGGATCCGGTGGTGATTGTTGCGGTGTCGGTGGTGCTGTCGGCGGTAGGAATTTTTGCGTGCTGGCTGCCGGCGCGGAAAGCGGCGGCGCTGGACCCGGTGAAGGCGATCCGGTACGAGTAGGAGCGGGCGCGGGCCGGAGTGGCCGGGGAACGCGGAATGACGCGAGGATCGCTGAGGATTCGGTTCCCCGTAGAATAGAGCTGGATGGCATTCACGGAACAATATGACGTAGTCGTGGTGGGCGCAGGGCATGCGGGATGCGAAGCGGCGATGGCTGCGGCGCGCATGGGGCTGAAGACCGCGCTGATCACGATGAACATGGACCTGATCGCACAGATGAGCTGCAATCCCGCGATTGGGGGTGTAGCCAAGGGGCACCTGGTGCGCGAGGTGGATGCGCTGGGCGGCATCATGGGCGAGGTCGCCGATGCGGTGGGGATCCAGTTTCGGCTGCTGAATACATCGCGGGGGCCGGCGGTGTGGAGTCCGCGGGCGCAGTGCGACAAGGCGCTGTATCGGGTGAAGATGCGCGAGGTGCTGGAAGCGCAGGAGGGGCTGCATATACGGCAGGCGGAAGTGGTGGATCTG
>DATJMC010000084.1:0-5046 GCA_035508975.1 Occallatibacter sp.
TCACTACTTCTGCTGGATGAATGCCGCGGCCTGTTTGCAACGATATGGCAGCTCTTGACATCCGACTGCAGTGTGAACACAATATATTGCTATGAAACATATGCGAATCAAACTGTTCGATCGGGAGCTGAAAAAGGGCAGCGCAGAACTGCTCATCCTGTCGTTGATCGAGCATCGTCCGCGCCACGGTTATGAGATCAGCAAGCTGATCGAGCAGCGCTCGCAAGGCGCGCTCAAGTTCAACGTCGCATCGTTTTACCCGCTGCTTTATCGCCTGGAGAAGCGCGGCTTCATCTCCGGCCGATGGGTGGAGAAAGCAGGCCAGCGCAGACGCCGCTATTACCAGCTCACAGCGCAGGGCAAGACCGTGCTTGAGGAACAGCGCAGTTCGTGGGCCGAATTCGTCAACGCGATAAATCGAATCACGCGAGAAGAACATGCTTGACTGGCCAAAGGAAATTCGGGCTGCGATCGCCGGGCTGGATATCGACTCCGCACGAGAAGCTTCGCTCGTCGAAGAACTGTCTCAACATCTCACGGACCGGTACAACGAGTTGCGCCGCAATGGCGTGGAAGATGCGGAGGCCTGTCGACTGCTCAGGGCGGAACTCAACGACGGCAAACTGGTTGTGGAATTGGGCTCGTTGCTCTCGCCCTCGCCGGATGCCACGACTCCCGGCCTCGAGCAGGGGGAGCGGCTTTTTGCCGGAATTGGAAACGACCTCCGCCAAGCGCTGCGGTTACTGCGTCTGAACCCCCGCTTTGCGGCCGTGGCGATTCTCTCCCTTGCGCTCGGCATCGGCGCGAACACCGCCATCTTCGAACTGATCGATGCCGTTCTTATGCGGACGCTGCCAGTGCCTTCGCCGCAGCAACTCGCCGATATCCAGGAAATTCACGGAGGACGGATCGGAAGCACCGTTGCACGGCAAAGAGAATTCTCCTTCGCCATCTGGGACCAGTTGCGGCAGCAGCAGAAGGCCTTCTCTGCCATTGCCGCATGGAGCACAGAGCGCTTTGACATGGGGCAGGGCGGCGAGGCGCGCTACGCCGAAGGAATGTGGGTGAGCGGTAGTTTGTTTCAGGTTCTTCAGGTAAGGCCCGTGCTGGGCCGGCTGATCACTCCCAGCGACGACTATCGAGGATGCGGCGTCCGCGGAGCTGTGATCAGCAACGCATTCTGGCATCGGGAATTTGGCGGCCGCTCCAATGTGATTGGCAGCAAGCTCGCGCTCGATGGACATCCCTTTGAGATTATCGGCGTGACGGCGCCGAGTTTTTACGGACTCGAAGTGGGCCGCAACTTCGATGTTGCCCTACCCCTGTGCAGCGAACCCGTGCTCCACGGGGAAGGCGCGTGGACCGCCGATTCGACTACATGGTGGCTGGCGGCGATTGGACGGCTGAACGCTGGATGGAGCTTCCAGCAAGCTTCCGCGCAGCTCGCGGGTGTCGCGCCCGGAATCTATGCCGCCACTCTTCCCGCCGAGTACGACGCGGCAGCCAGAAAGGACTATCTGCGGTTTTCTTTGAAGGCTGAGCCTGCGGCCACGGGCGCTTCTCCGCTGCGAAAGCAGTATGCCGACCCGCTCTGGGTGCTGCTTTCCATCTCGGGATTGGTGTTGCTCATCGCGTGCGCGAATCTGGCCAACCTGATGCTGGCCAGGGCGGGCGCACGCCAGCGTGAGATGGCGTTGCGGCTCGCGCTCGGAGCCTCGCGCCTCCGTCTCATCCGGCAATTAGTCGCCGAGAGCCTACTTCTTGCCTTGGGCGGGGCCGTAATCGGCATGGCAATGGCACAAATGCTGGGCGGGGTTCTGATTGCTTACATCGCCAACGGGCAAGATCCTGTCTTTCTTCCACTCTATCCGGATCTGCGGGTTCTCGCCTTCACCTTTGGAGTTGCGCTGCTCACTTGCGTGCTCTTTGGAGTCGCTCCCGCCATCCACGCGTCCCATGCCGATCCAGGTTCGGTGATGAAGACCAGCGGGCGGGGCCTTACCGCGGGGCGGCAACGATTCCTGCTGCGCCGAGGCCTGATTATTTCGCAGGTTGCGCTTTCGCTGGTGTTGCTGGTTGCGGCTCTGCTGTTTGTTCGCACCTTCAGGAACTTGCTGGCTCTCGATGCCGGCTTTCAGCAGGATAACGTTCTTGTCGCCGACTTCGATTTCTCTGCGCTGAATGTTGGTGGCGCAAGCCGGCTTGAATTCAAGCGCGAACTTCTGGAGCGAGTGAAAACTACTCCCGGCGTAGCTTCGGCGGCAGAGACCTCGATTGTTCCATTGAGCGGCGATGGATGGAACGAGTTCATCGATATTCCAGGCACCTCGGTCTCTCGAAAGCTAGTGTACTTCGATGCGGCAAGTGCAGGATATTTTCAGACGCTTCAAATCCCAATGCTCGCGGGCCGGGACTTCAGTGAGAACGATACTGTTGCCTCGCCACGGGTGGCGGTCGTCAACCAGCAGTTTGTCCGCACTTTCTTCGCGGGTGCAAATCCGGTCGGCAAGACCTTCGGGCGGAGGCAATCAGAGGGAAAGCCCGATCAAGTCTTTCAGATCGTCGGCCTGGTAGGAAACACAAAATACCGCGATCTTCGCGAGAACTCAATCCCGATCATCTTCATAGCCGAGTACCAGATCGCGGACCCGGACACAGATTCGACATGTCTGGTGCGCTCCAGCGAGGCCCCAGCTGCGTTAATTCCTTCACTGAAAGACACCGCCGGAAAACTGAGCCCGGCCATCGTGCTGAACTTCAGCGTACTCAGAACTTCTGTCCTGGAAACGCTGACCCGGGAGCGATTGATGGCAACCTTGTCCGGTTTCTACGGGACTCTTGCGGCCGTCCTCGCGATGGTCGGCATCTACGGAATCATCTCCTACATGGTGGTTCGCCGGAGGAACGAGATCGGCGTCAGAATCGCGCTCGGAGCTGGAAAGATCAGCATTCTCGGCATGATTTTGCGCGAGACGCTCATTCTGCTTGGCATCGGACTGGTTGCGGGAACCGGACTGGCTGCTGTCGCAGGCAACGCGGCGCGGGCCATGCTCTTCGGCCTCGAGCCGTTCGATCCGTTAAGCCTGGCTCTTGCGGCCGGAGGTTTGACACTCATCGCAATGGCAGCTAGCGCAATTCCCGCTGTACGCGCCGCCGACGTGGATCCCGTGGAGATGCTTAGGGAGGAATGATTCTCGTCAGTTGTTGCCAAATTGCCCACGCGGCTTACCGACGACGGATTTGCAAAGGGAAGTCGGCATGGCATCACATTTTCTCGCAGCAACGGGGTCTCGTCGCATGAAAGGTGCTATGCCCGTCTACAGCTATCTCGCTTTTTTCGCACAAGCTCCTATTGGGGGGGACGTTCTACACCGGCACGCGGGGAGGCGCAACGCGAATGACGATGGCGAGCAAGACGATTGCCGTTCCATTGCCGGATG
This sequence comes from Occallatibacter sp., assembly GCA_035508975.1. GTDB lineage: Bacteria > Acidobacteriota > Terriglobia > Terriglobales > Acidobacteriaceae > Telmatobacter. The sequence goes on from DATJMC010000084.1 coordinate 3,441, forward strand.
CGGATGTTCGGGCGCTGCGTGGACTGAATACTTGCAGCGTTTGCGGCGCGATTGAGACCTTCGATGTCCGACTACGTAACACCGGTTTTGCTGACGCGAGCATTCACTGCATCTATCCGGATCTCCCCCCCATGGTGGGGTACGCAGCCACGGCCCGTCTTTGTACCGACGATCCGCCCATCGCGGGACGCACCTATCACGACCGCACCGACTGGTGGAACAGCATTCTGGAGGTGCCGGCGCCTCGCATCGCGGTAATCGAGGATATGGACGAGCCGCCGGGCGTGGGTGCTTTCCTGGGTGAAATGCATGCCGCCTTTCTCATGGCAGTCGGTTGTATCGGCTATGTGAGCAACGGCGCCGTACGGAAGCTTTCTCCAGTGCGAGAACTGGGATTTCACCTCTTCGCCGGCAACGTCGCCGTGTCGCACGCCTACGCTCATATTTTCGATTTTGGAGCGACTTTTACTGTGGGAGGCTTGGAGGTCCGACCCGGCGACCTGCTTCATGGAGACGAGCACGGTCTGCTGACCATCCCCATGGAAATGCCAGCCAGGTGCCGGCCGAGGCCGCCCGGTTGGAAGGCAAAGAACAGAAGGTGATCGATATGTGCCGCTCTGAACAGTTCTCAGTGGAGAACCTCCGCCGGGCGCTGAAAGAATTTTGATCACTCGAAATGAGCTAGTTTCCTGTAACAGTGGTTCGTGACATAAGTTGTGCGGCTTGGCTAGCTGGCCGTGCGTTGCGAGGCCCGGGATAGCTCGCGAGGCAGCGAAGCTTTTTGTGGGAGTCCCGCAGGCACTGCCAGTTTCTTGAGAGCACATCCTTCAGCGCGCGGTTATCCCGCGTCGGATCCGCCACCGCATGCTCCGGTTCCCATTCTCGTCTCCCAGTTGCTCCAGCTTTCTGGCTTCGCTGCTATCCATCCCGCCGTACTTCCTCCCAGCGGCAATAGGTCTCTCGCTGATCCCGTGTTGCCGACATAGCTCTGCCGTAGTCGATCCTGCGGCGTCCCTGAAGCTGCCGGGATTCGAGCGCTTCGTTGGCACGGGATTCACCGCCGACAGCCGTCACGTTTTATTCAACGGGAATGAACCTGGACGCAAGGTGCGCGCCTACGCGTTAGATCCCGCCTCTGGGAAGATCGAGCCGCTCACTCGCGAAGGCGTTCGAGGATTCCCCAGCCCCGATGGAAAATTTCTGGTGGAGCTCTCTGATGACGCCCGGCCGCAAATTCTCAGGCTCGGGTTCAATGAGCTCGCTCGCGAGATCAAAGGGCGGAAGGATCAAGACATAGGAATTCAGGTTGCACCGGATGGAAACGAGCGGTCTTCGTTGTCGACTACATCGGCGTCTCCGCAAACGTCTATCGCATTGAAATCGCCACTGGGAGGCGTGAGTTAGTGAAGAAGATTGAAATGGACGATCCCGTTGGCGCTGTCGGCATCACCACCGTCCGGGTTACCCCCGATGGGAAAAGTTTCGCCTACAATGCGCTGCGCCAGCTCTCCGAACTCTACTTGCTACAGGGATTAAAGTAAGCCGCTCCGTCCATAACGCAGGGCCTGGATAGTTCGCAGGGCAACCTCGTTCTGCATACCCAACA
>DATJMC010000085.1:0-120661 GCA_035508975.1 Occallatibacter sp.
GCCAGGGCCGGCGCCTTGTGTAAACTCGCCCTTCTGCAAATGTGGAACGCCACAGACAAACTCCACCACATCCAGGCCGCGCTGCAACTCGCCCATTGAGTCGTTCAGCAATTTGCCGTGTTCTGAGGACATCAGGTGCACAAGCTCCTGCTTGCGCTCTTCGATCAATGCCTTGAACTTGAAGATCACCCGGGCCCGGCGCTGCGGGTCGGTCGCGGCCCACGCTGGTTGCGCCGCCTGAGCGACGGCAACTGCCTCCGCCAGGATGGCGGCGTCGCCGTGTTCCAGGATCGCCTGCACTTGTCCCGTGGCCGGATTGTAAACCGGGCTCGTGACGGCGCTCGAGCCCGTCACGCTTTGACCGTTGATGAAATGGCTGATTGTGCGCATGCCGTTTTGCCTCGATCTGCAGGTTTGAGTAAGCCACACGCTAGAATCTGCCGCCATTGGACAAAGGTATAGCCGATACCTTGGTAGGAATTGGTGAGTTTGTCCACGCCGGCGGATGAGAATCAGGGCGCGTTTTGAAATTGAACTCGCTGGAAGATGAAGATGCGCACATTGCCGTTTACACGTTGGGACCAATTCGCAGGACTCGACAATTATTTGATCTCAGTGTCCCGGTAGCCGGTGACTGGATCTTAGGGTTCAGTTTGGCTGGATGAGCGCATTCGCGATTTTGCCCGCATCGCGATTGGCGCGTCGGATCACCGGCGAGGCTGGCGTTTCCCGGGATCCTTTGGGGATTCAACGGTTGGCCTGAAGTCTCCAACTGAAGTCCCAGGATTTTTTCTGTTTCCCATAGATAAAAGCATTGACAAGCTGTGCGTACAACGAGACACTTACATAGGTAAACTATGTCAATAGCGGAGGTCATGGCCGATGGCTGCACTCATACGGCGCGATTCTGGTTCCGGCGGCGATCGGGACGAGATCCCGCCGGGCACTCTCTACATGCTAATCCTCAAGACGCTTGCGGTGCGCGGCCGACTGCACGGATACGAGATCGCAGAATATATCCAGAACTCGTCCTATGACGTGCTGCAAGTGGAAGAGGGCTCGTTATATCCGGCGCTGCAGCGAATGTTGGTGAAAGGGTGGGTGAAAGCGGAGTGGGGCGTGACTGCCGGCAATCGCCGCGCGCGCTACTACACGCTCACGCCCGACGGTAAAAAGCAACTTCGCATTGAGCTGTCGCAATTTGAGCGGGTGATGGGGGCTATCTCCCGGGTGATTGAGACGGCGTGAGGAGGAGCGATGAGCTTTGCCAGTGAATGCAAGAGACGGCTGCAGATGCTTCTTCATCGCGAAGAGTTTCGGCGTGATCTTGACGAGGAACTGCGCCTTCACCTGGAACTGCGGCAGGAGCAGGAGGTTGCGCGCGGTGCCACGCCGGAGGCGGCACAGCGGTCGGCATATCGGCGCTTCGGCAATATCACGCGCATTCATGAGAGGAGCCATATGGCGTGGGGATGGAACTGGCTTGAGACGTTTCTGCAGGATGCAGGCTACGGAATGCGCTCCATGCTGCGCACGCCGGCTGTTACGACGGTGGCGGTCATCTCACTGGCGTTGGGAATCGGCGCAAACACCGCCATTTTTAGCTTCATTGATGCGGTGATGCTGCGATCGCTTCCGGTGTACGATCCGCAGCAACTGGTCAAGCTTGGTGATGGAGATGCGAGCGGCATCACCGACAGCTTCGCGACCACACAACTCTACTCCTACCCGTTCTACCGGCGGTTTCAGCAGAAGAATGCGGTTTTCTCCGACACCGCCGCTTACTACAGCATGACCAACCACCCGCATGGTTTCGTGGATGGCCGCCAAGATCCGGAACTGATCAACGTGCTGACGGTTTCCGGCACGTACTTCCAGACGCTCGGGGTAGAGGCGCAACTCGGCCGAGTACTCAATGAGAACGATGACTCCTCCGAAGGCGATCACCCTGTCGTAGTCATCAGCAATGGTTTTTGGAAGCGGCGTTTTGGGTCCGATCCGGCGATTCTGGGGCACAAGCTGAAACTGGGCAAGACGGTTTTCGAAATCGTCGGCGTCGCCCCGCCGGAATTTTTCGGCACGACGGTGGGCGACTCTCCGGATGCATTCGCGCCACTGTCCATGACCGCGCTGGTTCCTCCGGGATGGGGTGGATATAAAGAGAACTTCAATGAGTCGCTCTATATCATTGGCCGTCTCAAGCCTGGGGTGAGCGTCGAACAGGCTACGGCCAATGTGAACGTCCTGTTCCGCCAGATCCTGCTCAGCTTTCCGGACGCCAAACTCAACCAGGAAAACCTCTCGCGTTTGAACAAAAGCCACGTGAAACTCATATCCATGGAGCGGGGGCTCTCCTATCTGCGCCGCTCCTACTCCGAGCCGCTCAAGGTGCTGATGGTGATTGTGGCGCTGGTGCTTTTGATTGCGTGCGCCAACATCGCCAACCTGCTGCTGGCCCGCTCCACGGCGAGGGCGCGCGAACTGGCAGTGCGACAGGCACTGGGCGCGGCGCGGGCGAGGATCATGCGCCAGTTATTCACAGAAAGTCTGCTGCTGGCGTTTGCAGGCGGAGCGCTGGGAATCGTGTTTGCGGCCGTTGCCAATCGCATTCTCCTGGCGATGCTTCCGCACGGACAGCAGGCGGTTCCCCTGGATGTTTCGCTCAACCTGCCGCTGCTGGGGTTCACATTCGCGGTAACAGTGTGCACGGCGGTGCTATTCGGAACCCTGCCGAGCCTGCGTGCCACGCGCCTGGAGTTGACGGGCGCGCTCAAGAGCGGATCCGGCGCCGCTCCGGCCGTCGCGCGCACGCCTCTGGCCAAAATACTGGTCACATCGCAGGTCGCGCTTTCGTTGGTGTTGATGGTGGGAGGGTGCCTCTTTGTGCGTACACTCATCAACCTGAGTCGCGCTGGGATGGGCTTCAACAAGGACAACCTGATGCGGATGGATATCGATTCCACCCTGACCGGATATAAGGACGACGATCCGCGGCTTCGGGCGCTGTTCAAGCAGATCGAGGCACGCGTAAACGAACTGCCTGGTGTCGAGGCGGCCAGCTTCTCTGCTTTCACCTTCAACGAAGGAAGCTGGAATTCAATGATCTTCGTGCCAGGGATGCCGCTTGATCGCCAAGTGAATGTGCCCCACAACATCATTGGCGACGCATATTTCAAGACGATGCAGATCCCGCTCATTGCTGGCCGCGCCTTTGGCCCGCAGGACACCGCGAATTCGCAGCGTGTCGCCATCATCAGCGAAAGCATTGCGAGAAAGTATTTTCCGGGCATCTCCCCAATCGGGCATACGTATAGCATCGGCTCTCCCGATGCGGGTGAAAATGCGATGCAGGTTCAGGTGGTCGGCATCGCGCGCGATGTGAAGTTCGATGACATCCAGGAGCCCGTCTCTTATGTCGATTACCTGCCCTACTCACAGCGGGAATGGGGTTTCGGCGATTTCGAGGTGCGGTACAGTGGCGATTTCGGCGCGATTTCCAGGGAGGTGCAGCAGGCAATCCACAGCATCGATCGCAGTCTGCCCATCACTGACGTGATGACCATGGACGAACTGGTGGCGCGTTCGTATGCCAACCAGACCATCATTGCCAAATTGTCAGCGTTCTTCGGGCTGGTGGCGGTGTTCCTGTCGTGTATCGGCTTGTACGGGTTGATGTCGTATGTGGTGGGGCGGCGGACTGGAGAGATTGGTATCCGCATGGCGCTGGGGGCAGGCCGGTCGCAGGTGGGCTGGCAGATGATGCGCGAAATGGCGCTACTGCTGGTGGCGGGAATCGCGGTTGCCTTGCCTATCACATTGATCGGCAGCCGGTTGGTCAGAAATATGCTTTACGGTCTGAGTGCGGCCGATCCATTGAGCGTGGGAGCGGCATTGCTCTTTCTGGTGTGCGCGGGTCTGCTGGCCGGATACCTGCCGGCGCGGAGAGCGTCGCGCATCGATCCGCTGACGGCGCTAAGGTATGAATGAGACGAGGCGTTTTGCTCGGGCAGAGCAGAGCGGAGACCTTTCTTTGCCCCAGACACTACCCCGACCACCAGACTACTCGGAAGCCGATTGCTGCAGCATTACACCGATTCATCGCGTGATTCGGAGGCGGCATGTGGGAGATCCGGCAGAGTTCGTACAGATCCTGATGGACTTTGGCGCCAAGCTAACCCTGGAAAATGTCGGCGGGCGGACGGCTCTGGACGAGGCTTTGCTGCAGATGGGACAAAATGTGCAGACGTATCGCTTGATTCGTCCAATTGGGCCGAAGAGCCTGACGCGAACGATAGAACTGCTTCGCTCGCGGCTGGCGTTCGGCTGTGCCGGTACGACGGGCGAGTTCAGCTGGAGTGAATTTCTCTCCTGAGCCCATGGCACGATAGAGGTCGAGCTTGTCGCCTAGAACGATCAGGCTGACCTCGTGCAATCGATTCCAGAATCTCCCTCTCGCATGTGGTCAAAGCAGCGAACTCCTCCGGCGCCGAGGTATCGATCTGCTCGTCCTCACCAAGGAAGAACGACGTTGGGCGCAAAGCGGTCGAAGATGAAGAAACTCGCATTGTAAGCTTCTTAACCTGAAAAAATGAGCACAGGCTTGTCGATCGGAACATCGACGCATCACTTTCCCTTCCGCTTTCCCCCCGGCCTCTTTAGGTGACGCCCGGAATCGCTCCCGCTGGGCTCAAGACTCTGAGCTGCCGCGCCCAAGGCGTCCTTCAGGTCTTTCGCTGACAGGGCGCTCGCTGGATCGATCAACCACTGGAGAATGAGTCCGGACAGGAGCACGTGGTAAAAAGTACCGATCGTCCGTACCGTGTGTTCACTGACTGCGCTTTCATCCTGATTCAGAAACATCGCCGCCAAGCCTCGGCGCGCGATATGCAGTTTGCCGGCCATGATGTCGCGGGCTGCCGGTTGCGCGACCATTTGCGCGAAAATCTCGAAGTTGGCGACCCAGAGCGAGCGATGCGTTTCGAAGGTGGCCATAATCTTCGCCCAGGTGGCCTCAAATCGCTTCGCCGGAGAGACGTTCGACGGAACGGCAGCTCGGAGTGCCTTCTGGAGATCCTGGTCCCATTCGCCAAACGCCAGCAACAAAGCCTCCGTCAGCAGTGCTTCCTTGGAGTCGAAATGGTAGCCAATCGCCGCCAGGCTCACCCCGGCTGCTGCTGCTATATCCCGTGCGGTAGTTCGGCTGAAGCCCTTCTCCAGCAGGCACTTCTTGGCTCCCAGCAGCAGGGCTTCGCGGTTATTCAAATTCTCTCTGTTCGCCATAGAACAATCGTACCAGACAATTGTATTGAACAAATGTCTAATACATATGTACAATTCACATAGAGGTTGCGATGAATAACAGGAACATACTTATCTCGGGAGCGAGCGTGGCCGGTCCCGCACTGGCCTTTTGGCTTCATCGATATGGATTTCGGCCAACAATTGTGGAGCGTGCGCCATCCCTGAGGCCAGGTGGATATGCCATTGACTTTCGCGGTGCCTCTCTTCGCGTTCTCGAACGGATGGGCTTACTGTCCGAAGTGCAGCGCAAGCAGACCCGAATCGGTGCCATCACCATCGTCGATCGGAACAACCGCAAGGTCGCAAGCATGCCCGACGGATTCACGAGCGGAGAACTGGAGATTTTACGCGGGGATCTCGCGACCATCTTCCACAACGCCACGCGGGAGACGACCGAATACATCTACGATGACAGCATCTCTGCGATTGAGGAAGGTGCCGGGGGAGTGGAAGTACAGTTCGAGCGGGGAGGGCGGCGGAGATTCGACCTTGTGGTGGGAGCCGATGGGCTGCACTCCAAGGTCCGCTCTCTTGCATTTGGCAAGGAGTCCGATTTTGTCCGTTATCTCGGCTACTATGTCTCGATATTCTCGATCCCCAACTATCTGCAGCTCGACCATGCCGGGCTCTACTACGGGACGTTAGGAAAGAAGGTTGGCATCTTCAGTGGAGGGCCATCATCAGAGGCAAAGGCGTCTTTCTTTTTCGCCACTGAACCTCTCGACTACGCCCGACGCGACAGTGCCCAGCAGAAAGCGATCCTGCGCGAGCATTTCCGGCAGGAAGGCTGGGAGCTGCCGCGCCTGCTTGAGTTTTTGGAAGAGGCGCCGGACTTCTACTTCGACTCGGTCAGTCAGGTGAAAATGGACCGCTGGTCGGCGGGCCGCACGGCTTTGGTAGGAGATGCAGCCTGGTGCGCGTCGCCGCTGTCAGGCATGGGGACAGGCATGGCAGTGGTCGGTGCGTATGTCCTGGCCGGAGAGTTGGCCGAGGCCGAAGGTAATCATCGAGTCGCGTTTGCAAAATACGAATCGCTGATGCGGGACTTTGTTGATAAATGCCAGGGCATTGCGGATGGGGGCACGGACTGGTTTGTGCCTCGAACCCGTTTTCGGCTGTGGTTGAGCACGCAGATGTGGAAGATCCTTCCGTATACGCCCTGGAAGAACATGATGATCGAGGTCCCCTTGAAAATCGGAAACTCGATCCAGCTCAAAGACTACTCGGCCCGGCCGGATTGCCCCGACAGGCTGATTCAAGTCTGCCCGTAAAAAAAGATCGCCCGGATCGACACGCACGCGCTGACACTGGACTTGTGAACAACAACAGTAGTTTTGTTTGTGATTTTTTAAAAACTGAGTTGACAAACTGAACTGAACCGTTCAGTATTGGTTTCTCGGAGAATCTCATGATCCGCGTCCGCAACCTCGCAAAGACCTTCGGCTCATTCACCGCCGTGAATGACGTTTCGTTCGATGTGGCCGAGGGAGAAATCTTCGCTTTCCTTGGTCCCAACGGGGCAGGGAAGACAACCACCATCAAGATGCTGACAACGCTTCTGAAGCCGACCACGGGCACGATTGAACTCGACGGCCTCGATCCGCAGAACCACCAGAATGCAGCCCGCAAGCGGTTTGGGATTGTCTTCCAGGACCCAAGCCTCGATGGCGAGCTGACTGCGTGGGAGAACATGGAAATCCACGGCGTGCTCTATCATGTTCCACACAAGATCCGGCACCAGCGTGCCGAAGAGTTGCTGAAACTGTTCGAACTTTGGGAGCGCCGCAACGACCAGGTGAAGAAGTTCTCGGGCGGGATGAAGCGCAGGCTGGAGATTGCTCGCGGCTTTCTACACACCCCGAAGATTCTGTTTCTTGACGAACCCACGCTGGGCCTCGATCCGCAAAGCCGTAACCAGCTTTGGACACATGTGAAGCGCGTGAACGAAGCCGAGCGAGTGACGGTTTTTCTCACCACCCACTACATGGATGAAGCCGACCGCGTGGCGCATCGGATTGGAGTGATCGATCACGGCAAGCTGGTGGCCCAGGGAACGCCGAAGGCCATCAAGGAACAGACCGGAACCGAAAATCTGGAAGATGCCTTCCTGAAACTTACCGGGTCGACGATTCGCGACGAGAGCGCGAATTCGACCGATCAATTGAGACAATTCGCAAAAATGTGGAGCAAACGATGAGCGCGATTTATATTCTCTGGCTGCGCGAGTTGAAGCGCTACACGCGCTCGCGCGCGCAGATTGTGGCGTCGCTGGGACAGCCGATGCTGTATTTGCTGGTCCTGGGGTTCGGGCTGGGGCCGGTGTTTCAGCGCGCCGGCAATGGAAGCTACCTGCAGTTTGTGGGACCCGGCGTGATCGGGATGTCGGTCCTCTTTTCGTCCGTATTTTCGGGGCTGGGGCTCCTGTGGGATCGGCAGTTTGGGTTCCTGAAGGAGACGCTGGTGGCTCCGGTGTCGCGGCTGCAGATCATGATTGGCCGCACGATGGGAGGGGCTACGGTCGCGGTGATCCAGGGATTGTTGGTGACTGCGATCTGCCTGATCGCAGGATTCCGGCCGGTGAATCCGTGGCTGGTTCCGGTAGCCATCGGATTCATGATTGCGATTGCACTGGTGTTTGCTGCATTGGGAGTCGCGATCGGGTCGAGCCTCCAGGACATGCAGGGATTCCAGCTCATCATGAATTTCCTGGTGCTGCCCATTTACTTCTTGTCGGGCGCGCTTTTCCCGCTGGTTGGATTACCGGCGGTGCTGGCGTTTATCACCAGACTCGATCCGCTCTCGTATGGGATCGACGGCATGCGGTCAGTGTTGTTGGGGCACTCGGCATTCAGCGCGAGCCTTGATATCACCGTGCTGGCGATTGTCGGCTCGATTCTGCTGTTGATCGGGGCGCATCGCTTCTCGAAGATCGAGATCTGACGTGGCACGGTCCCGCAGTTCGGAAGCGCACGATAAAGTATTGCGAGCCGCGCTCGACCTTTTCGGCGAGCGCGGCATCGACGCTACCAGCATGGACGCGATCGCGCAGGCGTCGGGTGTGAGCAAGGCGACTATCTACAACCACTGGGCCGACAAAGAGGCGCTGCTGATGGAAGTCATGGAGATGATCCATGGCTTGAATCAGGAGCCGGAGGACGTTGACACAGGGGACATTTGCGGCGACCTGACCACGGTGCTCACGCGCAGGCCGCCCGATGAATTCGACGCGGCGCGCGACCGGTTGATGCCCTCGATGATCGCTTATTCTGCTGTGCATCATGATTTTGGCATGGCGTGGCGGCGACGGGTGATGGAACCGCCGCGCGCGAGCATCGAGCGCATTCTGCGGCGCGGCATCAAGCGGGGATTGATCCGCTCGGACCTTGACCTTGAAGTGGCGATCTCGCTTCTGCTCGGACCCATGCTTTACACACATATTTTCCAGCGCGGACATGTGCCCAATGTGCCGGATATGGGCCCCAAAGCGGCCGAGTCGTTTTGGCGCGCGTATTCGCAGGCACGGCAGGAGGGGATCGAGCGAGCCGGCTTACGCAAGACCGGTGGGACGCGGTTGCCTGTAAAGCAAAGACTGAACCGGCTTGGAGTGAAGAAGCGGTCGGTGAAGACTCCATCCAGCGGGCACTGATCTCAGAATCCCGGCGGGTGCTCTCCCACTACGCCGAAAGCCCTCTCCAGCGCGAGTCCTACCTGCGCGATTGTTCCTTCGTCAAACAGGCGACCAATCAGCGTGATTCCGTGCGGCACGCGACGCGGCGGAGAGAACTTCGGCAGGGGGTGATCCGGATCCGGAGCCCAGTCGCTTCGCGCTTCGGAGACTTCGATGAATCCGGCGCGCAACGTAAGAGACGGATGGCCCGTGAAATTGGTGATGGTGAGCATCTCATCGCGCAGCGATGGGACCAGCAGCAGATCGACCTCGGTGAACACGCGAGCCATCTCGAGCGCGACTTTACGGCGGAGCCGATTGGCCTGAACGAAATCGACCGCAGAAAGAAAGCGCGCTTGCCGGAAGACATTGGGCCAGGCATCGGGGACCTGCGCCCGCAACTGGTCCACTTGATGCGAGAGGGTCAACTCTTCAAAGGCGGCCGCCCCTTCGGCAAAGAGAATGAGGTCGAGGGAATCGTATGGCCAGTCGGGGATCTTCACCTCGACGGCTTTCATGCCGAGTTTTTGGACCGTTTCAAGCGCGGCGCGGTCGACGTCGGTTGCCGGAGCTTCTTTCATCCATGCAGGGAAGTAGCCAACGCGCAAGCCACGCACACCGGCCGCGGCATCGAAGTCTAAAGTGCTGGGAACGCTGGCTGCGTCGCCCGCATCGGGGCCGCTGATTGCCTGCAGCACGAGCATGGTGTCTTCCACACCGCGCGCCATGGGGCCCAGCTTGTCGAGCGACCAGCACAGTGTCATGGCGCCTGTGCGCGCGACCCGTCCGTAGGTTGGCCGCAGTCCGGTGACACCGCAACGCATCGATGGGCCGATGATGCTGCCGCCCGTCTCGCTGCCGACGGCGAAACCCACCAGGCCTGCCGCGGTCGCGGCTCCGGGGCCGGCGCTTGATCCCGAGGAGCCTTCTTCGAGGAGCCAGGGGTTCATGGTCTGGCCGCCAAACCAGATGTCGTTGAGAGCCAGCGCCCCAAGGCTCAACTTGGCCACGAGCACTGCGCCGGCTCGATTGAGGCGGTTGGTGACCGCCGCATCCTCCGCAGGCACGCGATTGCGAAAGGGCTCTGCTCCGTATGTCGTTGGGATTCCCGCCGTGTCGAGCAGATCTTTTGCGCCCCAGGGAATGCCGTGCAGAGGGCCGCGGTACCGACCGGCTGCAATCTCTACATCGGCTTTGCGGGCTTGTTCCAGGGCGTGTTCGCGCGTCAGCGTAATCACGCAGCGGAGCCTGGGATCGAACTTCTCGAGTCGCTGCAGGTAGATTTCGGTCAAATGCTCCGAGGTGATGGCCCGCTGCTCGATCCAACCCGAGAGCTGGACAACCGGGGCAAAGGCGATTGCGGCGTCGTTGTCGGGGAGGGGTGTGTGCGTGTTGGTGGTGCGCACGAAACGGTTTGCGGCGGGCATGCTACGGGGAATGCCTGGCAGCTCGGGATTCCACACGGTCGCAGGCGCAAGCGTCGACTCCAGGTCGATTTTGCGCGGGCCCACGCGGCGCTCATAGAGAGGGGCCATCTGCATGCGCCAGTTTTTTGCGGCTTCGTCCAGATCGCGCTGGGTCATTTCCACTTCAACCAGCTTCTCTGCCTCGTGAAAGGTCTCGGCCGAAACCTCGGGGCCAACGGGGGGAGCTGTCCCGAAGGCGGGCGGAGTCCCTGGCGTCTGGTCTTGCGTATCGGGCGCCTGCGCGGGAACGACGGTTGCGAGCAAACCAAGGGATCCGAGGGCAACAAATTCTCTGCGAGAGGAGGGCATGGGTGTGATGACAACCTTTCTTTGCGCCCAACTGGCGGGAATAGGGAAACTATATAACCGGCGAGCGAAGGCCCTGCGGGATTTGTCCCCGAGCGCATCCGACCCGTAGAATCAAGCTTGCGCGAGCGAACGATGCCGGCTCTGCGAATGGGTTGAGTTCGCGCGCCCGACGACAATGACCGAAAACGCGGCAACTACACAGCAGGCAGTGTCGCCTGCATGGAGCAGAATAGAGAAGGCGCGCCATCCCCAGCGCCCGTATCCCATGGACTTTATCGAGCGGATCTTTACGGATTTCAGCGAGATTCACGGGGACCGAGCCTTTGGCGACGACGAGGCGGTGGCCTGTGGTATGGCCCGGCTTGGGTCCGATGAGGTGCTTGTCATCGGGAATCGCAAGGGCGGGACCACGAAAGAGCGGGTGCGACGCAACTTCGGCATGCCGCATCCTGAGGGCTATCGCAAGGCGCTGCGCTGCATGAAAATTGCCGAGAAATTCGGCAGGCCGGTGATCAGCCTGATTGACTTGCCCGGCGCCTATCCCGGGCTTGGCGCCGAGGAGCGCGGACAAGCCGAAGCGATTGCCCGCAACATTCGTGAGATGTCACGACTGCGGGTGCCCACGATCGCGGTGATCAGCGGGGAAGGCGGATCGGGCGGCGCACTTGCCCTGGCCGTTTGCGACAGGGTCTTGATTCTGGAGAATGCGCTTTACTTCGTGATCACGCCGGAATCGTGCGCGGCGATCATGTGGCGCGATGCCGCGCAAAAGCAACTGGCCGCGGACGCAATGAGGATTTCCGCGCCGGAAGTGGCTGCTTTGGGGTGTGTCGATGAGATCGTGCAGGAACCTGCCGGAGGCGTGCACCTGGACCATGAAGCCGGATCGGGCGTCCTGGGAAGCGCGCTGAAGAGACACCTGACCGCATTGAAGACCATGCCCATCCAGAATCTAGTTGCGGCGCGGCAGGAGAAGTTTCGTAAGATCGCCCGATTTTATACGGAAGGTTAACTTGGTGGCTCACCCGCTTCGGCAAGAGGCCAGCCTCATTTGTTTTGCTTTCCGACCGCTGCGGATGGGAGCCCGGGGGCATCTTGTCCTGATGAGGAGCTTCCAGTGACCGCCAACCTGCCTGCCGCTGGACGAGCCCGCGCCTATCTGGAATTTCTTGTCGCGGTCATTTACTTTTTTGTGGCGCGATCGTTGGCTCGCCGCATGGCCGGGATTCTGGCAGGCGATGGCTGGACCCCTTTGGCCGAAGCCGCCATCTTGCTGGTTTTGCTGCTGGTGGGTTTTGCGGCATTCGGCATGATCTTCGACCGCCAGAGGAGACCGGTAGGCGAGCAGGGGTTGCCGCTGCGCCGAGGATGGCTGCGGGAAGCGGGGACGGGACTCGCGGTTGGGTGGGGTATCGCCCTGGTTTGCGTAATTCCACTTGCGCTCGGAAGTGGAATCGCGATTGTTCTTTCGACGCAGACTTCTTCATGGGGATGGTTTGCCGCGGACGCGCTCTTTTTCGCATTGCTGGCGATGGCCGAAGAGGTGGCGTTCCGTGGGTATGGATTTCAGCGCTTCCTTCGTGTCGTGGGACCGGTGGGCGCGATGGTGGGCTATGCCGGTTTCTATGCAGTGATGCAGGCGTTCCAACCCGGATCAAGCCGCACTAGCTTGGTGGTTTCGGTGCTGTTGAGTGTGCTTCTCAGCACCTGCTATGTGCGGACGCGGGCCTTGTGGTTGAGCTGGGGGTTGAATTTCGGCTGGAAGGCGAGCCGGGCGCTGCTCTTCGGCCTCGCCGTCAGCGGGGTGAGCAGCCACTCGTCGGTGGTTGAAGGCGACCCGATGGGGCCGTTCTGGCTGACGGGCGGAGGCTACGGCCTGGATGGAAGCTGGCTGGCGGCGTTTGTGCTCCTGGCCGCTTTCCCGGTGATCTTTCGCGTGACGCGCGACCTGGATTTCGAGCACAACGCTCCGGTCATCGTGCCAGGCGGGATTCCGGTCGAATTGGACGCGGCGGCACGGGCCCAGCACGAAGCGCAGCATGGTTCCGTCGAATCGGCGCCCCCTTCTCTAATTCAGATTCTTCCCGCTGCCCCTTCGCCCGCATCCAACCCAACGGAGAACCTGGCCGACGGCGAAAGAAGCGGCACTCGCTGATCGAATTTTCCCGAAAACAGCACCCTCTGGCTCGATCGATTACCGGCTCGAAACAAATTTGACCATTCTGCTTGAACGGAACTATCGTTTGGGCAATGCTTGAAAGCAAGCAGCCATGGGAGGTCCCCATGAAAAGTCTGTCGGCCGCGCGCCGCGGCCAGACCTTTGGGGTCTCGGTAAGAATTCGCGCAGCCGTCCGACCTACGCAATTGGCGATGGTGTTGGGCATCGCTGCCGGATTGGCGTCAGCCGCTGGCGTTGCGATGGCCCAGGCCATCACGATTGACTCCAACGGTAAAGCTCTTGCACCCGGGCAGAGCGCGGGTACGGTCGATCGCCGTTTTGCGCAGATCCAGCCAACGCACATCGACCTTCCAAAGAACGAACTGGACAGGAAAACCCGCCTCGAACTGATCCGATTTTTGCAATCCGACCAGGGCTTCGCGATGCGTCCTTTCCCACGCGGGCACAAAGGCCTGACGCTCGTGGCCAACGGCAAGCTTGAGCCGGCGGGAGAGGCCTATCTTTCGATGGTGACGGCGAATGGGCTCTCCGCCAAACCAGGGGATCGCCTTGTCATCACGGACCTGAAGATCGAACGCACAAAGATCGTCTTCGATTTGAACGACGGACCGGATGCCAAGCACCGTTTCCTCCGGCATATCGAGATCGGAAGCGGCCCCGGGATGAGCCCGGTGGTGCAGGATCCCTCGGACGGGCAGGGGCCGGTGGGTTCGCGGCTCACGCTCACGTTTGAAAAGCCTATTCCCGAGTTGACCGGGAAGCAGGTCGAGGCTCTTCTCGCGCCGTTGATTTCCTTTGAAGTGAAGACGCCGATTCAGGCATTTACCGACACGCTGCCTCCCAAGTTGAAGGAAGCGATTCTCGACCACGACGTGCTCGTGGGGATGAGCACCGATATGGTGCTGTTTGCCAAGGGGCAGCCGCAAAACAAGATCCGCGAGATGGACGGCCAGATGCCGTTTGAGGAGTGGATCTATGGGAGGCCGCCGGCGGATGTGGAATTCGTCCGCATCAACGGCAATCGGGTGATTCGCGTGGAGGTTGCAAAGATCGGCAAGCCGCCTGAGATTTTCACAAAAGATGAGGTGGAAGGGCTGATGCGCACCGACGGCACTCCGCTGATCGCCTCCGATGCATCCGGTACGCATACCGTGAAGATGGGGGACGTGGAGCGCGATCCGGACAAACAAGCGCCTGCCGCGCCGCCGAGCTTGCGCAATCCGGGAGAAACCCTGCCGCAAGATAGCAGCAAGGACAGCCGCGTGGGCGTGATGAGGCCGGTGCAGTTTCCCAAGCAGGAGCCGGACGACGAGCCTAACGCCCGTCCTGCGAGCCAGCCCGTGCAAACTTCTGGGCAGACGCAGCCAACTTCGGGCCAAGGCGCGAGCGGGTCGCAACCGCCGACCGGGACTCAGGCGAGCGGGTCGCAATCGGCCAATACCCAGTCGACGAGCGGGGTGAATGGCGCCCAGACTCCCCCGAGTTCACAACCTTCTCAGTCCGGCTCCTCGCAGACCGCGAAGCCGCAGTGACTCGAGGACATGCTCGATCTGCCTCAGCCTGCTGCCTCATGACGCCGGAGCCCGGGTTGCGGTAAACTCAAGGGAGCGAGTCCGCTCCCTTCCGGAAGTGCAATTCCAGAATGAGGTGTTCGATGACCGCGCCGTCGAAGCCGCGTGCAGATTTTGCTGCGCGTGTGGGCAGAGACAACCCTATGAAGGAGAACCACCCACCCCATGGCAAAGATTGCAAAGACTGGCGATCGCAAGAAGGTAATGGACACCACGAAGTCGACTGACTGCCCCAAGTGCAGCAAACCGACACGCATTGTGAAGCGCGTAAAAGACCGCGAACGAGGAATCCCGGGCGGCGTCTATATCTCTTGCTCTGCGTGCGACTTCTACGAGAAACTCTAGAAATTGGTTGAGGAATCGAGGCCCGGCTTTTAGCCGGGCTTTCGTCTTTCAGGGCGGCTAATCTTCCACAACGTCGTCCATTTCTTTCAGGATGGCTTCGGCAGCCGCGGCGGGGTCCGCTGCCTGGGTGATGGGCCGGCCCACAACGAGAAAACTCGCGCCTTGCCGCAGAGCCTCCGCTGGCGTGGCGATTCGCTTCTGGTCGGCGTTTTCCGTTCCCGCCGGACGAATCCCGGGAACGACAAGCACACCCTCCGGGCCGGTGAGCGATCGCAGGATGCCGACCTCCTGTGCCGAGCACACGAAGCCGTGAATTCCGGCGGAAAGCCCGATGTGGGCGAGTCTCTGGGCTTGCTGGGCCGGCGCCCCCTCTACGCCGACGGCATGCAGTTGATGCGCATTCATGCTGGTCAAGACGGTGACAGCGAGCAGCTGGGGCGGGTCGGCGATTCCGCTCAGGGCGCCCTGCGCCGCGGCCAGCATCTCGGCACCACCCGAAGCATGCACGGTCATCATGCGGGCCCCGAGTTGGGCCGCCGAGCGCACCGCGCCTGCGACGGTGTTGGGAATGTCGTGAAACTTGAGGTCGAGGAACACTGAGTGTCCCCGGGCGACGAGCGCTTCGATCATCGCTGGGCCAGCGGCGACAAAGAGTTCAAACCCGATCTTGAACCATTCGCAGGTTTTTTCGAGGCGATCGACCATCGCGAGGGCCGACATCGCGTCGGCTGCATCAAGGGCGACGATCAACCGCTTGCGGGCCTCTTTTGAAGAGTCGTTTATGGATAGATGCGCCGCGGCCGAAGAGTGAAGGGTCCCTGGGGTCGGCATACCTCCATCGTAGCCGAATTCGGGTTGGAACACTCGTTCAGCTGAGGTCAGCTGCTGTCTCTGCCACTTCTTCGGCAACTTCGTGCATCGGCAAAAAGCGGCGAAGATAGGCAAGGGGCTCTTCGCATCCGGCCATCTGACGCAAGTGGTACTTCCAGACATCTGGCTTGATGGTGCGCCGGGTAAATGGCTTCCGCGTCACCTGGACCACCTCTCCACGGCGATTTACTCTGGGGTAGGTGATGGAGGGAACGATAAAGCTGATGCGAGCGCCGGTTCGCCAATAGCAGCGCGCGAATTCATGCGAGAAGATCAAGGCGTAGTAGCGGCCTTCAGTGGCGACCATGGTGAGAGCCGGTTCGATTCCCGGCCACGCAGGATGAAGATAGGTCTGGAACCAGCGTCGGAAGTCGAATCCATTAAACTGAGCTTGACTTAGCAGGAGACGCAGCAACTCTTTGCGGTTCATCGTCGGCCTTTCCTGGTCAAATTTGCGTACCGGCAGTCGATGGCTCAGCTCTGGGGGAGGGTCGTCAATCTGGCTAACGCGAACGGCGCCTGTTCTCCTTTTCGATCTGTGGAGGGCAGCTTGATTGGATGTCCGGATCCGCGAAGGTCGTTCTGGGGAAGGAGTGATCGCGGCTTGGTCAGGGCGAAGCGCGCCGAAATTTCTGGGATGAAACATCGGATTGGAGTTTGGCGAGTTGTCGCCTTCCTCTGGATCCTGACGTCAAGCTGGTCCTGCGCGTGGGGCGCGGGCGTCGATACCAATCACCTGAACCGCGACCCTCTTGTCGTGGATGCGTACAGGCATTTCTACCAACTTGATTTTCCCGGCGCAGTGGATCGCTTCGAGCGCTTCCACACCGAGCATCCCGGCGATCCGCAGGCGACGGCACTGCTGCTGAATGCCGAGATCTTCGAAGAACTCTACCGTCTCGACCTGCTCGACACGACGTTCTATGCCAACGATGGCTTTCTGACCGGCAAGCATGCCACGCAGGAGGATCCGAAGGCGCGCGACAGAATCTTTGCGTTGGCCGACGAGGCGATGCGCGAGGCCGATGCGCGCATCAGCAAGAACCCCAATGATGTCGATGCATTGTTTGCCCGAGGCTGGACCCGCAGCCTGCGTTGCGCCTACATGGCCATGGTGGAGCGCGCATTTGGATCCGGTTTCCGGCTTGCGACCAAAGCGCGCGATGACGAGCAGAGGGTCTTGCAACTCGATCCGAACTACGTGGATGCCAAGCTGGTGGTTGGCGTTTATGAATATGTCGTCGGCGCCCTGCCCTGGCCTTTCAAGTTGCTGATCGGGTTCGCTGGGATCACGGGGTCCAAGAGCCAGGGACTGGCAATGCTCTATGACGACGGAAGCCGGGGAGTGATCACGAGTGTCGAGGCGCGGACCGTGATCGCTCTTTTCTTGCGCAGGGAGGGCCGTTACAAGGAAGCCATCCAGGTGATTCGAGCCCTCAAGAATCAATACCCGCATGACTATCTCTTCTGCCTCGAGGAGGCGAACCTGCGCAAAGACGCCGGGGAAGGAATGGGGGCAGTGGATGCCTACCGGCAGATCCTGGCCGAGAATGCCCGGCCGAATTACTTCACGCAGGCCCGGCTGGAGCTGGCCTATTTCGGACTGGGAGATGCTTTGCGCGGACAGCGGCACGAAGGCGAAGCCGCCCAGGCCTACGAGCAGGCCGCAATGGCTAGAAATGTGGGGACAGAGCTTAGAATCAGATCCCTGCTGGCCGCCGGGCAGTGTCGCGACTTGAACGGCGAGCGGCAGAAAGCGGTGGCCGACTACCAGGCGGCCATCAACGCAGGCCCGAACACCTCCCGGGCCGATACGGCCAGGAAGCTTTTGCTGAATCCCTACCGGGGAACGTGACGGCGCAGTAAAGTCGGCTTTTCCGTGCGGTCAACTCATTGGGAACCACCGCTCCGCGTGTTGCGTAGACTTAGGGAGTACATGAAGTGCCCGGAGGTGGCCATGGCCTTCTACTGTTATCGCTGCGGGACCAATTTGCCGTCGGGTGCGCGCTTTTGCTCGAGCTGCGGGACAGTCGTGGCCGCGACTGCGCCCGCGCCGGGCAGGCCCCTGGTTCGTCCGCTGATCGGGCGCCAGATTGCGGGCGTTTGCATCGGCCTGGCGCAGGCTAACGGATGGGACGTGACGCTGGTACGCGTCCTTGCCGTGGTTGGCCTCTTCTTTTCCGGAGGGTTGGTTGCCGTTGCGTATCTAGCCGGCTGGATTGGAATCCCGGACGAGCCCATCTCCGTTCCGGGAATCTATCCGCCAAACACCTATCCTCCACAAACGTGAGGTGCAGTGCGGTGCGGGTCTCATCGATGAGACAAAAATCGCCATAAAGGGTCTCGTCCTGAAGAGCGTGCAAGAATAGAAAGCGCTTGAATTCCCTGCGGACGATGAAGAGCCAATCTTACGTTCACGACGGTGCCCGGCTGGTTTTCCGCGAAAGCGGCAGCGGATTGCCAGTCGTCTTCCTTCACCCCACCCCTCTTGATTACTTTTACTGGACTGCGCTGATCGACCGCCTCGGTGGCGCGCGTGCGATTGTTCCAGACCTGCGCGGGCATGGCGCCTCCGCGCTGGGGGATGGTCTGCCCTTGGGAGGATTTGCGCGCGTTCCCGATGCGCCAACCCTAACCATGCAACAGCTCACGATGGACACGCTGGCACTGCTCGATCTGTTGCGTGTTCCCAGCGCAATCTTCATCGGCTGCTCCATTGGTGGGTACGTAATGCTGGAGCTCTGGCGGCGCGCACCCGAACGGATGCGAGGCCTTGGGTTCGTTTGCTCCAAGCCGCAGCCGGATGCCGAAGCGAATTCTGTGAAACGCGCCGACACGATTGCGAAGGCGCGCGCGGGCGGAAGAGACGCGCTCTTCGATGGAATGGCCCAGGCTTCGATAGGAGCCACGGCCCGCGGGAGCCGGCCGGAGATTGTGCCAGAGCTTCGCGCGCGGATGACGCTCTCGGCCGAAGCCCTTGTCGCTGTGCAGGCCGGACTTGCCGTCCGGCCCGATTCCGTGCCGACCGTCGACACGATTACGGTGCCCGTGCTGGGGGTTGCCGGCGGCGAAGATTTTGCGGTGTCTCCCGCGGAGATGGAGGCTTTCCACAAAGCGCCCGGGGGCTGCACGATGCACCTGCTACCCGATGCGGGACACTTCGCGGCCTATGAACAGCCGGAAAGGGTCGGGGCGATTGTCACTGATTGGCTGCGCGGCTTTGCTGGATAGAAGATTCGATCTGCGAACGCGCGGCGGGGATGCGATAGGCTCAGAAAAGCGACTTCTTTTCGGAAAGCAGAATCTTGACGACTCCCTCGATTGGTTCGGCGCGGCCCTTTCATTACCCAAGCTCGAAAAGCAGTTTGTACTGCGGCAAGGTCTCTCTGGAGACGCTGGCGCGGAAATTCAGCACGCCACTCTACGTGTATTCAGCCGATCAGATCCTGGAACGGCTGCTGATGTTTCAGCATGCCTTTGCGGACCGCGAGCACCTGGTGTGCTACGCGATCAAGGCGAACTCGGCACTTGCAATTCTCAAGCTGCTGGCCGATCAGGGCGCCGGATTTGACATCGTGTCCGGTGGGGAACTCGAGCGGGTGCTGGCGGCCGCGCCGGAAGCCGCCAAGCGCGTGGTTTTCTCCGGGGTTGGCAAGACACCCGACGAGATTGACAACGCCCTTCGGGCTGGAATCCTGGCCTTCAACGTGGAGAGCGAGGCGGAACTCGACCTGCTTGCCGCACGAGCGCGGAAGCTGAAGCGGCGGGCGCGATTTGCGCTGCGCGTGAACCCGGATGTTTTTGCCGAAACGCATCCCTACATCTCCACGGGACTGCGCGAGCACAAATTCGGCATCGACATTCGCCGGGCTCTCGGGATCTACAAACGTGCTGCGCGCAATCGCTGGCTCGAGGTGCACGGCGCCAGCGTCCATATCGGCTCGCAGATTCGTTCTGCCGATCCGTTTGGCGCCGCATTGGAAAGGGTGAGCCGGCTGGCGCGGCAATTGCGAACTGCTGGGATCGAATTGAAGGCCATTGACGCCGGCGGCGGACTGGGCATCGACTACCACAACGAGAACTTCGATCCGGCACAAAAGGTCGGCGAATATGCGCAGGCGCTGAAGCAGGCCCTGGGTGATTTTGACGGGTGCCTGCTGCTGGAGCCGGGTCGTTTCCTTGTCGCTCAGGCAGGATGCCTGGTCGCCACCGTGCTGCAGGTGAAGCGCAATGGGACAAAAAGCTTCATCATCACGGATGCGGCAATGAACGACCTGATTCGTCCCGCCCTTTACCAGGCCTATCACGAGATTGTGTCAGTGCGGAGGCGTGCGGGAAAAGCGCGCGCTGCCGACGTGGTGGGGCCTGTGTGTGAAACCGGCGATTTTTTTGCGCGGGATCGGGAGCTGAAGCCGGTGAAGTCCGGCGACCTGATTGCGCTTCTGGACACGGGCGCCTATGGAATGGCTCTGAGCTCCAACTACAACTCGCGCTTGCGGGCCGCCGAAGTGCTGGTCAGGGGAAAGCAGGCCCAATTGATCCGCCGCCGCGAGACAACCGCAGATCTCTTTAGATCAGAGTCGGTTAACGCGCAGAATTAAATAATTACCTTAAGCCGCGTGATGCAACTCGCCACGGGATCTGCCCGTCCTGATAAGGTATTGCGCGGAGGAATATGGGATGGGGATTCGTACGCGGATTGTGTCGCTCGTGACATTGACTGCGCTGCTTGCAGGGGTTTCGATGGCTTCCGGTGCCGATGCTCTTAAGGTGAAGACCGAACAGGGCAAGGTGCAAGGCAAGACGATCAACGATGGAAAAGTGAAGGCCTTTCTGGGATTGCCGTATGCAGCTCCCCCGGTGGGAGATTTGCGCTGGAAGGCGCCAGAGCCGCCTGCGAAGTGGAAGGGCACGCGGGATGCAACGAAGTTTGGCGCTCACTGCGCGCAGGCGCGCGTCTACGAAGACATGGTCTTTGAAGACAGCGGCCCAAGCGAGGACTGCTTGTTCCTGAACGTCTACGCGCCGGCAGACGCCACGGACAAAAGCAAACTTCCGGTGATGTTCTGGATTCATGGGGGAGGCTATGCGGGCGGAGCGAGTTCCGAACCCCGGCACAATGGAGACTTTCTGCCGTTGAAAGGCGTAGTGCTGGTCACGATCAACTACCGGCTCGGCGTTTTCGGGTTCCTGGTGACCGATGAGCTTGCGAAAGAAGGCAACGGCGCGGCTGGGAATTATGGTCTGCTGGACATGGTAGCCGCGCTGCACTGGGTGAACGCCAACATCAAGAGCTTTGGCGGCGATCCGGGCAACGTGACGATCTTTGGCGAGAGTGCAGGCTCCTTTGCGGTCAGTACGCTGATGGCTTCTCCTTTGGCGCAGGGGCTCTTTGCCAAGGCGATCGGCGAGAGCGGCGCGGCTTTCCCCGGGGGGCTGGCACTGGGCGGAAACACCGTCGCGGAGCGCGCGAAAACCGATGGCGCGTGGATGGAATCGATTGGCGCAAAGTCGATCAAGGATCTGCGAGCGATGACAACCGACCAGATCTTGGAGGCGGCGAAGAAAAAGACGCCGGGAGGATTTCCACCTGACGTGGATGGGCGCTTGCTGACTGAGCCGGTCGCCGATACCTACGCGGCAGGGAAGCAGGCTCATGTGCCGCTGCTCGCCGGGTGGAACTCCGACGAGGGCAGCTTCATGGCGATGCGCGGCATGACTGCGGCGCAGTGGAACGAGATGGCCAGCAGTCTCTTCAAGGATCGGTCGGCTGAATTCCTCAAGCTCTATCCGGGCGATACCGATGCCCAGGCGCTGCGGTCGGCAATTGACTACGGCAGCGACAATTTCATCGGCCTTGGCACATGGAAGTGGATCGAGGCGCAGAACAAGACTGGGCAAGCGCCGGTTTATCGTTATCACTTCGAGCTTGCCGCGCTCCCGAGCAAGTATCATCCCGGAACGTTCGCGTTTCATTCTGACGACATCGAGTATGTTTTCGGCACGCTCGACACGCGGCCCGGCTGGACGGTCCGGCCGGAGGACCGCAAGCTCAGCGAAGAGATGATGAGCTATTGGACGAACTTCGCGCGGACCGGCGACCCCAACGGGCCCGGTCTGCCCGAATGGCCGAAGCTTGGCAGCGACGATGAACTGATTCATCTCAACGACCCGATCACGTCTGGTCCCGACCCGCTGCGTGCCCGCTACGAATTCCTGCTCGGAGGAATTCCGCCGATGCGTTTTTGAGGGTGAAACACAAGAGGCCACCGGGAGGGTGGCCTCTTGTGTCGCTTAGGAGAGGTTCAGCGCGCCGCAGCCGGCAGGCAGAACCCGCGGAAAAAATCAGTGATCAGTGCCCGCAGCAGCCGAAAACCCTGCGGCCTGCGAGGCTGGAATTGAGGAAATCGGCGGCGGTTCTCCGAAGGAGCCGTTCTTGGCATTGATGGCCGAGGAATAGTCAGCTCCAAGGCCCAGTTTCTTGAGCGCTCTGGAATCGGGCATCAGCTTGGTTTGCCAGCCCTGGTCAGCCTGGTACTTCTGCATCGCGGCCTGGGTGGTTGCGTCCCACTGGCCGTTCGCGTCTCCATTCAGATAGTGCTCGCGAATCAACGCCTGTTGGATCTCAGTTACGCGGGCTGGTTCAATCGCCTGTTGTCCACGCGGCGAATGCCTTCTGGCGGAGGCACGGGCCCTGCGGCCGCGCGAGGATGCAGACAGGTGCGCATGCGAACGCGAAGGTGAGGAAACTTTGTGCCCAGTGGAAGCAAGAGCGGGTCCGACACACAACGCCGAGGATAAAAAAAGAGCCAGGCTTGCTCGGATTGAAAGCATGCTGGTGAACCTCAGAAGACCCAAGAAGTGGATTTCGCGATTCTATTCGATTCGGCTATGTTACGCAATTCAAAACTCTTCTGCATCAAGAAAATACGCAGAATCTCTCAAACGTAACTTCAGCTTCGCGGTCGCTATCTTCAATTCTTTCAATACTTGAATCGATTTCCCGAGTTGGGCCGAATTTGTTTGGGATTTCGGGAGCGACCCGAAAAATCGCTCCCGTCATGGTTAGATGCAGTTATTGCAGCGTGCCGCCAAGGTAGTTAATTCCATCCCCGGGGCGGCGCGGGTCCATGACCTCGAACGCCACGTCGTCTCCAGTTTTGAGCTTGCTCACAACGGCGTCGTACTGGGCCTTGGTGCCTGTCGGCTGCCGGTTGATGCGGGTAATCACCAGACCCGGCTCAAGTCCGACCATATCGGCAAACGAGCCGGTACGCACAGACTGGACGACCATGCCCTGCGTATGCAGCTTGCTCGTCATTTGGGCAGGGGCTTCGCGCACCACAATTCCAAGCTTGCTTTCGCCTGCATCGCCTTCCTGGTCGGGTTCCGCGCTTGCTTGCGGGTTGTTTAACTGGGCGAAGACCTTGTCTCGATCTCCGATGGTGACGGTGGCGTCGTCTTCCTTGCCATCGCGGATGAATCCGAGACGAATGCTCGATCCGGGTTTGCGTCCGGCGATTTCGTTCACCAGATCGTCTCCATCCTTGATGGACCGGCCGTCGAGGGCTGTAATGATATCCCCAGGCTTTAATCCTGCCTTGTCAGCGGGACCGCCGGGCTGCACTTGCTGGACCAGCACGCCATTCTTGAAGCCGTAGATGCGGTTGATGGCGCCGGAAAGATTGGGGCGGAACTGAATGCCGATGGAACCGCGCACGACCTTGTGGCTCGGGCTGATGAGGTCGTTGTAAACCGATACGACCGTGTTGGAGGGCATGGCAAAGCCGATGCCTTCATAGCCCGCCGACTGCGTGTAGATGGCCGTATTGACGCCGATGACTTCACCGGACATGTTCAACAGCGGGCCTCCGGAGTTGCCGGGATTGATGGCCGCGTCGGTCTGGATGAAGTGCTGGAACTGTCCGCTCGCGCCGGGCTCGATGGTGCGGTTTTTCGCGGAAATGATGCCGGCGGTGACTGTCTGCGAAAGGGTGAACGGGCTCCCGATCGCTTCAACCCAATCGCCGACCTGTGTCATGTCGGAGTTGCCGAGTTTTACGGTGGGCAGCGCAGTGTTGGTGTCGATCTTGATTACGGCCAGGTCGGTGGCTTTATCCACACCGATCACCCGCGCTGGACGACCCAGGTCCTGGGTGTCGGGATCGGTGGCGAGCTTGACATAGATTTTATCGGCCTTCTCGACCACGTGATTGTTGGTGATGATGTAGCCCTTCGGGTCGACGATGAATCCGGAGCCCAGAGACTCGCGAACCTGCCCGTCATCTCCGTTATCCTGATCGGGACTCTGACCGCCGAAGAAGCGGTTGAAGAAATTCTGAAAGTTATCAGGCCCTTGCTGTTGATCTCCGTTGTCGTCGTCATCCCCGCCGCCATTGGGATTCTGCGGCATCTGCTGGAAACTGTGCGGATTGCGGCGTCGATTGGTGGACTGCTTTGGGAGGGTCTCGGTGTTGATGTTGACTACGGCAGGTCCGACCTCCTTGGCGATCTTCACAAACGGATTCGGCGGTTGCGAGGAATCAACGACTTTCAGCGGAGTAGCGTCGCTGCTCTCGTTCTGTTTTTCCTGCCCGCGCACTCCATGCGCAACGAAGGAGCCGGCTACAATTGCGGCGGAAAGCGTCGCAAGCACGACAAACGCGGAGGCGAGACGGCGAGCACGCAGCCGTTCGAAGATCGATTTCATGAATTTCTTGACCTCTTCGGGGTACTGAACCCTTTTGTGTACCTTGTTACAGTATAGCGAGTTGTCGAGCGCTCCGGGGCCGGGCTGGTGACCAACGGCATACCTTCCGTGAGGGGTTCTCGTGGATTCTCGCTGCGCTCCTCAAAGGCTATTGGCCCGCCAACGCGCGAATCGCCTTAGAATCTTAGACGCATTCTGTGGGCAATGAGTCGTTCCATCGCCGTGCTAACATCCGGCATGGATTTCAACCAAACTTCCCTTGCAGTCCTGGCTGCAGCTGCGCTGCTTGCGGGCGCTCCCTTCGTGGCGTCGCAAACCCCCGCTCCGTCCAACCCGCCGAGCATCATGGAGCGGCTCGACGCGATGACTGGTGGGGGAAAGAGCGCATGGACGCGGCAACAACTCAGCACCATGGAACACCTGCGCGAGGCAGCAATGAAAGATCCGTATGCGCTCGATGAGCTTCGCCACCTGACCTGCAACATCGGGCCGCGGCTGAGCGGTTCCGCGCAGGCACAGGCTGCTGTGGATTATGTTGCCGGCGAGATGCGCTCCCTGGGAGCCGAAGTGACGCTGGAGAAAGCGATGGTTCCTCACTGGGTACGCGGCGTGGAAAGAGCGGAGATCGTGAGCTGGCCAGGGCAGACGCCGGGAACCACGCAGAAGGTCGTGTTGACGGCGCTGGGCGGAAGCGTTGCCACGCCGGCCGACGGCATCACCGCTGATGTGGTCGTGGTCGACAATTGGCAGCAATTGCGCGCCCTTCCACCCGGCGCGGTTACGGGCAAAATCCTGCTCTTCAATCATCGCTTCGACAAGGAGCTTGCGGCTCAGGGTGACGGCCTCAACGCCTATGTGGGCGGGGTAGTGTATCGCGGCGCAGGTCCAATTGCCGCGGCTTCAGCAGGTGCGGTGGCCGTGCTGGTGCGCTCGGTAGGAGGCGCGGATTTCCGGCTCCCTCACACGGGAATGACCGAGTACGCGCCGGGAGTACCCAAAATTCCAGCCGCCGCCGTTACGGCCGAGGACGCCGAGTTATTGAAGGACCTCACCAGCCAGGGTCCTGTGAAGCTGCATCTCACGTTGACGCCGCAGGCGATGCCCGACGCGCAGAGTTACAACGTCGTCGCCGACTGGAAGGGAACGGAGCATCCCGAGCAAGTGGTCGTGGTTTCCGGTCATCTCGATTCCTGGGACCTTGGGACCGGCGCCATCGACGATGGGGCAGGTGTCGTGGTTTCGATGCAGGCGATTCACCTGCTCAAGGAACTCGGCATTCATCCGCGGCGGACGGTGCGCTTTGTGGCATGGATGAGCGAAGAAGAAGGATCAGAGGGCGCCGCGGCTTACATGATCGACCACAAGGAGGAATTTGCCGATCATAGCGGTGCGATTGAGTCGGACCTTGGTGCGGATCATCCCGTGGGGATTTACTACGCTGGAAAGAGCGAACTGGGGCAGTGGCTTCGTCCCGTAGCCGAGGTGCTCGATTCGATTGGCGCCGGCACGCTGGTGAGCGCTCCTGAGACCGGCGAGGACATTGCGGGGTTGACGGAGAAGGGAGTGCCAAGCTTCGCGCCGGTGCAGGATAGCCGATTTTATTTCAACTACCACCACACGGCCGCCGATACCTTCGATAAGGTCGACCCAAAGCATTTGAACGAAAACGCGGCAGTCATGACGGTGCTTGCGTATGCGCTAGCCGATTCGGCTGAGCCGAGTCCGCGCTAGCGCCGGCTATGCCGATCTGGCTTTAAGAAGTTCGACAAGGCGTGACAGGAAGTCACGTTGCGCGGGATGAATCTTGGTGTGCGCGACGGGCAGCGTGAACCATTCGGCGCGATCGACCTCCGGGAATTGCTGCATTCTTCGCGACCGTGGCGGCCATTCCAGCGAGAAAGAGTTGCTCTTGATCGCGCTGGCGTCGCAATCTCCTTCCAGGGCCCAGGCAGCAACGATTTTTCCTGAAGCCAGCTTCACGTGCGACAGGGGCTCAAGAGTGCCGGGCCCCAAGGCGAATCCGGTTTCTTCCTGGAATTCGCGTTTCGCAGCGGCAAGCGCTTCCTCATCGTGAGAATACTCGCCCTTGGGAATTGACCAGGCGCCGAGATCTTTCTTTTTCCAGAGCGGTCCGCCGGGGTGCACCAAAAAGACTTCGAACGCGCCCCCGCATCGACGATACAAGAGAATTCCAGCGCTTCGTTTGGCCATCTCATCCTTTTCGTCGCGGGGGAGTTTGGTTTGTGACCTCTGGACTGAGGGTATTTTAGCGTTTTCGGCGTCACGCCTCGTGCGCGGTGGGTACGTGCGGCTGTGGCACCAATTCGGTTAGCGCGATGCCGGCCAGAATCAGTAGTGCGCCGCTTGCGGGCCGCATGCCGAGCCGCTCGCCGACAAAGAGAAATGATGTGATCCAGGCGAACACGGGCTCGAGCGTCAGCAGCAGGGCGATGTGCGTGGAAGGCAGGATCGATTGCGCCCAGCTCTGGATCGAGAAGGCGGCGGCTGTGGCCAGGGCGGCAGCAATCCCGAGCGCAAAGATCAGCCGGGGTGTAAAGGCGATGTGCGGCCGCTCGATGATGGGCAGGCTGACGGCCATGAATACTGCGCAGAATCCAATCTGCAGGAGCGCCAGCGGCTGAAAAGCGATGCGCGGTGAAACGTGGCTCAGCGCAATGCAATGCAAGGCGAATGCAACCGAACAGCCGAAGGTAATGACGTCGCCGATGTTGATGGAAGAAAAGTCGGGTAGCAGGGCGGCAAGCGTTCCCGCGCCATGGGTCTCGACTCGTGCGGGAACGGTCAGCAGAACAATTCCAGTGAAAGCCAAGGCTGCACCGGTATAAGCATTCCATCGCAGTCGGTGCGCGCCCGGAGGCCGAAGTGCCGGGACTGAAGAGAAGAGGGGCACGAGGACGACGACGAGTCCCGTGATGAATGCCGATTTACTGGGCGTGGTCTGAACAAGCCCGATAGTTTGAAACTGGTATCCCGCGGCGAGAAACAGGCCGACCAGCGCTCCCGCTGCGAGATGGCCGCGGCGAATCCCGCGCCAGGAACCGCGATAGGCGACCGCCAGCAGCGCGAACGCGAGAGCCATGCGCACGAGGTTGAATGCGGCGGGAGACGCATCCGCCAGCGCGCCCTTGACCAGGACGAAGGTCGAGCCCCACACGGCAACGGTAAACACCATCAGGAGGTAGGCGCGCAGTTTCATCGGGCGTTTGTCTTAAGGACTGTCTTTACCAGCTCACTTTGCGTTTGAGGACTCGGAGAAGACACTCTTGCCGCCAACAATGGTTTCGATCACGCGGGTCGAGAGAATCGCGTGCGCATCGACGGTATAAAGATCGCGATCGAGCAGCACCATATCTGCTTCATAGCCGGGAATGAGCTTGCCTTTCCGTTTTTCCGCGAACTCGGCGTAGGCCGAGCCCTGGGTGTAGGCGTAGAGAGCCTGGCCGCGCGTGATCCTGTTCTCGGGGTAGTAGGTC
The DNA here is from genome assembly GCA_035508975.1 of Occallatibacter sp. GTDB lineage: Bacteria > Acidobacteriota > Terriglobia > Terriglobales > Acidobacteriaceae > Telmatobacter. Next base: position 27,913 of record DATJMC010000085.1, read on the forward strand.
TTCGTTCCTGCTTCATTCATGCGCGTGACGGCGCAATAAAGGCCGCGAAACGGCGTGATCGGTTCGACGGGATAGTCGGTGCCGAAAGCGAGGGGGACGCCGGCATCGAGGAATGCCTTCCACGCGTAGGAATAGGCTGCTCGCTTGGGGCCGAGACGGTCTTCTGCCCAATTCATATCAGTGAGCAGATGGTTGGGTTGCATGCTGGCGATGACGCCAAGTTGCTTGAAGCGGGGAATGTCGGCGGGGTCGACGACCTGGGCATGCTCAATGCGGTTGCGCGCAGTTGTGGAGACGCCGGGTTGCGCGAAAGCGTCGAGCGCCATGGCAGCCGCCTTGTCGCCGATCGCATGGAAACCAAGCTGGAATCCGGCTCTTGCACGTTCGACGGCCATCTGATTCAGTTGCGCCTGCGTGTATTGCGGTAAGCCGGAGTTCCCCGGATCGTCGGCAAAAGGTTGTTTCATGGCGGCGGTTCGCGAGCCGAGTGACCCGTCCATGAAGCCTTTGAGGAAGCCGGTGTGCAGCATCGGATCGTTGAGATCGTGGTACGCGCGCATCTTGATCAGGTCGGCAAGCGGCGCTTTAAACGGAAGCCACTCCGAAATCCGGACGCGGAGGCGACCTTCGCGCTCGAGTTCTTCAAAGATGAGAAAGTCTTGCCACTCGCTGAAGTCCTGAACGCTGGTGATGCCGTGCGAGACCGCGTCGGCGATCGCCAATTGGTCACCGCGTCGCCGCTCATCGTGCGTTGGCGGAGGAATCACCTTTTCGATCAGGTCCTGCGCCGACTCGCGAAGAATTCCTGTCGGCTCGCCGCGCGCGTCCAAGTCGATCGCGCCGCCCTGTGGAGGGACTGTCCTTGCGGTAACGCCGGCGGCCTTGAGGGCAGCGGAGTTGGCAATCGAGATGTGGCCGTCGATGCGGTCGAGGAAGGCGGGATGATCCCCGGTCACACGGTCGAGGTCTTGGCGCGTCGGAAGTTTCTTGCTCGCCCAAAGCGTGTGATCCCAGTTGCCGCCGGTCAGCCAGTGGCCCGGAGGAGCCGCGTCGGCAAAGGCCTTGATCTTCGCGAGCATCTCGTCCAGAGACTTTACCCCGGTGAGGTCGACATTGAGCTTGGTTTGTCCCGCTGCGCCAAGATGTGTGTGCGCATCGTTGATGCCGGGGAAAACTACAACCCCGGTATGTGCGGAATCGAGATCGCGCAGGATCGTTTTCGGGCGCGCCAATCGCCTGATCTCGTCATCAGTCCCGACCGCAATGACCTTTCCATTCCCGATCGCGATGGCTTGCACGATGCGCGGGCTGTCCTGCGCGAGCCCTTCGCCGGTGTAGATTCTTCCGTTGAAAAAGATGACGTCCGGAGTTGATGCAGCGTCAGGAGGGATCGGCGAGGGCTGTGCCGCATCCTGGGCGAAGGAAGCCGATCCGATGGCAAGAAATGCGAGAAGCGACGCGAAGCATGTGCGCATGGGCGGAGTCTATCATTGCTCCGCGGCCCACTCTGCGATGGCCAGCATTAACAAGAGCACGCGGCGCAGGCCCAATTCGCGATCCTTGTCGGTGTACCACTCGGCCAGGGTGTGCGCGCCACCGCCGTCACCGCCGGCGCCAATGGAGAGCGCCGGAATGCCACGAGCGAGCGGAATGTTGGCATCGGTTGAACCGAGACGAAGATCGGTGCGAAGTCCCAGATGGCGATCGACGGAACGGAGCGCGTCGAGGATCGGCGATTCGAGCGGCAAATGCGCGGCAGGGCGGTCGCCGATCTTCGTAATGACGTAGGTGAGGGGTCCGCGGCTGCGGCCAGGATATGCCCTTGTTGCAGCGTTGGCTTGCTCGACGGCGTCTTCGACGGCGCGATGCAAGGCGACTTCGAGCCGCGTTAATTCCTCTGTGCCGGTGGAGCGGAAATCGATGGAACTGGATGCAGTTTCAGGAATGGAGTTGACGCTGGTGCCCCCGCGGATGGTGCCGATATTGAGGGTGGTGCGCGGCTCATCGGGGAGCTGAGTTTTTGTCACAAGGGCGAGCGCTGCCGCAAGCGCGGAGATGGGATTCGGCGTGCCGGCATCGGTGAAGCTGTGGCCGCCGGGGCCGTTAATCGTGACTTGAAAGCGCAGGCTGCCGAGCGCCTGGGTGACAGCGGAGTCGGCCCCCGCGCCATCGAGAACGATATGCGCAGCCACGCGATGAGCGAGCGGGGAGTCACTATAGAAATGCCGCACGCCTCGGAGATCGCCCTCGCCTTCTTCTCCGACGTTGGCGAGCACGATGACGGGAACGGCAAGGTCTACATGGCACTCGACCAGCGCATGCACTAGAGCGAGCATTCCGGCCACACCGGCCCCGTTGTCGCAGGCGCCAGGCGCGGAAAGGCGCAGGCACCCGTTGGTCTCGCTCACCGTGGGATTGAGCGTCGTCCCGGCGGGGAAAACCGTATCGAGGTGCGCGGAGAGCACGATGACACTTCCGCCGGGGTTCACCGACTCATTGACCACCGGGAGCGTGCCAATGACGTTCCCAATCGTGTCAATGTGAACGTTCGCGAGTCCAGATTGGCGAAAGCGCTCGGCGATCCACGATGCCCGCGCTTGCTCGCCGAATGGCGGCCCGGGGATTGCCACCAGCGCTGACTGCCAGTCCATGATGTCGCGCGGATGATTGTGAATCCACGCAAACGCAGCATGCAGCGGCCGCCGTGCGGCCAGAGCCGTCACTCGGGAAAAAGCCGTGCTGCGCGAGAAGATCGCCATTGGATTCAGAGTAGCAGGGGAGCGGATGGGATCGGACCACAATCGATCACTCGTAGTCGACCGAATGAAGAAACAAACCGCATGCCGGAGCGGTCGGACCTGCTCTGGATCGCGCACGCGCTGCCAGAATACGCGGAATCTCTTCGACGTCGAGAAAACCGCGCCCCGCGTCAATCATGGTACCAACGAGATTGCGCACCATGTGGTGGAGGAATCCATTGCCGCGGACCCGGTAAACGAGGAGATCGCCGGAATCGGTTTCGCGATCTTCCCAAGTGGAGGAAAAAGTGCTGCGGACCGTCGAGGGTGTTTTTTCGTCGTCGTCGGCCAGCTCTTCTTCGCGTCGCGCGGAGAGTTCGGGGTCCGTCGCCGCGAAGCTTTTGAAGTCATGCTCACCCACGAAGCATGCGGCCGCCCGCCCCAGAGTGTCACGGTTGAGCTTCCACGGGCACGTGTAGACGTAGCGCGCGAGAAAGGGTGGGCAAATGTCGGTGCTCTCCGAGGCTTGAATCCAAACGCGGTACTCGTATGTCTTGGCGACGGCGGAATGGCGGGCATGAAACGCGGAGGGCATCGTCGCCGCGCCAAGCACGCGAATCGAAGCCGGCAAGGTGCGATTGAGAGCGCGATGCAAATTCTCCGCGGGGATCGGCGCCAGCAGATCGAAGCTCGCTACCTGGGCAAGGGCGTGCACGCCGGTGTCGGTGCGTCCTGAACCTTGAGGCAACGGAGTCTCACCGGTGATGCGGCCGAGCGCGGCCTGAAGCTCGCCCTGGATCGTGCACCTTCCGGGCTGAATCTGCCAGCCGTGGAAGTCGGTACCGTCGTAGGCCAGGGTGAGTTTCCACCTTTGGACGGGCGGGCCGGAGATGGTAGGGGCGGGCATGGGAATCAGCGTAGATAACAGGCTAATTGACCGAAATGGCAAAGGAAGTTAACAGCGCCCCTGCGATATACTCAATCTTTCGTAGCAATGCGTGCTTGCTGTGCTTTGAATCCTCAGATTCCGTTGAGGGAACGAATTGTGTGGTGCGCGCGTACTGTCTAAAAAGGTGAGTCCAAACCCGAGGCCGGCACGAGCTAAATCGCGGCAATGGGCCTCACAAATTGCGTCCGGAGACGTTCTCCGGGCGTCTTGATTATGGCACCCCACATGCCCTAGCAACTCGCGGAGAAAAAACATGCCATTGTTCGGTATACGTGTGTTCAAACAGCAGAATGTGGTCGTGCCCAGGCGTGGGACCGGTGGGCGGCTGCGTGGTGCAATGGCGGCAATGCTTACTTTGATTGCCGGAATCAATTCGGGATACGGCCAGCAGACGCCGACCGAGTCGACAAACAAGGCCGCGTCTACGCTGCCCTCGGCGCCCGTTCCAACCCAGACAGAACCGCTGTTCCTGCGCCAGTCGGCGCGCGACTTCTCGAAGCCGGCGGGCAGGCTGCTCGGCGACCCGATCAACATGTATCGCCCCACCAAGATCGCCAAGGCCGATTTCAATAACTCGGTACGGCTGACCGACCTGGTGAAGAACGGCAAGATTTACCTTAGCCTGTCGGACGCGATCGCTCTGGCACTTGAGAACAATTACGACATCGCGATCGGGCGCTACTATCTCGACATTGCCGACACAGATATCCTGCGCGCAAAGGCCGGAGCAGGACTGCGAGGCGTCGGCGCGACCGTTCTCCAGAACACCATCGGCGGGACTTCGCAGACGCTGAGCTCAAGTGGAGCGCCCGGCACTGTTACTGGCGCGACAACGGGAAGTTCTGGCATTGTTCTTACAACTGATGGAGCCGGCCCTACGCCGGAAAACCGCGACCCCCTCATCACCGGCTCCCTGCAATTCGACCGGCTGAGGTCGCCGGCCACGAGTTCGTTCTCTCCGCGATCTTTCACCAACACAAATACCTATAACTTCACTTACGCCCAAGGCTTCGTTACCGGCACGGCGTTGAACCTCGGCTGGAACAACAGCCGGGTCACCACGAACAACTTCTTCCAATCGTACAGCCCCGAGATCTTATCGAACTTTAACGCCAAGGTGACCCAGAGTCTGCTTCAGGGAGCAGGGATCTGGGTCAACAAGCGGTTCGAGTATGAAGCCATCCTTGACCGCCGCATCACAGACTCCACCTTCCGGCAGCAGGTTCTTGCCACCGTAAACCAGGTTGAAAACATCTACTGGGTCGTGGTGAGCGCGTATGAGGATGTGCAGGCAAAGGAGCGGGCACTCGAACAGAGCACCAAGCTGGACAGCGATACGCGCAAGCAGCTTCAGATCGGCACCATGGCGCCCCTGGATGTGGTGAACGCTGACTCGACCGTGGCCACCGATAAGCAGACGCTGATCAGCGCGCAAAGCAACCTGAATTATCAGCAGCTGGTTTTGAAGCAGGCGATCGCGCGAAACCTGAGCGATCCGGCGCTGGTTTCGGCTGCGATCATCCCCACCGATCGCGTCAACCTTGACGAGTTGCCGGAGGAAAAGCAAACCCCGGATGAACTGGTACAGCAAGCCTTCACCAACAGGCCGGAGTTAGAGACAGCCGTTCTGACCATCAAGAAGGATGAGATCACGCTTCGCGGCGCCCGGAACAGCCTGTTACCGACTCTCAATGCCTTCGGCTACTATGGCGCGCAGGGGATTGGCGGCGCGTTCAACCCGGCGTCATGCCAGTTGTCGATTGCCTTCGGCCAACCGTGCACGGCGTTTTCGAGTACTGGATATGGGGATGTGCTGAATGGCCTTGTCAATAGCAGTTCTCCCGACAAGGGCATCGGCTTCAACTTCCAGATTCCGATTCGCAACCGGACCGCACAAGCCGACCAGGCGCGCTCCCTGATCGAATACCGTCAGGCGGAAATGCACTTGGAGCAACTGTACACGCAGATCCGGATGCAAGTGGTTGCGCAGCAGTATGCCCTTGCCAACGATCGCGCGCTGGTGCAGTCGTCCATCGCCGCCGAGGATTATGCGCGGCAAAGCCTGGATGCGGCGCAGAAGAAACTGACGTTGGGCGCCGCCACCACCGCGGATGTGCTGCTGCAGCAGCGCAACTTGGCTAACGCGGAAAACTCCAGGATCACCGCGAACCTGACCTATGCCAAGGACAGGGCACTGCTCTACCAGGTGATGGCATCGACGCTGCAGCACTATGGGATCAATTTGAACGACGCGGCGACCGGCCGCGTGAATAGTGCTCCGGTCATTCCGGGGTTGCAGCCGGCGTCCAACACGACCGTTGCGCCGACAACACCTCCGGCTGCCAACTAGACCGCGCCGGTCTCGAAGATGCGAAATGCCCGGAACCTTGCCGGGCCTTTCGCATTGGATTCACACAACTGATCCGCGGTGAACGCGGCTAGCGCTGAGCAATTGTTTCGAGCATATCGAAGAACTCCGGGAAGCTGATGGCCGCAGATTCTGCGCCTTGAATCAGGGTTTCCCCTCGTGCGCGCAGAGCGGCAACGCTGAATGCCATGGCGATACGATGATCGCCCCCCGAATCGATTTCGGCTCCATGGAGCAGCTGTCCACCGGGGACATCGAGACCGTCGTCAAATTCGGCGACCTCCGCTCCCATGGAGCGGAGATTTTGCGCGACCAGAGCGATGCGGTCCGACTCCTTCACGCGAAGCTCCTTCGCGTCACGAATACGAATCCCGCCCGAAGTGTACGGGGCGAGGGCAGCGAGCACGGGCAGCTCGTCGATCAGCTGCGCGGCGAGCGGGCCGCTGACCTCGGTTGAAGCGAGGCCCTCCGGCGGAGACGTGATCTGCACCGTGCCCACCAGCTCGGCATTTTGCTCTTCGAGGTTGAGGACCGCAATGTGCGCACCAAGGGCCGTGAGCACATCGAGCAGGGAAGCGCGCGTGGGATTGAGGCCAAGCCCATCGATGACCAGCGAAGAGCCCGGAAAGAGTGCTGCCGCGCAAAGAAAGAAGGCGGCGGAGGAAAGATCGCCGGGCACGGCGGCTTCGATTGCGCGCAGCGTCTGAGGGCCAGTGATCGAGACCGAGTTCGTGGTCCGCGACAGTTCCGCGCCAAAGGCGCGCAAAGCAAGCTCGCTGTGATCGCGCGTGCGGACGGATTCGTGAACCGTGGTGGCGCCCCGAGTCTGCAGGCCAGCCAGCAGGAGGCAGGTTTTCACTTGCGCGCTGGGTACCGGCGTCGTGTAATCGACGGCGCGAAGTCGCCCGCCGCGGATCGTGATGGGCGCATGGCCGTCGGTGAGGGCGATATGCGCTCCCATAGCTTCGAGGGGCTCGCGGATGCGCTCCATGGGTCGTCTTGAGAGAGATTCATCACCGACCAGTGTGAAGATGTCTTCCTGTGGAGCAAGGAGGCCGGAGATCATACGCATGGTGGAACCGGAGTTGCCGCAATCCAGAGGATGCGGGGCGGGGGTTACACGACCGCCGACCCCAGTCACTGCGACGCTTCCGTCGTCGAGCTTGCTCACGCTTGCGCCCAGCGCATGCATGCACGCGAGCGTTGAGGCGCAATCGGCGCCCGTGGAAAAATTGCTGAATTTTGATGTTCCCGCGGCGAACGCCGCCAGCATGCCATAGCGATGGCTGATGGATTTGTCGCCGGGCATGCGCAGGCTGCCAAGAATGTTGCGCGCGGGACGGATGACCTGTTGTGTCGCGGTGGGCAATCGAGCTCCCTCGCCTTGCTCTTCAAGTCTAACGGACGTCGCTGGGCGCTATCTCACTCGCAGGACGATGATCGTTTCGTCGTCAAAGCGGTCTTTGCCGTCCTGAAATCGCGTGACGTCATCCATGATGGCATCTGCGACCTGGCCGGCAGACGACTCGCGATTCTGGCAGAGAGCCTTTGCAAGCCGTTCCTGTCCGTACATTTCGCTCTGCGCATTTTCCGCGTCCAGGATTCCGTCGGAGACAAAGACGAGCACATCGCCGGGTTGTGTAACCAGGCTGATTTCATCGTAGGTGACGTCGGGAAAAAGACCAAGCGGAAACCCTTCCGCTTTGACGGTCAGCGCTTGCCCTTCCCGGCAGAAGATGGGTTGGACGGCGCCAGAGTTGGCTACATGCAAGGTTCGCGTTTCATCGTTCCACAACGCGAAGAGCATGGTGACATATTGCGAGTCCAGCTTGCGTTCCTGAAGAGAGTCGTTGAGCAGGCCAAGCATGTGCGCCGGCGCAGGCCGCTGGATGGCCGCCGAGCGCATGATACCGCTGACCAGCGCGGCGAACAGAGCTGCAGGCGCAGCCTTCCCGCTCACGTCGCCGAGAACAATCGCCGTCGCGGTTGGGTCGTACTCAACAAAATCGTAGAGGTCGCCGCCGATGGTGCGGGCGGGAAGGAAGCGAACTGCCAGCTCGGCGCGAGACAGCTCAGGTGGCGCTGTGGGAAGCAGCCGCAGTTGCACTTCGCGCGCCATGGCAATGTCGCGCTCGAGTTGTTTCTCCTGGCGCGTGACCGCCTGGTAGAGACGGGCGTTTTCGATGGCGATGGCGATCTGGGCCGCCATCGTAGTCAGCGTGCGCTCATGATCCTCATTAAAGAAGGACGATCGCGTGTGCTCCAGGTCGAGCACACCGATGATGCGGCCCTTGTGAAAGAGCGGCACTATGAGCTCGGAACGCGTCTCAGGATTCATCGGCAGGTAGCGCGGATCTTTGCGCACATCGGGAACGTTGATGGGGCGCCACTCGCGCACTGCGGCTCCTACGAGGCCGCTGGTGATGGGAATGCGGCGCAAAGGGGCATGAGCATAGCCAAAGCGCCAGGCGTAACGCGTGATCAGCGTTTCTCCCTTTTCGTCCAGGAGCATGATGCTGAACATCTGATAGTCGATGAGGCGGCGGAGCAGCTGGCCGATGCGCGCGAGCAGCGGATCGAGCTCGAGAATCGAGGTCAACTCGGCGGAGATTTCGTTGAGAACGGTGAGTGTCTGCGCCTGGCGCGAGACGCGCGTATAGAGGCGAGCATTTTCAATCGCCTGGGCGATCCGCGAGGCGGTCAGCGTGAGCAAGTGAAGATGCTCGGGCCGGAAATAACCCGCTTGTTCGCTCTCCAGGTCCAAAACACCGATCAGCCGGTTCTTGGCGATGAGAGGGACGGCGAGCTCTGAACGGACTTCCGGGTTGCCCGCGATGTAGTTCTCGTCCTTGGTGACATCGTTGAGCAGCATCGGCTGGCGGGTCAGCGCAACCTGGCCGACCACGCCTTTGCCCATGGCAAACCGCATCTTTTCGACTTCGGGATTGTGGCCGATCTGAAAGCGGATCCGCAAATCGTGCGTGCGATCGTTCAGAAGCAGGATGGCGAAGATCCTGTAGTGGATGATCGAGCGCACTAGCTCGGAGGTGCGGCTCAACAAAGTTTGCAGGTCGAGAGTGGTGTTGAGTGCATCCGCCATCTGCACGAGATAGGTAAGGTCTGCAGGCTCGACACGCACGTTGAGAGGATCGAGGTGCGCATGCGGATTTTCCGTGTCCGCGGGACGATAGTCTCCCTCGAACTCGGGTTCATGGCGCGGCGGGGCTGGGGGAGTGGCTGACATGAACGTTGAAGGGAATCATAGCCGAAGAAGCAGGGAAGCGGGAGCAGACCAGGAGTCACAGACCCGGAGATTGACGCGGCCGGAACCTGGACAGAGAGATCATCTGTGCCGTGGCTTCGATTTTCGGCTCCGTCTTTCCCGTTCCTGGTCCCCCGGCGTTCTTTACTCGGCTCCCAGCTCGCGCACAATGGCGACGGAAGCGGAAGCGCCGATGCGGTTTGCGCCTGCCTCGAGCATGGCGCGGACGTCGGCAAGCTTGCGAATGCCACCCGAGGCTTTCACACCGCATCGGCCTCCCGCTACGCCCCGCAGAAGGGCAACGTCGGCGGCGGTGGCGCCGCCGGAGGCAAACCCTGTGGAGGTTTTCAGAAAATCCGCACCCGCTTGAATGGCGAGTTCGGCACCGCGCAGCTTTTCCTCGACGGTCAGCAAAGCGGTTTCGAGGATGACTTTGAGAATGGCGTTATGATGATGTGCGACCGTCGCGGCTGCATGAATTGCGTGCTGGACGGCATGGTGATTGCCGCTTTTGAGCTGGCCGATGGGGAGGACCATATCGAGTTCGCGCACGCCCACGCGCGCCAGCGCCGCAGCTTCCTGGCGCAGGGTTGACACCAGCGATGCACCCAGCGGGAACCCGATGACGACCCCCACGGGAATCCCAGTCCCGGAGAGAATGCTCACCGCTGCGGACGCCCAGACGGGGTTTACCATCGCGCAGGCAAACCGGTAGCGGATGACTTCATCGCAGAGGCTTTCCACCTGTTCGCGGGTCGCTTCGGGCTTCAGAAGGGTATGGTCAATTACCGCGGCCAGGGTCTGCCAATTTGTTGTCGCCTGCCGCGCAAATGCGGCTGCATCGAAACTGCCATGATCAAATTCAAGATCGGCTTCACCAATCGGGGTAATCGCGTTCATCGTGCTCCTTCGTTGCGGGCCAACCCTGCGTATCGGTTCGCCGTGAGCATCCGGGAAATGAGTATAGAACTTGCCTGGAGGGAGAGCAAAAAGTTTGATTCCGCACTGCGGCACCCGGTTGCATCGCGAGAGACGTTATTCGATGTCCATGCGCTCGATGAGGCCGCCCACTATCCGGTAGGCATGATGGACAGTTCGATCCATCAGAACCGCTCCGTTCAGATCGCGAACAACTTGGTGCACTTCGACCACGAATCTTCCCCGCACGTCCTTGGCAATCGAAATTGGATCCACATGAGGATCGACCATCGCCCATTGCCTGGTCCAATAAGCTCGAACCGCTTCGCGACCGTGCACATGGCCGCCTTCCATGCCGTTTGCCCACTCAACATCGGGGGCCAGACGAGCCAGAACTGCTTCCATGTGGCGGGCGTTAAATTCCCGGTAGGCGGCGCGAAGGAGCTCGGCCTCCGTCATCGTTGCGGTGTCGTTCATCGGTGACCTCCCAAGAGAGAGACGTTATTCGGGGTGGTCAGGTGACATCAGACAGATATCCGGTAGGTTGCGATAGCGCTCGGCGTAGTCCATGCCGTAGCCGATCACGAAAAGATTGGGAATCGAGAACCCGACATAGTCTGCATCGATTTTTTCGATTCTGCGGGACGGCTTATCGAGCAAAGTGGCGATCCGAAGGGTCTTGGGGTGGTGCTGGAGGAAGATCTTACGGAGATAGGCGAGGGTCAGTCCGGTGTCGAGGATATCCTCCACGATGAGGACATTTTTGCCTTCGATGGGCTCATCCAGATCCTTGATCAGCTTGACGGCGCCGGAAGAGCGCTGACCCTTGCCGTAGCTGGAGACCGCGACAAAGTCGAAAGTGGTGTCCACCTGCACGGCGCGGGCAAGGTCAGAGAGGAAAATGGCCGCGCCCTTGAGCACCCCAACCATCACCGCCTTTTCATCGTTGAGATCGTGCGAGATCTGCGCTCCCATTTCCGCAACGCGGTCAGCAATTTGCTGCCGTGTGAACAGGACTTCTAGACCCTTATGGGTGACGGTTGCCATGGGGATAGTATCTCCCGAATCCACCACTTACGGCCCTAACGTCTGTGAAAAACGAAGGTTCGTCGCCGGCGCGACCTTCGCAGCGAGCCCGGGTCTATACTCAAGTTGAGATGATTCCGTATCTGCATTTCTGGGGCCTGAGCCTTCCAACCTTTGGACTCATGCTGTGGCTTGCCGCTGTAGCAGCGGCATTCGTGGTGGACCGGGCATTCCGACGGGCAGGCATCGAGGCCGACGCCGTGGGCATGGTGGCGATCGCCGTAGTGGCTGGGATTGTGGGCGCCAAGCTCTGGCATGTGCTGGACACGCCTTCCGAGTTCCGCGAGATGGGCTGGCATGTGTTATGGGATTCGGCTGGGTTTGCATGGTTTGGCGGACTCGTGTTTGGCATCGGAGCCCTTGTCCTGCAAGGCATGCGAGCGGGGATCGGCGGCCTGAGAACACTCGATCTTGCCGCGCCGGCAGCTGCCGTTGGTTACGGAATTGGCCGCATTGGTTGTTTTCTCTCCGGTGACGGATGCTACGGGATTCCCACCAACCTGCCGTGGGGGATGAGTTTTCCCCATGGTCTTGAGCCAACTTTTGTGCGCGTCCATCCAACGCCGCTCTATGAGCTGATCGCCGGACTGCTCATCGGCCTTTGGCTTTGGAAGCGGGGGGCAAAGCCGCGACCGACCGGCTGGATCCTGGGCGAGTACCTGGTCCTGAGCGGTACGGCACGGTTCCTGGTGGAATTCATCCGCCGCAACCCCAAGGTGATCTTCGACCTCTCGAACGCGCAGTTGGCAAGTGCGGGATCGGTCATCGTGGGAATCGCCCTGCTCTTTTGGGCCGCCCGACGGGTTCCGGACGCAGATCGGGCAGTGCGCCCTGTTGAACGGGCGGCTTAGCGGGCCCGCTTTTCCTTTGGATCGAATTCGGATTGTGAAGATCAGTCGCCGGAACGTGGAGATTCGTTCGCGAGGACGGAATAATCCGATTTCCCGGCTGCCTCGCTCGGTTTGCCGGAGACCGCTGCCGGCCCTATGGATCGCTCCAGTTGTAGCCGCTTCATCTCACGCCAGCATCTCCAGGCGCGCTCACCGTCCGAGCCTTCGATCGGCAGCAGGTTGAAGAAGGTGAAACAAAGGTTGGCGAGGCCAAACCGAAACGACCAATGCCATGTTCCGATCAGGACCAGGTTTACCAGCGGACCGGCAAGAGAAACAATTAGATTCTTGTCTGGAGGCCCGGCCTCCCGAACTGTGTAGAGTCCCTTCCAGCGGAGGCCGACGGTCTTAATCTTGATTCCGACAAGGGGAGCTGTCACGAGGTGGCCCGCTTCATGAAAGGCCATTGAAATCACGCCGAGAAAAAGGCCTTGAAAAAAAGGGAAGAACCACGTAAAAACGTGCACTCTACCTCCAGATCGCAAACCAAAAGCTCATACTACTCCCTTCGAAAGAAATCGAAATCCTCACGAGAGTAATACGTCTCTCGTTTCTTTTGCCTTCATTCCTGTGGACAGATCGTTCAAAACTAAGGACTTGTCTGGAGTAAGCGGTAACCGAGGCCTGCGAAAATGACTTGGGGATCAGCAAGGTTTACAGCCGCTTGATAAAGGCCAACGCTTCTCTCAGTTGAGGAAACTGGCGCTCTTCGGCCTTAAAAGCCGCTGAATGAACGCAGCGGCGGAGGCCGCGCATGCGCACCGGGTGCTTCAAATGCAGCATTTCGTGATAGAGCAGATACTCGATGGCATAGCGGGGACTCGAGGGACGGTCAAAAACCCGGCTCACGACGATGGTGTTATGTGCGGCATCGTAATGGCCGAGAGAGCGCCGCGCTAGGTTTTCACTCCACGTGAGATCCGGACGCCCGAGCAAACCCCCGAAGAACCGGAAATTCAGTGAGTCGAAGACTTCCTCAAGGTGATAATAGCGGCCTTCGGGACCGCTGTAGCGCTTGGTTCCACGCGCATGCCGGATCAGCTCGGTTTGGCGAACCACCGCCGCGCTCGACGCGAATCGCTTGAACCGGAGATTGTGTTTGGGGTCGATTTGCTTCTTGCGGTAGAGCTTGGCCAGCAGGATATGCGCGATGGCCCGCAGGACACTGTCCGGGGCTCCCTCAAGAAGGTCGGAAAGGCTGACCAGGATTTTCCCTTCGCGCAGTCGGATGGTGGTGTTCAGAGAAGTGAAGCGGCGAAACCGAACCTGGATGGGCGGAATCGGCGCCCTGGGGCGTACTGCGCGATACTCCTCCTGAAAGATGGTCTGAATGTCTGCGTTCACCAAATTGGAGGGTAGCACAGCCAATGCGACTGACCGTCCGCTGCGATCCCGGTACGTTGCAGTGAAAGTGTCCGGCCTACGCGGCTATTTCGGTTCGGCTCGATCCTGCCCGCGTTCGTCTTTGTGGAGTTTGAAGTATTCGGTTTGTTCGGTCAGCATCTGCGCTGCCTGATCCGCGATGTCCTTTCCGCTATCGAGGGCTTCTTTGCGCGAAAGGTCAAACACCGGCTCGCTCGGCAGTGCACGCAGGGCGTCCAGCCAGTGTTGCGCATCCTCGTTGAGGGGCTTGAGAGCGACGCGAAGATCCGCTTTTCTTTCACCGTACTGGTCGAGATTCGAACCGAGTTCATCCATCAGGGCAGTCAGATCCTGCAGTTCCTCGTCGATACGATGGGCGCGGGCTGCCGAATGACCGCGTTTGGTCAGCCCCCTGATTGTCTCGACGTGTTCTCCCAGGAATTTGGTATAGAGCTTGATCCGCTCCGCGGGATCGATGCCCGCTTCACGAATCTGTTCCACCTGCGCTTCTGTCAACGGCTGGCGAGCATCTTTTTGTGCGAAGAGCGGAACCGCCATGAAGAGCAGGGCAGCGAGCATTCGGAAGTCGGTTGAACCGCGCATCGCTTTCCCCCTTGACCCCGACCATTGAAGCACAACTCGGGGTAGGCGAGAAACTTCTGCGCTAAGCTCGGGGAGCAGGATTGGCCGCCGGCCTATTTCTTGAAGACCTGCATCATGGCTTCGCTGTCCGCCTTGTTCACTTGCGCAAGCGTTTGCTCCAGTAGAGGTCGATCTTCATAGTTGCTCGCGTGCAGCATTTCGTTGAGCCGGAACGCCGTATGGCGGAGCAGGATCTCCGCGTTCTTGAGGCGCTTGTTGTCATCGGCCAGCGACAGGTGGACGCGATGCGCGATTAGCTGAACCTGCTTGAGCAGATCGTTAGCCTTCTCCACGTTCCCAGCGGAATACTCCCGCAGGCTGACCTCGGTCATCTGATGGATGAGCTCGGCATAGAGGAAGCATTGGTCCTTGGGCGGGGCCTGCGAAATCTTGGCTTGGAGGGCCGCGATCGTTTCCTGGTCTGGAGTTTTTTCGTCAGGGGAATACGCCCAGACCGGGAGCGAGAGGGCTGGGAGAAGGACGAGAGTCGCCAACGAGATGTGTCCGCGCATGAGGAACCTCCGCCTTTGTTGCGGAAAACGAGCGGTTCGACCAGGTCGGCGCACCGCCCCACCCCACGCCGTAACAATAGGAGCAAATCCAGAGGACATGCAAGAGAAATTGCAAATCTTCCGTTACTACCTAGTCGCTGCGGCGCCAAATTGTGATTAGGAGCCCCGAATGAACCCATTGCGGTGCATCATTGGCGCTTTCAATTCTTCTTTTCCAGAAGAATAAGCCTCTGCTTTGCTTGCCACTCCTGGTCCGGGAATTTGCCTGCGGCCGATTCCAGGAAGCGGTGATAGTACGCAATCGCTTGAGGTTTGTCGTGCATCGTATCGTAGGATGTCGCCCATAGAAAGTACGTCGAAGGCACTTCGGGTAGAAACTTTGATCGGATTGTAAGGGCGTGCAATGCGACTGCAGGCTGACCAATCTTTGATGCCGCAAAGGCCAGGCCGCTCCAGGCGTCACCGTTGGCGGGATCGACTTCGGTGGCTTTGTTGAACACCGCGAAGGCCGCCGGGTAGCGCAGCAGGCGAATCAGATTCTGCCCGTGGGCGATCAGCAAGTCGGGATCGTCGGGATGCGCGGCCAGGAGCGGGCCGTAAAGCTGGTCGGATCCGGCTGCGTCTCCTGCCTGCGCCAGAACTTCTGCCAGCATGCGCGTAACGTTGGCATCTTGGGGATGCGTTGCGTGAAGGCCCTGCAGCAGCGGAAGGGCTTCCGCTTTGTCCTGGGCGGCCAGCACCATGGCAAGCTGGGCGGTGAGGACGGGATCATTGGGCAGCGCGGCCAGTGCGGCGCGCAGCGCCGTCTCGGCCTCGGGATATTGCTTGCGAGCAATCAAAAGATGCGCGAGCCCGGTCTGTGCTGTCGCCGACTTCGGGTCCCTCGCCAGCACCCGCCGGTAAGCCGCCTCAGCTTCGTCGAGTTGGCCGGCGGACTCGGCCAGGCTTGCCGCCAACAGAGTGTCAGCGGTCGTTTCGGGTGTGAGTTTGAGCGCTTCGAGAAGCGCGCTCGACGCCTCGGTGACGTTGCCCGGATCGTTGGCCGTGGGCTTGTCAACTTCCGCCAGGGCGCGCCATGCTCTGGCCTTCAAGGCAGGACCGCCATCGCCCGGGTCGAGTTTTGTGGCCGCTGCCAACTCCGGGCGCGCTTGGTCGAGCTTGCCTTGCCGGGCCAGCAACAACCCCAGCGAGAGATGCGCCTCGAACGACTGCGGGTCAGCCAGGGTTGCGCGGCGATAGAACCCGGCGGCATCGTCGAGCCTGTCCTGCGCATCGGCTGCGTAGCCGGCATCGAACAAAGCTCTTGCGTCGGAGGGATGCGCAACAAGGTATGGATCCAGCTTTGCCTCTGCGCTCTTCCAGTCGGACTTGGAGAGGGCAGCCTCGGCATCTGCGACTTCGGGGGGAACGGTGCGCTCCGCGCTGGCCAGAGACGATGGGGGTTTATTCCCGGCCTGCCCGCGCGCCTGCGCGACAAACCCCTGCGATGCTGTAACCGCCAGGGCAAAACAAATCGCGCGGACGACAGATGAAACCAAGCGAAACCCTCAGGTTGATTTTAAATTGCGATGCAGATGCGCCGCATGTGACGCATCGCATGCATGGGGTTGCCAATGATGTCGGCGCGCTCCCGCGCAAGCGAAAAGGGATCCTCGCCGGATCTTTTTCGTGTCGAATCCGACCGCTGGCGGTTTTTCGCGCGGGTTTTCCACAGCACAATTTAGGCTCAAAAAGGGAAAACTTCGTACAAGCTCGTTTCATCTTATGGAACACGCGGGCGCAGTCGTCGTTGGCCGGCGCGCGTAAATCCTGTGAATCGATAGGGCGTCAAATCGGCGAAATTGCGCAATCTTTTCGAAATGCTTGACTTGCGTTTTTTCATAAGAAATTGGTGCACAAAATGGTAATCAACTCTTTTAGTGACCAGCCTTGAAGCATCAAATCAGTAAAGGTAACCAGGTGTTTTACCACAATGGGGAATAGAAATCGGAGTCGAAATTCTATTAACCTGAGTGTCAGAAAGGCTGGGATTTCATCAGGGAAAAACGTGTCGCGATAGAAAGCCTCTGCTCGTAGATGATGGGTCGCGACAAAACTTTTTCGCTTTGAAGCCGTTCATACCTGATAAGGATTGTCGGACAGTTCCGATGGTGATCCGGCAAGTGCCAAATCAGCTCAACCCAGATAGGTGAACACAATGACTTCCCCTATGTTGCAGCACATTCCGTTGAAATCGGCTTACCTTTGCCAGGATTGCGATTGCGTTGGAAACTCTGCGACACGCTGCCCAGCGTGTGCTTCTTCTGCCTTGTTGAACTTGGCCTGCGTTCTGAACCGGAACGAAGTCGAGGCTGATCTTCCTCTCGCGGCCTTTGCCTTCTCCGACTCGCGCGCTTCGGCCCTTGCTGCATAGCAATAGCAGTCTCTTTTTTTGAAAAGAAGTCTCTTTCACTGGCAAGGTGAAGTGTGCCTCGATGCCGGGATTTGGGCAAGGCGTCGCGTCGTTGTTGCGCACTGAAGGCTGCACGGTGTCCGTGCAGGCGAGTCGATTCCATTTGAGGCCACTCCCCGCTCGTCCTGGGCGGGGCGGCCAGTGGTCTACCTCTATAATCGATAGTGGATGCCTGTCTGCTGACGCTTCTGAAGGCGTCAGAGACGCGGCAAACGGCTTTCTGCCTCGGTGCTTTCCCTTTGACTGTCTCGAACGATGCAATCGTGATCCGCGGCGCGCGGACACACAACCTGAAAGACCTTTCCTGTGAAATCCCCCACGGCCAGCTCACGGTGGTGAGCGGAGTGTCGGGTTCGGGCAAGTCGTCGCTCGCCTTCGACACCATCTACGCCGAAGGGCAGCGCAGGTATGTCGAGTCACTCTCGGCCTACGCGCGCCAGTTCCTGGAGCGCATTGAGAAGCCGGATGTGGACGAGATCGAGGGTCTGGCCCCTGCGATCGCCATCAAGCAGAAGAACACGACGCGCAATCCAAGGTCTACGGTTGCCACCTCAACCGAGATCTATGACTATCTGCGGCTGCTCTACGCGCGCTGCGGCGAAGTGCATTGCATTTACTGTGATGGGCTGGTACGGCGCAACTCGATCGACGAAGTGGCCGAAGCCATCCTGTCGCTGGGTGAGGGAACTCGTCTCAACGCGCTGTTTCCGGTCAAATACGATGCGCCCGCGGAAGAGCCGGCGAAAAGTCCGAAGCGATCCGGCAAGGCGTCGGCTAAATCGACGCGGAGTTCTGCATCCAAGGCCACAGGGGCAGACCTCCTTCCGGAACCGCTGAAAGCGCGCCTGACGGAGTTGCGGAGCGGCGGATTCAACAGGCTCTACCAGGGCGGAACAATCTTCGAGTTTTCTACACCAGAGTCGTTGCTTGACCTGGATTTCGCGCAGCGGGTCTATGTGCTGGTCGATCGCATCGTGGTTGATCCCGAGAACCGGGCCCGCATTGTCGACGCCGCCGAGACGGCCTATCGCGAGGCCGGCGAAGTGATCTTCGAAGAAGTGTCGCGCGAACCAGCCGGCGTGCGGACGACGCACCGATTCACGGGTGAATACGAATGCACGAATTGCCATCGGCCCGGGAAAGAGCCGGAGCCGCGGCTATTCAGCTTCAACAACCCCTTCGGCGCGTGCCCGCGCTGCCAGGGTTTCGGAAACACGGTGGATTACGACCTGAACCTTGTGATCCCGGACAAGACCCTGAGCCTGAGCGACGGCGCAATCGATCCCTGGAACCGCCCAAAGTACCGGAACTGGTTCGGTGATCTACGCAAGAACGCTTCCGAGCTTGGAATCCGCCTTGACGTGCCCTGGCGCGAGCTGAGCGAGGAAGCCCGCGAGATTGTCCTTCACGGCAAGAACGGTTTCGCGGGTGTTCACGGGTTCTTTGTGCAGATGGAGCGCAAGAAGTACAAGTTGCACGTGCGCGTCATGCTCAGCAAGTATCGCGGCTATGCCGAGTGTCCTGACTGCCGTGGACAGCGACTCCGCGCCGAGGCCCGTGCGGTGCGGCTGAATGGGCTGAACATCTGCCAGGCATCGGCGCTCACGATTGCCAAGGCCAGGCAATTCTTCTGCTCGCTCAAGCTCACGCCGATGCAAGACGAGATCGCCGGACCCATCCTCGAGGAGGTTCGCCAGCGCCTCAACTTTCTCGATGCCGTCGGGCTCGAGTATCTAACTTTGGATCGTCTGGCTTCCACGCTGTCCGGCGGCGAGGCGCAGCGCATCCAACTTGCAACCTCGCTGGGCTCGCGCCTGGTGGGCGCGCTCTACGTCCTCGATGAGCCCTCCATCGGCCTGCATACCCGCGACACCGCGCGCCTGATCCGGATCCTCAAGGAGCTTCGCGATCTTGGAAATACGATCGTCGTCGTTGAGCATGATCCCGATGTGCTTCGCGCTGCGGACCATCTGCTCGATCTCGGGCCGGGGGCCGGCGAATTCGGAGGCAAGCTACTTGCCGAAGGTGTCCTGGCGGAGATTGAAGCGAATCCGAATTCACTCACCGGCCGCTACCTCTCAAACAAGATCGCCATACCGGTTCCCACGCGCCGCCGCGCGCCGGGGCGCGAACGACTTGTGCTGAAAGGAGCCGAGGCCAACAACCTGCACAATCTCAGCGTCGAGATTCCCCTGGGCATGCTGGTCGCCATCACCGGAGTTTCCGGATCAGGCAAGTCGACGCTCGTGCACCAGGTGCTCTATCGCGCAATTGCGCGTGCCCTCGGCCATACCGAGGGAGGCGATCCAACCGGGTATTTCAAGTCGCTTACCGGCGTCGAGCGCCTCAACGATGTCGTGCTTGTCGACCAGACCCCGATCGGCCGCACACCGCGGTCGAATCCCATCACGTACATCAAGGGATTTGATCTGGTCCGCGAACTGTTTGCCGCGCAACCAGAAGCCAAACGTCTTTCGCTTACGCCGGGGCATTTCTCCTTCAACGTGCCCGGCGGCCGCTGCAACACCTGCGAAGGCGACGGCACGGTCACGGTTGAAATGCAGTTCCTTGCCGATGTCGAACTTCCCTGCGAGGACTGCAACGGCACGCGCTACCAGGCCAAGATTCTCGAGGTGCGCTACAAGGGCAAGAACATCCACGAAGTGCTCCAGCTGACCGTAAAGGAGGCGTTGCGTTTCTTTGCAGGACAGACACGCCTGCTGGAGAAGCTTGCGGTGCTGGATGAAATCGGCCTTGGCTACCTTCGCCTCGGCCAATCCGCTACCACCCTGTCGGGCGGGGAAGCGCAGCGCGTGAAACTCGCCGCGCATCTGGCCCAGGTGCGCTCCGCCAACGCCACGGCGAAGCCCTCGCAGGCCAGCCGCGTTCTCTACATCCTCGACGAGCCGACAACGGGGCTGCACTTCGACGATGTGTCGAAGCTGTTGACGGCGTTTCGCAAGTTGATCGACGGAGGCGGGTCGCTGATCGTGATCGAGCACAACCTGGACGTGATCAAGAGCGCGGACTGGGTGATCGATCTCGGTCCTGAGGGCGGGGAAGGCGGCGGCAAGATCGTTGCCGAAGGAACTCCGGAGGACATCGCGGCAAACCTGTTGTCGCACACAGGGCAGTGGCTTGCCCGAGTTCTATAGCGCTTCCGGCTTTCCATCTCGAAGCCGCCGGATGCCAAGCGGATTCGCGTCCTGCAATTCCGGTGGCAACTGCGCTTCCGGGAAGCCCTGGAAACATACCGGTTTCGCAAAGCGATAGATGGCAAGGCTGCCCACAGAGGTAAAGCGCGGATCCGAGGTCGAAGGATACGGGCCGCCGTGAACCATGGAGTGGTTTACCTCCACGCCCGTTGGAAAGCCGTTGAAGATCAGCCTGCCGGCCTTTTGCTCGAGGATTCGAACCAGTTCCCGGTTCTCGGCGAGATCGGCATCATCGCCGAAGATGCTCGCGGTCAGGTGGCCGTCGAGCGCGCGAGCCGCGCGGAGATAATCGCTGGTCGCGTCGCAGCGAACCAGTAGGGTATCGGGCCCGAAGATCTCTTCGGCGAGCGAAGGAGTCGCGAGCAACTCTTCGAGCGATGCCGTAAAGAGCTGGGCGTTGGCCGCGCAAGCGCCGTCGTGATCGACGGTTGCCGCCTGGGCTGCGGTTTGCGTTCGCACGCTCTGTGCCTTAGTGCCTTGGGCGTAGGCGCGAGCAATGCCGGAGGTGAGCAACGTGAAGGGCGTGGCGGCCTCCACGAGCTTTCCAAGCGCCGAGAGAAAAGTTGCCGTCTCCGGGGATTCCGGAACCAGCACAATGCCCGGCTTGGTGCACATCTGTCCCGCTGCCAGCGTGAACGATCCAAAAAGCCCTTTGGCAAACTCAGCCGGACCCTTGCGCAATGCCCCGGGGAGAACAAAGACCGGGTTGCCGCTCGACATCTCTGCGAAGCAAGGGATGGGATCCGGCCGCGCCGCGGCAAGGTCCATAAGCGCACGCCCGGCGCGAAGCGAGCCGGTAAACGCAACGGCGCGCATGAGGGGATGACGGACGAGCGCGCTGCCGACATCGATTCCGGCGTCGAAGAGGAGCGAGAAGACGCCGCGTGGCAGGCCCTCCGCCGCCGCGGCGTCGGTCAGGATCTGGGCGGCAATCTCGCTGCTTCCTGGATGCGCGGGATGGGCCTTCACAATTACGGGGCATCCGGCGGCCAGGGCCGAGGCGGTGTCTCCGCCTGCGACCGAGAAGGCCATGGGGAAATTGCTGGCCCCGAAGACGGCGACCGGTCCCAGCGGGCGCAGCATCGAGCGAATATCGGCTCTCGGCGCGGGCTGGCGATCGGGCAGTGCGGGATCGATGCGCGCATTGACCCACGAACCTTCTTCGACGACAGAGGCGAAGAGCCGCAGCTGCCCTGACGTTCGTCCGGCTTCGCCCAGCAGCCGTGGCATCGGCAACGCCGTCTCGAGATTCGCGCGTTCGGCCAGTTCTTCTTTGTGCGCGTCCAAGCCGTCGGCTGCTCGGCGCAAAAACGCTGCCTTGGCTTTTCCGCTTGCATGGGCATAGATCTCAAAAGCCTCGGCCGCTTGTCGAACAGCCTCGTCAACTTCCTCAAGGGTCGCCGAGAAATATCCAGGATCGAGAGGGGATCCTTCAGCGGGATTCATTGCGCGGAACTCCGATCCCGCGCCATTTGTCCGGTGTCCGGCGACAAACGATTGCCCCGTGAGTTGCGTCGTCATGAGCGATTCTCCTGCGTCAAGGATGGCCGGTGTAGTCACCCGGCGGTTGGCTCCGTGAGACTATTCGGCTACGACTGGATTCGTAAGCGAGCCCAGTCCTTGCACTGTGACCGTGACAGTTTCGCCGGGTTTCAGCCATCGTTTGGGCGTGCGGCCCAGGCCCACGCCCGGCGGCGTTCCAGTCGAGACAATGTCTCCGGCCAGCAGAGGGGTAATCGAAGACAAATGCTCGATGAGCTGCGGAATTCCAAAAACCAGCTCGCAGGTATTCGAGTTTTGCAGGATTTCGCCGTCGATCGTGAGGCTGATCGCGAGCTGGTGCGGGTCAGCGATCTCATCGGCAGTGACAATTGCCGGTCCAAGCGGGCAAAAGGTGGGAAAGCTCTTGCTCATTGACCATTGCGTTGACGCGAACTGCACGTCGCGCGCGCTCACGTCGTTGACGATGGTATAGCCGTAGACATATTCCTTCCATGAGGCTGCGGGAATGCGATAGCCGCCTTTGCCGATGACGAAGGCAAACTCGGCTTCATAGTCGGGCTGCGACGAGTTCTTCGGAAGCACGATCGCGTCGCCGGGCCCGATGATGGTGGTGGTCAGCTTAAAGAAGACAACCGGCGTGGTTGGGATTGCCATGCCGGATTCCTTGGCATGATCGCGGTAGTTGAGGCCGATGGCAAAAACACGCGGTGGGTTTGAAAGGGGAGCATGCAGGCGCGCTTGGTCGGCGCGATGGGTTGCTCCCGAACCGGTCTTGATCGCGCTGTGCCCGGCCTGGATGACCGCGAGCGTATCCGGAAAATCCGCGCTGAGATCGGCAATCCGGCTGCCGTCGTCGGCTAGAACGCCGGGACGCACCCTGCCATCCGCCGCGGAAAAGGAGACAAGTTTCATGGCTATCGGCCTTTCCTGGTTCGAGTTGATCTTGCTTCAGGCGGCTGTCCATCCACCATCGATGGTGAAGATCGAGCCGGAGATAAATGCCGCCTCGTCGGAGGCGAGATAGCGCACCATCGAGGCGACTTCCTCGGGCTGGCCGAGCCGCCCGACCGGCTGACGCGCACGGAGTTCTGCGCGAACTTCTTCCTTGTTGTGCTTGTGAAATTTCTCGAGGTACCCCTCGACAAACGGCGTCTCGACGGTGCCGGGACAGATCACGTTGACGCGAAGGGTCTTGGGATATTCAACCGCGATCTGGCGCGTCATGGCGATCACCGCGCCCTTGGTCGTGCAGTACGCGAATCTCTGCTTGATGCCGACCATGCCGGCCACGGATCCAATGTTGACGATGGAGCCGACATGACCGCTATCGCCTTCTGCTACGGCGAGCAAACGAGGCAGGAAGCCGCGCGTGACCAGGTACACAGCCCGGACATTCACGTTGAGCAGGCGATCGAAGTCCTCAGGCTCGGTCGCTTCGATAGATCCGACGTGGCCGACCCCGGCATTGTTCACAAGAATGTCAAGCTCGGCTACGCGCTCAACAGCCGCGGTAATCGAAGCCGGGTTCGTTACATCCAGTGAGAGTGCCTGCGACGATCCAATCGCATTCGCCAGCTTCTCGGCAGCCTGGAGGTTGATATCGGCGATCCAGACAAAAGCGCCGGCGCGCGCAAGCTCTTTCACGGTTGCTTCCCCGATGCCGCTGGCGCCGCCGGTAACCAGTGCCTTCCGTCCATCCAGACGAAAGGCCGCCGACTCTGCTTCGCGCGTGCGTCCCTGACTACTCATGCAAACCGGATTCCTTTGCTTTCGATCTCCCGCTGTCCTTGTTCAAGAATATCGGCTGTGGCATCGGTCGTGGTGATTGCGCGTGTCAAAACCGAATCGATGATCCCTGCAAACTCCGCCATCTGCGGACCTGCGGGCAGTTGGCGCGCCCCGAGTGAGATGTCTTCGATGTTGCCGTATGCGGGGATCCGCGCCTGCAATGCCACATCGCGCCACGTGGAGAGCCGGACGCCGACCGCGCCGTGCTTCGTCCTTCCCAGGTCTTGCTCGGGCGCGGCGACAAAGCGGAGGAAGTCCCACGCGAGCGCCTTCTCGCGTGAACCCGATCCCATGGCCATCGCCCAGAACACTGAGAGAGACACGGGAGCGCATCCGGGGTCGCACGGGATTGACGCAATGCCGATCTTGCCTCTTAGAGGCGAACCCTCGCGCTCGGAACGCGCCGCAAATCCGAACCAGTTCACCATCATCGCGACTTCGCCGGTGAGAAAAAGATCTCCCGATTGCGTGGAATCGAGCCGCGGCGAGCTCGGATGGCAAACTTCCGGATTGCACACCACGCGGCGGTAGTAGTCGAGAGCCCGGTTAGCCTGCGCCGTATTGATTTCCGGTTTCGCGTTGACGGCCAATTCGCCTCCCCGGCTCCAAAGCTGCAGGGCAAAGTCATAGAGCGTATTGTGCCCGTCAGGAAAAGCGGCAAATACGGTGCCAAATAGCCCTTCCGCCCGATCGGTGAAGAAGCGCGCTGTGTCCTCGAATTCCTGCCATGTGGCCGGTGGCCGGAGTTCCCGGCCGAATTGGCCGCGGAAGGCGGCGCGGCGGCGGGGATCGTCAAAAAGATCGCGGCGATAAATCAGGCATTCGGGCCCATCATGCCATGGCAGCGACGAAAGCTTGCCGTCGAGAAGCAATGGCCGGACCAGGGATCTGGGCCATCCGCCGGGCCAGTCCGCGATGGGCAAACGCTGTTGCCACGAATTCAGATCTTCGAGCGCGCCCGAAGAAACTCCTTCGGCGAGCCAGTCGGTGACCAGGAGTGCGAGATCGAAGCGGCCATCGCGCAATCCGCCTTCGTCGAGAGCCGCGCGATGCAGTTCATGGATGCCCACCGAGACAACGTCGACCCGCGTCCCGGGATGCGCTTCTTCAAAGAGCCGTGCTTCCTCATCGAGGGCGTTCTCGAAGTCCTTGTAGTTGCGGATCGCAATGCGGATCGTGTTCATGGAAGCCTTCGTTTGCGAAAATCTGCGAAGACGCGCAGGTACGCCCGCGCAGCGTCGGTGATTACTTCGGGGTGACCAGAATCAATGGCCGCGAGGTTGACCAGATCGCTGCCGATGCCAAGTGCGCGCGCGCCGGCGGCGAGAAAGCCTTCGGCGGTCTGCAGCGTGACACCACCGGTCGGGATCAGCTTGAGATGGGGAAAAGGCGCCCGCAGAGCCTTCAGGTAACTCGCTCCGCCGACCGCCGAACACGGGAAGATCTTGACGTAATCCGCACCCGCCTCCCAGGCCGTGACGACTTCTGTGGGCGTGAGGGCTCCGGGGATGGAGAGTTTTTCGTTTTTCCGTGTGGCCAGGATGACTTCCGGGTGCAGGCTAGGGCTCACCACAAACTCCGCACCTGCTTCGATCGTCGCTTCGGCTTGCGCGGCGGTGGTCACCGTGCCCGCTCCCAGCAGCAGAGTTGATCCATGCTCCCGCTTCAACTCTTTCAGTAGATCCACAGCTCCGGGGACGGTCATCGTGACCTCGACGATCGTAACGCCTCCGGCAATCATCGCCTCGACGACGGCATGCGCCTGGGCTGCCGACTTGGCCCGCAGAACCGGAATCAGCCCCACGCGTTCGATCATCTCCCTGGTCGTCTCTCGCATAGCTCCTCTAACGCGCAATGCGCGCCGATTCGCCCTTCATGGCGCGCTCCACTTCCGCAAGTGTCGCCATGCTGGTGTCGCCGGGAGTTGTCATCGCCAAGGCTCCATGCGCAACTCCGCAACGCATGGCCCATTCGACGGGCTTGCCGGCCAGCAGGCCATAGATCAAACCTGAGGCGAAACTGTCACCGCCGCCTACGCGATCAAGAATCTCGATCTCCTGCTGCGGCACATGAACGATCTCGTCGTCGTAGAGCGCGATGGCGCCCCAACCGTTGCGGCTGGCCGAGTGCGCCGTCCGCAGGGTGCTTGCGATGAGCTTCAGGTTCGGGTAGGCCGCTGCAACTTCCCGTAGCATCGCTTCATAACTGGCAATGGGCAGCTCGTTGAAGTCTTCGCTGACGCCCTTGATCGCCACGCCAAGCATCGCCGAGAAATCTTCTTCATTACCCAGCAGCAGGTCGACTTTGCTTACCAGACCGCGATTCACCTCCTGGGCCTTGGCCTTGCCTCCAATGGACTTCCAGAGGGAATCGCGGTAGTTCAGGTCATAGGAAACCGGGGTGCCGTGGCGATGCGCAGCCTCCATAGCTTCTGCGGCCACCATCGCCGTCGATTCAGAAAGAGCGGCGAAGATGCCGCCGCTATGAAACCAGCGTGAACTGTTCTGCGGCCCGAGAATTGTTTCCCAGTCGAAATCTCCGGGTTTGACCTGGCTGATGGCCGTGTGGCCGCGATCGGAGCACCCTGATGCGGCACGGATTCCAAATCCGCTCTCGGTGAAGTTGAGTCCGTTGCGCACCGTCCGCCCAACTCCGTCGAACGGGACCCAGCGGAGCAGGGAAGTATCGACTCCTCCCTGAAGGATGCAGTCCTCAACTAGGCGCCCCACAGGGTTGTCGGCCAGGGCCGTAGCCACCGCCGTGCGCAGGCCAAAGCAACGACGCAAGCCGCGGGCCACGTTGTATTCGCCGCCGCCTTCCCAGACCTCGAAGTGACGCGTGGTGTGCGTTCGTCTTCGTCCCGGGTCGAGCCGCAACATCACTTCGCCCAGGCTCAGGCAATCCCAGCGACGCGCCGCATCGGGAACAAGGATCGGGTCCATAGTTAGGGCGGAATTCGTCCTCTCACACTCTATCTCACAAGGCAGGCCTGGGGCCGTGCATGCTGCGGAGCGGGACAGGACCCGCGTCCGGAATGGTAAAGTTTTTGGGGCAGGCGAGATGTCCACGAGTTGAGTCCGCATTCGCAAGCGCGGTGCGCCAGAAGGACGAAGTCATGAATCTTTTTGATTTGACCGGCAAGGTTGCCGTGGTGACGGGCGGAACAACGGGGTTAGGCTACGCAGTTTCGCTGGGGCTCGCGGGTGCGGGTGCCGATCTGGTCCCGACTTCTCGACGCATCGAGCAGGTCAAGAAGGTTGCCGACGAAATCGAGGCCCTTGGGCGGCGTTCCCTGCGGGTGACGAGCGACGTGCAAAAACGCGAATCCGTGCAGGCGCTTCACGACCAAGTGTTGAAGGCTTTCGGAAAAGTCGACATCCTGGTGAATGCCGCTGGAGTGACCGCGAAATCCGCGACGCTTGAGGCCGACGAAGCCGACTGGACACGGGTGATCGACACCAACCTCACCGGAACCTTGCGGACCTGTCAGATCTTCGGTTCCACGATGGTGCGCGCGGGCTATGGGCGCATCGTGAACATTGCGTCGCTCACCTCATTCGTCGCGTTCTATCGAGTGGCGGCCTACGCAGCCAGCAAAGCCGGCGTGGCATCGCTCACCAAGTCGCTGGCGGTCGAGCTCGCGCAGTCCGGCGTATGCGTCAATGCGATCGCTCCGGGCGTCTTTCCTACGCCCCTGAACGCATCGCTGATCCAGGGAACTCCGCGTGGCGAAGAGCTGATCCTGCGCACGCCCATGCGGAGATTCGGCGAAGCAAAAGAGATTGTGGGCGCGGCGATCTTTCTGGCGTCTGAAGCGGCGTCATTTATCACCGGCGAAATTCTTACGGTCGATGGCGGCTTTCTGGCGAGTGGTGTCAACCAATAGGAGCGGAAAAGGCAATCGTGCGGCGAATGCGAGCGGCAGCGTTCTTTTTGTCGAAAACAACCGCGTGAAACGATGAAGATCACCAAGGCCTACGTCAACATCACGTCACCCGGACGAAACTTCGTCACGCTCAAAGTCGAGACGGACGAGGGAATCTACGGACTGGGCGACGGGACCCTCAATGGGCGGGAACTGGCCGTCGCGAGCTACTTGACTGATCACCTGATCCCCTGCATCGTCGGGCGCGATCCCTTCCAAACCGAGGACATCTGGCAGTATCTCTATCGCGGGCCTTACTGGCGTCGCGGGCCGGTGACCATGGCGGCCATCGGTGCCGTTGACGTTGCCCTTTGGGATATCAAGGGCAAAGCGCTGAAGACGCCCGTCTATAACCTGCTGGGAGGCAAGTGCCGCGAAGGCCTCATGGTCTACGCTCATGCGAATGGCAAGGACATTGACGAGACGCTTGAAGATGTATTCCGCCACCAGCAGATGGGGTACAAAGCGATTCGCGTGCAGAGTGGCATTCCCGGCCTCTCGAGCACCTACGGAGTGACAAAGACGCCGGGCCGGTATGAGCCCGCGGAGCGCGGCCTGCCGCCTGAATATGAGTGGGCAAGCGAACCGTATCTGCGCCACGTCCCAATCCTGTTTGCGAAGGTCCGGGAGACCTTCGGCGAGGAACTGCACCTGCTTCACGACTGCCACCACCGGCTGACGCCGATTGAAGCTGGTCGCTTAGGCAGAGAGCTGGAGCCGTTCCACCTGTTCTGGATTGAGGACCCGACGCCCGCGGAACTGCAGGAAGGGTTCAAAGTGATTCGCGAGCACACCACGACCCCGATTGCCGTGGGCGAGGTGTTCAACTCGATCTGGGACGCGCATGACCTGATGCGCAATCAATGGATCGACTACATCCGCATGACCCTCGTTCATGGCGGCGGCATCACGCACCTGAAGAAGGTCGCGGACTTTGCCGCGCTCTATCATGTACGCACCGGATGCCACGGGGCCACGGATCTGTCGCCCGTCTGCATGGCGGCTGCGCTGCACTTTGGCACCGCAATTCACAATTTTGGCATCCAGGAGCACATGCCGCATACCGAGGAAACCGATGCCGTGTTTCCGCACCGGTACTTCTTCAAGGATGGCGCGATGTATCCCGGAGACGATCCCGGCTTGGGTGTCGATCTCGACGAAAAGCTGGCTGCGAAGTTCCCCTATCAACGGGCGTATTTGCCGGTAAACCGCAGGTTGGATGGGACCCTCACGGACTGGTAGAGCATGAGCGAACCGGTTGTTCAATCGGAGGTCGTGGCGGAGAGCCCGGTGCTTGCGGGGCGCTGGACGATTTGCGCCATGCTCTTCGTCGCCACGACCATCAACTACATCGACCGCCAGGTGCTCTCGATCCTGAAGCCGGTGCTGGCGGGAAGCGTGCTCCATCTCCACCCATTGCTCCCCGGGTGGCCGGCCATTGAGACCTCCATCAACCTCACCGACGTGCAATACGGCAACATTCTTGCCGCATTCCAGGTGGCCTATGCGCTTGGTGTTGTCTTCGCGGGCCGGCTTGTCGACCGCCTGGGCTGCCGGGTCGGCTATCCCATTGTCACCGCGCTCTGGAGCCTGGCAGCCATGGGACATGCGCTGGTTCGCTCGGTGTTTGGTTTCGGAATCGCGCGTTTCCTCCTCGGCCTCGGCGAGAGTGGCAATTTTCCCGCGGCTGTGAAGGCGACTGCCGAGTGGTTTCCGCCGCGCGAGCGCGCCTTTGCGACCGGCATCTTCAATTCCGGCGCGCCGGTCGGGGCAATCGTCGCTCCGCTCGCTGTGCCCTGGGTGGCGCTCCATTTCGGGTGGCGCGCCTCGTTTCTCATTACGGGCTTTTTCAGCGCGGCATGGATCGTGTGGTGGTCGATCCGTTATCGCACGCCGGCTTCGGCGCGCGCTCCCGCCGCTGGGAGCTCGCCATCTGCTCCGCACCGCTCCTCGGTTGCCTGGTGGACGCTTTTGCGCTTTCGCCAGACCTGGGGTTTCATGATGGGCAAGTTCCTCACTGACCCGGTGTGGTGGTTCTTCCTTTTCTGGCTCCCGCAATACTTCAGTTCCCGGTTCAAGCTGGACCTCTCGCATATCGGCTTGCCCCTCGTCATCGTCTATCTCTGCTCCACGGTGGGCAGCGTCTTTGGCGGATGGCTGCCACGAGGCTACATGCGTCTGGGGATGTCGCTGAAGCCGGCGCGCCTGACCGCCATGCTCACATGCGCGTGCCTGGTGGTTCCGGTCTCAGTGGCAGGTGGCCTCACTTCGTACTGGATTGCGGTGGCTCTCCTGAGCCTGGCCACCGCCGCTCACCAGGGATGGTCTGCCAACATTTTCACCACCGCATCGGATATGTTCCCGTCTGAGCATGTGGGCACCATCGTGAGTTTCGGGCAGGTCGCCGGCGCACTTGGCGGAGCAGTGTTCCAGCCTGTGGCGGGTCACATTTTGCAATTGACTCACAGTTTTGCACCGCTCTTCGTGTTTTCCGGGTTTGCCTATCTTCTTGCACTCCTGCTGCTGCGGACTCTGGCGCCAGGATTGCAGCGGGCGATGCCCGAGGATTGAGGATTTCGCGATGCGGCGGGAAGGGCTTTTGTTGAAGAGGAATGATCGGCGAAAGATTACTTACGGGGCATTTGCGACCCGGGTTCGCCCATATACCTTGGTCTGTCGGGATTTGGTCCGAGTGACTCTGTGCCGACTTGCCGCCTGGGAATGACTTGAAAGAGGACTTGTGAGATGACAACAGAACGCAAACTTCGTATGGGGATGGTTGGCGGCGGAGCTGGTGCCTTTATCGGTCCGGTGCACCGGATCGCTGCGGAACTGGACGGCAAAATTGAGCTCGTGGCGGGAGCCTTCTCGCAATCGCCGGAGCGCTCACGCCAAGCTGGGGAGTCCTACAAGATCGATCCCGCAAGAGCATACGCAAACTACCAGGAGATGATCGAGAAGGAACGGCAACGGCCCGACCCCATCGACTTCGTCGCGATTGTCACTCCAAATCATCTCCATCTTCCCATCGCCGAGGCCGCCCTGAAAGCCGGGTTCCCCGTGATGAGCGATAAGCCCGCGACCGCAACCTATGCAGAAGTGCTTGAGCTTGAGAAAGCTGTAGCCGCGTCAAAACTGCCCTACGGCTTGACGCATACCTATGCGGGCTATCCCCTGGTGCGCGATGCGCGCGAGATCTGTTCGACCGGGAAGCTGGGGACCATTCGCAAGATCGTGGTCGAGTACCTGCAGGGATGGCTGAGCAAGCCCATCGAGCAGACCGGACAGAAACAGGCAGCGTGGCGCTCGGATCCCGCGTTGAGCGGTCCAGGAGGCTGCATCGGCGACATCGGCGTCCACGCTTTTCACCTGGCGGAATACGTGTCAGGTCTGCAGGTCACGGCTCTCAATGCCACGTTGCTCTCGGTCGTCCCGGGACGGCGCGTAGACGACGACTGCACAGCCCTTCTTCGCTATAACAACGGGGCTTGCGGTGCGCTGGTTTCGTCTCAAATAGCAGCGGGTGAAGGTAACGGGTTTCGCATGCGCATCTATGGAGAAACCGGTTCAATCGACTGGAAGCAGGAAGATCCGAATCGCCTGCGCCTGCGATGGCTCGACGGCCCGGAAGAGATCCGGCATGCCGGGGGTGGGTACCTCGGGGCGAGCGCGCGGGCAGCCACCAGGTTGCCGGGCGGTCACCCGGAGGGTTATCTCGAGGCCTTTGCGATACTCTATCGGGAGTTCGCGGATGCACTCTTGGCGTGGAAGAGCGGCAATGCAAATCCGCTCCCGAAGACGCTGCCCGGCATCGAGGCCGGGGTTCGCGGGATGCGCTTCATTGACCGCGCCATCCACAGCAGCAGGCAGCAGAGCTGGATTGAGTTTTAACGCGGCATTTTTGTCCGCGCAGGGGTGAAAAAACATGAAGACGATTCAAGGGCCGGGTATCTTTCTGGCGCAGTTCGCCGACGACAAGGCGCCGTTCAATACGCTGGAGGGCCTGGCCATCTGGGCAGCAAAACTTGGGTTCGTGGGTGTGCAGATACCCACGTGGGATAGTCGCCTCTTCGACTTGAAAGCCGCAGCGGAGAGCCAGTCCTATTGTGATGAAATTCTGGGTATCTTAAACGACGCAGGTGTAGCGCTGACGGAACTCTCCACGCACCTTCAAGGACAGCTCGTGGCCAGCCACGCCGCGTACGACGTCATGCTTGAGGGGTTCGCGCCAAAGGAGCTGGCCGGGAATCCGAAAGAAGTCCAAGCCTGGGCGGTCCAGCAACTGGAGTGGGCTGCGAAAGCCAGCCGGAATCTCGGGCTGAAAGCGCACGCAACGTTCTCGGGCGCTTTGGCCTGGCCTTTCTTCTATCCCTGGCCACAGCGTCCCGCCGGCCTGATCCAGGAAGCATTTCAGGAACTGGGCAAGCGCTGGCTTCCAATCCTGAATGACTTCGACGATGTCGGAGTGGACGTTTGTTATGAATTGCATCCGGGTGAAGATTTGCACGACGGCAGTACGTTTGAGCGCTTCCTCGGCGAGGTTGGCGGCCACAAGCGCGCCAACATTCTCTACGATCCCAGTCACATGGTCTTGCAGCAACTGGATTATCTCGAGTTTCTCGACTTCTATCACGAGCGAGTGCGGGCCTTTCATGTAAAGGACGCTGAGTTCCGGCCTAATGGAAAAAGTGGCGCCTACGGCGGCTATCAAGATTGGATCGACCGGCCGGGCCGCTTCCGGTCCCTTGGCGACGGCCAGGTGGATTTCCACTCGATCTTCAGCAAGATGGCTCAGTATGATTTCCCGGGGTGGGCCGTGCTCGAGTGGGAGTGCTGCCTCAAGAATCCAAAAGCCGGAGCGACCGAAGGCGCAATCTTTATTCGCGACCGCATCATTCATGTGACGGATAAAGCCTTCGACGACTTTGCAGGAGCAGGCGCCGACGCGGATAAGAACCGGAAGATTCTTGGTCTCGACCCGCTGCCCGAGCCCGAGACACGGCCTTGGGGCGCGCCGGACAAATGAGCCAGGACGTGCGCAGTCCCACTCAGCAAAGGCGCAGGACCGTTTTCTCCTGACAAGAACCGATTCGCGCATCGAAGGTCGGCCTGCATGGATACCCTCTCTCTCGACGGCCAGGCGCTGACGCTGGCACAAATCGAAGCTGTCTCGTGCGCGATGTGTCCTGCGACGATTGCCCCCGCTGCCCAATCTCGAGTCAGACAGAGCAGGGAATTTATCGAGCAGATCCTCGCTGCGGGTGAGACGGTCTACGGCGTCAACACAGGCTTCGGAAAACTCTCTGACGTTCGCATTGCCCCGGAAAAGCTTGCCGAATTGCAAATCAACTTGGTGCGCAGCCACGCAGGCGGCGTGGGGCAGCCACTGAGTGAACCCGAGTCGCGCGCGATGCTGCTGTTGCGCGCCAACGTGCTCGCCAAGGGATTCAGCGGTGTCCGCCCCGCGCTGCCGGAATTGCTGGTCGCGATGCTCAACGCGGGCGTTCACCCCGTTGTTCCCGAAAAAGGCTCGGTGGGCGCGAGCGGCGACCTGGCTCCTTTGGCTCACTTGGCTCTGGTCGTGGTCGGCGAGGGCGAGGCCTTCTATCGCGGTCAGCGCCTGGCCGGGGGCGACGCCATGCGCAAAGCCGGCCTGCAGCCCCTGGAACTGGGCGCCAAGGAGGGGCTCGCGCTCCTGAATGGAACCCAGGCCATGACTGCAGTGGGCGCGCTGGCTGTAGCAGGCGCGCAGCGCCTTGCGCGATTGGCCGATGTTGCCGGAGCCATGTCGCTGGAAGCGCTCATGGGCACGCCATCGGCTTTCGACGAGCGAATCCATCAGGCACGCCCGCATGCCGGACAGGTTGCCGCGGCCGGGCACTTGCTCCAGCTGCTCGCCGGGTCTGAGATCCGGGAGTCGCACCGCGAACACGATTCGCGCGTGCAAGACGCCTATTGCCTGCGCTGCATGCCCCAGGTGCATGGCGCCGTGCGCGACGTGCTGAACCACGTGTGCGGCGTGCTGGAAGTCGAATCCGGCTCAGCCACCGATAATCCGCTGATCTTCTCCCAACGAGACCGAGCCCGCGGAGACGTGTTGTCGGGGGGCAATTTTCATGGTGCCCCGCTGGCCTATGCCTTCGACTATGCAGCCCTCGCCCTGACCGACCTTGCAGGCATTACGGAACGCCGCATCGATCGTCTGCTGAATCCCGATATCAACGAGGGGCTGCCGGCATTTCTTTCCCCAGATCCCGGGCTTTCCTCGGGCTTCATGATTGCGCAAATCGTCTCCGCTGCCCTTATCAACGAGTGTCAGGTGCTCGCGCATCCATCCTCGACGGGGAGCATCCCGACCGATGGCGGCAAGGAGGACCACGTATCGATGGGCATGACCGGCGCACTCAAATTGCGGCAGATCGTCGAGCATGTCGAGCGCATTCTCGCTGTCGAATTGATGTGCGCGGCACAGGGCCTTGAGTTCCGCCGGCCGCTCAAATCGAGCCCGCCGATCGAAGAGGCATATGCAGCGGTGCGCTCAGTTGTACCGCGTCTGGAAAAGGACCGCACCTTGGCCCCGGACATCGATGCCCTGGCCGGGGCCATTCGCGGCCGAAAATTCGATGCGTGGTGCCAGTAGCGAACCCTCCGCGTCGATCCGCGTGAACCATTTAGCATGAACAACGTGCGCAGGAGGAGCTATCCCAAGTGAAGCTGTATCGTACTACGGGCGGTTGCGTAATTGAGGAGGACGGTCAACATTATCGCCTGGATGGCCAAACGATGGATTCGCTGCTTTCTCGCGAAGACCTGCCCGAGTTCCTTCCGGGATTGCTCGAGAAGATCGTGCCATCGAGAGACTTTGCGGCCGATGCCTTGCAAGCGCCGATTGAACACCAGGAAGTCTGGGCAGCTGGAGTCACATACTTCAGGAGCCGAGGCGCGCGCATGGAAGAGTCGAAGGATGCCGGCGGTGGAGATTTTTACGATCGCGTCTATTCCGCGGAGCGGCCTGAGCTCTTCTTCAAATCGACTGCGAACCGCACTGTTGGCCCCGGCGGAAAGGTCCGGATTCGCGGCGATGCGCAATGGTCAGTGCCTGAGCCCGAGTTGACGCTGGTGGTTAGTCCGAAAGGGCGAATTGTCGGCTACACCATCGGCAACGACATGAGTTCGCGCGACATTGAAGGCGAGAACCCGCTCTACCTGCCGCAAGCCAAGGTCTACACCGGCAGCTGCGCGCTGGGGCCGGCCATTCTCATTCATGAGAATCCTCTACCCCACGCGACCGAAATCTCGCTCGAGATACTTCGTCGCGATCGCGTGGAATTCTCCGGCTCTGTCGCCCTCACCGAGCTGAAACGCGATCCCCGAATCCTGGTGGAATATCTGCTGCGCGACAATTCCTTTCCGCATGGCTGCTTTCTCATGACGGGAACCGGGATCGTGCCCCCAGGTTCGTTCACGCTCGCGCATGGCGACACGATTCGCATCACCATCGAGCCCATCGGAACCCTCGAAAATCAGGTTGCGTAAAGCGGAAAGGAGGTCAGGCCAGATTCTTTTTCAAAAACGACAACGCGCGAGTGCGTGACAAAGCCGCGGCATTGGCGTTGTAGCTTGCGCGCATGTCGCAATTAAAGCCGTGACCCGCGCCCTCGTACCAGTGAATCTCGACCTCAGGATGCGCGGTATGGACTTTCTCTACCTGCTCCGCGGGAATATGCGTATCCAGCTTGCCGAAATGCAATTGCACCGGGACCTTTGGCGTCTCGGTGGCGTAGTTGCCGATTCGTCCCGCGTAGTAGCCGACAGCGACGTCGGGATGCAGTCGCGTCGCGCTCAGCCACGCCAGCAACCCGCCGAGACAATACCCGATCACGCCAACCTTTTTTCGGGTTTCGTTGCTGACAAACCCGATGGCTGCATCGATGTCTGCCAGGCACTTGGTCATGTCCAACTGCTGCAGGAGAGCCATCCCTTTCTGCGCGTCCGGGCCGTCGTAGGCGAGTTCTACGCCAGGTTCAATGCGATCGAACAGAGCGGGCGCGACGGCGAGAAAGCCGTCCTTGGCGTAGCCGTCGGCGATCGAACGAATATGCCGGTTCACGCCGTAAATCTCCTGAACCACCACAAGGCCGGCGATCGGTTCTGCCACCGGCTGCGCAACATACAAGCTGAGCACATGTTCATCCACGGCCTTGATGGTTACAGCTCCACCCATGGTTCACCTCGTATTCAATCTAGACGGACGGCGCCATCTGGTTGGATGCATCAATCCGCGTCGCGCACGCAGCGAAATCCAACGCCGCCGGAACGGTCATACGACGGGGCCATCAAGAGAATTTTGCTGTGTTCGTCGTTGCGAAAGGCCGCGGGAAAGTACCAGATGGAGCCTTGCGGCGCATAGTATTCACCCCCACGCACGATGGCGGCTCTGGTGTGGTCATCGATGAATTCATCGGTCCATTGCCAGACGTTGCCGACCATATCCATCACGCCGAATGGGCTTGCTCCCGCAGGATGCGCGTCGGCAGGATCGGGCCCGCGCATCGTACGCCCCGTATCGGCGGCGGGAACTGCCGAGCTGTTCCACTCATTACCCCAGGGAAACGCGCGCCCATCCGTGCCTTGTGCGGCGAACTGCCATTCCCACTCGTGAGGCAGGCGCTTGCCGGCCCATGCGGCATACGCGCGGGCATCTTCGAGTGAAACCCAGGTTACAGGGCGACGATCCCATCCCGGCGGATAGCTTCCGTCCTTCCAATCGCGCAAGAAGTTCAGCCTGTTGCGGGGCGCGTAATGGGTCGCATCCAGAAATTGCTTGAACTCCGTATTGGTCACGGGGAAGCGGTCGATGTAGAAAGGCTTGATTTCCATCATGTGTTCGTGAAAGCGTCGCGGCGAATCCTCCCACGGATACTGCACATCGACTCCAGGGTCCGCGCCGCCCTCGATCTCAGTCCCATGCACTTTGAACACAAAGGTGCCCCCGGCGATGCGGACCATTCCCGGCGGGGCTTCGGTTGCAGGCTTGGTCTCCGCAATCTCGACAATCTTCTGCGGTAGTACAGTCCATGCGTGCGAGTAACTTGCCAGAGGCTTGCTCGACAGATCGGCCGTCCGGCGCATCAGGTCTTTGACGGTAGTGCTCGGTTCCCCGGGAGTCGCGAGCACGGCTCCGTACCCGTACGCCTCCAGTGCAAAGCTCAACACGTGATTCGGGCCGTCAGTCCTCGGATTCAACTCGACTCCGTGATAGAGATCGAAATAGCGCATGCCGGGAACCG
Organism: Occallatibacter sp.; assembly: GCA_035508975.1. Lineage (GTDB taxonomy): Bacteria > Acidobacteriota > Terriglobia > Terriglobales > Acidobacteriaceae > Telmatobacter. Next base: position 64,813 of record DATJMC010000085.1, read on the forward strand.
CCGGCACCGTCATCTGCGGCCCGTCGATGTCGTAACCCGTGCGATTGACGATCGTCCAGACCGTCTCGCGCCCAAGCGGCCAGCGGCTCGCGTAAACGCCGTAGTGGTGCATGGCGAAAAGCGGCTCCCACTCCTTGCTGACGAGGAATGGAGCCACGGCACGCTCGATAGTCGCAATGCGCCGCGTCGCTTCCGCATCTTGCGGAGTGATCCCATTCCAGATGCCCCAGATGTTCTCCCAGCTTTCCCACCCAACGCCATTGAAGAACGCAAACTGCAGGTCTGCAGTCTTATCCTGGGCCCAGCGGTCGCTGATGTTGACCATGTGGCGCGTCTCAAGCCACTTGAACCGGTCGACCATCGGGATAAACGGATAGCTGTATTGACCCCAGGTCAGCACGTTCCACCCTAACGCTTCGTCGCTGGGGCTGCCTTCCGGTTCAAACGCCAGTGGATGCCCAATCTTCTCTGCGGCAAGCGAGAACCCCAGCGGTACCCCATCCTGCGTATCGCCATTGATACCGTCCGCATCGATCTCTTTCATCAGGGCCGCGACTGCATCCGGCCACGGCTGCGACGGCTCGCGCGTGCCCTGGTCCCACATCATCATGGGAAACAGCACGCGCACGCCTCGCCGATGGAAATCGGCAACCATCCGGCGTACGCCTTCCACACCTCCGGGCATCGACTCAACCATCTCGAGTTGATTGCGATCATCGATCCCCATGTTCGGGTACGTGGCCCACACAAGAACGGCGTCGATGCCGCCGTAGCGCTTCTCGAGGTCGTCGAGATAGCGGTCGACCGTGTACTGGCCGGCGACGGGGTCGTAGAAGTAGCGATCCTGCACCATCATCTGAGGCTGGATGAAACTCGACTGCGTCCACCGCAATGCAGGGTTTTCGTACCGCGAGGGATCGAAGGCAACGCGGATCAGCCGCTCGGTGCGCCAGTGCTCAATGTCGGCCAGCCAGCGCTCATGCATCTGCGGAGGACATCCGCCCTGGTTCCCTTCCCATGCAGCGTGCAGCTCCATGCATGCGGGCGGAGGGATCTGTTGCCCGCGCGCGGGATAGGCGGTGTCTTGCGCGCGGGAGCCGAATGAATTGAAAAAAAGCAGAACGCCGACAGCCAGGTGAGGCATCCACCGGACGCGAGCGAGCAGCTGCGTCATTTGTGCTCCGCGAGGAACTGGTCGACTTCACTCCGGCTTGGCATCGAGGCTTGCGCGCCGCGGCGAGTCACGGAGATTGCGGCCGCGGCTGCCGCGAACCGGGCAGCGCTCCATGGGTCGCTCCCCTGGAGCAGGGCCACGGCGAATGCGCCGTTAAAGCAATCGCCGGCCGCAACGGTATCCACAGCCTGCACGTGGAACGCAGGCACCCATCCGGCGCCTTCCGCCGTGGCGACATAGGCGCCCTCCGAGCCGCGCTTCAGCAATACCCCGCGCACTCCTCGCCCCAGCAGCTGTCGCGCAGCATTTTCGGGTGCCAGCGCTTTGCCGACGTAGATCGCCGCTTCAGTTTCATTGGGGGTAAACCACGTGATCCTTCGCCAAACCTCTTCCGGCAACTCCGCAGCTGGCGCGGGATCAAGCATCACCGGAACGCTCGCTTCCGCGCAAAGGGCTAGCGTACGAGCGACGGTATCCAAAGGCAGTTCCAACTGACACAAAACCATTCCCGCTCTTGCGATGAGGCTGGCATGCTGATCGATCAGGGCCGGAGTTGCTTTCCCGTTAGCGCCTGGCACAACCACAATGCTGTTTTCTCCGCTCGCCGCGACAAGAATCGGTGCAACGCCGGAAGGTCCCGGCACGCGCGCAATGGCATCAACTTCAACGCCCGCGGTTCGCAGGTTCTCAGTCAGCGCCCGCCCGAAGGCGTCCTCACCCACGGCTCCAATCATCTGCACCGGGTACCCAAGTCGCGCAGCAGCCACGGCCTGGTTTGCGCCTTTGCCGCCAGGCGTGGTCGTGAAGTCCGTTCCGGTCAGGGTTTGTCCGGGCAGCGGAATGCTCGGCGTCGAGGCCACGAGGTCCATGTTGATGCTGCCGACCACGACGATGGGTTTTTGTTGCGCAGTCATTCCAGATCAGTACAAAGGCGCCAATGCGATTGAGCCGAGTCCCATGAGAAAACAGATGAACATGAAGATCAGGAATCTTCGGGCCTGCGGTGGAGCGCCCGAAAACTCATGCCACACAAAGATACCCCAGCAGGCCGAAACCATGGTTGCGCCCTGGCCGATCGAATACGAAACCGCGGGACCCACCTTGTGGGCTCCCGAGCCGAGAAAGTTGGTGACCGCGCCCGCGCACCAGATCATGCCGCCCAGGATTCCCGCGAAATGCCAACGCCATAACGCGGCCCAGTACTCCTCTCCGCGCACACGCGGCTTGCCGTCCAGAGGCTTAACCATGAGCACGAAGTTGGCGGGGAACGTCGAGAGCAGGACCCCGATGGCGAAGAATGCGGCAATAGCATAAGGCCCAGGACCTGGCCTCATCTGCGATCCAATCATGGCATGAGCCACCAGCGGGTAGAAGCTCCCCATCAGAAGGCCGGCTACAAGGCTCAGGACAATTCCGCGCGTCGTCGTGGTGGTCGCGCCTCGCTCGCGGCTGCGATAAGCCGCTGCGTCGAGGACGATCGCGACCGTCACCAGCGCGACGCCCGAGAAGAGAAGATACGGGTTCGCTTTCGGGCTGACGAGGTAGCTCCAGACTGAACCGACAATCAGCGCCAGTCCGATGCCCACGGGAAACGCGACGGCTAGCCCGGCTATATCGATCGCTGCCACCAGCAGGAGGTTGGCGACGTTGAAGATCACTCCACCAAGAGCGGCGAAGAGCATCGATTGCGGTGGCGCCTCCACCAGGTCCGTGAAGAAGGGCAGACCAGCTGACCCGTGACTGCCTGCCGTCAGCCCAAAGACAATGGCGCAGAGAAGGACGCCAAGCGCATAGTCCCAATAGAAAAGTTGGAACCGGTAATCAGGACAGAGTTTGAGAGTGTTGGCCCACGAGCCCCAGCAAAGCATGCTGACGAGCATCAAAAGAAGCGCCGCCTGATAGGTTTCAGGAAGATACATTCCTGTTTCCCTCGTGTGAATGATGACGAGGGAAAACGATAGCGTCTTTCGCCATCGATGCGCAAATCACAAAAGTGTCGGCTAAGCCTGGTCCTGGGGCGAAGAGTTATTGCTTCGCTGTGCGAACGGCCTCCGTCAGCACCGGAATTACCTCAAAAAGATCCCCGACAATCCCATAATCGGCAATCTCGAAGATGGGCGCATCGGGGTCCTTGTTGATGACCACAATGCACTGCGAGCCCTTCATCCCGACCAGGTGCTGAATCGCCCCCGAGATCCCCACGGCGAGGTAGAGCTTTGGCGCAACCGATTGGCCCGAGCTACCCACCTGGCGCTCAATGGGCAGCCAGCCGTTATCGCAGATGGGGCGCGATGCAGCCAGCTCCGCGCCCAGGGCGGCAGCCAGATCCTGCACCAGCGGAAGGTTCTCGGCTTCCTTGATGCCGCGGCCCACGCTTACGATAAGCTGCGCGGACCCAAGGTCGACGGTCTGCGCCGAGCCTCGGAATGGCTGGCCGGGCTTGGCGCGAATCTGCGCGGGATCGATCGAAGGGGAGAAAACTTCCACGGCAGCCGTCCCCGTTTCCGCATGATCCGCCCGAAATGCTCCCGACTGAACCGAGACAAAACATGTTCCGCTGCCCGCGTGGCGATACTCCCCGCTCAGCCGTCCCTGCATCAGTTGCCGGACGAAGACGGGGCCCTCGGAGATAGACACCACGTCGCCGATCAGGCTCTGATGCATGCGTGCAGCCAATGCCGGAGCGTAGTCGCGGACCTGGTAGGTGTGCGGAAAAACGACATAGGCCGGCTTTTCCTTTTCAAATAGCTGCTCAAGCGCGAGGATGAATCCGTCGGCCGTGTAGTCCGCCAGCGCTGCATGCTCCAGGCGTACAACCCGGGTCAGCGCTTTGCCGGCAGCTTCGGCGGCCAGCGCTTCGGTTTGCGCTCCGGGCAAGATCGCGGCCACCGGGAGCCCGGTCAGCTTGCCCAACTGCTGTGCGGCTGCAACCGCTTCCCAGCTGATTCTGCCGACGCGGCCATCGCGCTCTTCAATCACAATCCAGACGCCGCTCATAGCACCCTCGCTTCGAATTTCAGCTTCTCAACCAATGCGGCCGCAGCTTCTTTCGGCGTGCCTGACAGCAACTGTGTGGACTTCTGCTTCTGCGGCAGCGAAACGCGCTCCAGGTTGACCGTTGCGGCGAAGTCCGCGCCGAGCGCGCCCGCGGCAACCCGGCGAACCTCCTTGGTCTTGGCGCGCTTGATCCCCATCAAAGTGGCATAGCGTAGCTTCGTACCGCCCGATTGAATCGTCAGAGCAGCGGGGAGGGGCAGCTCGACCGTCTGGAACCATCCCTCTTCCAGTTCGCGCTTCACCGTCAATCCCAACTCCGTCTTCTCGACGTGAAGAATCAATGAAGAGTGCGGCAGTCCGAGCAACGCGGCCAGAATGACTCCAGTCTGGCCGTAGCCCAGATCATCAGATTGCAATCCCGTCAGCAGCAGGTCGGGGTTCTCCGGCTTGATCGCCGCGGCCAGAAGGCGCGCCACCCCGAGCGCATCCCGCCTGCCCAGATCGTCCGACTCGACGTGAATTCCGCGATCAGCGCCCTTCGCCAATGCCTCGCGGATGGTCGATCCCACGCGCTCCGGGCCGGCGCTGACGACGATCACTTCGCCGCCATGCTTCTCCTTCAGTTGCAGGGCCTCCTCCAGCGCAAACGCATCGGACTCGTTCAGCATCCATTGGAGGTCCGCTTCGTTGATCCATTTGCTGGAACTGTCGATGCGGATCTGGGCGTCTCGTTCCGGCACCTGTTTGATTGCGACAAGAATCTTCATAGGCTCTCGAAGTCCATCTTAATTGCCGTCTCCCGCGTCCGCCTTGGGCAGCGCGCGCGCCGTGAGTTGTGCGATGTCGAGCAATTGCGGGGTCGTCGAATTCTTCGCGCCAAACGCATCCCGAAACATGGTGTTGCAGAATGGACAGGCTGTGCCGAGAACCTGCGCGCCGGTAGCGGCCAGTTCGTCGGCGCGCACGTGGCTTACGCGCTCTCCTTTTTCTTCGCCTAGGAAGGCGAGCCCGCCGCCGGCTCCGCAGCAGAAGCTTCGCTCACGATGGCGAGGCGCTTCAACCAGCGTTCCCCCAGAAGACACGACTGCTCTCGGCTCGTCATAAACGTTCCGATAGCGGCCCAGGTAGCATGGGTCATGGTAGACGATCGTGTCCTCCTTCGGCAGCCTGGGCAGACGGTCGAGATGACGTGCCAGAAACTCGCTGTGATGTTCGATTGTGGGTGGAGTGCCAAACTCCTTCCAGTCCTCCTGGATGGTTCGCACGCAATGCGGACAGATGGAGACGATCTTGGTGACCTTGCTTTGTGCCAGCGCCTCCAGGTTGGCTTCCGCGAGTTGCTGAAAGAGCAGATCGTTGCCCAACCGGCGCACAGGATCGCCTGTGCATTTTTCCTTGCGCAGAACCCCGAAGCTCGTTCCCAGATAGTTCATCACCGCGGCGAAATCAGCGACAATCTCGCGGCCCTTGGGATCGTACCCGCCCATGCAACCCAGCCACAGGCAGTATTCCTGTGTCCCATCGAAGATGGGGAATGCCTGTTTCTGGACGAACTTGTCGCGCTCGCTCGCGCCCAGCCCGAGCGCATTGCTGCCGCGTTCCAGCGCAAGGAACAGCTTCGCTCCGTAATCGTTGTCCCAGGCCCCGGTGTTTACAGCGCCGCGGCGCAGACCAATGAGAATTGGCAGATGTTCGATGCCGACCGGGCACTGAAACTCGCAGGAGCCGCACGTCGTGCATTCAAAGGGTGCGATCGATGGAATGAATTTGCCCAGGAGAGCTTCTTCAGAAGCGGGCCCGCGCTCGTTGAGATAGCTGCGCAGCCCCAGGACAATCTCCTTCGGGTTCAACGTCTTTCCCGTGTTGGCCGCCGGACAGTGTTCTGTGCAGCGGCCGCATTCTACACATGAGTAGGCCTGCAGGCTCACAAGCTGCGTCAGATCGGTGCCGGCGACCAGTCCAAAGTCCTCATCGCCAACCAGCGGTGGAATGTGGCTGAAGCTCCCGCGCGACAGAAAGACGGTCAGGGGGCTGAGAACCAGATGGAGATGCTTCGTGTGCGGAATGATGGGCAGAAACACCAGGAGCGTGAGGGTGTGCGCCCACCATAGCCAGCGCGCCTCGGGACCCAAGCCCGGAACAAAGAAGGCCGCAAGATAGGTCGCCATGAGCAGGAAAATCAGCAAGGCGATGAAGCCGGACTCCCATGAAAGGTGCTCTCCGAGCCACTTCGGCCGAACAAAAAAGCGCCGGACGAAAAGGCCGGCGATTCCGGCCGCGCACGCGACTGCGAAGGCCGCAGCGAGATAGAAATAGAGCCGGCCGAACCAGCCCGCGGGGTCGAGAAACCCCATCCCGAGACCCACTGCGACGTGGTTCAAGGTGACCAGGGCAAATGCGCAGAATCCCCAGAAGACGAAGGCGTGCGCCAACCCCGGAAGCGGCCTCTGGCGAATGACTTTTGCCTGCAACATCACTTCGGCAATGAAATCCCAGAGGCGCCTGCCCACCGGGGCGAGATGAAAATCCGCGTCCCTCTTTGAGCGCAGAATCCTGCGCAGAATCGGATCAAAACGGCGCAGGAAGAGGAAGAGCGAAGCCGATGCCAGGGCGGCGAACGCCAACTTCTCGGCGAGAGAAAAATGCTCTGGTTCAGCCAGCGTGGGAGAGGCGAAGATCATGATCGAACCAATCAACAATACAGGATTGCGCCCCGGGCCGTCCCCACAGCCAAGGACGTGAAACGGCGCCTTCAGAAGATGAGATGCGGGCCCGACTCCGACCAAAGGTGTTTAGGATATCCAGATCAGCAGCGAACAATCTTGGACGATTCGATTCCCCGGGTCGCATTGCGCGTGTCGATCACCAGCTGCGCTTCGTCGACAATCTTCCGGTAGTCGTAAGTCGTATGGTCGGTCACGATCATGACCGCATCGTACTGGCCGAGGTTGGTCAACGGCGTATTCGTCATGTTCAACGCATAGTGCCGGCCCTGTCCGACGGTCGGGAAGTAGGGATCGTTATACGCAACCGACGCGCCTCTTTCCCGCAACAGTTCGAGGATGGTCAGCGAAGGGGATTCGCGCAGGTCGTCGATATCGCGCTTGTAAGCCAGCCCCAGCACCAGGATCTTCGAACCATTGATCGATTTGCGCTCGCGATTCAATCCTTCGGTCAGCTGTTCGATGACGAACCGAGGCATATTGATGTTGATTTCGCCGGCGAGCTCGATAAAGCGGGTGCGGAAATCAAATTGACGGGCCTTCCAGGAGAGATAAAACGGGTCGATGGGAATGCAGTGGCCGCCTAGACCCGGACCCGGATAAAAAGCCTGGAACCCGAATGGCTTCGTCTTTGCCGCGTCGATCACTTCGTGGATGTCGATGCCCATGCGCATACAGAGCTGCTTCAGCTCATTGACGAGCGCGATGTTGACGCAGCGATAGATGTTTTCGAGCAGCTTGGTCATCTCCGCGATCGCCGGGCTGCTGACCGGGACGACGCGATGGAAGATGGAGCCATAGAGCGCACCCGCGAGTTCCGAGGCAACGCTCCCGCACCCTCCGACCACCTTGGGAATATCGTGGCGCGCCACCGTCTCGTTTCCGGGATCTTCGCGTTCCGGTGAGAAAGCGACGTGGACGCCCGAGGCTTCGTCGCCTCGCGCCACCTTCAGCCCTGCCGGATTTCCCCCTTCAAGCAACGGGACGACGAGTTCTTCGGTCGTGCCGGGATAGGTCGTGCTCTCAAGGACGATCAGCTGTCCATTGTGAACATGCGGCGCAATCGCCTCGACCGTTCCTTTGACATAACTCAGGTCGGGCTCATGGAAGTCGTCAAGCGGTGTCGGTACGCAGATGATCACCGCGTCCATGCGGTCGATCTCGGAGTAGTCTGCGGTCGCCCGAAAGCCGCTATTCTGCGCCTGCTGGATCATCTCCGGCAGGATGCGCACAATGTAGGACCCACCACGGTTGAGGGTGGCAACCTTGTCCTGGGCGATATCAAACCCGGTTACGGTGAATTTCTCGCCGCTGAAGAGGAGGGCCAGCGGTAATCCAACATAGCCCATTCCTACAATGCCGACTCGCGCTTCGCGAGCCTCAATTTTTTGTTTCAGCTCGGCAAGGGAGCTGGTTGCAGCTGTGCTCATGAGCGCATTCTAGTCGAAGACCTGGCTCGAAGTTCGTGATCACGCCAACTGGACGACGCCCTGCCTGGACCTGGGAATCTGAGCCGATGAGAGAGAATAGAGCCGGGCCGCCAGGAGCCTGCCGGATGCAGCTACCGTGATCCCTCTCCTTGTTCTCGTGGTTGCTTTTGTCGCCTTTCGCCTTCTTGGGCTTGCCTTTCCCTGGATGGCGGACTGGCAGCATGCCCTGCGCGCCGCCCTGGGCGTCATGTTCGTTCTCACCGCCTCGGCGCACTGGGGCAAGCGCCGGACCGACCTCCTGCGCATGGTGCCCGCCTCGTTCGGCAATGCCGGATTCTGGGTCACTGTTACCGGCATTGCCGAAGTGCTCATCGCCATTGGACTTCAGATCCCGCGCTTCGCATTCTTTACCGGCACAATCGCCGCGGTCATGCTTCTCTGCCTCTTTCCCGCTAACGCCAAGGCTGCCCGCGAAAAGCTGACCATCGCCGGACGCAGAGTGCCGGCGCTGGGCCCACGCCTTGCCATTCAGGCTGTCTTTCTTGCAGCCATCGCTGCCGCGATTTGGCTGCTGCCTTCCCGCTGAGCGCGGTTTCGAGCACAAGCCACTCGATCCTCCCTCTTGTATCCTGTCGATTGCTGCCCGAAGACCGCATCAGGGCGAGCGGAGGCAAACTTGGGAAAGTATCTTGTCACGGGGGCTGCGGGCTTCATCGGCCGCTCGATTGCTGCGGCACTCCTCAAGCGCGGCGAATCGGTGCGCGGCGTCGATAGCTTTATCACCGGGAAGCATGAGAACCTTGTTGGTCTCGAGGCCATGGAATTCGTCGAAGGCGATCTGGCCAAGCCCGCAGTGTGCGCGCAAGTCTGCAGGGGTGCTGAGATTATTTTCCACGAAGCCGCGCTTGCCAGCGTCCCGCGCTCAGTCGCCGACCCCGTCGGCACCAACCTCAATTGCGTCACCGCCACCCTCAACCTGCTGGTCGCGGCCCGTGACGCCGGCGTTCGCAGGGTGATCTATGCGGGGTCGTCGTCAGCCTACGGCGACAGTCCCACTCTGCCCAAACACGAAGACATGCTGCCCAATCCGATCTCTCCCTACGCCGTGGCCAAGCTTGCAGGGGAGCAGTATATGCGCGCATTCGCCCGCGTCTACGGCTTGGAAACGGTTGTGCTCCGCTACTTCAATGTCTTCGGACCGTACCAGGACCCGACTTCGAACTACTCGGGAGTGTTGGCAATCTTCTGTCGCAAAATGCTGGCAGGCGAGCAGCCGACAATCTACGGAGACGGAGAACAAAGCCGCGACTTTACCTACATCGACAACGTGGTGCACGCCAACTTGCTGGCCTCCGAGGCGCCAGCCGCCCGGGTAAGCGGGCAGGTGATGAACACCGCAACCGGGAAACGTATTACCCTCAATCAAACATTTAGGATATTGCAGGAAATTACTGAATATAAAGGAAATCCATCTTTTGCTCCAGAAAGGTCCGGAGACATCAGAGATTCTCTTGCCGACATTCGGCGCGCCGCCGACCTCATTGGTTTCAAACCAATCGTCGATTTCCGCGAAGGGTTGGAGCGAACCGTGGACTGGTACCGCGGCGCCTCAAAAATCAATTAAACCTCGCGTCCGTTACCTGGGTGCTGGAAATTCCTTCGTCCGTGACAGCTCTCACAAGGTGCCAGGGGCGCGCTTTTTGAGACTTGGAGAAAGCTCTCCGCAACGCCGTCTATCCCCGGATCGTCGCGGCGGAGTGTGATGAAAAGGACATTCGTTCTTGCCTCACCCCGCGCTTACAGGGCCAGCCGATTCGGAAGTTGCCGAAACTTCCATCGCCGGCGGCGCGTCGATTTCACTTGCCGCGCTGAGGTCGATCCTGGCTCGCCGGCGACGGTTTGTGCTCGCGATCATCCTCGGACTCCCCGCCGCCTGCCTCCTCTACTGCCTGGTTGCCCCAAATCAATATGAGGCCACCGCCCGCGTCGCCCTGTGTATCCCCGCCAGGCGCCTGGATCTCAACGACACCAGAGGAGAGGAGGCTCGTTCAGGAGCTTCTGTAGATGCGCAGCTTGAGACCCTGGCAAACATCTTCCGCAGCGATCGCGTGGCCTGGGAGGCGATCAAGGATGAGCAACTCTACGCGACGCCGGGCTTCCGGGGATGGTTCGGGAAAAGGTTCTCACACCTTCGTATCGACTCGGCCTCTGCGGAAGACCAGTCGTATCTCCTCGAGCGGTTTCAAGAGCAGCTGAATGTGCGCACCCTTCCGCGCACGCTGATTGTGCAGATTCGCTTCCGCTCCGGCGATCCCGGACTCTCCGCCACGGTCGTGAACGATCTGATTCAGATCTATCTCCGGCAAGAATCCGATGCGCGCGTTCATGAGACCGCAGAAGCCACGAGATGGCTCAACACGCAGTTGAGCGGCTTGAAAAGGCGCGTCGAAGAAGACAATTTCCGCATTGCCGCTTTCCAGCGGAAGAACGGGTTGCTGGAAACGCCGGAGAGGCTGGCAAACGGCCAGACGAGCGATGTGGAGCATACCGCGGCGCTCGCCGAGGTGGACGAGCTGAACCGGGAACTTGTCACTGCGACCGCCGATCGCATTCTTCGTGAAGCGGAGTATCGCTCCGCGCAGCGAGGCGATCCGGAACTGGTCGTTGCCTCCGATCCCGGATTGCAGGCACAGAACGCGGCCTTTGCCACAGCGCTCATGCAGCAGCTTCGCGCGCGCCGCAGCGAACTGGAGCAGGAAGCGAGTCAGCTGAGCACGGAGCATGGGACCGAGTTTCCGCGGGTGGTCGAGATTCGCGCACAGCTTCTGGATCTGGATCGCCAGATCGCCGCGGAAGATGCGCGGCTGGTGGCGCGCCTCAAACAAGCTTGGCAGACGGCCGCCGAGCGCGAGAATCTCCTCCGCCGGAACCTTGAAAAGGATACGAGCCTGGGCTTCAAGATGAACGCCGCAGCGGTACAGTACGCTGCCATGCAGCAGGAAGCGAATGCGAGCCATGAACTCTATATCCGCGCGACGCAAAAGGCAGAGGAGGCCGGACTGGATGCCGGCACGCGCGGGTCGGATATCGAAGTTGTGGACTATGCGCGACGGCCCGTAAAACCGGTTGCGCCCGACTTGCTCGTCTACATGCTGATCACCTCGTTCGCCGCCGCAGTGATCGCGATAGGAGGCCCTCTCTTGCTCGAATCGTTTCGTCGAGGCGGAAAAGCAGTTCTCCTGGTGTCGCTCCTGCTCGCGTCCGCAAGTTGCGCGCGCGCCCAGGCTCCGACTCCCAGCACGTCCGGGTTGCCCAGCGGCGTTGCCCGTATCCCGCAGTCGACCGAAACCCGAGCCCAGCCAAACCCGAAAGATGCTCCCAGCGCCTGGGGTCAGCCGGATGCGGCGGTTGGCCCCGCCGCAGCGGTGAATAGCCCACTGGGAATGATTCCGGTCGCGATGCCCCTGGGCCCGGGCGACGTGGTTGCAATCAGTGAGTTCCATATGCCCGAATTTCGAACCACCGCCCAGGTTTCAGAGGTGGGGTCGGTCATGCTGCCGCTCATCGGCGAAATCGTGCTGCAGGGAATGACCCGCGAGGCTGCTGCGCGAGCCATCGAAGCCGAGCTGTTGCGGCGGGGCATGTTGCTGCATCCGCAGGTGACGGTGCAGGTGATTGCTGCAGCCGGGCTCGACGTCAGTATTCTCGGCGAAGTGGTCCGGCCGGGCGTCTATCCCCTTGGCGTGCACCATGGCTTGCTCGACCTCGTCTCCGCGGCATCCGGACTTACGCCCAATGCCGGAAGTCTCGTGACGATCACACATCGCGACAAGCAGGAACAACCCGTCGCAGTTGTCCTTTCTGCGAACGGCAATCCGGACAGTCCCGAACTCCAGCCGGGAGACACCGTTCAGGTCAGCCGTGCCGGTTTGGTCTACGTGATCGGCGACGTCATTCGGCCCGGAGGGTTTTCTCTCGACCCTTCGCAGCATTTGACCCTTGTCCAGGCGCTGACCCTCGCGTGGGGCCCGACCCAGAACGCGGCGCTCACCAGGGCAATTCTCATCAGGGAACAGAAAGGCGGGCGAACCCTCACCACCCTGAACCTGAAGCGACTCCTGCGCGGCCAGGATCCGGACATGGCGGTGCGAGACCACGACATCCTTTTCGTCCCCGACTCGACGGCCAGGAATCTATGGAACCGAACCATGGAGTCGGTGGTGCAATCGGCCGCCGGCGTCAGTATCTATGCAGGCCTCGTCTATTCACAAAGGTTCTAGTCGTGCGCAAAACTGCCCGCGTTCTGTTGCTGCTCTTCATATTCACCGTGCCTTGGGAATACTCGCTCGACCTGGGCGATCCCTTCGGCAACATCGCGCGCATTTTCGGGCTGGCGCTGTTCTTCGTGGCGATCGTCGCCGTGGTGTGGGCCCGGCAGATCCGCACCCCCGGCCCGTTGCAATGGCTCACCCTTGCCTTCTTCCTCTGGCTCTGTGTCACGTACTTCTGGTCGATTGATCCCGCGGAAACCCTCCGCAAACTGCCTGGCTACTTGCAGGAGATGATGGTCGTCTGGGTTGCCTGGGAGTTTATCGAGTCTTCGAATGCCTTGCACCAGGCGTTCCGGGCATGGCTCGCGGGCTCCTGGATTCTTGCTCTGCTGACCGTCGCGGAGATGCGTTCTGCCGAAGCAATGGCTGCAGGGCAGATACGCTTTGCCGCCTTTGGGCAGGACCCTAACGACGTTGCGCGCTTTCTCGACCTTGGGTTCCCGGTTGCGGCGTTCCTGCTGGATCAGGAAAAACGCTGGGGCAGGCGCCTTCTGGCTCTTGGGTTCTTTCCAGCGGGCCTGGTTGCCGTGGTGCTCACGGCCTCTCGTGGGGGATTGATCGCTGCGCTCATGGCGCTCATCGGCTCGGCTCTCCTCCTCCTCGGCAAGCACAAGCGCGCCCTTCTCACAGCAGTCTGTGCAATGCCCCTCGCCGCCGCCGTCCTCTGGTTTTTCACGCCGGCTGAAACCCTCGATCGCCTTGCGACCATCGCGGATCCCTTGCAGGTCGGCGATCTGAATCAACGCCTGAATATCTGGGAAGCAGGCTGGCGATCGTTTGTGCGGGCGCCGCTGTTTGGCCACGGTGCAGGATCGTTTGTGAGTGCGGCTGGCCTTGCCTCGATCGATACGGCCCACAATACCGCACTGGCCCTTCTCGTCGAGGGAGGACTCTGCGCCTTGACGATCGCGGCAGCGATTTTGCTCGCGGCATTCGCATGCGCAATCCAAACACGCGGGCCCCTCCGAATCGCTCTCCTCGCTCTCTTGCTCACCTGGCTCACTTCATCTCTCGTTGGAACGGCTGCCGAAAGCCGCACAACTTGGCTCTTGTTTGCCGTGATCGCATGCGCGCCGCGCGATGCGTCCGTGCATTGCGCGCATCCGGCTCCGCCTCGCGAGCAAAAATCTGCAAGAGATCTGCGGCAGGCGGCCGCGGATTCCATGGGAGCCTGAGTTGAACCAGCCGCCGGCGCAATACTTGCTTCGCTTCGACGACCTTTGCCCCACCATGTCATGCGATCGCTGGGCGAGGTTTGAGAGACTGTTCGAGCAGTTTGCGATCCGGCCCATCCTTGCCGTGGTTCCTGAAAACCTCGATCCCGACCTCGTCTTCGAATCCGCCGACCTGGGCTTCTGGGCTCGTATTCGCGCTTACGAGGCTGCAGGAGCCGTGATCGCTCTGCATGGATTTCGGCATGCGAACCACGGACACGCCCGAGGACTTGTGCCTTTGCACGACAGCTCCGAATTTGCGGGTGTCGCGGCCGAATTGCAGCGCGCCTGGATCCAGCATGGCCTGCAGATTCTGCGGGACCATGGCCTGCATCCCAGGCTCTGGGCCGCTCCACGGCACGGCTTTGACAGAAACACGCTGAAAGCTCTGTACAACGAAGGAATTTGCTATCTCTCAGACGGCTTTGCTTCACGCCCGGTCGAGCGCGCTGGAATGCTTTGGATACCTCAGCAACTCTGGGGGCCCCAAGAGAAGAAGTCGGGCCTGTGGACGATTTGCATTCACACCAACACTGCCGGTGTCGAAACTCTGCAGCGGCTGCAAAGATTCCTCGAGGCGCGGTTTGAGCAATTCACCTCTTTCGATCGCGTCATCGCGGACTACTCATTCCAGAAGGCGGGTTGGAAAGAGTGGATGGGGGAGCAGTTCGCTCTTGGGCGCGTCCTGGCCGCGCGAGCTCTCTGCCGCCTTCGCCGCGAGCGCTTTCCTCGCTGAGAAGCGCCGCATACAGTGACTCCCAGCAGTCCAGAACCGAGTCGAGCCCGTAGCGCTTGCTCACCCATTGCCGCGCTCGCATGCCCATCGATCTTCGTTCAGCTGCCGGCATCTCCATCAGACGATTCATTGCCCCCGCAAACGCATCCACGTCCCGCGCAGCGACAACAAATCCAGTCTCTCCTTGCATCACGATCTCCCGATTACCCGGTGCGTCGGTAACCACCGCCGGGACGGCACAGGCGCCGCTTTCAAGGAGCCCCATCGAAAGACCTTCGCAAGTGGATGATAGAGCGAACCCGTCAGAGGCCTGCAGCCACGGTCGAATATCCTCGACAAAACCAAGAAAGTGTACTCGCTCCTCAACGCCGAGTTCGGTCGCCAACATCCTGAGTGACTCTTGCAAAGACCCAGCCCCGGCAACGACCAGCTGCGGGTTTCCGTGCAGTCTTTGAAATGCGTGCAGAAGCGTGGGATAGTCCTTCACCGGCTCAAGGCGCCCTGCGGCGAGCCATAGAAACTCACCGAGGCCTGATCGTTGCCTGGTGCGCGCCGCTGGATCAGGCCGCCAATGCTCAACGTCAATGCCGTTTGGCAGGACCAGCAGTTGCTTCTCTGAAACCTTGCCCGCTGCACGGTGAGAAGCTGCGGCTGCGGCGCTCACCGCTGTGACACAGTCGGTAAGGCGGTCGCTGATGAGGTATCCGAGCCTCCTGCCTCGCGACCCCGCCGCGGCAGTATGGATCGTGTCAATCAGGACATAGTGCGGCGGCGAGAAGATCCGGGACCACCGAGCCATCCATGTCGCGTGTGGCAGGTGCGCGTGAACGATCGCAGGTCGATGCTGTACAAGCCAGCGGTTGAGCCTCCACCACCCGCGCGGATCGGCGAAACCCTTGCGCATCCTCAGGCTGGCAAAGTGCGCTCCACAGCAGGCGAGTTCTGTTCCGGAGGCGCCACCGCTCCCGGAAAGCGCCAGGACATGGACTTGCCAGCCGCGCCGGGTGAGCCCCTTGGCCAGAAGAATGACTTGTCGCTCAGCGCCGCCGAGGCGATCGATGGTGGGTATGACGAAGGCTATGCGAGGCAAAGCGGCGCCTTCTCAAGTGTCGAATCGATCAGCTGTACCCACGCCGGTATTGCGTTTTTGAGGGCGAAAGGCTCGACCCAGCGATGGCAAAACCTCTCACCTGGCCGCTGCGCGAACGCTGCCATAAGAGCCTTTGTGAGCGCCTCGGCCGATACTCCGTCCGCCAGCCAGATGCCGGGTTGGGCGCCTACGAGTTTTACAAGCCCGACAGAGGCGGGTGTTGCGACGATCGGTAACCCGCCTGCAGCCGCTTCCAGCAGCGCATTTGGGATTCCTTCCTGGCGCGATGGAAGTACAAAGAGCGAGGCTCCGAAATAGTACTCTGCGGGCGCATCCACATGTCCGAGAAAATGCACCGAATCCTTCAACCCCAATGATCCACACAACTGTCGCAGCGCCTCCTCTTCGCGGCCGGTGCCGGCGATCGCCAGATCCGCGGTGCGCCATAACGCTCGCACTCTCGCGAAAGCATGCAGAAGCAGATCGAATCCTTTTTCGCGAGAGAGCCTGCCTGCCGCGAACAAGTGCGGCCCCGGGCCGTGCCAGAAGCGCGTGCCATTGCAATCCAATCGTGTCGGGTGGATGTCGACAGGATTTGGCAATACGTGGAGCAGCTCATGCGAGACCCCAGCACATCGAACAAGATCATCGGCCATCGCTTGCGACTGGCAGATGATGCCATCAGCGCGGCAATAGAGCCTCCGGTATGCGGTCGATGCCCAGCGCGGCAGTGCATGCGACTGGAGCATCTCTGAAGCCGTTCCCGACTGGCGAACCAGGATGCGGGCTCTGCGCGAAAGGAAGGGCCGCAGTGACAGAAGAAGAAAATTCGCGTGGACCATCCCGGAAAGGATCAGGTCAGGCTGAACCTGCCGAATCAACCGGAACAGCGGCACGACCGCGTAGCGCGCACGATGTGCGCCCAGAGCGTGTACCGCGACGTGCGAAGGAAGCTGGATTGTTCCGACCTTGACCTGTGTGATCAGCCCCAAATGCAGCGCGTAGAGCTCCTGGGGCAAATTTCGCGCCAGCAATTCGATTACGCGTTCCGCTCCGCCTCCTCCAAGGTGAGGAATCAGCAGCAGAAGGGTGGAACGCTTGGCCATGAACAATCTATTCTCTCGAGGCTAAGCGCGAGAAAGCCCGAGACAAGGTGACCGCTCGCACAGCCTTCGGTGTCCGAAAAGACTACACATTTAATTTGAATTTCCTCAGGAAAGCGTCGGTTTCGCGAAGTTCATCGGAGTAAATCGATCGTGAAACAGGATTCCCGAGATCACTGGGAGAGATCGTCGCGTTCAACTTTGTTCTTGTCCTCGCCTCATCTGGTCATCGGGGTGACGAGCGCGCAAACTTGTCTCGTCCTGAGCGCCCGCATCCGTGCTCTGCGCACGGCCGGGTTTCGCATCACGCTTGTTTCGAACCCTGGCACCTTGCTGGAATCCACGGCCCGCAACGAAGGCGCGAAAGCTGTCGCGATACCGACCGAGCGCGGCATCGCCCCATTCTCTGATTGTGTTTCTTTTTGGCGCCTCTTTCAGATGCTCCGAAAAGCGAAGCCCGATCTCGTAGAGTTCAGCACTCCAAAGGTCGGGCTTCTGGGCTTGACGGCTGCCCTATTGGCGGGTGTTCCGCACCGCGTTTACGTCCTGCGTGGGTTGAAGCTTGAATCCTGTACTGGCCTGATGCGGCTGGTTCTGTTGGCGGCCGAGCGGATTGCATCCCGATGTGCGCAAGTTGTCTTGTGTACCAGCCCAAGCCTGCTGAAAAAAACTCTCGCTCTGTCCATCGCCCCCGCCTCCAAGCTGCGGTTGATCGGCGATGGGAGCAGTCACGGGGTTGATACGCGAAGGTTCTCGCCCGGTTCAAGCAATGTGCGCGCCCGGTTTGGAATCCATCCGGACGCGATGGTGATCGGCTTTGTTGGACGCATGACGCTCGACAAGGGCGTTCCCGATTTGATCGCCGCCTTCGAAAGAATCCTCGAGGAGAAGCCGCAAAGCTACCTTCTTCTCGTGGGGTGGTTCGACCAGTCCGACGACATCCTCGACCCTGCCTTGCGCCGGCGCATCACGCGCCATCCTCGGGTCGTCTGTTCCGGGTTTGTCGCCGATACCGCGCCCTACTATCGTGCGATGGATTTGCTCATCCTGCCCACGGCGCGCGAAGGTTTCCCGAATGTTGTGCTCGAGGCGTCTTCATCGGGCATCCCGGTCATTACGACCTACTCCACCGGGGCCTGTGACTCGGTCCGTGATGGCATCACCGGATATCTGGTGCCGGTGCGGGATCCTGAGGCGATCTGCAAATCGGCTGTGCGACTTCTCGGCGATGCGAGAGAACGGCGCAGGTTGGGCGAGGCAGGGCGCGCCTGGGTGCAGCAGCGCTTCGCAGATCGCAGGGTCGCCGGGCTTACCGGGGAGTTTTACTCAAATTTGCTAAGGACCGAAGTCGGAAACACCGTGAAGCAGAGCCCCGCTATGGATTGGGCCGCTCCGTCGCGGTGACCGGCGCCGAGTCGTGCTGTTCAGACGATGGCTGCAACGCGTTTGCCGCTGCTTCGGAAGCCCACAGAACCTTGCCCGGAACCACGCCCAGGATCAATGTTGCCGCTGCCGCAAAAAGCAGTGCTGCGCTCACGGCCACCCCGGCGCGCGTTGAAGGCGCGGGTGGGACTGCGTCTGGATCTACCGGGCGCTGCGCAGAAACAAATGCGAGCCTCAGATAATAGCCGGCCGCCAGTCCCGAGTTGAGCAGGCCGATGATTGCCAGCCAGACTGCTCCCCCGCCGACGGCTGCGGAGAACGAATAAAACTTACCAAAGAACCCGCCGGTGAAGGGAATTCCCACCAGTGAGATGAGGAAGAAGAGCAGGAATCCACCCATCAGCGGCGATCGATAAACAAGGCCGCGGAAGTCCTGGATCAGCGGCAGCTCCTCATCGTAGCCGCTGATAAGAGTCACAATGGCGAAGATGCCAACGTTCATCGCCGAATAGACAGCGGTGTAGAAGGTTGCCGCGGCGATTCCACTTGCGCCCAGACCTGCGAACGCAGCCAGCAGGTAGCCAGCGTGGGCGACCGAGGAATAAGCCAGCATGCGCTTCACGTTTTGCTGCCGGAGAGCAGCCAAATTTCCCACCGTCATGGAGAGAACGGCGACCACCCACAGCAGCGGCGCCCAGACAAATCGCTGCGCCGGAAACATCTCGTACGCAATCCGCAACAGAACCGCGAAGGCCGCGGTCTTGGGGCCAGTCGACATCAACGCGACGACGGGCGAAGGGGAGCCCTCGTACACGTCAGGCGTCCACACATGAAACGGGGCCGCGGAAACCTTGAAGAGAATGCCGACGAGCATCATTGCCAGCGCGGCAAGCGCCAGGGGGTCTGCCTTATGGGAGACCAGAGCGTGCGCGAGCTCATAAATCTGCGTAGTTCCCGTCGCTCCGAAGACCAGCGCGATGCCGTAAAGCAGGAACGCGGTCGCGAACGATCCCAGCAGGAAATACTTGATGGCCGCTTCAGGACCGCGCGCGGTCTGCTTTCGGTAACCGGCAAGAATGTAAGTAGAGATAGAGGAGATTTCAAGAGCGACAAAAACCAGCAGCAACTCGACCGCGCTGGTCATCAGGCACATGCCCACAGCTCCAAAAACAACCAGCGCATAATACTCGCCCTGGTGATGGCTGCCGTCGGGAAGTGCATCGAGCGAGAGAAGCAAAGTCACCAGCACGATGCCGCAGATCACCACGTGAAAGAAGACCGTGAAGGCGCTCGTCTCCACCGTTCCATAAAAGCCGGTGCCCATTGGCAGCGAGACCTGCCAAAGGCTGGCCCAGAGGGCAATCGTGGTTCCCAGCGCCGCGATCCAGCCCACCATGCGGCGGGGCCAATCGAACGGCAGCGAACTGTCCACCAGCATCACCACAACGCCGGTCAGGGTCAGGATGATCTCAGGAAGAATGCGCAATGAATCGCCTGGGTTCATCGCCCGCCTCCTGAAACCGGATTCTCTCCGGCCGATGAATACGCGTTGGAGTTGTTAAGGAGGATGGGGTTCATGCGGCTCTCAATGGTCGCAATCCAGGGTGCGGGAGCCACGCCCATCACCAGCATGAGTACTGCCAGGGGCCACAGGATTGCATGCTCGCCGATGCCGAGGTCGGGAGCGGATTTTGTCGATGCAAGCTGGCTCTCGGTCCCATAAAAGAGCCTTTGCACCAGCCAAAGCATGTAGGTCGCGCCCAGGATCACGCCGACGGTAGCGGCAACTCCCCAGCCTTTGCTGACTTCTCCAAAGGTGCTTGAAAGAATCAGGAATTCGCCGACAAACCCATTGAGCATGGGCAAGCCGATCAGCGCCAATGTGCTGATCACAAACATCGTGGCGATCTGCGGCGTCTTGCCGGCAAGTCCGCCGTAGGAGCCGATCGAGGTGGTGCCATAACGGACCTCGAGAGCGGCGAGCAGCAGGAAGATTGCGCCCTCAACCACGCCGCTGTTCAGTATCTGGTAGATTGCCCCATCCCATCCATTGAACGTAAGGCCGTAGATGCCCAGAGTCACCATGCCGAAGTGGCTCAGCACTGCATAGGCCAGCAACCTCCAGAAGTCGCTCTGCACCAGCGCAAGGCATGCGCCGTAGAGAATCCCGATGACGGCAAGCGCCACAAGCAAGGGGGCAACGCGGCGGGCCTCGACCGGAAACAAGCCCACATGAAATCGCAGCATCGAATAAAGCCCCAGCTTGCCCGCGACCACCATTGCCATTGCGACAGGGGCTTCACTGAAAGTGTCGGCCAGCCAGCCGTGCAGCGGAAACACCGGAACCTTGACGGCGAAGGCCAGCAGAAACGCAAGGGCGACCCACGCCAGCGACGCCGCCGGCAAAGCTCCACTGGCAATGATGGCGCGCAGATCAACGAAATTGAAAGTACCCGTCTTTGCGTAGAGCCACAGAATCGCAACCAGCAGCGGTGCTGAAGGAATAAACGTGAACAGGAAGAATTTTGTGGCCGCCTTGGGACCGTCTTTGCGCCCATACATGGCAATGAGGATCGCCATGGGAACGAGCGAAAGTTCCCAGAAGCCGTAATAGACCATCAGATCCAGCGAAATGAAAACCCCGTACATCGCCGTCTGCTGCACCAGAAACAGCAGATAGAAAGTCTTGCGGCGCTCCTTGATGGCGTTCCAGCTTGCAACGATACCGATGGGCGCAAGCAGCCCCACCAGCACCACCAGCCAGAGGCTCAGCCCGTCCACGCCCACGTGGTAATGAATTCCGCCTTGGCCCATATTGGATCCCAAGTCGATCCACGGTAAATCCACCTCGAATTGGAAGCCATGCCGTCCTTGAACAAAATGTGCAGGCAGATGGAGAGTGAATCCGAAGGTGACCAGCGAGGTGAGCAATGCAAGCCAGGCAGGCAGCTTGCCGCGATCCGGCAGCAATGCGACGACCACTGCGCCAGCCAAAGGAGCAAGCAGGATCCAGGTCAGAATTGAGTCGTTGATCATTGCCCCACCATGCCCAGGTGAATGCCCAGCCCCGCCAACACCGAGGTCCAGGGAACAAATACGAACAGCAGAATCGCCGCGGCTCCAAGGGTCAGCCATGCCGCGTACGAGCGCAGATTGCCCGACTGCCAGCGCTGCAGAATCGCTCCCCCGAGGTTGGCCATACCGGCTAGCAGCCACGCAATTCCACCGAGAATCGCGAAGTCGACAATCCAACCTAGGAAGAATTTCGAAACGCTGAGAAGCCCCTTCACGAAAAAGAAGCTGTACACGTCGTCAACGTAATACTTGTTCAGCAGCAGCTTATAAGGTCCCGAAAACGACGCTGCCAGGCTTGCTGCACGTTCTGGCTTCGCACGGTAGAGTTGATCCGCGATGAACCATCCGATCAGCGCCACCAAAACCGCCAGACCCATCAATGCGTATTCCGTCCCTCCCGGCGATTCGGCGCGCGGTCCGGTCACCGGCGAGAGGAATTCATAGAATCGTCCGCCAATCGCAATCCATCCGCCGCATACCGAAAGCAGCGCCAGCAGCACCAGGGGTCCGGTCATCGACAGCGGGCTCTCGTGCGCATGCGCATCGTGATTGCGAGATTCGCCCATGAAAGTCAGGTACCACAAGCGGAACATGTAGAACGCGGTCAACATCGCAGTCACGACGCCGACAAACCACAAGAGTTTGCCAAGCCCTCCCGCGGCAAAAGCCGAAGCCAGAATCGCGTCCTTCGAGAAGAAGCCCGACAATCCCGGCGCGCCCGATATCGCAAGCACGGCCGCCGTCATCGTCCAGAAAGTGATGGGCATTTGCCTGCGCAAGCCGCCCATCTTGCGCATGTCCTGCTCGCCGCCGAGTCCGTGAATCACGGATCCCGCCGCCAGGAAGAGCAGTGCTTTGAAGAATGCGTGCGTCACAAGATGGAAAATAGCCGCCGAGTACGCTGCGACTCCGCAGCCGAGAAACATGTAGCCGAGTTGCGAAATCGTCGAATAGGCCAGCACCCGCTTGATGTCGGTCTGCACCATGCCGATGGTCGCTGCAAACAGAGCCGTTGCCGCTCCGATGATGGCTACCACGCTCAATGCCAAAGGCGACCGGTCAAAAAGAAAATGCGTGCGCGCGATCATGTAGACGCCGGCCGTGACCATCGTTGCCGCATGAATCAATGCCGAAACCGGGGTCGGGCCCTCCATCGCATCGGGCAGCCAGACATAGAGCGGCAGCTGCGCGCTCTTTCCCGTTGCGCCCACAAGCAGGCAGAGCGCAGTCGCAGTCACGATACCGGCGTTGAAATAAGGCGAGACCGAGAGTCTCTGCGCGATCTCACTGAAGGTCAGCGTGCCAAAGTTCGCGAGCAGCAGGAAGATTCCGATCAGAAAGCCGAAGTCGCCGATCCGGTTCACCACGAATGCCTTCATGCCGGCGTTCGCGGCCGACTGCTTGTGGTACCAGAACCCGATCAACAGGTACGACGCTAAGCCCACGCCCTCCCAGCCCACGAACATGAGCAGGGCGTTTCCCGCCAGCACCAGCACCGTCATGAAAAACAGAAACAGGTTCAGATATGCGAAGTAGCGCCAGTAACCCTCCTCGTGGCCCATGTAGCCCACGGAGTAAATATGGATGAGGAAACCCACGCCAGTGACCACGAGCAGCATCACCAAAGAGAGCTGATCAAAGACAAAACTGAAATCGACGTGCAGCGAGCCTGCATGGATCCACTGTCCGAAGTTGTCCACGTAGGGCATTAGGCGGATCGCCCCCGCCAGATCCGGGTCAGTGGGAGCCGACGAAGTGAACAGGCTGACCTGAAGGACAACGACGAAAGCACCTAGCGGAGCCAGCAACGCGATCGCCGAGACCACTGCCTTGGGCAGTTTGCGTCCCAGCAAACCGTTCAACAGAAATCCCGCAAAGGGCAGGAGCGGAATCAGCCACAAATGGAGAGGACCGTTCATAGTTTCATGATGTCGATTCGGTCGACGGCCAGTGTTGCACGCGCACGGAAGA
Source organism: Occallatibacter sp. (assembly GCA_035508975.1). GTDB lineage: Bacteria > Acidobacteriota > Terriglobia > Terriglobales > Acidobacteriaceae > Telmatobacter. The sequence goes on from DATJMC010000085.1 coordinate 88,040, forward strand.
CGGCAATGATGATGGCCAACCCGACCGCAGCCTCCGCCGCGGCGACCATCATGACAAAGAAGACAAAGATCTGACCCTTCACCGCATGCCACAAATGCGCGAAGGTGACAAACGACAGATTGACGGCATTAAGCATCAACTCGATCGACATAAACACGGTAATCAGATTCCTCTTGATCAGGAATCCAACTACGCCGAGCGAAAACAGCACGGCGCTCAACAGCAGGTACCACGACAGCGGCACCTCCTGCTGCAGCCAACGCATGGAATCACCGTTCATTCCCAGCCCTCTTTTCTCCCGCTCCCTGGCGCGCAAGAGCCACGGCCCCAAGAATGGCAACCAGGATCAGTACCGAGGTGACTTCAAACGGAAGGAGCAGGTTGGTAAAAAGTACGCTGCTGAGCATGTCCAAATTGGTGCTTCCGGGCTGGCTGGAAAGGTTATCGCCAAAAGCCGCCGACCCGAACTTGCCGGCGTGCGTCAGCACGGTCGCTGCGACCGACAGCAGCGCAACCACCGCCGGAAAGCCGACGATCGCCGCCGCACGGCTGCCTCGCGTCCGCTCTTCGCGACCGGCATTGAGAAGCATCACGACAAAAGTGAACAGCACCATGATTGCGCCGGCATAGACAATGACCTGCGCCGCAGCTAGAAATTCGGCGCCCAGCAGGAGATACAAAACGGCCAGCGAGGTCATCACCACAATTAAAGACAAGGCGCTGTTAATGGGGTGCGTCTGCAGTAGGAGGTTGACGGCTCCCGCCAGGCAAAACCCCGCAAACACGATGAAGAGGATCAGATGCATCGTTCCATCACTTATACGCCACCCAAAGGCTGGTAGCGACAATGTTGAGGATGGCAAGCGGCATCAGGTAGCGCCATCCGAAGTTCATCAGCTGGTCGTAGCGAAAACGCGGCAGCGTTCCGCGTACCCAGACATAGAGGAAAAGAAACGTGAACACCTTGAAGGTGAACCAGAAGATCGGCAGCAGCGATTGCACAACGATGTTCTGCGGCATCGGGATCAGATTGCCGAAGGGGCTCGTCCAGCCGCCAAGGAAGATCAGCGTCGCCACGCAGCCCACGTTAATCATGTTCGCGTATTCCGCCATGAAGAACATGGCAAACTTCATTGAGCTGTATTCCGTGTGGTATCCCGCGACCAGTTCGCTTTCCGCTTCGGGCAAATCGAATGGCGAGCGATTGGTTTCGGCATAGGCCGCCATCAGATAAATGAAGAAGGCGACGAACTGCAGTCCTCCAAACAGATTCCAGGTCAGCAATCCGTGCGTGGCCTGATGCTCCACAATTTCGCGGAGGTTCAGGGTGCCAGAGCTGACCACCACACCTACCAGCGAAAGCCCCAGGGCAAGCTCATAGCTGATCAGCTGTGCGGACGCGCGCAAGGAGCCGAGCAGTGAATACTTGTTGTTGGATGACCATCCGGCGAGTGCAACCCCATATACGCCGATGGATGTGATGCCGAGAATGATCAGAAGCCCGATATTGACGTCAGAAATCTCAAAGAAATGAAATCCGCCCGGGCCGGTGATGGCGGGCGATCCAAACGGTACCACCGCGATCGCGATCAGCGCGCAACCCAGCGCAATCATTGGCGCCAGCAGATACAAGGGGCGATACACCGCCGTCGGGATGATGTCCTCTTTCAGAAACGACTTTGCGCCGTCGACTAAAGGCTGAAGCAGCCCGAAGGGTCCCACGCGGCTCGGTCCCCACCGGTTCTGGATGCGGCCGACAAGTTTGCGCTCCAGCAAAACCGTGTACGCCACGCTCATCAGCAGCACTACGGTGACGATCACGACCTTGACGAAGCTCCACAAAAAGAACTGCAGGATGGTCACAAGTCTTCAGCCTCTCTTGCGCAATTCTGTTTCAATCAGCTACTGCGGCCGCAGGTATTGTGTTCTGGTGCTGTTGAAGCTCGAGCAACGCGCGGCTGTAACGGCCCAGCGTCCCCGAGGTGAAGAGTCCGTCGTGAGCAGGGGAGATGCTTGCTGCAGGTTGCAGAGCCGAGACAGGAACAAAACCCGGCTCGGTGGCTTGGTCATTGCCCCCGAAGAGATTCAGGCGATCCAGCTTGTATCCCGGCACCAGGCGCTCAATCTCATCGAGCACTGCGAGGGGATCAAACGGGCTCAGCTTCGGCTCGAGCCCATTGGCGGTCAGCCACACCGCGTGGCGATCGGCCTCGCCTGCTTGCGCTCCGCGAGACTGGCCTAGGTCAGCCGTAGTTCCGCCGTTGCCGAAGGGCACGAGCTTCTTGATGTCGGCGCCCATCGAATCCGCGAGCCGAACCAGGATCTCGAAGTCCGGCTTCACGCCGGCGCGGTCGGCGGCCTTCTTCGCCAGTTGCAGATCGCCATAGGTGTTCGTTACCGTGCCCGTCTTTTCGTAGAGGCTGGCCGATGGAAACACCACGTCCGCGGCGGCCGCGGTCTCGGTGAGGAAAATGTCCTGCACCACGACAAACGCGCTTTGCAAATTCCGGGGACGAGCAGCGCCCTTGCCAAACGGGTTCGTTCCGACCGCGAGCAACGCCCCGAGCTCTGCCGAGAGCATCTCGTCTCGCGACTTGCCCGGTGTAGCCGGCATTCCCGCATACTCCGCCGCAAACCCTCCTGGCGAACTCACCGGCACATACCCCGGCAAACGATCGGGCAAAAGTCCCATATCGGCGGCGCCGCGCGAATTTGCATGATCGCCCAGATAAGCGAACCGCACGCCCTCGCGTCCCAGGCCCCACTTCATCAGTCCGGTCAGATCCGAACTACCGAGTTCAGAGCCGATCACGATCACCAGCGACTCTTCGGCCAGCAGCGCGTCCCGCAAAGCCGTGTCCTGAATCGTCCCATCGCTGCCCGCGAGGAATCCAGCGAGCTTGCCGTATCCCCCTGCCGGGACCCGCAGTGTAGCCTTTGCCTGGCGCTCCAGTTTGATGCGTCGCGTATTCACGACATAAAGACGCGCGCGGTTGAGGCGAACATTCGTTCGCAGCTCCCACGCAAGCAGAGGATGTTCTACGGTCGGGTTTCCCCCCACAAGCAGAATCGCCGGCGCTGCAGCAATGGCGCGCAGCCCGGCAGTGCGGTTCTCATGTCCGGACAGGGCCTGCGCGAAGGTTGTGTAATCCGCCGTCCGCTCATGATCGATATGGTTTGTCCCAAGAACGGTGCGCGCGAACTTCTGCAGCAGGTAGTTTTCTTCGTTGGTGGTGGAATTCGAACCCAAAACCCCAATTGAGCTTCCGCCCTTGCTGTCGCGAATCTCTTTCAACTTCTGTCCCGCCAAACGCAGAGCATATTCCCACGTCACAGGCTCGAGCTTGCCCGCGGCATTGCGCACCAGCGGCTTGGTGAGCCGCTCGGGGTTCTCGACAAAGTCAAACCCAAACCGTCCCTTCGCGCATAAGAAGTCGTTGTTGATGCCGCTCTTGTCGCGGTTATCGGCGCGGATGATCTCCGACCCATCATTCGATTGGCGCACGCCAAGAGTCACCTTGCAGCCGTCGCTGCAGTGCGTGCACACAGTGGAAACGTGGTTCATCTCCCACGGCCGCGTCTTGTAGCGGTAGCTGCCGCTGGTCAGTGCGCCCACAGGGCATACGTCGATGCACATGCCGCACTGCTCACAATCGAGTTGATCGCCGTTGTTGGGGGCGATCACCGACCGAGCGCCTCGATTGTGCACGCCCAGCGCCCACACATCCATGCCTTCTCCGCACATGCGGATACAGCGATAGCACAGGATGCAGCGCGGGCGATCGTAAAATACCGCCGGCGACCACTGCTGCTCCTCGCGGTGCTGCTTGGCCTCGGTGTAGAGGCTTTCGCCAGCGCCGTACTTGAAGGTCATGTCCTGCAACTCGCACTCGCCGCCTGCATCGCACACCGGGCAGTCCAGCGGATGGTTGCCAAGCAGCAACTCGATCGTGGCTTTACGGGCTTGCGCAATCTCGGCCGATTCGGTGACAAAAACCTGCCCCTCGGCTACGGTTGTCGTGCAAGCCGTCTGCAGCTTGGGAACCTTCTCTTGCCGCACAACGCACATACGGCACGCAGCCTGCAGGCTTAGCCCGGGATAGTAGCAAAACGCGGGAATCTCGATACCGGCCTTGCGGCACGCCTCAATCAGCAGAGTCCCCGCAGGAGCGGTCAGCTTCTTCCCATCGACTGTGAACGTTACATCCGCCATGCTTCTTCTAGTCTCTCATCCGGGCTTGGCCTGTTGGTACAGCCTGTCATCTCGAGTTTTCCCGCGCCTGGAATCCCGAACGCGGGTGCGTTTCTTCGGCAAGCAGAGCGAAGGGTTTGCACGCGCTCCGAGCTGGCTACACCACCGCCATCTCCGCATGCTTTGCAAACGGACACGGCTTCCCGTCCAGGTGCGCCTCGAACTCCTTGCGAAACTTCTTCACAAAACCCAGCGTCGGCATTGCCGCAGCATCTCCCAGAGGACAGAACGTCCGGCCCATCATGTTGTCCGCCAGGTACTGAATATTGTCGATGTCTTTCGCCGTCCCGAAACCCGCATGAAAACGCGTCAGCGATTTCTTCAGCCAGTCCGTTCCTTCCCGGCAGGGAATGCACCATCCGCAGCTCTCATGCTGATAAAAACTGATCGTCCGCAGAGCGAATTCAACGATGCACGTTTGGTCGTCGATCACCACCACGCCGCCCGATCCCAGCATCGATCCCGCTTTGCCCACCTGGTCGAAGTCCATGCCCAGGTTCTCGATCTCCTCGGGCAGCAGCACCGGGGTCGAAGATCCACCTGGAACGATCGCCTTGAGCTTGCGCCCGCCGCGCACCCCGCCGCCAACCTCATAAATCATCTTCTTCAGGTTGTAGCCCATGGGTAGCTCATACACGCCCGGCCGCTCCACGTGCCCGCTCAATCCAAACAGCCGCGTGCCCCCATTGCGCGGAGTGCCCACGGCTGCGTATGCCTCCCCGCCCATCGTAATCACGTGCGGCACCGTGGCAATCGTCTCGGCGTTGTTGATCACCGTCGGCCCGCCGTAAAGACCAACGACAGCAGGAAACGGCGGCTTGATGCGCGGCACGCCGCGCTTGCCTTCAAGCGACTCCATCAGCGCCGACTCTTCGCCCACCTCATACGCGCCCGCGCCGCTCTGCGTGATGACCTCGAATTCTGTGTCCGATCCAAAAATGTTCTTGCCCAGAAAGCCCTTCGCATACGCATCCGCAACGGCCTTCTCCACGATTTCGATCAGGTAGCGATACTCGCCGCGCAGATAGATGAAGCCGAGCTTCGAACCGATCGCCAGCCCCGCGATAATCGTTCCTTCAATGACCGCGTGCGGATCGTGCAAAAAAATCAGGTGGTCTTTGCAGGTACCGGGCTCGCTCTCGTCGCCGTTCACCAGCACGTACTTGGGCTTGGGGCTCTGCTTGGGCACGAAGGACCATTACATTCCCGTAGGGAATCCCGCGCCACCTCGCCCGCGCAGATTCGAGGCCTTCATCTCATTGATGATCCAGTCCGGACCCTGTGCAAGGCACTTCTTCGCGGCTTCGTAGCCGCCCAACTCGATGTACTTATCGATGTTCGCCGCGCCCGTGCCAAAGCGCCGCGTCACAATCTTCACTTCGTCGGGATGCGAAACCAGCTTAGGCATGTTTTTCCTTGTTTCGGTATCGTGCGACAATCTCCGGCACGTCGTCCGGTTTCAGGTCATCGTGAAAGTCGTAGTTCACCTGGATGGCTGGAGCCCAGCAGCAAGCGCCGATGCACTCGACTTCCTCCAGGGAAAACACGCCATCGGCCGTCACGCCTTTGTGCCCGATCCCCAGCTCGTCTTGAAAGCGGTCAAATAGTTCATAGGCGCCGCGCAGCATGCAGCTGATATTGGTGCACACCTGCACGTTGTATCTGCCGGCCGGCTTGAAGCGCAGCATCGAGTAGTAGGTTGCCACATTGCGCACATCCAACTCCGTGATCCCGATTCGTTGCGCAACCTCGGCAATCACCGCATCCGATAGATAGCCGATCTCGTCTTGGGCATATAGAAGCATAGGCACCAAGGCCGATCGCTTCACGGGATACTTCGCCACCAGCGCGTCAAAGCGCGCCGCCACCTTCGGCGAAAAGATGCTCATCGTTTCAGGACTCATTGCATCAGCTCCCGCGCCCACTGTTCAGCCGCCAAGTCCATCTCTTCTTCGCTTCCGATCGACTTCAACCTTCCCGCTTCGGTCAATTGCAGTTCTCCGCCGGTTCCATTCTCGCGCTGCCAGATCACCCCGGCTCCGTTGCGATTCAAATCCAGCCACCGCTCCCCATGCCGCACCGTGATCCGATCTTCGCCCAGCTCCACTGTTGCCTGGCGATCCCGGTTCAATCCGTGCGCCGCGGTGTAGCTGCGAAGCAGGGAAGCCAGCGATACCCACAACTCAACGTACAAGTGCTCGCACAACTCATCCCTCTGACCTGTAGGCATCCTGCCTCCGCGGACGCGATAACGCCACTCACTCAAACCGCCCGTGCACAATTCCAGCCACCACGACTTCGGCAATCTCCGCTGCGCCAAATTCCTTTTGCGCTAGGGCTCGACCGTCCGGTCCCATCCGATATCCCTTCGTTCCCGAAAGCCGGTCCTCCAGAACGAAAGAGATCCGTTCTCGTCTGCGGTTCCCGCCGTCAACCGCGTCGCTCTCCAGCTCTGCGTCGATCATCGGCGCGCATGGTTTGAGCGTCTTATCGAGCGCCCCTGAGAGACTCAGGGTACAGGTACGCAGCGTACCCATTGTCATCTCGATCGTGGTTTTGCCGGTCCAGGCTCGCGCTGCGGTCGGTTCCTTGAGGCGTCCACGGCGGATCAACTCCGACGCGCCATCGCCCCGTTGGGTATTCGCCTTCGCAATCCGCTCGTCCAGATAGATCCCGAGGGCGCCAAAGAAAATCCCAAAATCGCGGCGATTCTCCATCACGATCTTCGCGATCCTTCCTTGCTCTCGCAAGTGTTCAAATTCTGCGGCGCCCCAGCCGAACATCCGTCCACCCTGCGTCACCGGTCAATCTCTCCCAGCACGATATCAATCGACCCGATCACCGCGACGACATCGGCCAACATCCGTCCCTTGCACATCGTTTCCAGCGCCTGCAGACTCGCAAATCCCGGGTAGCGCATGTGTACGCGATACGGCTTTGCGGTTCCGTCCGACACCACGTAGTAGCCCATCTGCCCGTGCCCCGACTCAATGCCTTGATACACCTCGCCCGCCGGCACGTTGAACCCTTCGGTCACGATCTTGAAGTGATGGATCAATGCCTCCATCTGCGTCTTCATCTTCTCGCGGTCCGGCAAAACGATCTTCGGCGCATCGGCCTTCACCGGCCCTTCCGGCATCCCGTCCAATGCCTGCTGCACAATCTTCACGCTCTCGCGCATCTCTTCCAGGCGCACTTCGTACCGCGCCCAGCAGTCGCAGCCCTTCGAAACCGGCACCTTGAACTGGAACTTCTCGTACCCCGAGTACGGCATGTCGCGCCGCAAATCGAAGTCGATTCCCGATCCGCGCATCGTCGGCCCCGTTACCGCCAGCGCAATCGCATCCTCAGGGGATAAGAGGCCGATTCCCATCAGCCGGTTGCGGAAAATCGGATTTCCCGTCAGCAGGTTCGAGTACTCGTCGATCTTCTCCGGCAGCGTCTTGATGAAAGCCTGAACCTTTTCCAGCAACCCCAGCGGCGGTTCCATCGCCAGCCCGCCGATACGGAAGTAGCTGGTCATCATTCGCTGCCCGGCTACTTCTTCAAAGATCCGCAGAATCTCCTCGCGTTCTCTGAAGGTGTAGAGAAACACCGTCAGCGCGCCGATATCCATTGCGTGCGTTCCCAGCCAGATCAGGTGCGAGTTCAACCGCGTCAATTCGGTGAACAGCACCCGCAGCCACACGGCCCGCTCCGGAATCTCCAGCTGCAACAGTTTTTCGACGGCCAGGCAATAGCACAGGTTGTTGGCCATCGGCCCTAAATAATCCACCCGGTCGGTGAGCGGAACAACCTGCTGGTAGAACTTCGCCTCGCAGGTCTTCTCGATGCCCGTGTGCAGGTACCCGATCTCCGGGTACAGCCGCACCACGATCTCGCCGTCCACCTCCAGCACGATCCGGAGCACGCCGTGCGTCGACGGGTGCTGTGGCCCCATGTTCAGGACCATGTGCTGGTCTTTCGCGCCCTCCGCGAGCGGTGCTTCCAGGATCGGCGTGCCGACGTCGATATCAGGAGCCATCACCGATACCCCTCCACCGGATAGTCCTTGCGCAATGGATGCCCCTTCCAGTCGTCCGGCATCAGAATGCGCCGCAAATTCGGATGCCCCTCAAACCGCACCCCGAAAAGGTCAAAGACTTCGCGCTCGTAGTAATTCGCGCCCGGCCACACCGAGGTTGCCGAATCGACTGCCGCGTCGGCGCCGCTCACCATCGCACGCAGCCGCACGCGTTCTTTGTATTTGTGCGACACGATGTGGTAGCTCAGTTGGAAACGTGGTTCGGAGGGAAACCAGTCGACCGCAGTCATATCCTCGAAGGCGTTATAGCCAGCGTCTTGCAGAGCCTTGAGCGCCGCCACAATGTCGCCCGGCGCAACCGTCAACGTGAGTTCGCCGCGATCGAACTTCGCATCCACCAGTCCCTCAGCCTTCCAGGCAAGAAGCGCCTTTACTGCAGGGTGCCCCGCCAATCCCTCAAGCACCTCGGCGCGGCTCATCAGCGTCTTCATCGTGGCTTCAGCCATAGCTATAGATCCGCCTTGTCGTTGCTCCAATCAAGGATGCCCTTACGCACAATGTAATAGAGGCCCACGGCGATAAATCCCAGGTAAACGACCATCTCCCAGAACCCGAAAAGCCTGCTCCCCGTAATGGCCGGCAGCCTGCGGTAGATCACCGCCCAGGGCATCATGAAGACGGCTTCCACGTCGAACAGGATGAAGAGCATGGCTACCATGTAAAAGCGCACGCTGAAACGCCCGCGCGCGTCGCCCACTGGATCGATGCCGCACTCATAGGCGCCTAACTTCACCTTTGTTTTGCGATGCCGTCCAACAAAGTTGGAACCAACAACCATTCCCACTGCAAGCACGATCGCAAACAGGATTTGCAGCAGCAGAGGAAGATATTGCCAGTGATATGGAATCATGTGTGACCCATGGACGAGAGAAGGGTTGAAACTTGTGGATTGGATGCACCGGAATCCCCAATCCCAGTGCCGGACACCCTAGGTTTGAGCTTAGGTTTTCAGCCTCATCCCGTCAAGGCGACCGGAATCGCGCTGTGGCCCTCGAAGGCGCGGCCCAGGCCGCATCCTGAGGAAGAATTAGGTTGGACTCGATCTTCAAAGCTACTGCCCGATGACCAGCACCCCGAGCAGCAGCACCCAGGCGAGACCCATCGTGTGCCAATACCACGCCGTCGCATCGATCGCGATCTGGCGAAGCTCCACGCGCTTCAGCAGGCTCATGGTGCTGAGGCATACCACGAGCGCCAGCAGCCCCAAAACCAGGTGAACCGCGTGCAGACCCGTGATCAGGTAGAAGAAGTAGCTCGCCGGGGTCGACCAGCGGTCAAAAGCAAAGCCCTGGGCTGTCAGTTGGCGCCAGGCCGTCCATTGACCGGCCAGAAACAGCGCTCCCAGGCCAAGCGTCCCTGCAACCCATGGCAAGGTCCTCTTCAGAGCCGGCCGGCCCAGCCCCAGCCACTCTTCCAGCACGTCGAACTCACGAAAGATATTGTGCCGGGCAAACTCCATCGTCAGGCTGCTGAGCATAAGCACTGCGGTGTTGAGGAAAATAATCGGCGGCAGAAGGATCGGATGCCAGTCGCCGATCTGCTCATGAGAGCGCGGATCCATATGGGTGCCCGCCTGGCGTGCAAAGAAAAGCACCACAAGCATGGCAAAAAACATCATGTCGCCCGCAAGCCCGAAGAAGACAAAGAAACGAATGCGATGAAGCAGCTCGCGCGGTCCCTTTCGCGCATGCCGCCAGTCGTCATCGCCGCCCCCGCCCCCACCGCCCGTCGGCCTTCGATCAACAGGGGGTTTGCCGCCTATTCCAGGTTCTTTCCGTTCCGTTTCCGCCGGGGAGTGCGTGAAGGTCGCGGGCATTTCAGAGCCTCTGTGAATCTGAGCATACTCTCACTTCGCTTTGGACGCATTCGCAAACAAACGGGTGGTTCGGCTTTTTTCTATTCTCTTTGATCGCTTGCTTTGGGCGATTCCCGGGGCTGATCTTTTGTGCTCGATTGACGGCCTCGCTGTGGCCCTGCGCAGACTTCAGTCCTTCAGGAGGTCTGTCGGCTGAAAAGCGATTCCCGCACCGTCGCCACAAACGCTTCATGAACCCGGCGGTCGGCCGAAAGCTCCGGATGAAACGTGGCCGCCATGACCTTGCCTTGCTTCACCAGGGTGGCAAAACCATCGCGGCGCGCCAGGATCGCCACCCCCGGCCCAATAGCCACAATGCGCGGCGCGCGAATGAAGACCATCTCTAACGGACCGCCCGGCAGCGCGGTTTCCTCCGTCAGAATCGACGAATCGATCTGCCGCCCATAGGCGTTGCGCTCAACCACCGCATCGAGAATTCCGAGGCTCCGCTGCACCGGATGCCGTACCTCGCGCGCAAGCAGGATGGCCCCGGCGCAAGTCCCGAAAACCGGCCGGCTCGTGCAGAACTCCTTCAGCGATTCGAAGAAGTTTCCCTTCTCAAGGAACTTGAGCATCGTGGTTGATTCGCCGCCCGGCAGAATCAACCCATCCAGACTTGCCAGCTCCTCAGGATTTCGCACTTGGATCGGCTCGGCGAATGCTTCCTCGAGCGCTTCGGCATGCGCGCCATAGTCTCCCTGGATCGCCAGGATGCCGATGCGCGGGTGCGTGCGCTCGTCCAATTCCTCTCCTCCCCAGGTAAAGACACATCGGTTCGTCCTCGCAGTAAGCATCGAATGCGAAGAACATGCCACCAGACTTCTTGTTTGCATGCGGACCGGAAACCGGCCCGCTACCAGCCGCGGGTCTGCAAAAGCTGAGATTCTTCGATAGCCGCTGCGGCGAGGCCTTTCATCGTGCCCGTCACCTGTTCGCTCACCGCCGCAAGCACCTTTGGGTCCTTGTAGTGCGTGGTGGCCGTCACGATGGCTTTGGCGCGCGAAACCGCCTCTTCCCGCTCCTTGGGGTCGTGCTCGACGTCGAGAGGCGTCGCACGTTCCTTCATAAAGATTCCCGAACCCACAAAGATCGCCTCGGCCCCAAGCTGCATCATCAGGGCCGCGTCCGCCGGCGTTGCGATGCCGCCCGCAGAGAAGTTTGGCACCGGAAGCCTGCCCGTCTGCGCGACCATGCGCACCAGCTCATAAGGAGCCTGATGCTCCTTCGCCGCCGCATACAGCTCTTGATCGGAAAGAACGGTCAGCGCCTTCATTTCTTTCACGATCTGGCGCATGTGCTGCACGGCGTGGACCACATCCCCCGTACCCGCCTCGCCCTTGGTTCGAATCATCGCAGCGCCCTCCGCGATGCGCCGCAGCGCTTCGCCCAGATTGCGCGCACCGCATACGAAAGGCGTGGTGAATGCATGCTTGTCGATGTGATGGGCTTCATCGGCGGGCGTCAAAACCTCGCTCTCATCAATGAAATCCACGCCAAGTTCCTGAAGGATCTGGGCTTCTGCAAAATGCCCGATTCGCGCCTTCGCCATGACGGGAATCGAGACCGCCTCTATGATCCCTTTGATCATCTTGGGATTGGCCATGCGGGCAACCCCACCTTCCGCCCGAATCATGGCTGGCACACGCTCAAGAGCCATCACCGACGCAGCACCGGCTTCTTCGGCAATCCGTGCTTGAGCAACGCTCATCACATCCATAATTACGCCGCCCTTGAGCATCTCGGCCAAGCCGACTTTCAAGCGCAGTCCTGAACTTGAAAGATTCTTATTTCCATTGGTTTCAACCATTTTCGTCGTCCTCGATTCGGGCTGAAGATGCCCGCCGCTTCATGCCAAATACTGCGTGCGCATAGTTCAGTGTAGCAGCGATGCAGCAGGACCGAAACGCTCACAAGACGCTCGATTCTGAGAGCTTTCTCATGATCCTCCCCGCGATCTGGTCAACCTGCTGCTTGCCTTCGGGAGCGTGGCAACTCCAACCGCGTCACCCCCGAAGCCCGTGGAATTGATTCGAGGACCAGAGCCTCCTCGCTCCAAGGATGCGCTCGTCCCGACGGCGTCGAAATCTTTCACCCTGACAGATCCCCTCATCGCCCGCTTGCCGGTCGAGGTTGAGGTCGGGGTTCCTGTTCGTGATTTCCGCGTCCGAAACCTGCTCGCGCTCGACATCGGCAGTGTGATCGAAACCCAATGGGGCCACAGCGAGGATGTTCCTCTGCGCGCAGGGGATCTGTCGTTGGCATGGAGCGAATTCGAGGTCATCGAAACCCAGTTGGCCGTGCGCGTGACGCGTCTGGCATGAGCAACACCCCAGGGCCAAAGAGAGAGGAAGGGAGCGTCGCATGAATCAATCTTCGAACCCGGCAACCAGCAAAATGCTTCCCGGCGGGCTTGCCGCCTGGCTGCTTCAGCGATTGAAGAAAACGGAGAGGGCCAAGCCGCGCCTGGCCCTGGTCGAGCGCCTATCCCTGACCCCGCGCCACTCGGTGGCCCTCATCGAAGCCGAAGGCCGAAAGCTTCTCGTGGCCACGGCTCCGGAGTCTGCTCCGGCGTTCTATGCGCTCGATTCCTTTGAAGCGCCGGTTTTCTCCGCAGAAGAGCGCCCCTTCGCAGTGCCGCTCAGGGGGCATGTGTGTTAGCCCTGGCTCTGGTTGTGAAAGGTGCATCCGCGGCGCCCTTGCTGCCGGATCTGAACGCCCGGTTTCATCCCGCCGATTCGACTCCCTGGACCATTCTGTTTGTTCTCACCCTCATCACCCTGTTGCCCGCGATTCTGATGTGCATGACTCCGCTGGTGCGTCTGTTGGTGGTCTTCCATTTTCTGCGTCAGGCGCTGGGCACGCAAACGGCCCCGTCCAATCCCACGTTGATGGGGTTGGCGCTCATGATGACTTGGTTCCTCATGACACCGGTGTTGAGTCAGGTCGATCAGCAGGCGGTCGAGCCCTATCGCGCCGGCCAAATCTCCGGCCTCCAGGCGATCGACCAGGGGGCGCTGCCGGTCAAGCACTTCATGCTGCGCTACGCGCGTGAAAAAGACCTCGCGGTTTTTGTCGCGGCGGGGCAGGTTCCCCGGCCCAACACCCCTGACGATCTGCCCATGCGTGTCGTCATGCCCGCCTATATCCTCTCCGAGTTAAAGGCCGGCTTCGCCATCGGGGCGGTGCTGTTTCTGCCGTTCCTTCTCGTTGATATGGTTACCGCCTCGATCACGACGTCGATCGGCATGTTCCAGCTGCCGCCAGTGGTTGTTTCTACCCCGCTCAAGATCCTCCTGTTCGTCATGGTTGACGGCTGGAACCTGCTTGCCAATTCGCTGCTGAAAAGCTTTTGAGGAGAAAAAGTCGATGACACCCGATCTTGTCAGTCAACTGCTGCGCGAGCTGATGAAAGAAGCCATGATCCTGGCAGCGCCGGTTCTCGTGGCCGCGGCTCTGTTGAGTTTCGTGCTGAGCCTGCTCCAGACGCTGACCAGCCTGCAGGAGCAGTCGCTGACCACGGTGCCGCGCCTGGCTGCGGTCGGGCTGATCCTGACCGCCGGGATGCCCTGGTTTTTGTCGCGCATGGCAGCCTACACGCGGCTGCTTCTGGCCGATTTGCACCGCTACCTGGGCTAGGAGGTCAACGATGCCGGCCTGGAGTGCTTTTCTCGCCGCGATGACGCTGGCTATGGTCCGCATCAGCGGCATGGTCGCCTTCGCTCCGTTCTTCTCGTCCACTGCTTTTCCGGTCCGAGCCAAAGCCGTCTTCACGCTTGCCGTTGCCTGCCTGCTCGCTCCGGTGCTTTCCGGACTTCCCAATGCGCAGGCAAACCTCGGCTTCGCCCCGCTCCTGGGCGAATTGAGCGTCGGGCTGGTCTACGGTCTCACCCTGGCGCTGCTCAATGAAATGCTTCTCTTCGCGGGGCAGGTTGTCGGCCTGCAGTTCAGCTTTTCTCTCGTGAACCTCATGGACCCCGGCTCTTCGATTCAAACCCCCCTGCTGGGTGAGTTGTTCCAGCTGATGGGTACGCTGGTCGTCTTTGCCGCAGGTCTCGATCGCATTCTTCTCGCATCCCTGGTGCGCAGTTTCCGTGCGGTCCCCCTGGGCGGATTTGTCCTTCTCCCGGCGTCGGCCACCGGCCTCGTGCTCGCTGCGGGAGGCATCTTCTTTGCGGCCCTTGAACTTGCCGCACCCGTGCTTGCGGGCACTCTCCTGGTCGAGGTTGCCATCGCTCTGCTGGGCAAGCTGAGCCCGCACCTGCCGGTGATGTCGCTGACCGTCCCGCTGAAGACCCTTTCGGGATTTGCTCTCCTGACCGGCTCGCTGGCCTTGTGGCCGCGCTTCATCGAGGCAAGATTCGATGCCCTGCTCGATCTCGCGGAACGATTGCTCGCCGCGCACAGTTGGGGAGCCTAGACCATGCCCGGCGAACGCACCGAACAGGCCACGCAGCACCGGCGCGAGAAGGCGCGCAAGGAAGGCGACCTGCTGCACAGCCGGGAACTCTCGGCGGCTGCGGGCACTCTGGCGGGCACCATCGCGCTCGGCATTCTCGCGGTCCGATCCATGGAAGCATGGCGCAGCAGCTTCACCGCCTTTCTCGCACTCGGCATGCCCGCGCGATGGGAGGCGGCCGAGCTCTTTCCGACGCTTTACGCCTTGCGTCGGCTCATCTTCTTGGTTCTTTCGCCCATCGCCGCCGTCACCGCCGCGGTCGCGCTTGCTGCGTTCGCTGCTGCGGTCCTGCAGACCGGCGGCGTGAGCATCAACGCGGGCTCGATCGGCTTCCGGCTCGAGCGGATCAACCCGCTCGCCAATGTCAAAAACCTCTTCTCCCTGCGTGCGGCAGCGCGCATGGGAAAGTCCCTTGTGCCGGCAACGTTTCTGGCCGTCTTCGCCGTGCAACGGATCGCCCGCCAACTCAGCCTTCCCCCCTTCTCGAATGCGCGCCTCGAGTTGCTCGGGTCCGACGTCTATGGGCTCCTGATTGCGGCTGCCTGGCTTCTCTTCGCATGGTCGCTGATCGACTACGTGGTGGAGTGGCGCAGCCGCGAGTCCCGCCTCAAGATGAGTCGCGATGACATGCGCGAGGAGTTCAAGGAAACCGAGGGAAGCCCGCAGGTCCGCAGTCGCATTCGAGGCCTGCAGCGCCAGATGCGCCGGCGCAAGGTCAAGTCCGATGTCGCGAAAGCTGCCGTGGTGCTGACCAATCCAACTCACTACGCCGTGGCCCTGGGTTTCGACTTCGTCAAGATGGATGCGCCGCGCGTTCTGGCCAAGGGGCGCAATCTGCTGGCGGAAGAGATCAAGGCCGAGGCGCGGTGGGCGGGCGTCCCCATCGTCGAAAACCCGCCCCTGGCGCGTTCGCTGTACCGCTCGGTCGAAGTGGGACAAGTGATTCCAGTCGACCTGTATGCGGCCGTGGCCGCGATTCTTGCCTATCTCTATCGACAGCGTGTGGAGCAGGAGGCGCGGGAACGCCGCATGCGCGAGGCGGCACCGAACCAAACTGAAGGGACGATGCGATGAGCACAGCGGCACTCCCGGCTTCAATCCATCGCCCGCGGGCAACGCTTGAGCGGCTGCGGGAATACCTGCTGCCGCTTGCCGCAATCAGCGTGATCTTCGTCATGCTGGTCCCGTTGCCGGCCGCAGGACTGGATTTTCTTCTGGCTGTCTCCATGGCGTCTTCGGTCATTGTTTTTCTCTCTGCCGTACAGATCCGGCGCGCCGTCGAGCTGAGCGTTTTTCCCACTTTGCTGCTTCTGCTCACGCTTTTTCGGCTGGCCCTGAACATCGCCTCGAGCCGGCGCATTCTGCTGCACGGATCGGAGGGCACCGCCGCGGCGGGCAAGGTGATCGAGGCCTTCGGTCAGTTCGTGGTCGGGGGCAATTACGTAGTCGGATTTGTCCTCTTTCTGGCCCTGATTGCGATTCAGTTTCTGGTTGTCTCCCACGGCGCGGTGCGAACGGCAGAGGTGACCGCGCGCTTTACCCTCGATGCCTTACCCGGCAAGCAGATGGCGATCGATGCGGACATGAATGCGGGGCTGATCGACGAAGCCGAGGCGCGCCGGCGCCGCCAGGCCATTGCCCGCGAAGCGGAGTTCTACGGAGCCATGGACGGAGCGGCGCGTTTCAACCAGCGCGATGCCCTGGCGACCATCCTGATCACATCGATCAATATCATCGCCGGTCTTCTGATCGGCACATTGCAGCAGGGGATCGACCTCGGCCAGGCGGTGCGCACCTACACCATCCTCACCGTGGGCGACGGCCTGGTCACGATGATTCCCTCGCTGCTGGTCTCGGTCGCGGGGGGAATCACCCTTACGCGAGCCAACTCGGCCGGCATGCTGGGCGGAGAGATCCGGCAACAACTTCTCGCGCGTCCCGCCACTCTCTATCTCGCCAGCGTGGTCTCGGCGGCCATGTGCCTGATTCCCGGGTTGCCCAGGTTGGCGTTTCTCACCGTGGCTGCCGGGCTCTATTGGGGCGGCCGGAGAGTTGCCGCCGCGCCACCGGTTTCTCCGGCTGTCGAGCTTAGCCCGGCCGAAAGGAAGAAATCTGAACAAAGCGCGCAAAGCGCCGACCTTGCCGGCCTCTTGCGGCTCGACGACCTGACCCTGGAGATCGGCTTTCAGCTCATTCCGCTGGTCGACGAGCGGCAAGGCGGGCAGCTCCTCAGCCGGGTCCGCACCCTACGCCGAAGCCTTTCGAGCGAGATGGGTTTCCTGGTTCCTCCGGTTCACATCTCCGACAACCTGCGCCTGCGCCCTCGCGAGTACCTCTTCTTGCTGCGCGGCATGGAAATTGGGCGCTGGCAGACGGAGGGGAGCCAGCTGCTGGCCGTTTCCGCGGCTCCCGACCGGCGTCCGCTGGCGGGCCGCGAAACCCGCGAACCGGCGTTCGGAGTTCCCGCTGTCTGGATCGCGCCGGCGCTCGAAGATCAGGCTGTCGCTGCGGGATACTCGGTCGTCGATGCGGTCACTTTGATGACGACGCACCTGGGAGAACTGCTGCGTCGTCATGCCGGCGAGCTGCTGGGACGTGCCGAAACCAAGCGCCTGATGGACGCCCTGAATGACAGCCATCCCAAGCTCATTGAAGAACTGGTTCCTAAGCTGCTTACCCTCGGAGAGGTGGAACGGGTCCTTGAACAGTTGCTGCGCGAGCGCGTTTCCATCCGCGATCTGGGCGCCATTCTTGAAGCTCTGCTCGAGGTGGCCCCCAGCACCAAGAATCTCGTTGCCCTTGTCGAGGCCTCCCGTCAGGCTCTCGGGCGCAGGCTGGTCCAGCCCCTCCTGGATGCTGAAGGCCAGCTTCCCACGCTTCTGCTCGACCCGGCGCTCGAAGAGGAGATCGTGACCACGGTTACCCCGGAAAGCGGGCAGCGGCTCCTCCACGCTGCTTCACAGGGAACGCCGGTTGTGCGTCGGCTTATCGATTCTTTGAAAAACCTCATTGGAATCTCAGCCACTGCGGCAATCCCCGTGCTTCTCTGTCCAAGTCCGGCCCGGTATCAGGTCAAACGTTGGCTGGAGCCTGTGCTGCCGCGCTTGGCAGTGCTTTCTCCGGCGGAGATTCCCGCCGATATCCGGCTGCGACCGTTGGGAACTGTCTCTTCAAACGGTCGATGACCGTGCAGGGAGAGTTTTGCAGCGATTGGAACGACTGAACCTGAAAGGCCGCGATGGGGACAGAAGCGATGCGAAGGACGAACACGCAACGGTCACTGAGCCAGCCGCTGGTCGGGTATCCACCCGGAGGATCGCAGGCGCAAGGGCTCAACGACGAGCAGGAAAAGGTGCTTCTCGAGCATTTGCCGATCGTCCGTTTCCTTGCCCGCAGGATCCACGAGCGCCTTCCCCAGCATGTCGATCTCGAAGACCTCGTCTCGGCCGGCGTGGTTGGGCTGATGGATGCTTTCGCCAAATTCGACCCCGCCAAAAAAGTCCAGTTTCGCAGCTATGCGCAGTTTCGCATTCGCGGCGCGATCCTCGATAGCTTGCGCACCCTTGATTGGAGCCCTCGCGAGCTACGCCGCAAAGGGCGGGCGGTCGAAGAGGCGGTCCGCGTGTTGACGGCGCGCAAGCAGAGGGCACCTAGCGAGAACGAGGTTGCCGGGGAAATGGGTCTGAGCCTCGACGAGTATCAAAAATTGCTTGGCGACCTTAAAGGGCTCGAGATCGGCACGCTGCACATCGAGCGCAACGAAGATTCCGGGGAGGAAGAACTGGCCTACGTGCCCGGCCGCCCTGAAGAGGACCCGCTGTTTCGCTGCCTGCGCGGAGAGCTCGAGGAACGCCTCGCCGAGGCGATCGCTCATCTGCCCGAGCGAGAGCGGATGGTGATGACGCTCTATTACTACGAAGAGATGACCATGCGCGAGATTGGACTGGCATTGGGTGTTGTCGAGTCGCGCGTTTCGCAGGTGCATGCTTCGGCCGTGGTTCATCTCCGCGCCGCGCTCAAAGACCTTGCGGCCTCGGGAGCATTCCCGCAGATCCGGCGGCCCAACCAGGCTTCGGGACGAGGTGAGAGATGACGGAAAAGATCCTCAAGCAGGACGAGATCGACGCCCTCTTTAAAGCAGTGCAGATCCAGGAACCCGGCAAGGTGCCTGCTGCGACGCGGGCGCCACTGGTCCCTTATAACTTTTCAGCAGCGGGACAAATCTCCAACGAACAGCTGCGCGCCATCAGCATGCTCAACGATCTTTTTGCGCGCAACCTCACCCACAACCTGGCTGCGTGGCTGCGTACCCGCATTCAGGTGAATCTGGTTTCTGCCGAGCAGATCGTTTTCAACGAGTTTCTCTTGCGCATCCCGGAGATCAGTTACGCGTCCTCGGTCCGTCTGGAGCCCCTGGGGGCGCTTTCGGTGCTGCAACTGGACTTGGCCCTGGCTCCTCCGATCGTCGATCTCTTGCTCGGCGGCGAAGGGCGCGATGGGCCGTTGCGGGAAATCACCGATATCGAAGAGTCGATCCTGGGCAGCGTCGTGGAGATCATCTGCCGTGAGCTCACCGCTGCTTGGCAGCCGGTCGGGCTCAGCTTCAACTTCGAACGCCGCCAGATGCAGACGCAGGTCGCAAGAATCATGCCGGTCAGTGAGAAAACTCTCTGCCTGAGCTTTGAGATTCGCATGCCACACAGCTCCGGGCTGCTGAATCTCGCCTTTCCTGCGGTGGTGTCGAACACTGTGCTGCGCAGGTTGACATCGGACTTCGCGAGACATAAGCGGCACGCTGACGAAACCCGCGCAAGGATGGACACTCTTGCGCGGCGTATCCGTTTCGGCGCCGCCCTGCAGTTGCCCACGGTCAAGCTTCCGGCTGCAGCCATTGAGCTTCTTGAGCCGGGCAGCCTGTTGCCCCTTGGAATATCGTCGAACACCCTTGGCGAATGGCAGGTCGGCGGCCAGCTTCTGGGACAGGCTGTGGCCACGCGCCAGGGCGTCCGCCGGGTTGCCCGGATTCACTCCCTTCGATCAGGAGCCAACAGTGAACACCTATTGTGAGTGCTGGGTACGTGTTGCCTCCGCATTGCTCTCGCAGGCATTGGCGGGAGCGCCGGAACTCATCGCAGCAAGCCCGAGGCCCTTCGACGATCAGTGCTTCGGGTTCACGTTCAGGCTCGGGGGCGAAGAAGAAGGTTCATTTTCCGTCGTCCTCGACCGCAGCGTCCTGGATGCCCCGCTGCATGGAGAAGGCGCCGATCAGAAATCGGGATGGGCTGAATTGCTCCGCGAAGTTGCCGATTCGGCCGCCGGCGAACTGCTCGCCAAGACAGGGAAGAAGTGCCAGGTCGAAGCGGTTGCCGAAGTCTCAAACCTCGGGACGCCAGCTTCCCGCGCCTTTGCGCTGAAGACTTCAAGCGGCACCTGGGCCCTCCAGGTTCACGACGAAACCCACACTAAGATTCTGACCGAAAACCAGCACACCGCCGCCCCCGCTCCCTCTTCGAGGTCTTCGGAAGAAGCAGGTCGAATCGGGCCCGGCCACGAATTGCTGCTCGACGTCGAACTCGAAGCGACGCTCCGCTTTGGATGCCGCGAACTGCCGCTCAGTGAGATCCTCAATCTCGGTCCCGGCGATGTGGTCGAACTGGACCGTCATGTCGCAGATCCTGTGGACCTGGTTGTGGGAGACAAGATCGTCGCCCGCGGGGATGTTGTCCTGGTCAACGGAAACTTCGCTTTGCGCGTCGGCGAAGTGATTGCACCGCGCAAGCGGCTGGAGAGCATCCGATGCCTCTTCTGAAGTGGATGCTGGCAAAACAGGAGGATCTTCGCCCGCGACCCGACGAAGCCGAGGAGGGCAAAGCATATCTCGCTTCGGCATGGCTTGAGAGGTGCGCCAATCCGGAGTGCAGCTCAGGCTGGCTTCATCCCTGGCGAAGACGCTCGGTTCCCGTCTTCGAAGAAGGATGGACCTGCTCCCCGGAATGCACCCGGTTTCTTGTGCACGCGGCAGTGTCACGCGCATTGTCCGGAAAGGGAACGTCAGGCGAGACGCATCGTCATCGCATTCCTTTGGGACTTCTGATGCTCGAACAAGGGTGGATCTCGCACGCCGAGCTGCAGAAGGCTCTTGCCGCGCAAAGAGCCGCGGGAACGGGTCGTCTCGGCCAATGGCTGATGCGGCACCACGCGGTTGGCGAGGAGACGGTTGCCCGGGCTCTGGGGCTGCAGTGGAGCTGCCCGGTACTGAACGCCGATCCGGAAGAGTCCGAGTCTTTGAGCGCTGCGGTCCCTCGCCTGTTTGTCGACGCTTTTGGGGCTCTTCCGCTTCGCCTCGCGGCCGGCAAAGTGCTCTACCTCGGCTTCGAAGCCAGTCTCGACCCTGCGGTGGCGCTGGCCGTCGAACAGGCGACCGGGTTGCGCGTCGAGAGCGCGATCGTTCCCGAGTCGCAGTTTCGTCGAGCGCATAGTCGGGTGCTGAGGACCCGGTTTCCGGCCGCCGAGCTGGTTGAAGCGGTCTCGCCGGCCGCGGCCGCCAACGCGTTGGCCAGGTGCGTTGAGCGCGCACTTCCAGTGGCTTCGCGCCTGGTTAGGGTCCACGACTGCCTCTGGCTGCGCCTGCTGTTGCGCAGGCACCCGGGAGCGTTGCCTGAGGTCGGCAACGTTGAAGACGTGATCTGTTCGATTGGCCGGATCCAGTGACGATTGTGACGGCTGGCGGAAAGTTCAATCGTCTCTCAGAAAGGGCCGCTTGTTTCGGAACGTCGGATGCAACGTATCCGACCGAAGGGAGAAAGCGATGGACAGCGGGTACTATGCCGCGATGACCGGACTGGTGGCGCGCAGTCAAGCCTTCGACACGGCCGCGGCGAACCTCGCCAATGCACAGACTCCGGGATATCGGGCCGAGCGTGAGTTCTTCCGGTCGATCCTGCTTGGACCCGATGCAGATGACTCTCAGCTTGGGCAGGCCGTGAATCGCTATGGACTTCTTGGAGGAGACCTTCTCAATCTTTCCCAGGGCTCATTACAGCCCACCGGAAATCCTCTCGATCTTGCGCTCGAAGGGCAGGGTTTCTTCGCGATTGAATCGCCTCGAGGCACGCGCTATACGCGAGACGGCAGTTTCCATCGCTCCCAGAAGGGGCTTTTGGTCACCGATGCGGAGGAGCCGGTGCTCTCGTCCGCCGGGCAGCACGTAACGTTTCCTCCCGGTGAAGTCTCCGTGGGCAGCGACGGCGCGCTTTCAGTAGCCGGCGGCGTCGTTGCAACGGTGGGGATCTTCACCTTCCCTCCGGGCACTGAAGTCAAGCCGGAGGGCGCCAACCGCTATGTCGCGCCGGACGGGGTGAACCCGCAGCCCGGACCAGCGACGGTTCACCAGGGGGCGCTCGAAGCCTCGAATCAGGGTGTCGTCGAGGGGACGCTCGACCTGATCATGATGCAGCGCCAAGCCGAGATGATGCAGAAGACCCTGACCATCTTTCACACCGAATTCAACAAGTTTGCCAGCGAGGATTTGCCGAAGGTCTAGCGCCTCGCGAGAAGGAGAGCCATGATTCGAGCACTCTACACGGCGGCAAGCGGAATGAGCGCGCAGCAGATGAATCTGGATACCATTGCCAACAATCTTGCCAACTCTTCGACAACCGGCTTTCGCCAGCTGCGGCTTCAATTCCAGGACATGGTCTATCAGAACCTGGTCACACCCGGCGCGGCGCAGAGTCAATCCACGGTTTCGGCGGGCCTGCAGATTGGCCTGGGAACAAAGTCCGCGGCAACCGAAGTCATCAACACGCAAGGGGCATTGAACGAAACCGACAATCCCCTCGATGTCGCCATTCAGGGCAGCGGATTTTTTCAGGTGCAGCGCCCGGACGGAACCATCGCCTACACGCGGGCAGGGCAGTTCCACCTCAACAACCAGGGCACAATCGTAACCACCGATGGGGACCCCTTGATCCCCACGATCACAATCCCCCCCAACGCGACCGCGGTCACCATCACCCAGTACGGCGTGGTGAACGCCACCCTCCCCGGACAGCAAAATCCCTCGCAGCTGGGACAGATCCAGCTCGCCACCTTTCCCAATCCCGGAGGCCTGGAGAGCATGGGATCGAATTTGCTCGAGGCCACGCTCAGTTCCGGCGACCCGGTGCTGGGCAACCCCGGGGGCACAGAAGGCCTGGGTACGCTTCAGCAGGGATATCTCGAGAACTCGAATGTGGACGTGGTGACGGAATTCGTGCAGATGGTGCTCGCCCAGCGTGCCTATGAATCGAACTCCAAGGTCATCAAAGCCGCCGACGACATGTATTCGCAAGTGAACAACATGACGCGTTAATCGGAGTCGAGACGATGACGATCCCTTCGCAAACCCGCATCAAGCTGGCGACTGTTGGCGCGCTTTTTTTTTCGGCCTGCGCTGCGCTTGGCCAGGCGCCATTCACCCTTCGCGCTATGCGCGAGATCGACGATCCCAGTTCCGGCCTGCGCTGGTATCTCGTGACTGATCCGACTCACCCTGGAGCTCCGGGACGGCTCGCCCCCTCAACGGGCGGGGCGGGTTCGGCGGCTTCCGTGTTGATCGAACCGCCGCTGCGGCCCATCGTCCTTGCCGGCGACCGTCTCGTGGTTGAGGATTACACCCCGGTTTTGAAGGTGTGGCTTGAGGCCGTCGCGCTCGGACCCGCCCGCCAAGGCGAAGTCGTCAAGGCCCGCTGTGCAGGCCATCTTGTCCGTGTCGAAATCGTCGGCTCAGGACGAGCGCGTCTTCTCGGTGCAGGGGAGTCAGGACGATGAGGTGGGCCTGCTGCATGGTTCTCAGTCTCGTTCTCGCGAGCTCCATGCCAGTCCGCGGAGCGACCGGAAACAAGAGCGTCGCAGCTCCAGGCGCGACGCCGCCCGAGAGCGCGCTTCGCGCTTATATCAGCCGCGTGCGCGCGCAGCAAGCCGCGGAGGTGAAGACTCCGGGCTCGATCTGGAGTTCGGAGGGAAGGCTGGTTCGGCTCGGCACCGATGCCAAGGCGGTCCGGCTGCACGATGTCGTCTCGATCGTGGTCAGCGAGAGCCTGGCTGCATCCACCGACGGGCAGGTCAAGAACTCGCGCGCGTCGAACGCGAACTCAGGCCTGACCGCGCTGTTCGGCGCGTTGAAACCGACGAATGCCCTGCAGAACCTGGTGAATCAGACGTCCAGCTCGGGCCTCACTGCGCAGGGGCAGAGCACTACCAACTCTAGCCTGGCCACAACCTTTGGCGCGGAAGTCGTGGATGTGCTGCCCAACGGCATGCTCGTTGTGCAGGCAACGCGCCAGCTCACGTTCTCGCAGCAAACCCAGCTCATCAAATTGCGCGGACTGGTGAGGCCCGAGGATGTGAGCGCGCAAAACCAGGTGCAATCGACGGCCATGACCGACCTTGAACTCGAAGTGACAGGGAAGGGAATCGTCAACGACTCGACCTACCGCCAGAATCCTCTGGTGCGGTTCGTCGAAAAGATGTTGGTGTTTTGAGACGAGAAGGCGAGACCGAAAGAAGAACCATGCGGCTCAATCGACAAATCGATCTTTTCCATTGCGTGCAAATCCTCCTGCGTGCAGGCCTATGCCTTCTGGCTCTCGGAAGCGGGCGATGTGCTCCGCAGAGAGCCCGCCAGTTGGCGCGGATCAAAGACGTGGCCACGATCGAAGGAATCCGCGACAACCAGCTGGTCGGTTATGGCCTCGTGGTTGGCCTGCGCGGCACCGGCGACAGTTCGCAGACCGTCTTTCCGGCGCAGACGCTGGTTTCGGCTCTGGAACGGATGGGCATCACCGTGCCGCAGACTGGGTCGAACAGCGCCAGCAACATGCAGGTGAAGAATATGGCTGCCGTCTTCGTTGTTGCCACGCTGCCGCCCTTCAGCCGCCCCGGATATCGCATCGACGTCACCGCCTCGTCGGCGGGAGACGCGCGCTCGCTCGAGGGCGGCATTCTGCTGATGACTCCTCTCTATGGACCGGACGGCCAGATCTATGCGCAGGCCCAGGGTCCCCTTGTGCTTGGTGGCTACCTGGCGGCGGGCGGCGGCAGTTCACGCCAGGTCAATCATCCGACCACCGGCCGCATCCCGGGCGGAGCTTTGGTCGAGCGCGCTGTAACCTTCGACCTCAAAGAACTTCGGACCGTGAGTGTGCTTCTTAACGACGCCGATTTTCATACTGCCGAGCAGATGGCCGCAAGTATCAATGCCCAGCTTGGTTCGGCGCGGGCCCGCGCCGTCGACAGCCGAAGAATTGAGATCGCAACTCATGCAGGCGAGGACGTCGCGGCCCTGCTGGACCGCGTTGAGAGCATCGAAGTCGAGGTATTTCCGCGAGCTCGGGTGGTGGTCAACGAGCGCACGGGTACGGTGGTGATTGGAGGTGCCGTTCGTCTTCAGCCTGTCTCGATTCTGCACGGAGGTCTATCGGTGAAGGTTCTTGAGACAACCGAAGTTGCTCAACCGGCCCCGTTCTCCCCGGGGACAACCGCGGTTGTACAACAAACTGCCGTGGAGGCGCAGGATAAAGCAGTCAACCGGATCGAGCTCAAAGAGGGAGCAACGGTCGAAGACCTGGTCCAGGAACTGCAGCGAACGGGCGCCGGAGCACGGGATGTCATCTCGATCCTGCAGGCGATGAAAGAGGCGGGCGCGCTCGAAGCAGATGTGGAGGTATTGTGATGCAAGCGATCTTGATAGCTTCGAACACTGCCCCACCCGGGGAGACGCACTCTCCTCAGCCGCGACTCGTCCGGGCCGCTCAAGAATTTGAAGCGCAAATGATGAAAGAACTGCTCAAGCCGATGATGGGCGAGGGCGGCGGAGAGGAAGAAACGGGCGTGCTGGGAGAATATGCCTGCGAGGCATTGGGCCGCGGATTGAGCGCGGCGGGCGGCCTGGGCATTGCGGACCGCATCGTCCAAGAACTTTCCCGATCTGGGATCGATTCCAAAGCCGTAGATGCAAAACAGAAGGCGGCCGCGGCTGCCCATCCTCTGAAACATTGAATGACTCAAGTGATTCATGTTTTCGTCGATACAGACCTATGAGGAGAGATGGTGATGGACGTTCGTAACAATCTTGATGGCCTCAAAACCCTTCTCGGAATTCCGGCTTCCGCTTCCACACAGGCGCAACAAGTCAAGAGCCAAGCCGCCCCGGCTGCCAACTCGTTGTCTGGCGATCACGCGACGCTGAGCAGTGCTGGCTCCAAGGCTGCACAAGCCGCTTCCGCTTCTGCGGATGTGCGCATGGACAAGGTGGCTGCGGTCCAAGCGGCCTTAAACTCAGGCAGCTATCAAGTGCCGGCCACGGCAGTCGCAGGCAAGATCGTAGATTCGATGCTGGAAGGGGGACAACAATCCGGCAAGTAATTGCCGCATGGGGGCATAGTCGATGAAGAGCTTGGAGCTTGAAACGAGCCCAAGGCTGGGGGAGATCGCACGCGCCGCCTCAGGGGCGTTGGCGGCTCTTGACGCCGACAGACTTGAAGAGCTCATTCAGTCAAGCCGTGTCCTGAAACGGTGTTTCGAATCATCTCTTGCGCGGGCCGAAAGTCTGGCCGCAGAAGCCCTCGACGCACGGCGCGATCTGGCAACGCTCGGCTGGGTGCTTGAAGCAACCAAGGCGAACCTCCGGATTCTGCATCGCCGGCTCGATCCTGGGGACGAAACGTTTGGGTACGGCCCTGGATCCACGTTTGGATCCTGACGGAGGCCAGAATGGCGACGATAAGCTCGGCGTTCGATCTGATTGCTTCCGCTCTCGACGCGGATCAGTCTGCGCTGAGTATTGTGGCCAACAATGTCGCCAATGCAAATACTGCCGGATATACGCGGGAAGTGCCCAACTGGCAGGAGAACGCCCCCATCGAGATCGACGGCGTCTCCTATGGAACCGGCGTAACCCAAACCGGCCCGACTTCGGTCCGCGATGCTGTGCTCGAAGAGCGACTTACTCAGCAGCAGCAGCTTGCATCGGCATCGAGTGCCCGTCTCACCGCTCTCAATGCTCTGCAGGCCGTCTTCCCTCCTGATTCGGGATCATCGAGCTCCACCGCGGGCGATATCGGCAGCGACCTGACAGGTTTTTTCGACTCCTTTTCCTCGCTTGAAGCCAATCCCACCGATAATGCGCTACGGCAGCAGGTGCTTTCGACGGCCTCGACCCTGGCGGGGGACATTTCCAATGCCGCTGCCAACCTCAATTCGCAGCGGAGCGCGCTCGATCAGGAAGCCTCGAGTGTGACCGGGCAGGTGAATTCGCTGATCAACTCCATCGCGCAACTCAACCAGCAGATCCAGTCGACCTCTGCCAATTCCGACGCGGGGACGCTGGAAGATCAGCGCAACCAGGACATCTCGCAACTTTCGCAGCTGGTCGGTATCAACCAGATCACGACCGACGGCAACGGGCTCTCGCTTACGACGACCTCCGGCCAGCTGCTCGTTTCCGGCGAATCGAGCCAACAGCTGACCAGCGGAGTTGTCAACGGCGCCACACATTTCTATCTAGGTGAAGTGGACATCACGTCCCAACTGGAGAGCGGAGGCGGCCAGCTCGGCGGCGACTTGACGGCTCGGGACCAAGACATACCGAATGCTCTTGCCTCTCTCGACCAGCTTGCTTACTCTGTCGCGACTACCGTGAACGCACAAAACAACGCCGGTACAGACCTCGACGGCAACGAAGGAACAGGAACCAACGCAAATGGCGTCGCCGGAACGGGCAGCACGCCCCTCTATATCTTTACTGAGCCTGCGCAGATCACGGGCAGTGCCTTAGCGATGAGCGTTGTGATGACCGATCCAAACCAGATCGCGGCCGCGAGTTTCGGAAATCAAAACGGCGATGCATCCAATGCGGTCCTCATGGCCAACCTGGCCTCACAAATGACGGTGCAAGGGCAGACGCCCTCCAACTACTACGCGCAGTTTGTGAGCCAGCTCGGTTCCACCGTGTCCGAGGTCCAAAACGAAAATACAGCGCAAAACGCCTCGGTAACTCAGCTGCAAACCCAGATCAGCTCGACCTCCAGCGTGAATCTCAACGACGAGGCCGCCTCACTGCAGCAGTTTGAACGCAGCTATCAGGCGGCATCCGAAGTTTTCACGGTTCTCAATACGGTCATGGCGTCTGCTCTGAACCTCGGAGTGCAAACCGCTGTTTCTTAGCCTTTAGGGCGTGCTGCGGAAAGACCTGGTGCAAAGATGCGTGTGGATCCCTTCTATGTCACAAATCTGGCGGCTTCGCTGGACCAGACTCAATCGACCGAGCAGCAATTGACCGCCGAGCTTTCGAGCGGAGCTGCGATCAATTCCCTGAGCGACAATCCGGTTGCTGCCGGAGAGAATGCTCTGCTTCTGAACCAGATCCAGCGCGACGATTCGTTCACGCAATCATCAGGCCTGGTGCAGGGCCAGTTGCAAGTCGCAGATTCAGCCATGGGCGGCGTCGTGACCCAGTTGACGCAGGCTATCTCCATCGCAACCGGCGCCAACAACGGGACTCTCAACACAAGCCAGCTTCAGTCGATTTCCAATCAACTAGCGGGAATCCGCGACGAGGTTGTTTCCCTTGCCAACACCAGCTACCAGGGGCAATACATCTTTGGGGGAAGCCAAACTTCCGCCATGCCTTTCACGATCTCGAGTTCAACCACGCCCTCGACGGCCACCTACAACGGCGACCAGGTCGTGAACTATCTCGAGACGCCCAACGGCCAGCGCATTCAGCTGAATCTCCCAGGAACCCAGATCTTCCCGACCAGCGGCTCAGACAGTGCTCTCCAGGCGCTCAACAATCTCATTGCCGACTACGCAAACGGCGCCAGCGTTCAAACCTCCACCAGCGATACCGAGGCCCTCAATACTGCTCTCAACTTCATTTCCCAGCAGCGGGTCACCCTTGACAATTCGCTTACCCGGCTCACAGCGGCTTCCAATGCCGCGACCAGCGAGAAAACTCAGTTGACCGCCGCGCAAACAAACCTGATGCAGGCCGATTTGCCGCAGATCTCAACCCAGCTTTCCCTCTGCGAATCCCAGCAAACGGCACTCGAAGACGTGATCGCGCAGCTTGGTTCGGGTTCGCTCTTCGATAAGCTCTCTTAGGTTACCCGCGGCTATTCGCTCCAAGCGCGCAACAAACTATACTCAAAGCCGAGGACAGGATTGCTCTCTTCTTTGCGATTCATCTGGAATGCGACCCGGGGACACCGGCTGGCGCCCTGGCGCAGTGAGTTCCTTCGCTGGCGCGTCGAGACTTATTCCGGCATGCCTGCCGAGACCCTTCGGGCGCGCGACATCTTCGCATTTCTCTGGACCACTCGCTGGGAACTCCTCAGTTTTTTGGCCTGGACCGGAAGCATGGAGAAGGAGGCGCGCAAACGTGGTTGAAAAGCGCGCCCGCCTCTTTGGATGTAATTCTCCTTCCCCGGCAGCCGCCACGATCGGGAACTGGCTGCGCCTCCTGCTGCCCACCTCGCTTTGCCTGTTCGCTTTCTGCCTGGCGGGGCTCTCTCAGCAATTGCCCCCGCCCGAACCGCCCAAGCCGATGCCTGCGCCCAATGGTGCGACCCCCACCATCCGGGTGACCACCAATGAGGTCCTGGTTCCGACCCTGGTGGAGAAAGATGGAGAAATCGTTTACGGCCTGAAACAAAGTGACTTCATCCTCGAAGACAACGCAGTTCCGCAACGAATCCATGTACAGGAGGAAATGGACACCGCGCCAGTCGCTCTTGTGGTCGCCGTCGAGCAGGGCGGAGTCAGCGCCCTTGAATTCGGCAAGGTTGCCAAGCTAGGCCCTCTGCTCGACCTTTTCCTCGCCGACCCGCGCAGCCAGGCCGCTCTGATGGGTTTCGATTCCCACCCGCACCTGATTCACGACTACACCCACTCGAGCGAGGACCTGAACGACGATCTGGAGCACCTGCAGCCCGGCGATGGCGGCGGAGCCATCCTCGACACCATCAGCTCGGCAGTCGATCTGCTTGAGACCGAGCCCAAGGAGTACCGCCGCGTTCTCCTCATGATCTGCGAGGAGCGCGACCACGGCAGCAAGCATACAAAGCCCGTCCAGCTCATCCGCAAAATCGGACGGTCTGATGTCCTGATTCTCAGCGTCTCTTTCTCGCCGGCGCGCGCCGAATTTCTTCACGACCTCAAAGACTCAGGGGACGATCGCACCATGAATATGGTTTCCCCCCTGGTCATGGCAATCAAAGCCTTCAAAAAGAACGTCGCCAAAGAGATTGCCCAGGAAAGCGGCGGGGAATATGAGACCTTCACCGGCGACAAGCGATTCGAGCAGCGAGTCGTCGATGCGGCTAAGCACGTTCGCAATCGCTATCTCATCACCTTCAGCCCTTCAGACCCAACGCCGGGCCTGCACACCATCCGCGTGCGGACCACCCAGGACTACGGCGCCCGTGTCGTAGCTCGCGCGAACTACTGGTTCCAAGCGGGGCAATGAACGGCATAACGGCCTCCCCGCGTCATTTCAAAGCACTTCCATAGCGCTTCAGCCCCATTCATGGTAATCTCACAGTAGACACTTGAGAGTGGACTGAGAAAGCAAGAGGAGTATCCCACGCCGTGCTGGCGACTGCTAAAAAAACTGATCTGATCGAACGCTTCCGCACCCACGAGACGGACACCGGTTCACCGGAGGTCCAGATCGCAATTCTGAGCGAGCGGA
Source organism: Occallatibacter sp. (assembly GCA_035508975.1). Lineage (GTDB taxonomy): Bacteria > Acidobacteriota > Terriglobia > Terriglobales > Acidobacteriaceae > Telmatobacter. Next base: position 118,420 of record DATJMC010000085.1, read on the forward strand.
TCGGCGAACTGACTGAGCATTTCAAGACCCACAAGAAAGACCACGCTTCCCGGCGTGGCCTGCTAATGCTGGTCAGCAAAAGACGCCGTCTGCTGGATTATCTGAAGACCCACGATTCCGATCGCTATCGTGACGTCATCTCCAAGCTCGGACTTCGGAAGTAGCAAGAAAGCCAACCTTGAACTGGAAGCGCCCAGACCGAAACTTGGTCACGGCCCCCGTTCTATTCAGGACCTGGGGCCTTGGTGTACCTGACGCGTGCGGCTTGCCGCAGCCGCAGCCTCATCTCGATGGGTGCTGCGCTGTCCGTGAGTCGACTTCCCGGTGGAGCGGATTCGCCCAGGTTGCACCACGTCCAGCCCGTCGCTCTCCAAGCATTCTCGCGGAGACCGAGCGCTTCCCGGGCATCCTTCCTGCAAGTTTCCCAAGTGAACAAACGAAACGAGGACACTATGTCTACGAAGCATGAAGTGGCCGTCGATCTTGCCGGTGGCAAGCGATTGGTTTTTGAGACGGGCCGCATGGCAAAACAAGCCTCCGGCGCTGCGCTGGTGACTACGGGCGAAACGGTGGTATTGGCCACCGCGGTCGCTTCCCCGGAACAAAAAGAAGGGATCGACTTCTTTCCCCTTACCGTCGACTACCGCGAATACACTTACGCTGGCGGCCGCATCCCTGGAGGATTCATCAAGCGTGAAGGCCGCCCCAGTGAAAAAGAGATTCTGACCGCCCGCCAGATCGATCGCCCCATCCGCCCGCTCTTCCCCGATGGTTTCCGCAACGAGACCCAGGTCATCGCGCTGGTCTTCTCCGCCGACAAGGAAAACGATCCTGATGTGATCGCGATCAACGCCGCCTCCGCCGCGCTCGCCCTGTCTGACATTCCCTTCGGCGCTACCGTCGGCGCGGTGCGCGTTGGCCGAGTCGATGGCAACTTCGTCATTAACCCCACCTACTCCGAGCGCGCCAACACCACCGTCAACATCATGGTCGTCGGTCACAAAGACGGCATCGTGATGATTGAATCCGGCGCAAAAGAAGAGACCGAGGCCGTCATCCTCGCCGCCATCGAGTTCGCGCATAACGAAATCAAGAAGATCGTTACTGCGATCGAAGAGCTCGCAGCCAAGGGTGGCAAGTCCAAACGGCCATTCACCCCGCCCGCATTCGACGAAGCCTACTACGGTGCGCTCCAAGCCAAAATCGGCGATCGGCTGCGCGATGCCCAGGACACCAAGGCCCATGGCAAGACTGAGAGCTACGCCCTCATCAAGCAGATCAAGGACGAACTGGCAAAGGAACTGCCGGCAGATGATCCGGATGCGAAGAAGAAGCTTGCCCATTACTACGAACTCCTGATCGAGCGCTCCTTCCGCGAGCAGGTCACCAAGGATCGCATTCGACCTGATCGTCGCGCCTTCGACGAGATTCGCCCCATCTCGATTGAGACCCGGGTCCTGCCCCGCACGCACGGCTCCGCCCTCTTCACGCGTGGTGAGACGCAGGCTCTCGTCACCGCCACCCTCGGCACGACGGACGACAGCCAGCGCCTGGAAAGCTATGAAGGCGAGCAGCGAAAGAACTTCATGCTCCACTACAACTTTCCGCCGTTTAGCGTTGGAGAAACAGGTCGTATGTCCGGCGTCGGCCGGCGGGAAATTGGTCACGGCGCCCTCGCCGAAAGAGCCATCTCTGCGGTTTTGCCTGGCGCCGACGAATCTCCCTATTCGATCCGCGTTGTCTCCGACATTCTTGAATCCAACGGTTCCTCCTCAATGGCTTCCGTCTGCGGCGCCAGCCTCGCGCTCTACGATGCCGGCATTCCGCTCAAGGGCGCGGTCGCCGGTGTTGCCATGGGACTCGTCAAAGAAGGCGATGACTACGCGATCCTCACCGACATCGCTGGCGCGGAAGACCACTACGGCGACATGGATTTCAAGGTCGCCGGCACCCGGAAGGGAATTACCGCCCTTCAAATGGACATCAAGATCGGCGGCTTGACGCGGGAAATTCTCGAACAGGCCATGGACCAGGCTCGGCGCGGGCGCCTCTTCCTTCTCGACAAAATGGATGCGGCTCTCGCGGGCCCGAACCAGGAGCGCTCGCAATATGCGCCTCGCATCGAGACCGTCCAGATTCCCACCGACAAGATCCGCGACCTCATCGGGAAGGGTGGCGCCACCATTCGCGGTATCGTCGAGCAAACCGGCGCGAAGATTGACGTGGATGATTCCGGCAGAGT
>DATJMC010000086.1:0-123124 GCA_035508975.1 Occallatibacter sp.
TGAGGCGCGACTGTACAGTGACTGTACAGTTTGGCCTGAGGTTTTCCGTCTGAATCGACAAGCTGCTGAAAATAAGCAGCTTAGTGCTGGTGGAGGCGGCGGGAGTCGAACCCGCGTCCGAAATCGTTGTCAGCCTAGAGACTCCATGCTCAGTCCAGTTCCGAAGGTTTCGCGCGCAACGCTCAGAACGGACAAGATGCGTTGCGAACTAGTCCGATGATCTTATGGCTGCAACACGGACCGAGCGGCAGCCACCAGCCTACTGAATGACGTCTGACTCGCAGCCCGCAGGCGAAGCCGCGAAAGACGGCTGCTTAGTTAATTAAGCAGCAAGTGCCAGGTTATCGTTGGCAACTTTAGTTTTGCAGGCGATTATGGGTGCCCACACCCCAGCATGCCTCTGTGCCGCAAGCGATCCCGTCGAAACCGTGACGCCCCCCAATACGCCCTGCTTTTTGCAGAGCCGAAGGTGCGAGGACGGGCCAGACTGGCTCGTGCTGCATCAGCTTCTATTCTAGCGCGCGGCCGGTTTTTTGGGGGGTACGCCCTTCCCAGTGCTTTGCCGGAGGGATTGGACGATGACCGGAGGCGAGGGAAGACACGCCGACGGACGATGGGTGGCGTTGTCAGGAATTCCTCGAGCCGAGGCGGCACCATCAATAGATGGACCAGACGCCGGGTGAGGCAATCTCTAGCAGATGGCGGTCTGGATCGCGAAAGTAGATGCTCTGGCCGCCTAAATCCCAGCTGCGCTTTTCTTCGATGGCGATCGCATTCTCCTGAAGCCAAGTCTCCCATGGCGCCAATTGAGAAGCCGGAATCGCGAAGGCGATGTGCAGTTCACCATCTCCGTCGTGCGGTGAAGGGATGCGGAGCGAGCCTTTCTTCTTAAACAGCAACAGGACCTGGCGCCGGCCGGCTTGCATCGCGCAACCGCGCTCACCAAAGTCGCTGATCATCTGAAAACCGAAGATCTTCTCGTAGAACCGCGCGGAAGCGGCTACGTCGCAGACATACAGAGAGGATTCGAGGAGGCCATCGCACCGGGGACGCATGCCGACATTCTTGCATGATGCTGAGGCAGACTCGGGCGGGGATCGAAACGCCCGAACAATGCCGGTGTGTCGAGCAGGTTGAGCGTCTCTGGTGACAAGGCCGCGGTATGCGCGCGATCCATCGCTTGGAAGCCAGTAACTAAAGTGAACTTATATGCTTTCGCAGTTCTCTTGCTAAAAACTTGAGCACCTATAATTGGGCAATGCCCGCCGCACTGGATCCAGGACAACCGTATGTACTCGGTTTCGTTGGCGAAAATGCCAACGGCATTCTGCGCTGGTGGACGGGGAGAATCTTCGAACGGCTCTCGGCGCGCGGCCTTGCACATCAATTAATCGATCTTAGAGAAGAGGGATGGCAGCAGCAGCTGAACCAGTGCCTGGCGGTAAGAAAGCCCTTGTTCTGCTTCAGTTTTCAGGGCATGGGCACATCGATCATGGCCGAGGATCAAACCAACCTGTGGCAACGCAGCAATATCCCATTTGTGACTGCCCTGGGAGATAACCCGTATCATGCGCCGAGGCTGCATTCGGCAAGTGGTCCGGGGATGTGCTACTTGTACTGTTACGACGATTTCCTGCAGACGTATCGAGATTTTTGCAAGGGGAAGTCGTATGCGAGCACGCTCTGCATTGGACATCCGGAAAATCCCTATGCAGACCGCGAGCCCTGGGAGCGTCGAGAACATGACATTGTCTTCGTGAAGACCGGGGTCAACCCCGAGACGTTGCGGGAGCAATGGAAGAGCGCGCCGGGCAAGATTCAGGGAATTCTGCAGGAGAGTGCGGACCTGGTCCTGAGCGGATCGGATGAGACAGTCGCGACGATCTGCGCGAAGGTCTTTGCGGGCAAGAACATTTACTGGGGCGATCGTCTGGAGTTATTTCTCTCCGCTTGCAGTCTCGTGGACTTCTATGCGCGCGCAGTGAGAGCCGAACGGATGGTGCGAGCCCTGATGCGGCACGATGCATTGATCGTGGGCGACTGGTCTTACCTGGACAAGTCCGGCTGCCGCGCGCGTTTCATGGATCCGATCGCAGCTGAGGGTCTGGATGATTTGTACGCCAAGTCGAAGATCCTGGTGAACACGCTTCCCACCATCCGGTTTGGACTCCACGAGCGTATCCTGGCGGGCTTCTTCGCAAAGTCGGCAGTCCTGTCGGACACCACGTCGTTCGTACAGAAGAAACTGGAAGGCTACGCATCTTTCTTCGGGTTGGAAATCGATCAACCGACGTTTGCTGAAGAACTGGATCATACGATCACCAGCTGTCTTGCTGATCGAACCACGCCGGAAAAGATACAAATTAGCGAGGAGCTTGCCAAGAAAGCCTTCTCCTTAGAAGGCTACGTGCAAGAGATTCTGGAGCACCTGCAGGCTGCAGCATATAGCCTGGTCGTCAATTATTGGCAATTTCCTCCTCCGATGATTTCGTAGCGGAGATAGTCTGCAGTGGGGGCAGCGCGGGGAGTTTTCGGGAGCGAGCGATGAGCGATTCGGCGCCAGTTTATGTAACGAAACCATTTCTCCCTCCCCTCGAGGAGTTTATCCCTTACCTGCGGACGATCTGGGACAACAAGATCCTCACCAACGGCGGTCCGTTTCATCAGCAATTCGAGGAGGCGCTTTGCGAGTATCTCGGAGTCGAGCACCTCGCCTTATTCTGCAATGGCACCATCGCTCTGATCACGGCGCTGCAGGCTCTGAGAATCACGGGCGAAGTGATTACCACTCCTTATTCGTTTGTCGCGACGTCGCACTCGCTGCTATGGAACGGGATCAAGCCGGTTTTTGTTGATATAGATCCTGAGACGTTGAATCTCGATGCTGCGAAAGTCGAAGCGGCAATTACTCCGCAGACCACGGCGATCTTAGCCATGCACTGCTACGGCCGCCCCTGCAACGTTGCGGCTCTTCAAAAGATCGCCGATATCTACAACCTGAAGATCATCTATGACGCAGCGCATGCTTTTGCAGTCAAGGACGCGGAAGGGAGCATCCTGAGGTACGGAGATTTGTCTGTGCTTAGTTTCCATGCGACAAAGGTCTTCAATACCTTTGAAGGCGGCGCAATCGTCTGCCCCGATGCACGAACCAAGCTACGCATCGACCGGCTGAAGAACTTCGGTTATGTCGATGAGGTCACTGTGGTGGCGCCCGGCATCAACGGCAAGATGAGCGAAATGAATGCGGCGATCGGAATGCTTCAGCTGAAATATGTGGATGACGCCATCGAAAAGCGGCGAGCAGTGGACAAGCTCTATCGCAAATTGCTTCAGAACGTGAAGGGGATAACCTGTCCGAATGAAGATGGCAGCGTTACCGCCAACTACTCTTACTTCCCGATTTTCGTGGAAGGCGAGTACTCCCTCACGAGAGACAGGTTATATGACAAACTGAAAGGCAACGGCGTCTACGCACGGCGCTACTTTTATCCGCTGATATCGGAGTTCCCGATGTACCGCGGAATGCCTTCCGCGGATACGTCGAATCTCCCGGCTGCAACCAGTGCTTCGGCAAGGATTCTGTGCCTGCCGATTTACCCCGAACTTTCCGCAGAGGACTTAGAACGAATTGTGGGCCTGATCAGCGAGGCGTGAGCGCATGGGGATATTAGATCGGGACGCGCTCGCCAGGATGGGATTTGCCCGGATTGGGTCGAACGTACGCCTGTCTGATCGCGCTTCGTTTTATAACTGCCCGGGAATCTCTATCGGCGATCACGTGCGGATCGACGACTTCTGCGTATTGTCCGCAGGGAGCGGCGGCATTGATATTGGCAGCTATATCCACATCGCGGTCTATTCATCGCTGATGGGCAGAGGCGTGATTACACTTGCAGATTTCTGCAATATCTCGTCGCGCGTATCGATTTATTCGAGTAATGACGATTATTCGGGTGAATGGATGTCGAACCCCACTGTTTCTGATGCCTACACCGGGGTGACACATGCGGATGTGACGATCGGCCGCCATGCGATCGTAGGTTCGGGGACGGTCATTCTTCCGGGATCGAAGCTCGAAGATGGCACGGCTATTGGCGCGTTGAGTCTTGTCAAGGGCAGATGCGAGGAGTTTGGAATCTATGCCGGCGTTCCGCTAAGACGGATTGGCACACGCAAGCGGAGGTTACTGGAGCTGGAAGAGAGGTTCCTTGCGGAATCGCAGAACAACCAGAACTAATTCATTGCGCGATGGAAAATCTTCCCGGAGCCAGCGACAGGCGAGCAGGGCTGGAGCACACCCACCGAAGGCAGCCTGAGGTTACATTTGGATTGCTGCGCGCGATGTTCCCGTGCGGCGCGAGCCTTCAATGCCGTTAGACTGACGGGAACGCGCTAAAGAAGTGAGCCCCCCATGCCGACGAGCGTACGCCAGCGACCGGTGCAATCAAAAAAGATTCACGCCTTGCTGACGCGGGCGATCGATGCGCACAAGGCCGGCCGCCTGGATGATGCGAAACAGTTTTACCTCGAAATCCTGTCGAACGATGTGAAACATGCCAAGAGCCTCTACGGACTGGGGCTGATCGCGCATCAGTCGGGCAATCTCGCTGCAGCGGCTAATATGATGCAGCGCGCGCTGGCCAGCGCCCCGAAGGAGTCCGCATTTCATCGCAGCCTGGGGATGGTGCTGCTAGACCAGCAGAAAACGGACGAGGCAATCGCATCGTATATGTCCGCCTTGAGCCTCAACCAGAACGATGAACAGGCTCACTTCGAACTGGCCACCGCGTTCGCCGCGAAGGGCTGCCTGCTCGATGCGGAGCGTCACTTCCGAAGTGCCATTCAACTGCGTCCGAACCGGGGTACGTCGTACGAATGCCTGTCGGGGGTTCTGCGTCGACAGGGCAAGCCTGACGAGGCGCGCGAGGCGTTTGAACGAGCGCTGGCCCTGGACTGGAACGATGCCGGCGCGTTGCTGAACATGGGCAATCGATTGGCGCGCGATAGCGATCGGAAAGCTGCGGAGCGTTGTTTTGAGAGGGTGCTGGTTCTTACACCGCATGAAGCCGAGGCACACAACGGACTGGGCGTCGTTTCGCTGGACAATGAAGAGCTGGACCGGGCAGAAGAACGGTGCCTGCAGGCTCTTGAATGCAAGCCGGAATATGCAGAGGCCTGGTGCAACTTGGGCGCCGTTGCGCGCAAACGGGGGAGAGTCCCGGAGGCAAAGGGGCACTTCGAGCGGGCGCTGAGGATTAAGCCTGACCTCGCCGAGGCGCACAGCAACCTGGCATTACTGTTGCTCAGCGAACGGGATATGGAAGCGGCAAGGCAACATTTTGAACGCGCCCTCGCCGCTGATCCAAGGAATGTCACCGCTCTGCAAAACATAGGAAACCTGCTGCTGCAAAAAGGCGACGCGCGTGCGGCGAGGCAGTGTTTCGAGAGAGCCCTGCTCTTGGCCCCCGACCTGGCGGAGGCGCACAACGGGCTCGGCACCATCCTGCAGGACGAGGGGAAGGTGGACGAAGCCGAAGCAAGCTATCGCAAGGCACTGGACTGCAGGTCGCAGTATGCTCCGGCTCATTGCAACCTGGGTAACATCGCCAAGGGCCGCGGCGATAGGCAGCAAGCCAAGCAGCACTACGAAGAAGCACTGGCCATCGACCCGGACCTGGCGGAGGCGCACAGCAATCTAGGCCTGATCCTGGTGGGCGAACGGCGGCTGCAGGAAGCGCGACAGCACTACGATCGCGCCCTCGCGCTCGAGGCGGCGGACTTCGGCAATGCACGCTGGAATCGCGGGCTGCTCGATCTGCTCGAAGGCGATCTGGAGGCGGGATGGCGGGGCTACGATGCGCGCTTCTCGATTCCGCGCGTGGCGCCGCGCAGCTTTTCCCAGCCGATCTGGCGCGGAGAACCTCTGCATGGCGCGCAAATCCTGCTGCATGCCGAGCAAGGGATCGGCGACACGCTGCAGTTCATGCGCTATGTGCCGCTGGTGCAGGCGGCAGGCGGCCGGGTGGTTTTGGACGTAAAGCCTTCCGTGGTGCGCTTGGCGCGAGAACTGCCCGGCTTGGAGGTGGTGGCAAGCGGAGATCCCCAGCCGGCCTTTGAGTGGCATTGCCCGCTGATGAGCCTGCCGCGGGCCTTCAAGACAGCGCTGGAGACGATTCCCGCGGAGGTTCCGTACCTGCGCGTGCCGGAAGAGGCACGCCACGAGGCGGAGACGGTGCAATTGCCGGAAGACGGAGTGCGCGTTGGCGTGGTCTGGAGCGGAAATCCCGAGTTTTGGGAAGACCGGCTGCGCTCAATTCCGCTGGAAACATTTGCAGGACTGTTCGGAATCGACGGCGTGCACTTCTTCTCGCTGCAATTCGCGGCGACGGAGGAGCAACGTCGCGGAGTCGACGGGCCGATCGTGGATCTGACCGCGGGGATCAAGGACTTCGCTGATACCGCGGCCCTGATTTTACGGCTGGACCTGATCATCAGCGTGGATACGGCAGTGGCTCATCTGGCCGGAGCGCTTGGCCGGCCGGTCTGGACGCTGCTCCCCTTCGCTCCGGACTGGCGCTGGCTGCTGGATCGCGAAGACAGCCCGTGGTATCCGACGATGCGTTTGTTCCGACAGCCCAAGGGCGGTGACTGGGATGCCGTGATTGCGAATGTCCGCACGCAACTCACGAACAGGGTTCGGCATCGCGGGTAAGAAGGCCGAAGGGAAAGAGGCGATCGCCGGGCCTTTGGCGGCGGCTGGCCGGCAGCGCCAAGCCCGCTGAACGCATCCGAACCTATGGAGGTTCGATGCGAACGCTGAAAGCCGGGGCGATTGTCGTCCTGTGGCTCATCGTATTCGGCTACGCGAGCGTGGGATCGGCGCAGGCAAAACCACAAGAACAGGCCCAGCCCCAGCAAGACGGTCACGCTGCGCCGGGCAACCCCACGATGGAAGCCGCGAACGTGCTTTTCCGATATTCGCCGCAGCTGGCGATCGTCATCGTGCGGCTGCGCGGCACGCTCATTCCTACAGAGGGTCACACGGTAGCGAGCTTTAACGACGCTGCGTCGTTCGATATCGGCATCGAGTCGGCGGAGATCCGGGTGACGGCAGAGGAGCTCACGGAGCTAATGAATGCGCGCGTGACGCGTTCGCCGAAGGCGCAGGTGAAGGATCTGCGCATCATGGTATCGGGCGGCCAGCTGCTGATCGACGGGACGATGAAGAAGGGCGTGCATGTGCCGTTTCATGCTGTTGCCGGAGTGGGCATGACGAACGACAATCGCGTTCGCATCGATGTGCACCAGGTGCACGTGGTGGGCGTGCCGGTGAGGGGTTTGATGGATGCGCTGGGGCTGAACATGGAGGACCTGATCAGCCAGAAGGGGCTGAAGGGAATGTCGGTGGACGGCGACTCGTTTCTGATCGACCCGCAGACGGCGTTTCCGCCGCCCCATATAAGGGCTCGCCTGGCGAGCGTCCAGTTGACCGGAGATGGGATTGAGCTGAAGTTTGGCGAGGGGACACCGCAGATGAAGACGGGGGAAAAGGGCAACTACATCGCGATACGAGGGGGCCGGGTCGAGTATGGGCGCGACGAGATGTTCAACTCCGACCTGACGATGATCGACACCACGCCGCGAGACCCCTTTGAGTTCTACCTGAATGACTACTGGAAGCAGATGGTGGCGGGAACGATCAAGGTGACGCCGGACAAGGCGCTGCGGATCCTGGCGCCCGACTACTCGAAGATCAAGAACGGCGTCAAGACAGAGTGACCGCTGTGACCGGGCGTATTAAGCGCTCGTCGCTTGCCTGGTTTTTCGTGTCGGGCAGGTGCCGGATGAGAGCCGCCGAGCGGTTTACGGCGCGCGCAGGCCCTTGCTCGGGGTCTCCGGATATACTTCGTCACATCCTATGAGGCGGCACGTTCTCCTCTTCGGCCTGGTCGGCGGCCTGCTTATTGCCGTCCTGCAATACACCGAATACCGCTTCGTGGTGATGACGTACTCCGTCGAACTCTACGGCGCGCTTGTCGCCATACTTTTTGCGAGCCTCGGCATCTGGCTGGGGCTGCGCATCACGCGCCGGCGCGCGATGATCCGCGAGACGATTGTCGAGAGGGTGGTGGTGAAGGAGGTGCCTGTCGCCGCGGAGGCGCCCGCAGGCAAACTCTTCGCTCCCGATACGGCCCGGCAGCAGACGCTCGGCATCACGGCACGCGAGCTCGAAATCCTCGGGCTCGTCGCTCGGGGACTGAGCAATCGCGAGATCGCCAGCGAGCTTTTCGTTTCAGAAAACACGGTGAAGACTCACTGCGCCCGCGCCTTCGACAAGCTGGGAGCGGCGCGACGCACGCAGGCCGTTCAGCGGGGCAAAGAACTGGGGCTTCTGCCGTGAGGGAAGACGCCTCACCCCGCCGTGGAGCCGTTAGCGATGAAAACGCCCCTGGGGCGCCGCTCGTCGAGGTGAACAAGGCAGAGAACGCGGAACGGGCGCCTAGTCGTCTGAAAGCATGATTTCGGCGTTGTTTCGGCAAAATCATACGAAAGAGTGACGACATCGGGCGCGGTTCTCCGGCATCGTGGCTCCATCGTTCAGTGACACCGGGAGGGTTGAGATGAAGAAAGTCGTCCTGACCTTTGGCCTGATTTCGGGCGTGATGATTTCTGTGCTGATGGACAGCTCGCTTCTGTTTGCCAAGCGGATCGGCTCGGGCCACAGCATGGCCCTGGGCTACACCATCATGGTGGCATCGTTCCTGCTGGTTTACTTCGGAGTCAGGAGCTACCGCGACAACACGCTCGACGGCCAAATCTCCTTTGGGCGGGCTTTCACCTGCGGGATCCTGATCACCCTGATCACGTGCGTGTGTTATGTCGCCACGTGGGAGATTCTTTACTTCAACTTCATGCCGCATTTCATGGACAGCTACTTTGCCGCGCAGATCCACAGGGTGCAGTCGTCCGGGCTTGACCCCGCCACGACCGCCGCGCGGGTGGCGGCGATCGAGCGATCGCAGCAGCTCTACCAGAATCCCCTGGTCAACATCGCCTACACCTTCATGGAGCCGCTGCCCGTAGGCCTGATCATGACTCTCGTCTCCGCAGCCATTCTCCGCCGCAAAGCGCGGGCGGACGGCGCGGGCTCGCGCAGTGCTGAGCAGTTGAATCGAAGCGCGGAAGCGTAGGCCGCGGGGTCTTGTCCGCCGGGCGAGAGGGATGTGGATTTTTATCCGCGCGGCGGATCCCCTGTGCATTTTTCAGAGCTGAAGGGATAACGTTAGTCGCCAGGATGGGAAGCACCCAGCTTGCCCAGGTCACGGCACGCCTTCGAGCGGGAGGATTCGGCGAAGCCTGAGCGCGAGTTCTACTGGCGCTCGAGGTCGATGGACTCAAATTCATGGCGGCTGATGGCTTCGCGAATCTGCGCGGGAGTTTTGCCGAGCTTGGTCTGCTGGTAGGCGAAGAAGCCTTCTTTGGCGCAGGTGGAGCACTCGGTGCCGTGGAGGCCTTCGAAGCAGCTGCGCAGGCTGGTGTGGCCGAGGGCTCGGTCGCAGCGGCAGTAGCAAGGGAGCTGGTAGAGGACGCTGCTGACCTTGGCGGCGTCCTGATAGACGTGGACCTGCCAGGGATAGCTGAAGTTCTCGCCTGTGAGCTTGGCACCGGAGAGGATGGGCGGGAGGGCGACGACCTTGAGCGGAGCGGCAGCGTGGTAAGCGGGAACGTCTTCCGCGGGGTTGGAGAACTGAGCGTAGCTGACGGCGGTGAGGGCGAAGACGGCAAGGGCCAGGAGCCAGCGGCGAGGATTGTTCATTGGGAAGCGTCTCTCACGGGTATTTTAGACGGTTGCGGGGCGCGGGGGAGATCGCGAGGACGGCCAGGAATCGGGCAAGGGACGGGTCCGGCGCAAAAAAAGACGGCACGAACTTTTTGCTGTTCGTGCCGGGAGGCCAGTGACGCAAACTACTTCCGGGATGGGAGGGGGATAATTCAGTACCCTCACAACCGGAATATATACACCTTACTATAGAACTCGACGATTGCAAATACAAAAATATAGATTTTCTTGCATTGTGGGATGGGACTTGGCATCGGGGGTATGATCGAAGCAGATGCCTTGGCCGTTTGCGAGGCGGAGCGCCCAACTGCAAGCACGATTGGCGCAATGTTTATGGCAAGTACCCTAGAATCTGCGATATATAAGCACGCTGCACAGCAGGACCTGCAAAAGGCCGGACGGAATGCCGGCTGGTTCCGGGTCGGATTCCTCGCTGCGGCTTCCGCTGTAGCTGGAGGAATGGCAGCGGCGTGGTATTACCGCAAGACGCTGGCCCGGTTGAGGTTAGCGGAGCGCTTCCCTGTCGAGACGGAAGGCAAAAAAAGCAGCGAAGACGATTTCTGAAGGCCGGGCTCCTGGGCCGGGATCGCGATTTGCTCGCTTCTCCTCCATTTCGAAAATTTTGAAAAGCAGATTCTCTCGCCCGCGTCGCTTTGAAGGGCTTGCATCGTTCACGGAGTCGTCCGCTGCGTGCGGGTCCGTGCCCTCGGATTTGTGGCGAGATGGAACTCCCTCCCAGGTCTCAAATGCGAGACCTGGGGCAGAGGGGTTGCGGGGAGTCAGGGACGAAGCTCGCCAACGTAGACGCCGTAGGGGCCGAGTTGGATGGCCTGGGGCGAAACGGGATCGGCTGCTCCGGGAGTTTTGAGCAACGTGGTGAGGTTGGCGCCTGTGCCGGGCACGGACAGGCTGACCGTTTGCGGATCGGCGGTGAAGTTGACGGAGACGAGAACGGACGGATTGCCGGCGGACTGGCGGATCCAGCTGAGGGTCTTTGTGTTCTCGGTATCGAGCATGGTGTTGCTGCCGGTTGCGAGAGCAGGATTGGTTTTCTTGAGACGAATCAGAGTCTCGTACCAGTGCAGGAGCGAATCGGGATCGGCCTTCTCAGCCTGCACGTTGACGGTGCGGTAGCTGGGCGGAATGGGGAGCCATGTGGGCGTGCTGTCACTGGAAAAGCCAGCGTCGGGCCCGGCGTTCCACTGCATGGGGGTGCGCTCCCCATCGCGCCCTTTATCTTTTGGCCAGCCGACGCGTCCGACGGGGTCTTTCACGTCTTCGATGCGGGTGGGCGGCGTGGTCTTCATGCCAATTTCGTCGCCGTAGTAGAAGAGCGAGGCGCCACCGCTGGTGAAGAGGATGGTGGAGATGACGCGCTGGATGTCGATGTTGTGGACTCCGTCGCCGTAGCGAACATCGAGGCGGGGGTTGTCGTGGTTGTCGAAGACGATGAGGGGGACGTTGCCGTTGATCCTGGTTTCGACGTCGATCAGTTTGGAGCGGAAGGCTGCCGCATCCATTTTGTTGGTAATGCCGAGTTGCATATCCATGGGCAGCTGAAACTCGGGATGCTCGGGTGAGCCGTACTGTTTGTCGAGCTCCTCGATGCTGGGCAGGTAGGTTTCGCCAATGAAAACGCGGGTGCCGGGGAACTTGTTGGAGCTGAAGGTGTCGGCATAGGCGCGCATTTCGGCCATCACGGGGTGAACTTCGGGCAGGTTGTTGGTACGGGCATCGTCGAGGGCGATGTCGCCATATTGGTTGAGGAAGGTCTTGCCGTCCTTATCGAGTTTAGGCGCGTCGTCGCGCATCTGAGGATCTTCGAAGAGGGTTGTGATGGCGTCGAAGCGGAAGCCGGCGACGCCGCGCTTGAGCCAGAAGCCGATGATGTCTTTAAAGGCCTGGTGGACCTTAGGATTGTTCCAGTTGAAGTCGGGCTGCTGGATATAGAACTTGTGGTAGTAGTACTGGCGGGTCTTGTCGTCCCACTGCCAGGCGGAGCCGCCGAAGTCGGACTGCCAGTTGTTGGGCGGCTGGCCTTTGTCGGTCGCGGTCTCGCCTTTCCCATCACGCCACACATACCAGTCGCGGTAGGGATTGTTGCGTGAGGAGCGCGACTCGAGGAACCACTTGTGTTGATCGGAGCTGTGGTTCATGACCATGTCGAGGATGACACGAATGTTTCGTTTCTTCGCTTCGGCGATGAGGCGGTCGAAATCGGCGAGCGTGCCGTACTGGGGGTCGATGTTTTCGTAGTCGGAGATGTCGTAGCCGAAGTCGACCTCGGGCGATGGATAGAACGGCGAGAGCCAGATGGCGTCGACGCCGAGTTGCTGGAGGTAATCGAGGCGGCTGGTGATGCCGTTCAAGTCGCCGATGCCGTCGCCGTTGGAGTCCTGAAAGCTGCGCGGATAGATTTCGTAGAGGACGGCGTTCTTCCACCAGTCGCGCTCGCTGGAGACGATGCCGGTTTTGGCTGCGGTGGAGCCGGGAGTGGTTTGAGCGAAGCCGGGAAGAGCGATGGCTGCGAAGAACAGAGCTGCGGCGAGCCCTGCGATGCGTTTGGTCCAGTGCATTGCGTTCTCCTCGTTTTTCGTCCGCTGCTCATGGAATCGGCAGCGGTGGGACGGATGCCAAGCTAACATATTTTGCCGCGGGACGCGGTGTTGGCGGAAGCAGGCGAAGGCGACCCCCGGCATGGAGTCGCGAAGAGCGTTGTCTGGTCGAGGCTTCGCTCCCAGGTCTCAGAATCGAGACCTGGGGCACCCGGAGATCGGAGGAACCAGAGAACGAGAGGGCGAGAAAACGACCGCGCATGTTCGGTCTATTCGACAGCCGCAACGAGCGCAGCGAAGGGCGGGAGCTCGACGCGGTCGATGGGAATTGTGGCGGGCATTGCGGTGGCGCTGTAGAGCGGGGTGAGCCTGGTTGCGGCGATGCCGTTGGGACCGACATCGAAGGCGACGGTGTGCGCATGGGCGCTCATGTTGAGGGCGACGAGCACGGTGCGATCGCCGCTGCGGCGCAGGTAGGCGAAGACATTGGAGTCATCGTTGTTGATGGATACCTGCGAGCCGTCGCGCAGGGCGGGGTCGGTTTTGCGCAGCGCGAGAAGGCGCTTGTAGGTGTTGTAGATCGAATCGGGATCTTTGCTCTCGGCCTCGACGTTGTAGGTGGAGGCGCTGGGGGGAATGGGCAGCCAGGGCTTGGCATTGGTGGTGAACCCGGCGCCGGCTGAAGCGTTCCACTGCATGGGCGTGCGCTCGCCGTCGCGGCCTTTTTCCTTGGGCCAGCCGAGCTTGCCGATGGGGTCGTGGACGTCTTCAATACGCGCGGGATCGGTGGTGCGCATGCCGAGCTCTTCGCCGTAATACATCTGCGGCGTGCCGCGCGTGGTGAGCTCCAGGACGGCCATGAGCTTGGCGATCTGATCGTTGTGCGGGCCGTTATCGCCGTAGCGGTCCCACTGGCGCGGCTGATCGTGATTGGAGAAAAAGTATTCCGGCTGGCCGTGGGCGGAGTTGTTCTCAATTTCGTTGAAGAGATCGCGGAAGCGGCGCGCGTCGAGGGCGTTGACGTCGGCGATCTGGAAGTCCATGGGCAGCTGCACTTCGTCGGCGTGCTCGCCATACATCTTGGTGAGTGCCTGGACGTTGGGCTCGTCGGCCTCGGTGACGAGGACGGGATCGCCGGGATATTTGTCGACGACGCGGCGGACTTCTTTGAGGACGTCGTGCACTTCGGGCAGGTCGTCGGTGTACTGGTGCTTGATGTTGCGATCGCCGTAGGCGTTGTGACCGGGCAGGTAGGGATCGTCGTGGAGGTTGGGGTCTTCGAAGAGGCGCGAAACGGCGTCGATGCGGAAGCCAGCAACGCCGCGCTTCATCCAGAAATCGAGAACGCCGTCCATTGCGGTGTGGACCTCAGGATTGCGCCAGTTGAGGTCGGGCTGCTGCACATAGAAGTAGTGGTAGTAGTACTGGCGCGTTTTCTCGTCCCACTGCCAGGCGGAGTGGCCGAACCAGGATTGCCAGTTGTTGGGAGGCTCGCCTTTGTCGGTGGCGGTCTCGCCTTTGCCGTCGTGCCAGACATACCAGTTGCGCTTGGGATTGTCGCGTGAGGAGCGGGACTCAAGGAACCAGGGGTGCTGGTCGGAGGTGTGATTGATGACGTAGTCCATGATCACGCGGATGTTGCGTTTCTTGGCTTCGGCCACGAGGTTGTCGAAGTCGGCCATGGAGCCGTAGACGGGATCGATGGCGACGTAGTCGGAGATGTCGTAGCCGTAGTCGACGCCGGGCGATGGGTACATCGGCGTGATCCAGATGGCGTCGATGCCGAGGTCGTGGAGGTAGTCGAGGCGGGAGGTGATGCCCTTGATATCGCCGATGCCGTCGCCGTCGGAGTCCTGAAAGCTACGCGGGTAGATCTCGTAGAGGACGGCGTGGCGCCACCATTCATCGCCGCCGGAGGATTGCGCCGGCGGGGGAGCGGGCGGAGTCTGGGCGAGTGTAAGTGCGGAGGCGATGAGGGACAGGGATATCGTGCAGCGTGCGATGGTGCTGGTCCAGTGCATTGCGGCTCCTCGGGGGTGGCTCCGCTGCGCGAAGCGAACCCTCTTTCCATTGCTCGTTGAATTGGCAACGGTGTGACAGGACAAAGTATCACAAGGGGGAGGGATTGAGGAGTGTTGGAGATGGGGAGAGAGGGAATGGGGGATAGGGGGTAGAAGACAGGAGCAGGGCGCAGGGAAAGACAACCGCGGATCTTTCGACTCCGTCTCACTGCGCATCAGGGTTGCTGAGAATGACACGGCCGGGTGTTTTTCCTACCCACATCAGGAGAGGACGTGTTGCGGTCGTTCGAGCGTCGTCGTTTCAGAAGCGAGACCGTGGGGCACCCAGTCTCTTCGAGATACGGGAAGAGAAGCGGGTCCTTCGCTCGGATTATTCCGACTGCATTCCGCAGCCCGGACGTCTAGAAACCGCTGGCACCCGCTGCAAGATGAAGGTGCGACCGCGCAATTATCGACCAGCGTTTGCGGCGATGAGCATGGACTCGAGGATCTGGTCGGAGACTTCTTTGACGGCGCCGGGCGAGTGAGCGAGGAAGAGCGTATTGGTCTTGTCGTTTTCTCCGATGGACTTGAGCGTATCGAAGTACTGAGTAATGAGGACGAGCTGCATGACGTCTTTGGCGGAGGCGCCTTCGACGGCCTTCTGGAACTGCTCGATGGAGGTCTGCAGGCCTTCGACGATGGCGCGGCGCTGGTTGGCGATTCCCTGCCCCTGCAAGGCTTTCGATTCAGCTTCGGCCTCGGCTTTTTTGACGACCAAGATCTTGTCGGCCTCGCCGCGCGCGGTGGCGGCGACCTGTTCGCGCTGGGCGGCGTTGATGTCGTTCATGGCGGACTTGACCTTGGCGTCGGGGACGATGTCGGTGACGAGGACATTGACGATTTCGTAGCCGAAGGCGGCCATGTCTGCGTCGAGCTCCTGTTTGACGGCGGCGGCGATGGAGGATTGCGAGGCGAAGACTTCATCGAGGGTCATGGAGGGGACGTGGCCGAGGATGACCTGTTCGACGTAAGACTTGATTTGCGCGACGGGGTCGGAGAGCTTGTAGTACGCGTCGTAGACTTTTTCGGGGCGCACGCGATTCTGGACTGAGATGGGGATGGTGACGAAGACGTTGTCCTTGGTTTTGGTCTCCATGGTGAGGTTGATCTGGTTGACGCGCAGGCTGACGAGGCCGGCGACGGAGTCGAAGTAGGGAGCTTTCCAGTTAAGGCCCGGTTCGGCGACGCGCAAAAACTTGCCGAAGCGGGTGATGATGGCGACCTGTGCGGTGTTTACGGTGAAGAAGCTGCCCAGGATGAGAGTGAGGAAGACGAGAAAGCCGATCCCCAAGGGAATAAGAAAGAGCATGTCCATCGCTGCCCTCCGGTCCAGAATTTTTCCGATAACAGCGAATTGTACAGGAGGTCCTGGAGGGACGCGGTGCGATCAGAGGGCGAGACAAGTGACGAAAGGACCGCGGCGCGAAGGGAGAGTTAGATCCCAGCCTTGCGCGAATGAAGCGTCCACGGACGAAGACCTTTTGGACCCGGGGTGGAGCAACCCAGGATTCTTCGGCCGGCTTATCGCGGTTGCCGGGGCACCGGACAATCGCAGCAGCTAGGGTCGCGGCTGGGCAGGTGGCGACTGTGGCGTAGAGGGGGACGGCTTCGCGGGTGTTGAAGCGGACGGCTTTTCGGGCTCGGTGGGGGAAGGAGTGGAGGGCGAGGGTTGTTGCGAAGTATCCGGCGAGGCGGCATGCGCATTTTGATCGGGGCGCTGCGGATGGGTATGGACCTCGAAGCCCTTGATGTCGACACTGAACTCCGGTTCTTTGTAGGTGCCGTCGACATGGACGGGGACTTCGGTGCCGGCTCCGTCTTTTCTGAACAGTCGATCGGCAGGCTTGAGGAGAAATCCCTTCCAGCCCCCAACCATTTTGGAGACGGTAGCCTGCATTTTGGCGACGCCCTGGAAATTGAGCGCGCCGCCGTCGAGCTTGTAGTCGCCTTCGAGCTCGACGTCGGCGCCGGGAACCTTGAAGGCTAGATCGGGAAGGTTGATGACGCCGTTGGCGATGGTGAAGTCACCCTGCATGTTGGCCAAAATGGGAGGCTGGGAGGAATCGGCAGCAGATTTTGCTTCTTTTGGTTTTCCAAGGCCGCGGAGGCTGAGGTCCTCGATGCGATCCTCGACTTTCTTACTGGTGAACTGTGTCTGATCGAGCGTGAAGTGTCCTTTGAGCCCCATGCGCAGGTGGACCGGGATCTTTCCTGGAGGAATGTGGAGGGAAGATTTGAGATCGAGGCTGCCGGTGAAGAGCGGGGTGGAGTCGTGGCTGGCGAGATCGAGGAAATCTTCGATTCGTCCCTGGTCGACTTCTATCTTGAGATCGATGTCGTGGCCGATGGTGTGGAGTTGGCCGTCGCTCAATGTTCCGAGGGAGCGAACGACCTCTCCCTTGGCGAGTATGCGGGTGTGACCGAGGGTGGCGTTGACGGGATCGAGCCATGTATCGCCGTTGGTGCCATCGACGATGGCGTGAAATTTGGTCTGGAGGTCCATGGTATTGCCGAAGTGGGTGAGAGCGAAGTTGGGTGTCTTGGTCTCGCCGTCTACGGTGATGCTGCGCAATGTGCCCTGGTAGCTGCCGGTGGAGCTGAGATCGCCGGAGATGCCCTTGAAGTCGCCGAGGTTGGCGTGGTCGAAGGTGTAGCTGCCAGCGATGGGGGATTCGCCGGGATCCCATACTTGCCAGGGGCCGAAGGTTCCCTTGGTCTGAACGATGCCGACCGGCTTGGGGTTGGTGAGATCGGCTTCGAAGCGCATCGTGGCGTTGGGCTGAATGTCGGAAATGCGGAAGCGCTGGATGTAGATCTGCATCGGGAGCTTGCCGGGTTTGCTGGTTTCGAGGATGAGGTGGGCGCCATTGCACACGACGCTGCCGAGAGCAAAACTGACGGGAAGCAGCGGAGACCGGGATGGATTTGCGGGCGCAGTTTGCGGTTCGAGGCGGAGGAAGTGAGAGCGGGGCGGCAGGTGAAGTTCGAGGCCCTGGAGGCGGATTTCGCTGATGGCGATGGGGGTGCCGGACTTATAGCGCAGAGGGGCATGGAAGGCGAATGCAGCGAGACTGAAGAGCGGAGCGCCGGTGGAGTTGGGCACGGACACTCCTGCAACTTGAGCGGGAGGCCAGATGCGCAAGCCGCGGCCCTGCGCCCAGATACCCCACTCGCCCCGCAGAGTGTTTCCGATGGTGACGTGGAAGGAGTCCAGGTCGACGCGCGCGTGGAAATGCTGGGAGAGGCCGTCGACGATGCGCGCGCGGAGAAAGGGCTCGATGCGGTGAGCGACAACGATGCCGACGACGGTGAAGGCGGCGACAACGAGGAGCAGAACGCTGACGATCGACACAAGCCACGGGTGCCTGTGGAGAAACGATCTTCGCTCGGGGTTTTGAGTCATTTCAATATTTGGATGCACCGGCCCCTGCCTGCGACATTTTCAGATTAGACGCCGGAGGTCCTGGGGTCGGCCAGCATTCCTGTGGCGGGCGACTGGATGGCATGGCCGCGGATGTGGCGCACGTGGTTTTGCTGTAGACTGCAAGACACCGATGCAAGAGCAGATTGAGAACCTTGTGAAGCTACAGGCGGTGGAGTTGGATCGCAACCGCCTCGCACAGACGCTACGAAGCTTACCGGCAGAGATTGCGCAGGCGGAGACCGAGTTGGCATCGGTTCAACGGCGAGCCAGCGAGACGTCGGACGGGCTGGCGCGCGAGGATGCGCTGCGTAACCGGCTGGAACGCGAGGTCGCCGGGCACCGGCAGAAGGCAGCGAGATATCGCGCGCAGCAAGATTCGGTAACGACTCCGGCGCAAGCGGCGGCGATCGAGCACGAAGTGAGCTTTGCCGATGGGGAGATTGAGCGGCTGGAGAACGAAGAGCTTGCCAGCCTGGAAAGAACGGACGCCCAAGAGGCAGCGCTGGGGAAGCTCCGCAGCCAGGTGGAAGAATCCGCGGCGACGCTGGAGAAGACGCGCGAAGTCGTTGCGCGGCGGCAGCAGGAGATCGCGGCCGAACAGGCGCGGCTGGCGGCGGAGCGAGAGGCGCTGCGGCAAAGTCTGCCTGCGGAGCTGGTGACACGGTTTGATCGCATTGCCGCGAGCCGCGGAACGGGGCTGGCGCGCGCCGAGAATCAACAATGCACGGGCTGCCGGATGGGGGTCCGGCCGCAGACGTGGAACCAGCTGCGCGAGGGCGAGCTGCTGACTTGCGACAGCTGCGGACGGCTGCTGTATTGGGATTCCGCGATTGCGGCGGCTCCGAAGGCACCTCAGGCGGAAGCCCCGACGAGCGATGGGCACGCGGTGCGGCGGACGCGGCACGCAGGGGCCTGAGACGCAGGCAACCTGTGGACGCGGACTTTCCCTCGGGGGCTGAAGCCCCTCATCGTCCAGGGGCCTTTCGGCATGGCTGAAGCCATGCTCCTTCAAAACTCTATGATGCAAGAAGGTATCTTTCCGGGCATGACCGAAGCTATGCGCCCAAACCATCCTATGTGTGGAAGCGAGGCGAGGAACAGGCGGTGAAGCGTATTTGCGTGGACATGGATGAGGTGATGGCCGATACGCTGGCCGAACACCTGCGCCGTTACAACCAGGAATTTGACGAAGCCCTAACGGTAGATGATCTTGCGGGCAAAGGGCTATGGGAAGTGGTGGCGGCCGACCGGCAAACGCAGTTGCGGGCCTTTCTGGATGCGGAAGATTTCTTCGAAGACCTGGCGCTGATGCCGGGATCGCAGGAAGTGCTGAAGGAACTGACGGCGCGATTCGAGATCTTCATCGCGACGCAGGCGATGACGGTGCCGAACTCGCTGGGTCCGAAGTACCGGTGGCTGCAGCGGCATTTCCCTTTCATTCCGCCGACGCACTACGTGTTTTGCGGGAACAAGTGCATCTTGCGCGCCGATTACCTGATCGATGATCTGCCAAGGAATCTGCAGCGGTTTGAGGGAACGGGGCTGCTGTATACAGCGCCGCACAATCTCTCGGCGACCGGCTACGCGCGCGTGAACAACTGGGGAGAAGTCTCAGACTACTTCGCAAGCGTGAAGGACTGACGAGTTCCGCGGGGCAAGATGATTAGCAACCGGGGGCGTGCGGAGCGAGGAGATCAAGCCTTGCGGCGAGCCTCGGTAGGCCCGACCTGGGCCGGGCTGCCGGGAAGCGCGCGGGGAACGCCCTGGCGGAGGAGCGTCACAGGCTGCGCGGGCGGTGGCTGGTGCATGGTGACAATGAGGGCGTCGGCAGGCTTCTTGCCTGCACAGAGGTAGGAGTGCGGCGTGCTGGCATCGAAGTAGACTGCATCTCCCGGCTCGAGGATGCACTGGTGGTCGCCGTGGCGGAGGTCGAGTTCTCCCTCGAGGACGTACAGGAACTCAAAACCGGGATGCATGTGGGCGCGCGGCTCCTGATTTTTGTCGAGAGGAATGAACTGGGCGAAGTAGGGATCCATGTGCCGGTCGGGCACCATGTAGCCTAGGCTCTCGAAGTAGTAGGTGGGCTCGTCGACGCCGGTCTGGGGAAGGCGAACACGCTCTTTGCGCCGGTGGATGCGGAACATGGCCTGCGGCTCGCTCTCAAAGAAGTAGGAGAGATCCTTGGAGAAGACCATGGCGATGCGAGCCAGGTTGCGCAGAGTGGGAACGACACGGCCGGTTTCGAGTTGGGACAGAAAACTCGCGGAGAGGCCGGTGTGCTTGCCGAGCTCGACAAGGCCCATGGACTTCTTGAGGCGGAGCCGCTTGATGCGATCGCCGATGTGTTTTTCGGCGATGAATCGCTCGGTAGTCTCGGTATCGACCTGCGATTTTTGTGTTTCTTCGCTGCGAACCGTTGCGGGTTCAGACATCAGCCATCCTCCGAGGGAACAGGCTGGACATTGTTGTCCTGATCAAAACCCATTCTCATGATACAAAATTTACGGGCAGAGAGCAAACCATCCAAATTCGTTGAAGGCATATGAAAATGCGAGCCCGCATAACTGCAGATGAATAAGGACCTCCGATGGTTGTCGAGACCCCGAAGAAGATTGTGTTGAGCGGTGGTTCGGGCCTGCTGGGAACGGCATTGCGGCGGCGGATCGAGGCGGCGTATTCGGTCGTTCAGCTGGTGCGGGAGCGCGGTGCGGGGAACGCCGGGGTGGTGTGGAATCCGCGGAGCCGGCCGGCGCTGATGGATGGGGAAGCGCTTGAGGGCTGCGAGGCGGCGATTCATTTGGGAGGCGCGAACCTGGCGGCGCGCCGGTGGACGGCGGCGTACCGGCGCGAGATCTTGGAGAGCCGGGTGGGGTCTACGCAGGCGCTGGTGGCGGTGCTACGGGGATTGCGCCATCCGCCGCGAACGCTGATTGTGGCGTCGGCGATTGGGATCTACGGAGAATGCGGCGATGCGATTGTGGATGAATCGTCGCCGCAGGGGGAAGGATTTCTGGCCGATGTGTGCCAGCGGTGGGAGGCTGCCGCAGAACCGGCAAGGGAGGCGGGCATTCGCGTGGTGCATGCGCGGTTTGGGGTGGTGGTGGGAAGCGGGCCGGGCGCACTGGGGAAGATGCTGCCGTTGTTTCGGCTGGGATTGGGTGGCAGGCTTGGGTCGGGACGGCAGTGGATGAGCTGGGTGAGTCTCGAAGATGTGGTGGAGGCGATGGTGTTTGTGCTGGAGACGCCGGGGATCGCGGGGCCGGTGAACGTGACGTCGCCAGAGCCGGTAACGAATGCGGTGTTCACGCGTGAGCTGGGCAAGGCGGTGCACCGTCCGGCGGTATTGCCGGTGCCGGGGTTTGCGCTGCGTGTGGCGCTGGGCCCGATGGCGGACGAGGCGCTGCTGGTGAGCACGCGGGCGGTACCGGCGAAGCTGATGGCGGCGGGGTTCGGCTTCAGGTATCCGCGTGTGCGAGAGGCAGTGAGGCAGGGAATAGGGGATAGGAAATAGGGAAAGACAAACCGCGGATCCTTCGTCGACTCCCTTCCCCAGCGCGTAAGGGTTGCTCAGGAAGACAGGCGCCGGGAGGATGACATCCCCCCTTGCGGCTCAGGACGCCGCGAGGATGGAGACACCGGGCTCAAGGTGAGTGAAAACTAGCGACGGCCCTGGATTACGCGCTGGCCGGCGCCGCTACTTTTTTTTTGCGCTCGGCGCGCGGCGATGGCGTGCATCTCTTTGCCCATGCTGGACTGGTTGATGCCGACCTGGATGGCGAGGTTGATAAGGTTGCCGGTGATCCAGTAGAGCGCGAGGCCTGAGGCGTAGTGCCAGAGGATGAAGCCCATCATGATGGGCATGACGAAGGCCATCATGCGTCGCTGCGCGGGGTCCATGCCAGGAGAGGGCGTGATGTATTGGGTGAGGAACATGGTGAGGATGATGAGCCCGGGGAGGACGTGCGTGGGGTCGGGTGCGGAGAGATCGTTGAGCCAGAACCAGTGGGCCTGGCGCAACTCGACGGCATTGAGCAGGACGCGGTAGTAGGCGAAGAAGAGCGGCATCTGCAAAACGAGGGGGAGACAGCCGCCGTACATGTTGACTCCTTCATCCTTGTAGAGCTGCATCATCTCGGAGTTCATCTCGTTGCGCTTGGGGTCGTTGATCTTGAGATGGGAGTAGCGCTTCTTGATGGCGTCGACCTTGGGTTGAATACGCATCATGCGGAGCGAGGAGCGCATCATCATGAAGCGGGTCGGCAGTAAGACGAGGTTGAAGATGACGGTGACGATGATGATCGCCCAGCCCCAGTTGTAGGAGCCCTGGCCGAGGAGATTGTGGAGCCAGCGCAGGGCAAGGTAGAGCGGCTTGGCGATGATGCCCCACCACCCGTACTGGATGAGCGAATCGAGCGATGGGCCGTTGGCTTTGCCGTCGGGGCCGGTTGCGAAGATGGTTTTGAGGACGTCGGTCTGCTTGGGACCCACAAACAAGCGCAGGCGGGTGTCGCCGCTGACGTCGCCCATGGCGATCCCGAGAACGGGGTCGGGTTTCTTCTGGCTGGAAGGGTTGGAGAGATCGCTCAGCACATCGAAGGAGTTGTGGAAGGTGACGAGCGATGCGCGCGCGGGCGGGTCGGGCAGAAACGCGACTGCAAAATAAAGATCGGAGACCGCTGCGTAGTCATAGGGCTGCTCGTAGGTCGCGTTGCCGCTGACCTTGGCGGCGGAGACGTTGTCCTGCTTGCCATCGATTGAAGTGACCAGCTGGGACTGCGTAGGGATGGTGCTGCGCGTAGTGGATGAAGGGAGGAATTCCTCCATGTCGCCCAGGCCGGCGGGCCATGTAACGAGAGCGCGGACCGGGGCTCCATTGCGGCGTACGGAAACGGTGATGCCGACTACATAGCTTGAATCGAAGCGAATGGTCTTGGTGACGTCGAGCCCGCCTTGCGCGTAGTGGAAGGTGAGCGTGCCGGGCGCGAGGAGCGTACCCGTTGTGGATGCCTGATAGAGGGACTGATTGAGGTCGGTGGTCAGCGGCTGCTCGTAGGTGTAGAGCGAGAGCGGCAAGCCGAAGCGCTCGGCGAGCTGGGGCTGGATGAGATCGAGCGGCTTGCCGGAGGTGTCGTAGTACTTCTTAAGGATCCAGCTCTTGACCTGGGCGCCGCGATTGGTGAAGACGATGCGATAGAGCTCATTCTCGACGGTGGTTTCGGTTTCGGAGGCGGCGACGGCGTTTGGGGTTGCATCGGGCTTTGCGGAGGCTGTAGTTGCAGCAGCAACAGGCGCTGCCGGCGGCGGCGCGGACTGCGAAGAGTTGGCGGACGGCTGCGGCGCAGGCGCTTGCGGCGATGTGGAGCTTTGGCCTGGCTTGAAGTATTGGAAAGCGAGAAAGAGGGCGATGGCCAAAAACATGAAGGTGAGGAGGCTGCGAAAATCACCGCCTCCTGGGCCGGAGGCGCCGGGACCTTGCGACTCTAAACTTGGGTTTTTGAATTCGGGCAAAGGGACTTCCTATCGTTGAGCGAGGCGCGCGCCTCTGCATCTATGGTAAAGGCTTGTGAGGATACGGGCATGATACCGGGGGTACCGGGTCGAATCCTCCGCGGCTGAAGGGGTGGCAGCGGAGCAGGCGGCCGCTGGCGAGCGCGACGCCGCGCAGCGGGCCGTGGGTTGCGATGGCAACGGCGGCGTATTCGGAGCAGGTGGGCAGGTAGCGGCAGCCGCCGGATCCCAGGGAATGGACGGCGGGGGAAAGCCAGCGTCGGTAGAACGCGAGAAGAGCGAGCAGCAAGCGGGTCATGGTTTTGGCCGGGACGCGGGCTGCCGAGCCTGCGCGGCCTCTCCTTTCGCCTGCATAAGAATACGCACGATCTCGGCGTCGAGTTTCGTGAAATCGAGCGTAAGGACTGAACGGCGGGGATGAAGGACTAAATCGCAGCCTGCGGGAAGCAGCTGGATGTGGCGGCGCAGGATCTCGCGCAAACGGCGCTTGATGCGATTTCGTTCGTACGCTTTGCCGAGGACTTTGCCGGCGGTGAGGCCCACGCGGGGCGCAGAAGCAGGCGCGGGCTGCGAAGCGAGAAACCAACTCATCGAGACCGACTGATGCTTGCGACTGGAGGCGTAGACGCGCTGGTAGTCTGCGTGCTTGCGCAAACGCGCTCCGCGCAAAGACGCAGGGGCGACTGAGGCGGCATACGACGCCGAGTTGGTATTCGCAGCTTGCGGGATGCTCATGGAAGCGCCGACAGAAAAGTAGAAGCGAATCGGCCGGGACACTTTTTGCGGCAAAACCAGCGAAGGGAGTTCCAGTCAGCTACTGTGAAAGATTGCCGTTCACTGAAGGTCGCGACCACCTGGCTGCTGTGGTGCCGGAAAGACAGCATCGCGTATTTAGTCGCGGTATCCGGCGCTGACGCTTACGCGTTTGCGGCCTGCTGCGCGGCGACGACTGAGCACGGCGGCACCGCTCTTGGTTTTCATGCGCGAGCGGAAGCCATGCTTCTTGACGCGGCTGCGGCGGTTAGGTTGAAAGGTGCGCTTAGGCATGGAAGTGCACTCCTGAACAGGTTGAAGATTTGTGCCTGATCGGCAAGTACTTAGTGTATCGCAGCTTGAGAAAGGAATCCAGCGGGGGCCCCTTACGATGGAGTTTCGGGGAGAGAGCCGGTGAGCAGAGACGATCTCTGCGAAGAAGCGAGGCGAGGAAGAGAAGGTGGAGAGCGCGGTGAAAAATCGGACGAGAAGACTGTTCGAAACAGCGACGCAAACGAAGCGCTGCGAAGGAGCTTTACATCTTTTTTTTGCCCTTTCACCATCGATGGTGCAACCCACGGAAGAATCGACGAAGTATTGTGAATGAGGCATTGCAACGAACTCCAAATGTGCTACTATCGGGTCCGTTCACGAAAGTTACCAAGCGTCCCACGGAACGAGAATCATCCGGAGTCCCGAATTGCGTGTCAGGGACTAACCACGGCGACCAGGCAGGCGAAAGCAGTCAATCGGCGGTGAGCGCAAGGCTCACTGGTCGAGAGAGCCATTGCCAAAACCGACAAAGATGACCCGTTACGGCCGTACATAGGCGACGCAGGCAAGGATTCGCTCGATGGTATTCGCTGTTTCGCCGGCTTCGGCTGTCAATCCGTGGCATCAGATTCTTTCGGCGCTTGAGAAAAAAGTCATCCGCCAGTCGTACGAGACATGGCTGAAACCCACTCGCTACAGTCATGCGGCAGGTCGCACGCTGTATGTGCGCGTGCCTTCTGCCGAGTTTCAGCACATAGGCGACAAGTATGGGGACCTGATCCAGGAAGCGATCGATCTGAACTCGCTTGAGTTCGACGACGTGGTATTTGTGACCGCGAGCGAGGAAGCGGCGGCTCCTCCGCAGCGCAAGGACGGCGGTTTCGGTCCGCTTCCGGCACACGCACCCACGGCGCCGCAGCCGCAGAATCATCGCATGCCGGAGCAGGCGCGCTTTGACTGGTCGACGGCGGCGCAGCTGAACTCGCGCTATACGTTTGACAATTTTGTGATCGGCAACGGCAACCAGTTTGCGCGCGCCGCGGCGCTGGCGGTGGCGGAGAGGCCATCGCGGGCTTACAATCCGCTGTTCCTGTATGGCGGCGTGGGGATGGGCAAGACGCACCTGATGCACGCGATCGGGCACGAGGTGAAGCGCAGGCAGGCCTCGTCGAACATCTGCTACGTGTCGGCGGAGAAGTTCACCAACGAGATGATCACGTCGCTGCGCAACGATCGCATGTCGAGTTTCCGCGATCGTTTTCGATCGGTCGATGTACTGCTGATCGACGACATCCAATTCATCGCGCAAAAGGAACGCACGCAGGAGGAGTTCTTCCACACGTTCAATGCGCTGCATGAGAGCATGCGGCAGATTGTGATCGCGTCGGATCGTCCGCCGAAGGAGCTGGCGGAGATCGAGGACCGTCTGCGCTCGCGATTTGAGTGGGGACTGATTGCAGACATTCAGCCGCCGGATCTGGAGACCAAGGTTGCGATCCTGCAGAAGAAGGCGGAGAGCGAGCAGGTGGTGTTGCCGACGGATGTGGCGCTGTTTATCGCGTCGAACGTGCGGACGAACGTACGCGAGCTCGAGGGCGCACTGGTGCGGTTGATCGCATGGTGCCAGTTGAATCGCATGGACATCACGCTGGCGGCGACGCAGCAGTGCCTGAAGCAGTTTATCGACATGCAGGTTCGCAAGATCACGATCGAGGCGATCCAGCGGGCGGTGGCGGAGCAGTTCGGCATGAAGGTCGCCGACCTGAAGCAGAAGAACAACTCACGCAACGTGGTGGTGCCGCGGCAGATTGCGATGTATCTTGCCAAGCAGATGACGGAAGCGAGTTTGCCGGAGATCGGGCGGCAATTTGGCAACAAGCATCACACCACGGTGATGCATTCGATTGGGAAGATCGACGAGCAGCGGCGCACCGATAAGGATCTGCATCGGACACTGAACAAGCTGCAGGAGCTGCTGAACGGATAGAGAGTCGGGACAACGAGAAGTGTCAGGGCGCTTTTCTCAATGGAAAGCGCCCTTTGATTTTGCGGAGGAAATGGGTCGCGGGACTTTCGGTGCGGGCAGACTTTGGGAGTTAGTGGACGAAGGTGAGATTCTGCACCGTGGATTTCGCGCGAAAACCAGTGAGCGCGGCGCCGCCGGCAATCACGGCGAGGCGCGCAGCTTTGCGATAGCGGGTGTGCTCGAACCAGCGTGGAACGACGACGGACGAATAACCGAAGCCGAATTCCCAGGCAGTCATGGATCCGAGCACGCCGACGCGGCTCTCATTGCCGAACATCGTATTCATGGGGTTCGATTCGTGGCCCTGGCTCAAGCCCATCTCGGTGGTGGTGGCATCGGCCAAAAAGCCAAGGCGTTCGGTAGCCAGAACAAATTCTTCCGCGCGCCCGAGCCTGGAGCGATCTTCGTCGAAGGGAGTGTATCTGGGCACGAGGCTGTAGGCGGGCCAGGCGAGGAGGCGGAGGGTCTTGTCGACCTTGGTGGCAGGCTTCTGCGGGGTTGGCGCGTCGGTGAACTCTTCTGCGTGCGCCGGCACAGCGCACAACAACGCGCTGAGCATCAGAACAAATGCTTGTGACTTCACTCGATTGTTCACAGATCCCCTGCCCCTGAAGAACGACGGCCTCAGTTTCTCGCAAGGGTATGATGCGTTGCCATACGACTTTGGTCGGCCGCACATCCCCGACGGTGCTTCGCGGAGTAACCACGGTCACGCACCAGGCGGTTACCTAGTTCGACGGCCGCGTCATCAAGTCGATGAAGGTCCTTTGAAAGCGGGGCAGGTCGAGATCGGTTTGTGCGTGAACGAGGCGCACGCCGGTCGCGGGCTTGAGATTTTCGTTCCACGTGAGGGTGTCGCCATAGCTGGGGCCGTGGCTGAGGTCGACGTCCATGTAGAGGAGTTTTTCTTTCGTGATGAGGGAAGGATCGAGCCAGGCGCAGGCGGCGAGTTCGTCCCACATGTAGTAGAGTTCCTGGCTCCACGAAGCGATGTAGCGGGCGGTGGGCGAGGAGGATTTGGCGATCTGGTCGACAAGTTTTTGCGTGAAGGGAGCCTTGATGGAGACATCGACGGTGGTGACGTCGACGCGCGGCCAGTCTGCGCGAAGCACGATGTGCGCGGCTTCGGGATCGAACCAGAAATTGAATTCGTGGCGGGGGCTGGTGGCGAACTCGGGATCGTCGGTTTGGGGATTGAGGCTGCCGCCCATGAGCACGATGCCCTGAGTGAGCGCGGCGAACTCCGGATCGATGGAGAGGGCGAGCGCGATGTTGGTGAGCGGACCTGCGGCGTAGATGGTGACCCGGTGCGGGTGAGCGTGGACCTGGCGGATAAGGAAGTGGATCGCGTCTTCGTCGATGGGCTTGAGTGTGGGTCGGCCTTCGGGCATGGGAGGAATGTCGTAGGGGCCATGCGCCTGCGGGAGCTCAGGCGTGACGGGGGTGATGCCGTGCGCGGTTTCTACGAGCGTGGTGGGGCCCTGGCCCCACGCGCCGAGCCAGGTGACTTTGCCATCGATGGGGAATTCCAGCTGGGTTTCGCGCTGGGTGCGGACGAGTGGGAAGACCGCGCCTTTGGCGACGGGGACGTCAGTGTGGCCGGTGAGTTCGAGCATGCGCAAGGTATGCAGGGTTTCCTCATCGCGCCACGCATTGCCGGTGACCATGGTGATGCCGAGGACTTCGACCTTCGGCGACTGGAGCAGCGACAGCATGGCCATCTGGTTGGAACCGCCGGGGCCGGAACCGTCCTGGTCGATGAGCACGAGGCGTTTTTGCGCGCAGGCGAGCGGCGCGAAGGACGCGAGGAGCAGAAGAGCCGTGGCAATTTTCATTGCGGGTATTTTGGCATACCCGCGGCGGTTATCTGCGGCCGAATCCGCGCGGCCGCGTGGGAGCAGCGACGGGAAGGCTGGTTTTGCCCTCGGGGAAGACGGCGAGAAAACGATCCTGTCCTTCGCCGGAGCTGGCGGTTTCGACCCCCTCCATGTTTTTGAAAGCGAGATGGAGCAGGCGACGCTCGCGGCTATTCATGGGCGGAAAGGCATAGGGCACGCCGGATTTGCGGACTTTTTCGGCGGCGGTTTCGGCGGCCATGCGCAATTCCTGGGCGCGCAGCGCCTTGAAATTGCCGGCGTCGAAGCTGATCAGGTCGTGCTCGCGGGAGTCGAGGCGAAGCATTTGCCCGGCGATGGTTTCAAGGGCGCGGAGCAGCTCGCCATTGTGTTGCGTGGTGAGTGTGGCATCGGGGCCGCCGAGCTCAATGTAGATCTGGCGAGCTTCGAGGCCTTCCGGATCGCGCGCGCCGTCGCCCGCGGTAATGCGATATTTAAGGCGAAGACCGCCCAGCTTGTTCAGGTTGGAAAGTAACGCAGCAATCTTCTGGGCGGCATCCTGCAGGTCAGCGATGGGCATAACGATCTAGTATCGCAGACCGGGGCTAGCGATGGGACGCACTGTTTTTCCTCTTAAGGCTGGGGGATTGAGAAAACGGCGGGGCAAACGACGCGAAGATGCGCAGCCAGGGAAGCGAGGCAGGATGCGTGGCAGAATGAGCATATGCCGCTGACAATCCCACTGACCGCCGCGGAGGCTCGCGTGCTAGGCTCCCTGCTGGAGAAGGAAAGCACGACCCCGGACTACTATCCGCTCTCGCTGAACGCGCTGGTGAATGCGTGCAACCAGCGATCGAACCGGGATCCGGTGATGGATCTGAGCGACGACGAAGTGCGCGCCGCATTGGGCGGGTTACAGGAGCAGCGACTTGCGGGTCCGGCGCGCGATGCAGACAGCCGGGTGACCAAGTACGAGCACTGGCTGGGCGAGGCGTTCAACTTCAGCCGAGCGGAGACGGCGCTGCTGTGCGTACTGCTGCTGCGCGGACCGCAGACTCCGGGAGAGTTGCGGGGGCGAACCGAGCGAATGCACCGCTTCGATGAGATTGGCGACGTGTTGGCCGGGCTGCAGAAGCTGATGGAACGGGAACCGCCGCTGGCGGCAGTGCTTCCGCGACAACCGGGGATGAAGGAATCGCGCTACGCGCACTTGCTGTCGGGCGCGGTGGAAGGGGCGCCAGCGGGTTCGCCGACTGCCTCTGCGAGTGCGGGAGCGGCGGAACAGGAAGCACGGGTCGGCCAGTTGGAAGCGACCGTGGCCGATTTGCGCGCGGAGGTGGCGGCGCTGCGCCAGCGAATCGACGACCTCTTTGGCGCCTGATCTCCGAAGGCGCTGCGGTGCGGCGGCCACGGGTCGGAGCGCGCTCGACCGGAAGGGCGCCTTAGATCAATTCGTGGCCGGCGAACCAGTACGAGATTTCGAACGCGGCAGTGTCTTCGGCGTCGGAGCCATGGATCGCATTTTCCTGGATGGAGCCGGCAAATTTTTTGCGGATCGTTCCCTCTTCGGCGTTGGCGGGATTGGTAGCACCCATGAGCTTGCGAAGGTCGGCGATGGCGTTGTCTTTCTCGAGCACCATGAGAAACAGCGGGCCGGAGGACATGAATGCGCAGAGATCGTTAAAGAAGGGGCGTTGCGCATGCACGTGGTAGAAGCCCTGAGCCTGGGCGACGGAGATGGATGCCTTTTTAATGGAGACAATCTTGAATCCGGCCTTCTGGATTTCGGCCAGGATAGCCCCGGTGTAGCCCTTGGCGACGGCGTCGGGCTTGATGATGCTGAACGTACGTTGCGGCACTTACGCACTCCTGAAGGAAAGTAGTTCCGCCCCAATTGTACCGGGGTGGGCGGCACATGATGAGATGCGGTTGATCTGGTAGAGTGTCGGCATGTTTTGCGTAAACCGCTTCTCTCCCTGGGCGTTCGTGCTGCTGGCGGCGGGGCTCCCGATGCACGGGGCGCTCGGCCAGTCGGCGCCCGCGAATGGACCCGAATTGCGGGTGTTCGACCCATCGCTTATCGATCGAGGGGTGAACCCGTGCGAGAACTTCTACCAATACAGCTGCAATGGATGGCTGAAACGAAACCCGCTGCCGCCAGACCAGACATCGTATGGTCGCTTTGCGGAACTGGTTGAGATCAACCGCTTGCATTTGCGGCAGATCCTGGAGCGAGCGTCTGTTGCCTCGCCGTCGCGCACCGCGAACGAGCAGAAGATCGGCGATGAATACGCGAGCTGCATGGATGTGGCGGCGATCGACAAGGCGGGACTGGAGCCGCTCGAACCGGAACTGAATCGCATTGAGGCATTGAAATCGGTCGCGGAATTGCCGATGCTGCTGGGGCACCTGCACCGGATCGGCGTGAATGCGTTCTTCGGGATGGGCTCTGGGCAGGACTTTGCGGATGCCAGCTCGGTGATCTCGTTTTATGGCGCGGGCGGACTGGGATTGCCGGAGCGCGACTACTACATGCGCACCGATCCGAAGTCGGTGGAACAGCGCGGGCAGTATGTGGACCATGTGCGGAAGATGTTTGTGCTGGCAGGGGAGAGCGATGCGCAGGCGCAAAAGGACGCGCAGACGGTGCTGGCGATCGAGACCGAGTTGGCGAAAGCGAGCCTGACGATCACGGAACAGCGCGACCCGCAGAACCTGAACCATCCGACCGACATCGCAAGCTTCGCCAAGGAACTGACGCATTTTTCGCTGGCGGAGTATGTGGATGCGGCGCATGCGCCTGCGAGCGGCAAGATGAACGATATGGAGCCGAAGTTTTTTGCGGAGTTCAACAAGCTGCTGGCCGAGACGCCGCTGGATGAGGTGAAGACGTATTTGCGCTGGCGCCTGCTGGACGGGTACGCGGGGACGAGCCTGCCGGAGAGCTTCGACAACGAGAACTGGAATTTCTACTCGCATATTCTGAATGGCGCGGAGAAGCAGCAGGACCGCTGGAAGCGCTGTACGCGCCGTGTGGACCAGGAGATGGGCGAGGCGCTGGGACAGGTTTACGTGGCGAAGTATTTTCCGCCGGACGCCAAACAGCGCGCCCTGGAGATGACGCTGGCGATTGAGCAGGCGATGGGCAAGGACATCGACAGCCTGGACTGGATGAGCGCCGCGACCAAGGTGAAGGCCAAGGAAAAGCTGCACGCGGTGATGAACAAAATCGGCGATCCCGAGAAGTGGCGCGACTACTCGAAGCTCGAGATTGTGCGCGGCGATGCACTCGGCAACCAGGAACGTGCGCACGAATTCGAATTTGCGCGCGACCTGGCAAAGATTGGAAAGCCGGTGGACAAGACGGAGTGGCAGATGTCGCCGCCGACGGTGAATGCGTACTATGACCCGCAGCAGAACAACGTGAATTTTCCTGCGGGATATTTTCAGCCGCCGTTTTTCAGCGAGAAGGAAGATGACGCGGCGAACTTCGGGGATATGGGATCGACGATCGGGCACGAATTGACGCATGGATTTGACGATGAGGGGCGGCAATTCGACAAAGATGGAAACCTAGCGGACTGGTGGACCAAGGACGACGAGCAGAAGTTCAACGACCGAGCTGCGTGCGAGGTGAAGCAATACGACGCGATCGAGGCGGTTCCCGGCGTTCACCTGAATGGAAAGCTGACGCTGGGCGAGAACCTGGCAGATCTGGGTGGTCTGTGGCTCGCGTGGCTGGCCTGGATGGACAAGGCGCAGAGCGCGCACCTCGACATGACGGCGAAGACCGACGGATATACGCCGGACCAGCGCTTCTGGATTGCCTACGCGCAGCAATGGTGCACGCAGACGCGGCCGGAGCAGTTGCGCACGCAGGCGGAGACCGATCCGCATGCGCCGGAGGAGTATCGCACCAACACGGTGCTCGAGGATCTGCCGGACTTTGCAAAGAGCTTCAGCTGCAAGAAGATGGACAAGATGGTGGCGCCGACTCCGTGCCGCGTCTGGTAAGGACCGGCCGTCGAGGCAAGGTCCTGTGACGCCTGAAGCAATTCGCGAGCCGCGAAGGTGAGTGCGCAGCGTGAGGCGCATGCGGTCTCAGAGAAGTTGTTGAGCTTCGGCCCAGAGGCGCTGCGTGAGTGCGCCGGCGGGGTCGGCCTGAGCAAGCGCGGCGGCTTGGCCGGCCCACATCTGCATGCGGTCGGAATCGTCGTCCTTGCGGGCGTTGTCGCGCATAGCGCGTGTTAATCCTCGCTGGATGGGATAAGCGGCGGGTGGCGGAGCGGATTTGGCTGCGGCGGCGCGGGTGAAGGCGTTGGCGATGGCTCGGCCGGGTCGGCCGGAAAATGCGCGGGTGAGCAAGGTTTCGTGGGCTTCAGTGGCGGCGAGGCGCGCGGCGTAAGCTGCCGGGGTCTTGGCCTCGGGGCAGCGCAGGAAGCCGGTGCCGATCATCGCCGCGCTCGCGCCGAGGACGAGCGCGGCTGCGATGCCGCGGGCGTCGGCGATGCCGCCGGCGGCAATGACGGGAATCGAGACTGCGTCGGCGACACGCGGCAGGAGAGCGAAGAGTCCGACGAGCTGGAGTTCGGATTCACGCGCGTCGAAGGCGCCACGATGGCCGCCTGCTTCTGCACCTTGCGCGATCACGACGTCGGCGCCGGCAGCTTCGGCAGCCCGAGCTTCGGCCACCGTGGTCGCGGTAGCAAACCAAAGCACTTTGTGGCGCTTGATGTCTGCAACGAATGCCGGGGGGAACAACCCCATGACGGACGAGATGGCTGAGGGGCGGGCGTCAAAGACGGCCTGGCACTGCGCCCCGAAGTCGGGCAGAACGGATTCACCGGCTTGCGGATCGACGGGCGGACCCCAGGCGGCGAGGAACTCGCGCTGCCGCTGCTCCAAGACCGGATCGCGATGGACTTCTTTTTCGGGAATCCAGAGATTGATTTGGAATGGGGCGGAGCTGCGTGCGCGGAAGTCGGCGCACCAGGCGGCGATCTCTGGCGGCTGCATGAGCAGAGCGCCGCAGGCGCCCATTCCACCGGCATTCGCAATGGCGATGGAAAGGGAGGGCGGGCAGGCGCCGGCCATCGGCGCGAGCAGGATGGGAAGGCGAATGCCGAGGCGCGAAGCGAACGACTCGGCGCGGGAAAGAGGGTTGGCCGTTTGCGTCATGCGGATCTCATGGATGCGGCCGCGCTTCCGGTTCCGCGGTCAGGCCTTGCCGATGACCTTCGCGAGTGTCGCGCCGATTTCCGCAGGCGAGACGACGACGTGAATGCCGGCTGCGGTCATGGCTTTCATTTTGTCGGCGGCAGTTCCCTGCCCTCCGCTGATGATGGCGCCTGCGTGGCCCATGCGGCGGCCGGGAGGGGCGGTCTGGCCGGCGATGAAGCCGACGACCGGTTTTTTGACGTGCTGCTTGACGAAGGCCGCGGCGGCTTCTTCGTTGGTGCCGCCGATTTCGCCGATCATGATGATGGCCTCGGTGCCGGGATCGTCATTGAGCAGTCGCAGAGCGTCGATGTGCGTGGTACCGATGATGGGATCGCCGCCGATGCCGATCGCGGTCGACTGACCGATGCCGCGCTGCGTGAGCTGGTGCACAGCTTCGTAAGTGAGGGTGCCTGAGCGCGAAACGATGCCAATGTTGCCTTCTTTATGAATGCGACCGGGCATGATGCCGATCTTCGCTTTGCCGGGAGAGATAACGCCGGGGCAGTTGGGGCCGATAAGGCGCGAGCTCGAGGTCTTAAGCTTCGCCCATACCTTGATCATGTCGACGGTGGGAATGCCCTCGGTGATGCAGACGATGAGGGGAATGCCCGCGTCTTCGGCCTCGAGGATGGCGTCGGCCGCGAAGGGCGGCGGCACGAAAATCATGGTGGCGTTGGCGCCGGTCTTGGCGACCGCGTCGGCCACGGTGTTGAAGACGGGCCAGCCCTCGTGGGTGGCGCCGCCTTTGCCGGGTGTGACGCCGCCGACGACGTTGGTGCCGTATTCGGCGCAGCCCTTGGCGTGGAAGGTGCCTTCTTTGCCGGTGAGCCCCTGGACGATGAGTCGGGTGTCGTTGTTTACCAATACCGCCATCTATGCCACCACGCCTTTCGCTGCAGCGACGACCAGCTCTGCTGCCTCTTTCATGGTTGCGCCCACCTGGAAGTTCAGTCCGGAGTCTTGGAGGATTTTGCGGCCTTCTTCAACGTTGGTGCCTTCGAGGCGCAGAACGATGGGAACTTTGACATTGAGCTTTTTGGCTGCGGCCACGACGCCGGTTGCGAGGCGATCGACGCGGAGAATGCCGCCGAAGATGTTGATGAAGATTGCCTTCACGTGCTGGTCGGAGAGGAGGATTTCGAAGGCGTGCTCGATCTGTTCCTGCGTGGCTCCGCCGCCGACGTCGAGGAAATTGGCAGGGCTGCCACCGGCGTACTGGATGATGTCCATGGTCGCCATGGCGAGGCCGGCGCCGTTGACCATGCAGGCGATGGAGCCATCGAGCTTGATGTAGTTGAGGGAGTATTTGCTGGCTTCGACCTCGAGCGGGTCTTCTTCGGCGACGTCGCGGAGGGCCTTGATATCGGCGTGACGGAAGAGCGCGTTGTCGTCGAAGTTGATCTTGGCGTCGAGCGCGAAGAGCTTGTCGTCTTTGGTGGTGATGAAGGGATTGATTTCGACGAGTGAAGCATCGGTATCGATGAAGGCTTTGTAGAGGCTCTGGAAGAAACTGACGGCCTGGTTCATCTGCGTGGGCTTGAGGCCGAGGGCGAAGGCGAGCTTTCGGGCCTGCCATGCGCCGAAGCCGACGGCGGGGTCGATGGCCTCTTTGTAGATGGCCTCGGGAGTTTTGGCGGCGACTTCTTCGATCTCCATGCCGCCGGCCTGCGACGCCATGAAGACGAGCTTGCCCACGGCGCGATCAAGGACGATGCCGAGGTAGAGCTCGCGATCGATGGCGGCGGTTTCTTCGATGAGCAGGCGCTGGACCTTCTGCCCCTGGGGGCCGGTCTGATGGGTGACGAGCTGCATGCCGAGGATGTTTTTGGCGTGGAGTTCGGCATCTTGGCGGGTCTTGGCAACCTTGACGCCGCCGCCTTTGCCGCGGCCCCCGGCGTGAATCTGCGCCTTGACGACGACGCCATTGGCGCCTTCGGCGAAGAGCTTGCGCGCGACCGCGTTGGCTTCTTCGAGAGTGTTGGCGACTTCGCCCTTAGGGACAGGGACACCGTACTTGGCAAGAATTTCTTTCGCCTGATACTCGTGAATTTTCATCGTGGATTGGACCGCTCAGGTCTCTTTCGATTGAAGGGAATCGGAATTCTTGAATTCGAGTGCGAGAGCCTGGCTCGACGGCTCCAGCCGGAAACACCATAGTATCTTGGCGCCCGAAGGGGCGGCAACGCAGCGGGCGGTCGGCGTTTCACACTGTGCCAACGGGCTGGCGCGGCCTTGGGGATGATTGCCGCGTTCACGGCATTGCGGCCGACAAAGCCCCGGCGAGAATGGTGCGGGCGGGCAAGGGATGTCTCAGACGCTCGCGGCCGCCTGCAGAGAACCTGCCAACGAGAGCCCTCCATTACCATGGGAGAGATATGTCGCGACTGAAGGAGCTTCTGAAGCCGCTGGCGGAAGACGGCGCCCAGCTCACACGCCAGCAGGCCACGGAAGTGCTCGAGGAGATTCTCGAGGGCGATGTGCCGGAGGTGGAAACGGCGGCGTTGCTGACGGTGATGGCCACGCGCGGCGAACAGGCGCCGGAACTGGCTGGGTTTGTAGAGGCCATGCGCGAGCGCGCGGTTCCACTGCCCTTGACGGACGATGAGCGAGCTGCGTTGGTAGATACGTGCGGCACGGGCGGCGGCGGTCCGCTGACCTTCAACATTTCCACGGGCGCGGCGCTGGTGGCGGCGGCGGCTGGGGCGAAGGTCGCCAAGCACGGGAATCGCGCCGTGACCTCGCAGTCGGGGTCGGCCGATGTGCTGGAGGCTTTGGGGGTGCCGGTGATGCTGGGGCCTGAGCAAGCCGCGGAGTGCCTGCGTGAAACGGGATTCATGTTTCTGTTTGCCCCTCTTTATCATCCCGCGATGAAAGCACTGGGCCCGCTGCGGAAGGCACTGGGGTTTCGCACGATTTTCAATTTGTGCGGACCGCTGACGAATCCTGCGGGAGCGCGAAGCCAGGTGATCGGCGTTCTGGCGCCGAGCCGCGTGCTGTTGGTGGGAAGGGCGCTGGCGGCGCTGGGAGCGAAGCGCGCATTTGTGGTGCACGGGACGGATGGGATCGACGAACTGACGACGACGGGCGAGTCGGTAGTGGCACGTGTGGAAGAGGCCGCAGGGGATGGCGGAACGGAGCTCGACAAAAACGCGTCGCTGGGGACCCCGACGCTTCACCCCAACGACAAAAGCCCGTCGCTGGGAGTCCCGACGCTTAAAGCTGCGCGCATCACGCCGGAGATGGCGGGAGTTCCGCGGGCAACGCTGGCTCAGTTTGTGGGCGGAGATATCAAGACCAACGCATCGCTGCTCTACGACGTTCTGACGGGGATTCCGGGGGCGCGGCGGGACATCGTGGTGTTGAATGCGGCGGCGGCGCTGGTGGCTGCGGGTTTGGCGAATGATTTGCGCGCGGGCGTTGCAATGGGAGCCGAGGCGATTGACTCAGGGCAGGCAGCGGCCACGCTGGCCAAGCTGCGCCAGTTTGGCGAGAAGTACGCGAAGACAATCAATTGAGGGGCGTGGACAGCAACGCAGAAGCCGGCACGAAGGCCGTGGCGGGGGCCTCTCGGGCTACTCTCGAGAAACCCGGAAAAGCATTAAACTAAAGACATGCCGTTCCCGATCCGTAAATGCGCCGTCTGTGGGGAAGAATTCGAATTAAAGCCCGACAAGCCGGGGTTTGCAAATCGCTGCCCGGCGTGCAGCGAGCCCGAGGGGTCGGACAACGAGGAAACGAGCCTCTCGAGCAAGGACAGCGAGTTAAACGCGGCGCGGCGCAACGCGATGCGCGACATGCTTTACCGCAAAGAGAGCTGAGGTCGTCCCCACACCGAAGACAGATCTGTTGGAACCCGCGAGGCATTTTTCCCAGGTCTCAGAAGGAAGACCTGGGACCCCCGACAACACATCCGAGTGAATCCTGCAGGAAGAGAGGCGCATCTGGTTAATTAGTTGTTTAAACGACTGATTTCCGATCGAGGCGTACCGGCAAATGACAACAGCGCAACGACAACCTGCGATCTTCATTCCGCACGGCGGAGGGCCCTGCTTTTTTATGAACTGGACGTGGGGGCCGGCGGACACGTGGAG
Source organism: Occallatibacter sp. (assembly GCA_035508975.1). GTDB lineage: Bacteria > Acidobacteriota > Terriglobia > Terriglobales > Acidobacteriaceae > Telmatobacter. The sequence continues at coordinate 37,593 of DATJMC010000086.1, forward strand.
CCGGACGCGGCGATTTCTTGAGGGTCTGGCCGAAGCCTTGCCGGCGCCACCCAAGGCGCTGTTGGTTGTCAGCGGACACTGGGAAGAGATCGGGTTTACGGCGAGTGCGGCGGCGAAGCCGGAACTGATCTTCGACTACTCGGGATTTCCGGAGCACACGTATCGACTTGCCTGGCCCGCACCGGGCAATCCGGTACTGGCTGAGCGCGTGGCAGCGATTCTGAAGCAGGCAGGGCTGCCTGCGGGTCTGAGCGCGGATCGCGGCTTCGACCATGGAGTGTTTGTGCCACTAAAGGTGGCGTTCCCCGAGGCGCGGATCCCGGTGGTGACCTTGTCGCTCGCGCAGTCGCTCGATCCCGCATTGCACCTCGCAGCCGGGCGGGCGCTGGCGCAGTTGCGCGAAGAGGGCGTGCTGATCGTCGCGAGCGGCATGAGTTTTCACAATCTGCGCGGTTATCTGCGGCCCGAGACGCCGGAGAGAGCCAGGGAGTTTGACGCCTGGCTAACTCATGCGGTCGAGTCGCCTGCTTCGGAGCGCGATGCTTCGCTGGCATCGTGGCGCGAAGCTCCGTTTGCCGCATATGCACATCCGCGCGAGGAGCACTTGATTCCGCTGATGGTGGCGGCGGGAGCAGGCGGGGATGCGCCGGGCAAGCGCATCTTTGGTGACCAGCCCATGGGCGCGGCAATCAGCGCCTATCGCTTTGACGGTTGAGGGCAATGCCGCGTCAGGCATTGGCGACGACGCCAGTCCTGGCGGGTCGCACCTCAATTCACAGGGGTCACACTCATAACATAGTCAGCGCTGGAACAGGCGCTTGGAGTGTGCCAGGGAGAGGCCGCTGTCGAAGAGAACGGCCAGGCAGCCGAAGAGCATGCACAGGTCGGTGCGGGATTCGTGGAGGAAGGCGAGCAGGCCGTAGTGGCTGAGGTGGGGCGGCTCGAAGCGGCCGAAGTGGCGACCGATAAGGATGGGGACCTTGGTGGTAAAGATGGCGGTAAGGATCACGATCATGAGGAGGACGGCAGCATCCCCCGCGTAGACGCCGATCATCATGGCTGCGCCGGCAAGGATTTCGACGATGGCGACGAGGGGAGCGAGAAGGTGCGGATAGGGCAGGCCGATGTGTGCGAAGCGCCCGCTGCCGAGGTCACCGGGCTGGAGGAATTTGAGAAGACCCTCAGTGAAAAAGACAAGGCCCACGACGAAACGGACGAGCAGCATGGGCAGGTTTTTGCGCATTGTGAATCTCCCATGGTTGGGAAGGCGGGCTCCGATTGCGATGGAGCTTTCGCGCGATACCGAACAGCAGAAAGCATAGCGCAGCCGCGTTGAGGAGAGGTTAGGGTTGCGCTTGGGACCTTGAGGCGAGCAGCGCTTCGATTGCGGGAGTGATCCTGGCGGGATCGGAGGCCGGGGCGTACCGGCGGACCACGTGACCCTGGCGATCGACCAGAAACTTCGTGAAGTTCCAGGAAATGCGGCTCATACCGAGGAAGCCTCGGCGGGCATTTTTAAGGAATTGATAGAGCGGGTGGGAATGGGGCCCATTCACGTCGATGCGGGCAAAGATGGGGAAGCTGACACCGTAATTTTTTCGGCAGAATGCTCCGATTTCGTCGGGGGTGCCGGGTTCCTGGCGGCCAAACTGGTTGCAAGGGAAGGCGAGGACGGTGAGGCCACGGTCCTTATAGGTTCGATAGAGCTGTTCGAGGGCTGCATACTGCGGGGTGAACCCGCATTGGCTTGCGGTATTGACGATGAGGAGGACGCGGCCGGCGAATTGGCTGAGAGAGGCAGATCGGCCGTCGAGCAGGGGCGAGGAAAATGCGTAGATTTTCCCGGCAGGGGCTGTCATTTCGACAAGGACCTCACGAGGAGAGGATGTCATGTCGGAGTTCGGTGCGTCTAAGGGATGCAGAGGAACACCACAGCAGGGCGCACCGGGTAGATGGAGGAAGTCGCTGACCCATTTTGCTCCGGTAGACTGGAACGTAGCGAGTTCCTCAATCCCATTTCGTCGCATGCGCGGCTGCGCCGGGCGAAGTGAGTTGACCGGGATTTGAACGGCCGCCGTGCGAATTGAGGAAGGACGGATTTTCAGGGCGGTTCGGTGAGCCGGCAGGTTTGGGCGCAGGGGCGGCAGTCCAATATAATCAGTCTTTCCGCAAAGCGGTACCAGAATTTAGGCAACGAGGGTGTGCATATTCTTCGCGTGAAGTTTGAAATTGGACCGCACCAGGACAAGTGCTCGTCGCAGGGTTCAAGCCCGGTGAAGATCAAGCACGCTCCCATCCCCGCCCGGAGGCGAATCGCCTTGTGGTCGAAGGGGATTTTGTTGGCGTTGCTGGTGATGTTTTCGATCGGCGACGGGATGGCGCAAGGTTCGCAGACGATCGACCAGATTCGGGTGATCGGGAACCGCCGCATTCCCAAGGAAACAATCCTGGCGCGCCTGTTCACGCATCCCGGCGACACTTACGACCCGGCGTCGATCGAGCGCGACTTCAATTCTTTATGGAACACGGGGTACTTCGCCGATCTGCGCATTGAACGCGAAGACACGGAGAAGGGCATCATCCTGAACGTGTTTGTGCGGGAGCGTCCCACGATTCGCGAGATCAACTACAAGGGCAATAACTCGGTCAGCACGTCGGACATTCTGGACCGCTTTAAGAAGGAGAAGGTTGGGCTCTCTGTCGAGGGCCAATTTGACCCGTCGAAGATCGCGCGGGCGGAGGCGGTTCTGCGGGAACTGCTGGCCGAGCATGGCCACCAGTTTGCAATCATCAAGCCGGAAGTGAAGACGATTCCGCCGGCATCGGTGCAGGTGAACTTCAACATCAAGGAAGGCCCGGTGGTGAAGGTGGGAAATATCCGGTTCACCGGGAACCAGCATCTGAGCGCGACCTATCTGCGCCGGTCGATGAAGAACCTGAAACCAATCGGTATTCCCTACTCGCTCATTTTCGAAGACCTTTTTGCGAAGACCTACGACTCGTCGAAGCTGGAAGAGGACACGGAGCGGGTCCGACAGGCTTACCGCGATAAGGGCTATGCGAACGCCGCAGTGGAAGAGCCGAAGACGCAGATCCGCGACGAGGGCGGGCTGAACTGGTTCACGTTCCGGCCGCGGCGGGGGAAGCGGATCGACATCCTGATGCCGATTGAAGAAGGCGGGCGGTTCCGGTTGGGGAGCATCACTTTTACCGGAAACAAAGCCGTGTCGAATGTAAAGGCGTTGCGGGCGACTTTTGCGATCAAAGACGGCGACTGGTTCAGTGCCACCGCGATCCAGAAGGGTCTCGACAACCTGAAAAAAGCCTACGGGCAGCTGGGATACATCAATTTCGGCGCGATCCCGAAGCTGAGCTATGACGACCAGAAGCGGACGGTTTCGCTGAATATCGATATCGATGAGGGCAAGCCGTTCTATGTTTCGCGGATCGAGTTCCAGGGAAACACGATTACCCGCGACCGCGTAATCCGGCGTGAACTGCTGCTGGAAGAAGGGCAGGTGTACAACTCGCAGCTGTGGGAATACAGCCTACTGCGGTTGAACCAGCTCGAATACTTTGACCCGCTCAAGGTGGACCAAGACTCGGAAGCCCACCAGAATCCCGAGGCAGGCACGGTCGATCTGCTGCTGAAGGTACACGAGAAGGGCAAGAACTCGATCGGCTTGAACGGCGGCGTGAGCGGTCTGGCAGGGGCGTTCCTGGGGGTGAACTACCAGACAAACAACTTCCTCGGGTTAGGCGAAACGCTGAGCCTGCAAGGCAACCTGGGCAACACGAGCCGCCAGTTCCTGTTTGGATTTTCGCAGCCCTACGTCCGCAACCGGCCGATCAACCTAGGCTTCCAAATCTTCAATACCAAGCAGGATTTCAACGCGGCAAAGAACTACCAGACTGCGACCGGGCAATCAGTGAACCTGACGGCGGCGGAGCAATCGCTGACGCAGAACTACAACCAGGCTTCGACGGGATTCAACTTCTCGATCAGTTACCCGCTGAAGCGGCATGCTTTCCAGCGGGTGGGCTTCACCTACTCGCTGACGAAATCGACGATTTCCGCATTCAGCGCGGCGTCGCAGACGTTTTTCCAGACGATTGCGTTCCGGTCGGGAATTCAGGGCAACAACGCTTTGCAGGGAATCATTGAAAGCAAGGCGTCGTTCACCTATAGCTACAACACGGTCAATAATCCGCTGCGTCCGCGGAGCGGCAAGGAATACACAGCGGCCTTCCAGATCTCGGGTCTGTATGGCAACGTCCGGTACTTTACGCCGCTGGTGGCGTACAAGAGCTTCCGGTCGATGCACTATTTGAAGCCCTCGCCCAACGGTCACAACGTTCTTGGTCTTCGTGCGCAGTTGAGCTATGTGCAAGGATTCAGCGGCGCGGTGGCTCCGCCGCAAGACCGCATCTACAACGGCGGCGAAGGAGATTTGCGCGGGTTCGATGTTCGCGGGGCTACGCCCTATGGCTACGTGCCGACGCGGCAGATGGTGCAACTGACCAACCCGGACGGAAGCTGCGTGCCGCGCGATCCGACGCAGCCCCAGCTGAATCAATGCATCCAGGTACCGATCCCCGTTTACGGAATTGCGTCGATCGGCGGAGATACCAGCCTGATCACCAACGCCGAGTACCGGATCCCGGTTGCGGGACCGGTCCAGGTGTCGGTATTTGACGATTTCGGCATGGACGTGGTGACCAATCGCGGCCAGCTGGAACAGAGCCCGGAAGGATTCGCGTCGTTGATTGCCCCGCTCTATGGCTGCCCGGTTTATAACAACGGGTCGTGCGAAGGCGGGATTCCGGGATCCGAGGTGGGTTTCCAGAGAAACATCCGCCCGGTAGCGGGGACGAACGTGGTGCCGCGCATGTCGCTGGGGGGCGAGTTAGGCGTGATCATGCCGATTGTGAATGCGCCATTCCGTATTTACTATGCTTATAACCCGCTGCGCCTGTATGAGCGTCCGTATTGCAACGACGTGACGCTCGGCGGCAGGGTACAGAGCTGTTCGGCAGAGCTGATTACGCGGACGATGTTCCCGCCGGGCGGCGCCGGAGATTACACCTACGCACAGGCGATTCAGACGTTTGGTGCGCAGAACCTTTTCCGCGAGCCGCGAAAGACCTTCCGGTTCACCGTCTCGACGACTTTCTAGGTACACTCGTCTGGAGTGGCCGAAGGACGACGGTTGGTCGCTTTGCAAAAAGGAGCATGGGGTGTCATGAAGCCTTGGATGGGACTTGCTGCTGTTTTGTTTTCGGGTTTTGCGATGAGTGTCGCTGCGCAAACAGGCGCTGCGTCCACTGGGGCATCAGCCGCCGGCAGCGCGGCTGCGGCAGATTTGCCGACCAAGATCGCGATCATTTCTTTTCAGGCCGTGGTGACGCAGACGAACGAATTTCAGCGGAACTTCGCCGATCTGCAGAAGAAGTATGAGCCGAAGCGGACCGAACTGAAGACGCTGAACGACGAGATTGAGACTCTGCAGAAGCAGTTGCAGGCGCAGGGCGCGACCCTGAGCGACGCCGAACGGGAGAACCGTGCGCGGACGATCAGCGACAAGCAGAAGCAACTGCAGCGCGAGCAGGAAGACGACCAGAACGACTTCCAGCAGGAGATGCAGGACACCTTCAACGGCGTGGCGTCGAAGGTCGGGAATGTGCTGGTTGCGTACGCGCAGCAGCACGGATACACGGTAGTGCTCGACAGCGGTGATCAACAAGTGCAGATGGTTCTCTACCACAGCCCGGCTACCGATATTAGTCAGGCGATTCTGGACGCGTATAACACGAAGTCGGGTGTTCCCGCGCCGGCCGCGGGTCCGCCGTCGGCTCCGACGCCTAGACCGTCAGCGCCGAAGCCACCCGCGCAGCATCAGTAGATCTGAGGAAAGCGGTGGGCAGGAGAGACGTTCTCCTGCCCCTGCGCCTTTCTTGCTGCAGGCGGTCGGACCGAGCGTGTTACGGTGCAGTGAAGTGCCGTATGGGCAGGGGGCAGAGCGCACCGCCAGAGCCAGATTTGCAGGTTTTGCCGTATAATCCAGTTGACCCTGCTGATGTGTCTCATACCGCGTCTTTTCCGTTCCTGCTCAATCCTGAGCAGTTCCCCAAGAAAGACCGAGAGGTTGTCAGGAGGCATAGCCTTGTTTGCGTGCGCGCGAAGGGCGTTAGAGGAATGTTGAAGGAGTTTCCAGTCGAATGAAGCATTTTGCAATGGTGATCACACTGGCCTCAGGGCTCGCCCTGAACGCCGCCGCACAAGTCCCGGCAGCTCCAGCCGTATCGTCAGCAGTGCCGGCAACGGCGCCGGCGGGCCCGGCAAAGATTGCGGTTGTGGCGTTTCAGGTCGCCGTGGCCCAGACCAATGAAGGGCAGCGGAACTTTGCGGATCTACAGAAGAAGTACGATCCGAAGCGCCAGCAACTGAAGGCGCTGAACGACGACATCGAGAGCCTGACGAAGCAGCTGCAGACGCAGGGCGAGAAGCTGAGCGATACGGAACGGGCGACCCGCGCAAAGACGATCGACGAAAAGAAAAAGCAGTTGCAGCGGGAAGCCGAAGATGCGCAGAACGACATGCAGCAGGAGATGCAGGAGATGTACAACTCTCTTGCCTCGAAGGTGTATGACGTGCTGTCGGGCTATGCGCAGCAGCATGGCTACACGTTAGTTCTCGACGTGGCGCAGCAGCAGACGCCGGTGCTCTACGCGACCGACTCGACGAACATCACCAAGGCAGTGATCGAAGCCTACAATGCGAAGTCGGGCGTGCCGGCTCCGCCGCCGAGCGCCCCCGCGGCCCCCGGCGCGCAGGCTCCGAGCAAGGCGCCCGGCGCGCACTAATCTTCCATCGACATTTGGAGCGGAAAGGCCTGGTTGTATCGGGTCTTTCCGGCTGGATCGCTGCGGCTTTCTACGAGTCGGGCGAGGTGCGTTTACCGGTCTGAAGAAATCCACGAAATGACTGTGGAAAATTCTGTGGATCGCGGAGAGGGATTTGCGCCAGAATTGGGTCTCTTTCCTCTTGCCAATTCGACGACATTTCTGATAGCCGAGATAAGCTATTTATTTTCAAATAGTAACGGTTTATGTTTTCCTATTTCTGGTCGAGCCGCCGGAAGATTCCCAAAATGGGCCGCGCGGAGAGGTTTCCACAGTTCAGCTTTAACGAGATGTGACTTGGAGGGGTACAATCTGTCCCATTTTGGGCCTATTTTTGGGCGTCTTCTCCGACCCTTAAGACTGCCAGAAAAGCCTCCTGGGGAATATCGACTTTGCCGATGCGTTTCATGCGCTTTTTTCCCTCTTTTTGCTTTTCGAGGAGCTTGCGTTTGCGGGTAATGTCGCCGCCGTAGCACTTGGCGAGGACGTTTTTGCGCAGGGCGCTGACGGTTTCGCGGGCAACGATCTTTGAGCCGATGGCGGCCTGGATGGCGACCTCGAATTGCTGGCGGGGAATGAGTTCGCGCATTTTTGAGACCAGGGCCTTGCCGCGATCATAGGCGAAGTCACGATGGACGATGATGGAGAGGGCGTCGACCGGTTCGCCGGAGACCAGGATATCCATTTTGACCATGGGCGAGTCCCATTCGCCGGCGAGGGTGTAATCGAGCGACGCGTAGCCGCGGGAGATGGATTTGAGCCGGTCGTAGAAGTCGAGGACGATCTCGTTGAGGGGCAGCTCGTAGGTGAGCATGACACGGGTCGGGGTGACATATTCGAAGTTGATCTGCTTGCCGCGCTTTTCCTCGACGAGTTTAAAAATGCCGCCGACGTACTCCTCGTTGGTGAGGATCTTGGCGGCGATGACGGGCTCGCGAATGGTATCGATGTTGGTGGGCTCAGGCCAGCGCGAGGGATTGTCGACTTCGATGACACTTCCATCGGTCAGAGTGATGTGATAGCGGACGCCGGGGGCGGTGGTGATGAGGTCGAGCTGGTACTCGCGCTCGAGACGCTCCTGGATGATCTCCATGTGGAGGAGGCCGAGAAAGCCGCAGCGGAAGCCGAAGCCCAGGGCGACGGAGCTCTCGGGCTCGAAGAAAAACGAAGAATCGTTGAGGCGGAGCTTCTCGAGGGCATCGCGGAGCAGAGTGTGCTCGTGGGAATCGACCGTGTAGAGGCCGGAGAAGACCATGGGCTTGATGTCTTCGAAGCCGGGAAGCTGGGCGGGGGCGGGATGCGCGTCGCTGGTGACGGTATCGCCGATGCGTGTGTCAGAGACATTTTTGATGGTGGCGGCGAAGAAGCCGACTTCGCCCGCGGAAAGCTCGCCGATTTCAACGGCCTTGGGACTCAAAACGCCCATGGATTCGATGTCGAAGGCCTTGCCATTGGACATGAAGCGGATGCGCTGCCCTTTGCGCATGGTGCCCTGCATGACGCGCACGAGGACAATGACGCCGCGATAGGCGTCGAACCACGAGTCGAACACCAATGCCTGGAGGGGTGCGGCGGGGTCTCCCTTTGGTGAGGGGAGGCGATGGACGATGGCTTCGAGCACCTGGTCTACGCCCTGACCGGTTTTGGCGCTCACGGGGATGGCATCGGTTGCGTCGAGTCCGACTGCCTGCTCAATGGCTTCCTGGGTACGGGTAATGTCGGCGGAGGGAAGGTCGATTTTGTTGATGACGGGGATGATTTCGAGGCCGTGGTTAATGGCGAGGTAGGCATTGGCGAGGGTCTGCGCCTCGACGCCCTGGCTGGCATCGACGACGAGCAATGCGCCTTCGCAGGACGCGAGCGAGCGGGAGACCTCGTAGCTGAAGTCGACGTGTCCGGGGGTATCGATGAGGTTGAGCTGGTAGGTATTGCCATCGTGAGCCTTGTACATCATGCGCACGGCGTGGGCCTTGATGGTGATGCCGCGCTCGCGCTCCAGGTCCATGGCGTCGAGGATCTGGGCCTGCATTTCGCGCTGGGCAACGGCGCCGGTGAGTTCGAGCAGGCGGTCGCTTAGCGTCGACTTGCCATGGTCGATGTGGGCAATGATGGCGAAGTTGCGAAGGAAACGTGCATCCATGAAGGGTACTTGGCCAGCTCTCCAGTCCTGTCGGTTGAGTTAAGGCGGACCACTCAATGGCTGGGCTCGAACACGAGGGAACCACGAGGTAGTAGTGGAGGCGATGGTGCGATTGCTCGCATCCGCAGCAGCGAACCTCCATGGCATAGCTTATCATCTGAACAAGGTCACGATTTGCCTGCGCATCACCGGATTTCGCTCGAATCGTTGCGCTGATTTGCCCATGAGCAGAGCATTGTGTCGCTCCATATCGTGCATTCTTCCGGCCGTGTTGCTGGCGGGATGCACTCCGACCCAGAACGGGAGCAAGGCACACAATCCCGCGAAGCAAGCAACCGCGCCGGCGGTATCTGCAGCCGCGCCCGAGAGCTCAACCGCCAAGCCGGAAGAGCAGGCCAAAGCCAAGCAGCAAGAGCGCGACCAGGCGCTCATCGGCGAAGTGGAGAAGGCCTTCACGGAGGGCCAGGCGGCCTTCCGGAAGGGCGACCTTCCGACGGCGAAGGCGGAATTCGACCGCGCTGTGGACCTGATGCTGACGTCGGGAATCGACATCAAGAGTGACGCGAAGCTGCAGGAAGAATTTGACCACATTGTGGACGCGGTGAACGGGCTGGAGATGGACGCGTTGAAGGAAGGTAACGGGTTCGCGCCGAAAGAGGAGCCATCGCCCGCAGACGTGGCCAGCGACGTCACGTTTGCGGTGGATCCGAATATCGTGGCAAGGGCAAAAATCGACCTGGAGACGACGAAGTCGGACCTGCCGCTGGTGGTGAACGATTACGTGGCGGCGTTCATCAATTTCTTTGCCAACACGCAGAAGGGGCACAACACGTTGCTGCACGCGTTCGAGCGTGCGGGCCGATATCGCGCGATGATTCAGCGGGTGATGGCGGATGAAGGAGTTCCGCAGGACCTGATCTACCTGGCGGTTGCGGAGTCGGGCTTTCAGCCGAGGGCGATCAACCCGCGATCGCGGGCAGGCGGGATGTGGCAGTTCATGCCATATGGGAATTATGGGTTGACGCGCAACGGGGCGGTGGATGAGCGCTTCGATCCGGAGAAGTCGACGCGGGCCTACGCGCGGTATATGAAGTTTCTCTACGATCAGCTGGGCGACTGGTACCTGGCGATGGCTGCTTATGACTGGGGTGCGGGCAATGTGCAGAGGGCGGTGGAGAAGACCGGTTATGCGGACTTCTGGGAACTCTACAAGCGCAACAACCTGCCCGGGGAGACCAAGAACTACGTGCCCGAGATCCTGGCGGCGATCATTATTGCCAACCACCCGACGCAGTATGGATTCGATGACATCACGCTGGATCCGCCGGTGGTGACGGACACAGTGACGATCAACTACTCGGTGGATTTGCGCCTGGTTTCGGACCTGGTGGGTGCGCCGGTCGATGAGCTGGAGGCCTTGAATCCGAGCCTGCTGCGGCTGACGACGCCGGCGGACACGTCTTTTGACCTCCACCTGCCGGCGGGAGCGGCACTGGTTTACGAGAAGAAGATCGAGCAGATTCCCGAGGCCAAGCGAAACTCGTGGCGTTATCACACGGTGGTGGCGGATGACACGCTGGCGTCGGTGGCCAGGGCCTATCATGTCTCGGTTGCGGACCTGGCGGCCGCCAACCAGATAGGCGAGGATGACAAGCTGGCCGAGGGCACGGCGCTGGTCGTGCCGGTGCCGCCCTCGGCAGCCCCGTCATCGCGAGGATTGCTTTACACGACCCGCAGAGGGGACACGCTGGTTTCGATTGCGGACCGTTTCGGGGTTTCGCTGAGCCAGCTACGGCGATGGAACCACCTGAGTGGGGTGAAGGTTGCCCCGGGACGGCGGCTGCACGTGGCCGAGCCGGCGCGAGTGGTGAGGGCAGGTGTGCCGCGGCGGCGCAGTTCTTCGGCCATGGGCAGACTACGCGACCCGGCGCCGACCCCGGAGGGAACGGGGTCGAAGAGTACGCACACGGCCAAACGGGGCGGGTCAAAGAGCGGGTCAAAGCGGAGAGCCGGAGCGAAGCCGGCTCGAAAGAAGTCGAGCGCGCATACAACCGCGTCGAATTGAGGCGAAATAATGGCTGCGAATGTTCGCACGGCAGCTGGGTTGTGATAGCTTGTGAGTCGAAGCTGTTGCTACAATAGCTTCCGCAAATCGCGCGAGATGCGCGTGGTGCGCAGATGAAAGGCCCAATTGGGGCAGCGGCGAGCCGCTGGAGGCAAATCGGATGGAAGATGTGTACAAGATGTACGCGATGAGTGACGGCAACCCGGATGCGGAGCCGCTCGGCCTCGACTCCGATCACGACGATTTTGAAGAAGACGATGAGGTAGAAACCACGAGCGTAGTCACCTCCTCCGATGACGATGAAGTTGGGGTGGAAGAAGCGGTGGTGATCGTTGCCGAGGTGCCCGAGATTCGGCCGGTCGCGAAGAAGGCTCCGGCGAAGAAAGCTGCGGCCAAAGCGGCCCCAAAGAAGTCCGCCGCAAAGAAGAGCGCTGGCGCTAAGGGCGGAAAGGCTGTTGCCAAGAAGGCGGCGGCGAAGAAGAAGAGCGCCACCCAACCTAAAAAACGAGGTAAAAAGTTGGCTGTTAAGAAAACTGCAAAGAAGGCCGTGAAGAAGGCAGTGGCAAAGAAGAAGGCACCTGCCAAGAAGGCGGCAAAAAAGGCACCCGCAAAGAAAGCAGCAAAGAAGAAGGGCGCCAAGAAGAAGAAGTAGGCAATCATCGAACAAGGCAAGCAAAAGAGCCCGGCAAAGCGCCGGGCTTTTTTGCGCGTGGGCACACGGGATATCAGGTGGAAGGTAGACCGGCGAGGAGCTGCTTGAGGTGCCAATGCTGGTGGCTCAGATAGTCCTCGATGAGGAAACGAAGGGTGACCGGCGGCTCGTCGCCGACGACGCATTGGGCCTCGAGCTTTTCTTCAGGGATTCGGTCGACAACGGCCATGAGGATCTCGTGCTCGGCCTCCCACCAGCCGAGAAGAGTGGTCCAGGGCTGCGATGCATAGCCATGCGCGGCTACCCAGGCATCCTGCGCGTAGCTGGGCCCGGTGTAATGGCCGTCAATGCCGGCGCGGACGAAGCGCTGACGGTTGTTGGTGGCTGAATCGAGAAGATGCCCGAGGATCTGTTTGCGGGTCCAGCCGCCGACGCGCCAAGGCACGTCGGCCAATTCGGGAGGAAGCGCAACGAGGGCCCGATGAACCTCGTCGAGGTCCGCGCGAAATCTCTGGGCAAGATTGTCCGGCATGATAGTCTCCAGACTTTCGTTGATTCTGCAGACGGATCAGGCCTACTTCTTCAACTCGGCGAGTGCGGCCAGCACCTCTTCGGAGTGGTGCGAGGGGTCGACCTTGGTCCACTCCTTCACGATCTTTCCTTGCGGATCGATAAGGAAGGTGTTGCGGTTGGCGATAGTCCAGGTGCCGAAGTGGCCGAGGGAGCCGTATTCGTCGACGACCTTGTGCTCGGGATCTGCGAGAAGGCGGAAAGTCAGGCCTTCCTTGGTGCAGAACTGCTTGTGGCTGTCGGGGGTGTCGACACTGACCCCGAGGACCACGGCGTTGTCGGCTTCAAACTTGGGGAGATCGCGCTGGAAGTTGTGGGCCTCGATGGTGCAGCCGGTGGTCATGTCTTTGGGGTAGAAGTAGAGAACAACCCACTTACCGCGGAAGCTGTTGAGGGCGATCTGAGAGCCATCCTGGGAAGGAAGCGTGAAGGTGGGAGCGGTCTGCCCGACAGAGGGCATGGATTCATCGGCCGCGCGAGAGGGGAGCGCCGAAAGCGCGACTGCAAGCGCGGCGGCCACAACAGGGAGCATCAGCTTTTTCACTTGGAACCTCCGATTGATGAGACGCGGACTGGGCCCCAGTTGACTCCGTTAAGTTCCGGTAAAACGGCGGGAAAGGGCCCGCAGACAGTATCAGCGTTGGACGGCCACGATGGCAATGCGGGCATGGTTGGCGCATTTCAGCATGGCATCGCGATCGAAGAGGAGGGTGCGGCCGGCCTCGACGGAGAGGCAGGTTGCGCGAGCCTGGATCATCGTCTCGATGGTGCGGATGCCGATGACGGGGACATCGAAGCGCATATCCTGATTCGGCTTGGCGACCTTGACGACGGTGAGGCGACGCTCGAGGACCGAAGGCGGCTCCGGCGACTCTGCATCGAGGGACTGCATCAGTTTGCCGGCGCGCTCGATGGCGGCATCGGTGCCTTCCATGGCCTCGATGGCGACACAAGCCTGTGCAGCAACAACAACTGTCTGGCCGATGTCGAATCCGGCAACCGTCTTGGCGACGCCCATGCCATAGTCGATGTTTTTGCGCTCTTCGTCGTCGGGAGCGCGCTCGGTGAGGATCCCTTCCTGGGCGAGCAATGGCTCGAGGAAGGCGGTGGAGCTGATGAGCTCGATGCCTTCGTCGGCAAGCACCCTGGCAACCGCGCCGAGGAGCATGTCGGTGTTGCGGGTGCGGAGGTTGAGAAGCAGCTTGGCGAGGCGCCAGTCGGGACGGATGCTGGAGAAGATCTGCTTGTGCTTGACCTGGCCTGCCATCACCGCCATGGAGACGCCGTCTTTGTGAAAGACCTCGATGAGGCGCGAGAGCTCTCCGAGCGAGAGCCAGGAGACGGTGATCTTCTCGTCAAGAGCGGCGCGGTGGTTGATTTCCGGATCGGTTTCTTCACGGATGGCGGCGACGGTGACGGCAAATCCCTGGGCGCGGGCCGCGTCGAGAAGCAAGAACGGGAAGCGGCCGTTGCCGGCGATAAGGCCAAGTTTCATGGCTACTTGATGATGCCGCGCTGACTGCGCTCGATGAAGGCGGCGAGCAGGCGCGCATCGTCGTTGTCCAGGGCCTTGATTTTTTCGAGGGCCTGTGAAGTGTTGAGCCTGGCCGAGAGCAGGAGGCGGAAGGTTTTCTGCAGCTCCTTGATCCGGTCGGGCGAGAATCCACGGCGCTCGAGGCCAATTTTATTGATGCCGAAGGCCTTGTTTTCGCGGCGCGCGGAAGTGATGGAAAAGGGCAGCACATCCTGGGTGACGATGGTGCCACCGCCCACGAGGGCATGCTGGCCGACGGTGCAGTGCTGGTGAACGGGCACAAAGGCGCTGAGGATGACGTGATCCTCGATGAGGACGTGACCGGCGAGCGTGGCGGCATTGGCGAAGACGCAGTGGCTTCCCACATGGCAATCGTGAGCTACGTGGGCGCAGGTCATGAAGAGGTTGTTGGACCCAATTTGGGTGACGCCGCCACCAGCTGCGGTGCCGCGACTGATGGTTACGGATTCGCGGATGACGTTGTCGTCGCCGAGGATGGTTTCGGTAGGCTCGCCTCGGTACTTCAGGTCCTGCGGGGCGACACCGACCGAGCAGAAAGGATAGAAGGTGTTACGTGCGCCGATGCGGGTGTGGCCGTCGAGGACGACGTGCGAGACGAGGGTGCAATTCTCGCCGAGGGTGACGTGAGGGCCGATGGTGGAGTAGGGGCCGATGGAACACGAGGCAGGCACAATCGCGCCGGGAGCGATGATGGCGGTTGGATGAACGCTCACGCCACCGTCACCGGGTCGGGATGGGGGTCGGACGAAGACTCGGCATCCGGGGTGTCTGAGCCGCCGTGAGCGCGTTGCTCGCGCTGGCGCGTAACCACCTGGCAGGTGAGCGTGGCTTCGCAGGCCAGTTTACCGTCGACGAGCGCCCGGCCCTGAATGCGACCCGCCCTTGAACGGAAGGCGAGGACGTCGATCTCGATGCGGAGCTGATCGCCGGGAGTGACGGGCCTGCGGAACTTGGCTTTTTCGATTCCAGTGAAGACGACGAGCTTTTCGTGGCGATTGGGCATCTCGGCCATCATGATCACGCCGCCGGCCTGCGCCATGGCCTCGACCACGAGCACGCCGGGCATGATGGGATAGCCGGGGAAGTGGCCCTGGAAGAACGGTTCGTTGATGGTGACATTCTTGATCGCTACCAGGCGCTTGGCCGGCTCAAACTCGACGATTCGGTCGATGAGCAAAAACGGGTAGCGATGGGGCAGGAGTTCCAGGATTTCCTGGATGTCGAACGTCATTCACTAGCTCCAGATGCGCGGGGGCGTGCTCGAACGCGCTCGTGAGGATTATATCGAACGGTGATTGGCCGGATGTCGTGGGAAGCTGCGCGCCCGTTAAAGATCGGTGGGGGCCGGCGCGGGAGGAGCAGGGATTGCAGGCGCGAAGTCGGGCGCGCGTTCGGGCCACTCCTGCAGCAGCTCAGCGAATTCGGCCCGAGAGATGGGACGGCGAAAGAGATAGCCCTGGCCGGCGTTGCAGCCGATTTCGTGGGCCACCTCGAGCTCGCCGGATTCTTCGATGCCTTCGGCGACGGTTTGGAGCTTCATCTGCTTTGCCATGGCAACGATGGTTTCGCAGAGGGCACGCATGTCGGAGGACCGGTGCACGCCGCGGATGAAGCACTTGTCGATTTTCATGGTATCGAGGGGAAGCTGCTTGAGAAGGTTGAAGCCGGTGTAACGAGTGCCGAAGTCGTCGATGCCGACGCGCACGCCGATGGCCTTGAGCTGGCGGACGCGGGTGGCGAAGAGTTCCTCGTCTTCAAAGAGCAGCGACTCCGTCACTTCAATTTCGAGCTCGGTGGGCGCGATGGTGAATTCCCCCAGGACACGGCGCACGTGGTCGATGAAGCCTTCGGCACGCATGTTGGCGGCGGAGACGTTGACGCTCATCAAGGAAGGAGCGATCCCCAGGGCGCGCCAGGCCTCGGTATCGGCGAGCGCTGCGCGAAGAGAAAAATCGAAGACGCGGTGAATGAGGTCGGATCGCTCGGCAACGGGAATAAAGTCATTGGGTGCGACCTTGCCCCATTCGGGATGGTTCCAGCGCATCAGGGCTTCGGCGCCAGCGATGCGGCCGGTGGCGAGGTCGACCATGGGCTGATAGGCCAGGCTGAACTGGCCCTGCTCGAGACCTTTTCGCATCTCGAGTTCGAGGCGATGGTCGTGGAGGATCAGGCTGTTCATGCCGGCATTGAAGGAAACGACCGTCTGGCTGCGCGTGTGGGCAGCGCGTCCAGCCGCAAGGCTGGCGAAGCGGACCAAGTCTTCAGACGATGCGGCATCGGAGGGATAGAACGCGACTCCACCGGCGAGTTCCGGCTTGATCTCGGTGCCGCAATAGCGCATCGGCTGGATTGCGTTAATCAAGGACTGAAATCGCTTGCGCGTACGGTGCTCGTACTTGACCCCACGCATGGCGATCAGGAAGCAGCGTCCGCTGAAACGACCGAGCACAGCGTCGGGCTCAGCCGCCGAGCGCAGGGCGTCGGCGATATGACGAACCAAGGCATCGGTTCCCGCGCTGCCCCAGAGCGAGAATTCCCGCCGAAGGTTGAGGACATCGATCCAGAGGAGAGCGACTTCCTGGCCCTGAAGATCTTCGCGCAGGAGCCAGCCAATGGATTCCTGAAAAGCCTGGTAGTTGAGCAAACCGGTCTGCAGATCGTGACGTTGCGCGTAGGCCAGCATCTGGCGGCGGAGTTCGTCTTCTGCGACCTGGTTGGGAAGTTGGAAGGAGGGGGAGGGCAGAAGGTCTGTGCTGGCAGTTACGGTCAAACCCAGTCGATCGGAGTTGCGCTGGGCAACGCGCCGCCTGGACTTGACGAGGACGTCGGAACGCTTCACTGGGTCGAAGTCAGTAATCGGCATAAGTAATCTAATTCTGGGTATCTTCTGTAAGTCTTCGCGTGACGCGTTCCGAAAAACCCGTGGTGCCTCCCCACGAGCCTATCCTCATCTCCTATGTTGTCGTGAAGTGACGAGCAGTGCAAGGCACGAAATAGCCATAACCTACAACCGATGTGTTATATAGACTGCGACCGCAGGTGCCGGGGACGCCCGGAGGATGTTGGCCTCGTAAATGCCCGCGGGAGAGGTGAACTCGTTCCAAGGATGTGCTTTCCAGCCAAAAGCAGCTCGGACTACCAGGCGAAACTTAAGCGAAAAGATGATCCGCGAAATCGAGCGCTTTCTTATTTCTTGATACGGCGTGCGGCAGCATCGGGATCCCAGAAATCGCCGGGCAAGGTCCGGTTATATTCCGCTTTGGTGACGTAATACTGGCGGACCATCTCGTCGTTTTTGAAGCGGGTGATGCTGAAGGGAGTGGGGAAGCCGTCGACGGTGTGGTAGTCGTCGTACTCTTCGGCCTCGGTGTTCTTGTCTTTGTAGACGGGATCGCGCCACTGGAAGGTACGGCGCAGCGGCAAGTGGGTTTCCTCATCCGTCTGGATGGTGACGGATTCGTTTTTGGAGGAGATGAGGGTCACCTGCTCGGCCATGTGTCTCTCAGCCATTCCCTGCCCTTCGTAGACGAGGATAGTCTGGGGATCTTTGAGCCAAACCTTGACGACGGTTTCAATGGAGTGATCGCGGCGGCGGAGAAAGTCGTCGAGGAGGTCTTTTTGCATGGGCTTTTTGCCGCGATACGTGACCTCCCAGCCTTCGCGTCCGATGTAGAACTCAACCACGTCGCGGTGCTTGGTGACATCGACGCGGTCGCGATCGGGCCAGGCGTGGAATTGCCAGAGCTCGGTGGTGCCGAGATCGGGCTGGTTGTGGAAGAAAGCGGCGACATGTCCCTCCTCCATCGAGTTCTGCATATTGAGCCACGCATCGCCTCCGAGGGCTTTAACCATGGCATTCAAGACGTCGCGCGCTTTGGCGGCATTCTTTGCGGCGGAGTCATCGGCCGATTGGGTCCATGTGGACCGGGGTACAGCCAGCAGGATCGCGACGCAGGCCCCAGTCAGCAAGCGGCGCCCAAATCGAAGGCTTTTCTGATTCATGGATGTCTCGTTTCCCTGTAGTTCCCTTCCGGGTGTTCAGTCCTTTGCGGCACCCTGTTGAGACTTTTCGGCACGGCAATGGTCATGAAGAGTCCCGGCTAGGCAGGCTCCTCCTGCGCGTTCAGGTGGTGGTTCGCGGGCTCCAGGCGCAAAAGACCGGAGCGTCTACAGGGTCAAGCTAAAGCATGTTCGCGCGGGCTGTCGAGCGCGAGCGGGGCACCTTGGGGCCTTGGGGGAAGGAACGTGCGCCGCGGCAGAGCTCTGGGAAGCTAGATGGCGCGGACCAGCCGAGCGGGAAGAAAGATGATGGCGCTCACCAGTTCGAGCACGCCGCCCACTGCGATACCGACAAGGCGAAAGGGCAGTAACAAGAGCCAGACGAGCGGATAGAGCACGAGGGCCAGCAGAGCCAGGGGCCAGCACAACACGAAGAGGATGCAGAACAAGAGAAATTTGACCATGGGTTCATCGCCTCATTTCTCGAATAGAGACGTTCCTAAGAATACGCAATCCGGGCGGGATAGGTTCCCGGTCAGGCTCGCGAGGCGCGGCGCTTGCGGGTTCTTGCTGCCGCTTCGCGGCTCGCGGCAGTTTTCTTTCCGTGGAGCTTTTTGCGATCGCGAAGCACTTTTGCCCTGTCGTTCTTCGGCAGGGCAAGAACGGCCTTGGTGCGCGCAGGAAGCTTCTGGTAGATGAGCGCGTGAGCGCGGCGCAACTCATCTTCGATTGCGCGCGGCCTCAAGACGCTCCAGCGCTCGAGCATGACCCAATAGGCCTTGGCAAGGTAGGGCGCGGGGAGAATGCCCTCTGTTTCTATGAGCTCATGAAAACGGTCCGCTCCGGCGTGGAACCAGAGGACTCCGGTGCCTGTGCCGTCTAGGTCGGTCATGGCAAACATTTTTCCGCCGATGTCGCGGTCGGCGGCCCAGTAGACCAGGTGATGGCCCCAGTTGAGGGTCTCCCTGACGTGGGGCAAGGAGAGGCAAAAGGCGCGGACGCGTTCGTTGTCCATCGGCCCAGTGTAAGCCGGGCGGCCTGAGGATTTCGGGAGCTTGAACGAACAAATTCGGACCGAGAAAAGGCCTCCCGCGACACGAGTGAGCTCTTGGATGACCCGATATTCCGCCCTATGGCATTGGAGAAGATTCAATTAGACGTTTCCGGATCTTGCGTTAAGGCCAATGGGGACGGCACGCCTACGAGAAGCGAGCCGCAGCGATGGGATAGAAAGCTCGAGATTGCGGGCCTGATCGCCGGCCCGGCAATCTAGAACTGCGACTCGAAGGCGCGGAAGCGGCGCTCCTGCTCCCACTGCGCGGCTGCTTTCTGACTGCTGTCGAGGAAGGCCCGGCATGCATGCGAGGGGTGGTCGGAACCGGGCGTCTGGCCGCGGCACGAAGTGGCGAGCACTGTGAATACGTCGGGGACCGCCCAGAGACTTGGGCCGGGAAGGAAATTATGCTCCATGCCAGTGCGCGCGAGCTGCTTCAGGTCGGCATAACTCAGGTGGTAGTCGAGGGCGGCGCGCGTATATTCGTGGGTGATCTCGATGCGGCTCACACCTTCGTCGTCGGTGGAGAGAGCGACGGGAACGTGCGCGTCGCGATAGAGCGGAAACGGGTGCTCTGCACCTTTCACTCCAAGGATTCCCTCGTTCGAGCTCAAGTTGATCTCGACCATGATGTGCTTTTGGGCCATTTCTTTGAGCAGGGCATGGGGGTTGTCTTCGTACATCACGTCGACACCGTGGCCGATGCGCTCAGCGTGGGCGACTTCAACGGCCTGGCGAATGTGGAAGCGCAGGCCTTCGGGCGGCACGAGGCCGGGAACGAGCTCGCCGGCGTGAAGGCTGATATGAACCATGGGATAGACGGAGTGAAGATAGGCGACCATCTTCATGTGCAAGGCGTAGTCGCGCATGGAGACGAAGTCATCTTCGGGACGCACAAAGTTGATGCCCATCCAGAGATCGTCGTTGGCCTCCATACTGGCCTGAACGGTTTCAAAAGCGAGCAAAGTCTGAGCGAAAACGCTGGCCGGGGCGAGGTCGCGCAGAACCTGCCAGATGAAGCGGACTTCGACCTGGCAAGCAGGCATGGCGGCTGCGGTTCCGCAGTGTTCCAGTTCGCTGCGCCGCGCTTCGGCGCCACGGGCGGCGTCGACGTCGGCGGCGACTTCATCGCGGAGGCCGCGATCGAGCAGTTGCTGGCGGAGCTGCGCGAACGCCTGCGCGTCGCCATTTGCCAATTCAGGAGTCCATACGCTGTCTTTTGCAGTTGCCAGCGCATGCCGGAAGGGCGGCGTCATCATCAGTTCGAGGTACTGCTGGTTTTGGTCTGCAGAGCGGCTCGCAACTTCGTCGATCCATTCGCCGGTGTGATCTTTGAGGCCGCCGGTGCGTTCGAAAGTTTGAAAGAACTGGTCGTGCGTGCTCCAGCCGGCGGTGGGCACGAAGCTACGGATGGAGAGCGCGTCGACCAGCTTGTCATAAAGGAGCTGGTGTTCGCGGTCGATGTTGCCGGAGAGATCGGATGCCGGAATGAGATTGCCCGTGCAGGGGGGCTTGGCTAGAACGAGCGCGGCGGTATTCACGCACAGGCCGTCTTCGGCGGCATCGCGGATGAAGGTCTCGGCATAGACTGCGCCGCCGAGATGGACGTGGAGGTCCGCGCCCTTGGGAAATTGATCGAGGAAGGCGTGAACGGTGAGCGGCCCGGACTTGACGGCTGCGTTGTAGGCACGCTCGGCGCGGGCTTCAGCGGGAGATTGAGCGTGAAGGGAGAGGACAGAAAGAGAGCATAGAGTGGCGCACGCGGACCCGAGGAGCAGATGTCTCATAGGTGCCTCCCATGGTAGAGCACGGCGGTGACGAGGGTTGGTCAGAAAGCCGGAAAGCGGCTGTCTGGGACAATGGC
The DNA here is from genome assembly GCA_035508975.1 of Occallatibacter sp. Taxonomy (GTDB): domain Bacteria; phylum Acidobacteriota; class Terriglobia; order Terriglobales; family Acidobacteriaceae; genus Telmatobacter. Next base: position 58,395 of record DATJMC010000086.1, read on the forward strand.
GACGGTTGCCTGTTCCGGACCCGGGTGGTTTGGTCTGAAGGCAAAGGAGTTGATATACTGGCGGAGTTGTTGCAGAGCACTGTTCGTGGACCTCGCCTCTTCTTCGGCGCCCGCCGAAATCCCACGCAGGAAATTGCAACGCGAAGTCTTCACTGAGGCCAGGTAGCTCAGTGGTAGAGCGCGGCCCTGAAAAGGCCGGCGTCGGCGGTTCAATCCCGTCCCTGGCCACCATCCTTTGATTTTCCGTCATATCATCGCGCATGTTTCAAGCCGAAGCGATCTTTTCTGGCTCGTCACATAGAACGTCCCATAGAAGTTCGAGGGGTATAGTATCGTCCCATAGGAGTTCGAGGGGTGGGGCATGAATAGAGACGGCCAACCGCAAAGCGAGATGCTCAAGGGCACGCTCGACATGATGATCCTGAGGACGCTGGTGGGCGGTGACGCGCACGGGCACACGATTGCGAAGGTCATCGAACGGAGCTCGGAGGACGTGCTGGAGGTGGAACAGGGATCGCTCTACCCGGCGCTGCACAGGCTCGAGGAGCGCGGTTGGGTTTCGTCGTATTGGGGCGCGAGCGAAAACAATCGCAAGGCCAAGTTCTACCGGCTGACCGCGGCGGGGCGCAAACAGCTGTCGCGCGAAAGAAGCCGCTGGCGACAGATGACGCGTGCCATCGGACTGGTGATGGGCGAAGAAGGAGGTGCGCAATGAGCTGGCTGAGATGGTTTCGCCGCAAGCGATCCGACGCCGAGGTGCAGCAGGAGATGGAGTCGTTCCTGAGGGAAGAGACGGCGGACAACGTCGCACGGGGAATGGCTCCCGAGGAAGCCCGGAGGCAGGCGCGCGTGAAGCTGGGCAACGCGCAGCAAGTGCGGGAGTCGCTTTGGTCGCACAATTCCCCGCTGCCTTTGACGAAGTCCGCGCGCGATGTGAAATATGCTTTGCGCGCTCTGATCCGCACGCCCGGGTTTTCGATGATCGCCCTGGTGGTGATGGCTTTGTGCATTGGAGCGGCGACGTCGCTGTTCACGATTGTGCGCTCGGTCCTGCTGCGGCCGCTTCCCTTTCGCGATCCCGGCCAGCTGGTGGTTTTGCACGAGCACTTTCGCGGGAGCTGGGCAAACGCAACAGAGTTCAACTACAACCCGGTCGCGCCCGCGGACTTCTACGACTGGCGTGCGAAGACGCATGGCTTTGAAGACATGGCGATCATGCGCTATGCCGGATACAACCTGAGCGGCGAGCGGGGCGAACTGCCGGAGGCGGTTACTGCAGCGGCGGGCTCGTGGAATTTCTTTCAGGTGCTGGGGGTACAGCCGGCATTGGGCCGCACATTCGCTGAGGCAGAAGACAAACCCGGCAGCACGGTTGTGCTGCTGACGTGGAGCGTGTTCCAACGGCGCTTTGCCGGCGATGGGACGATTGTGGGCCGGCAGATTCACCTCAATGGACGGCCGTTCACGGTGGTCGGAGTGCTGCCTTCGTGGTTCACTTATCCCGATGCTGAAGTTCAGTTGTGGATTCCCTATAAGACGGACGCCAAGCCGGATTTTCTGCAGCATCACGACTGGCACCAGAGCCATGTGGTGGCGCGGCTGCGTCCTGACGTGAGCCTTGCGAGCGCTCTGGCGCAAGTCAGTGCCGTTCAGTACCAGCTTCATCTGCAATACCCACACGATCCTGTAGCCGAAGATGTCGTTTCGCGTTCACTGAATGAAGATCTGGCTGGAGATGTGAGAAAGCCGTTGAACGTGATGCTTGCCGCCGTGGGCTGCATGCTGCTGATCGGCTGCCTGAATGTCGCGAATCTTCTGGTAGCGCGGGGCGCGGCACGGCAGAAAGAAGTGGCGATTCGCAGCGCGCTGGGAGCACAGCGCGGGACGCTGATCCGCGAACAGATGACCGAGAGCCTGCTGATCTGCGCAGCAGGAGGCGTAGGCGGCATCTTGCTGTCGGGATTCGCGACGCAGTTGCTCGCGCAGAAGTGGAAAGACCTGCCCACGGCGCAAGGAATCCACATGGATGGGGCGGTGATTGGGTTTGCGTGCCTGCTGATGTTTGCGGCGGCGCTGATTGCCGGCCTGCTGCCGGCGCTCTCGACCACAGGCAAGTCGATGATGAAGGCGCTCCAGACTTCGGCGCGAACGGGGTCGACCAACCTAGCGCGCACGGCGATGCGCAAGTGGCTGCTTACGGCGGAGATTGGAATCACGGTCGTGTTACTGGTTGCCGCGGGGCTGCTGCTCAAGAGCTTTCTGCGGCTGCGCTCGGCAGATGTGGGTTGCGTTACCGGCCACACGCTGACACTGAGCTACAGCCTGCCGGAAAAGAAATACGACACGCCAGAAAAGGTGAACGCCTTCAATGAAACATTGCTGGGGCGGGTGAGAAGCATGCCCGGGGTTCGCGCCGCGGCGTTGGGAAATACGCTTCCGGGGGCGGGATACTGGGGCGATGACGTGTTTACGGTGAAGGAACACCCGCCCCTCAAGTCTGGGCAAGATCTTCCGGACGCGTTGACGCGCTGGGCCGACCCCGGCTATTTCAGCGCCCTCGGCATTCCGCTTATCCATGGGCGACCTTTCACCAACGACGAACGCGGCACTCGGTCTCACAAGGTGATTGTGAGCCAGCAGCTGGTGCGTCAGTATTTTGCCGGTGAAGATCCCATCGGCAAGCACCTGCATGTCCCTGCGCATGCGCCCGCCGGGTCGCCCGACGACGTCGACTACGAAATCGTGGGCGTGGTTGGGGACACCTTGTACCAGGTCGGCAAAGCGACAAAGGCGGCCATGTACTTTCCCATTCTTGAAGGCGACCAGAGAGGCGAGATGCTTGCAGTGCGCACGGCATCCGATCCGCTGCAGTTTTCGGTGCCGGTGCAAAAGCAGATAGCGGCGCTCGATCCTGAAATGCCGGTTTCGGATGTGCGCACACTGGACGACGTGATCGGCGAATCGTTAGTGAATGCAAGCCTGAGCGCGAGTCTGGTGCTTGCCTTCGCAATTCTGTCTCTGCTTTTGGCTTCAGTGGGACTGTACGGCGTGCTGTCGTACTTGACCACGCAACGGGCAACGGAGCTGGGAATTCGCATGGCGCTGGGCGCGCGACGAGATCAGCTTCTGCAGCTGATGCTGGTGGATGGATTGCGGCCGGCGCTTTTCGGGCTGGGGCTTGGCCTGGTGGTGAGCGTTGCGGCGACGCGCATTTTCCAGTCGATGCTATTCGGGACGAAACCGCTGGATCCTTTGGTTCTTGGGGGCGTGATTGCGACGCTTTTGGCGGTCGCAGTGCTGGCGTGTCTGGCACCGGCCTGGCGCGCCTCCCGGCTCGATCCGATGCAGGCGTTGCGAACCGAGTAAGCCGAGAGCCTGCTTAGATGGGCGGAGAATCAGCTGAACCAGCCTGGAGTTTCGTCTGAAGCGGAGGCAAATTTATTCCGCACGAAGTGTAGTGATGAGGTCGGTTCGAGCGGCATCTGCCGCCGGAATCATGCTCGCCAGAAAAGCAACAACTATCATCAAAAGCAAGGCTGCGGATAGTGAGATGGGATCGCGACCTGTAACGCCCACAAGCATACTCGCGAGCAGTTTGCTGAGCAGCAGTTCAGCGCAGAGGCCGAGAGCGCTGCCTGCGAGAATCAGCCGCAATGCCTGCATCGACACCAGGCGAACCACGTGGGCGCGCGAGGCGCCGAGCGCCATACGAATGCCCATCTCCTGCTTGCGCTGGCTGACCGAATAGGCAAAGACTCCGTAGACGCCCACCGTGGAGAGCACGACCGCGAGCAGGGCAAAGCTGGCCGTCAGCAGCATCATCATTCGCCGAGGCGCGACGACGTCGGCGACGCGCTCGTCCATCGTTTCCACATCGAAGAGCGGCTGGTTTCGATCGACCGCCGTTACCGCCTGGCGCATGGCGGCAGACAGCGAGTCGGGCGCAACATCGGCGCGCAGCATGAGGTTGAGCCTGGGAAGCGCGACCTGATCGAAGGGGAGATAGACCTCTGGCTGGGCTCCTTGATCGAGGCCGTTATAGGGGACATCCTGCACAATGCCCACGATGGTCCTGAAGGTGAAGTCGGTGCCGGGCTTGCTGGAGTTGACATTGGTGCGGAACCGGCCGCCGAGGGGATTGCCCTTCATGTAGAGTCGCGCAAACTCCTGGTTGACGATTGCCACGCGATCAGACGCGGAATTGTCCGAGGCGTTGAAGAAGCGCCCTTTCAGAAGCAGCGTGCCGGCAGCGCGAAAATAATCCGGAGTAATCGCGATGACGCATCCGCCTTGCCGTTCATCCGGTAGCGGAAGCGGGCCTTCTCCGAACACGAACACGCTGTTCGGACAGTACATCTCGTTGGAAAGAGGCAGCGCACTGGCCACAGCGGCAGTATGCACGCCGGGAATGGATTGCAGGCGCGGCAAGAGCAAGTCGACAAAATTTCTGACCTGGGGAAATTCTCTTTCCGTGACTCTCGCTGTGTCGGCCCATCGAAACTGCACGGCTCCGGTCAGTGTGTGGCTCGGATCAAATCCTGAATTCTTTGCGAGCTCGTTGGCAAAACTGCGAATCAACAGGCCGGCTGCGGCGAGGAGCGCCACGCCCAAGCTGATTTCGGCGATCAGCAATCCGTGACGCAGCAAGCGCTGCTCGCGGACCGCGGACATGCGCTGCGCGGTTGCCTGCAGCGCCCTCCGCAGATCGGTTCGCGCGCTGTTGATGGCCGGGGCGAGGCCAAAGAGAATTGTGGTCAGCAGGGCCAGCCCGGCGATAAACAGAAGCACGGTCCCATCGACCTCGACCGCAGCGCCCAGTTTCCCAATGGGTGTTCTGATGAGTCGAGCCACCTGCGAGGTTCCGGCCATCGCGCCCGGCATACCTCCCTGGCGGACGAGCCACGTTGCAGCGAGCGCAATCACCAACCCGATCGCGGTTGCGAGAGCCGACAGCGTGAGGCTCTCCACCAGGAATTGTCGCACCAGTCGCCGCCGTGTTGCGCCGAGGGCGCCACGGACGGCCGTTTCATGCCGGCGTGTCAAGGCGCGCGCCAGTTGCAGGTTGGCGACATTGGCACATGCAATCATCAATACCGCCGCAACACAGGCCAGCAAAAGCAGCAGGCTCCTGCGGTCGTCGCCGGTTAGATGGCGCTGGAGCGGCTCAATAGACAGGCGGCGGCCATCGGCAAAAGCGCTGATCTCCGCCGCATAGCTCTTGGCGCGAGCCGCAGCGAATGCTTGCAGTTCGGCGAGCGCCCGCTGTGCGCTGACGCCGTCGCGCAGGCGCGCAATCGCGTTCACGATGATGATATGCGAGTTCCTTGAGACGCTGGTGTCGGCGTCGAACGCTGCCGGGTAGTAGACGTCGGGCTCAATCCCCGGGTCGGGGAAAAGGAATTGGTCGGGCAGCACGCCCACCACGGTTTGCGTTTTGCCGTCGAGCGTAACGGCACGGCCCACGATGGCCGGATCGCCATGGAATTTGCTTTCCCACAATCGATGGCTCAGGAGGATCACCGCCGGCCCCTCGGCGCGGTCCTCACTCGGAAGGAAGTTGCGGCCCGGCCGGGGAGCGATGCCCAGCATTGGAAGAAAGTTCGCGGTGACCAGCACCGCCTTGACCCGCACGGGGTCGCCCGAACCGGTCAGGTTGCTGTCGCCCCGGTCGACAAAACCGGCAAGGGACTGAAAAGACTTCAGCGTCGATCTTGCCGCAACGAAATCCTGCGAGATCATCGGAAGGGGAGACCAGGTTTTCCTGGGCCAGGTCTGGAGGATGACCGACAGGCGGCCGGATTCCGGAAACGGAAGCGGGCGCAAGAGAAGAGCATAGACAGCCGAGAAGACCGCGGTCGTCGCACCGATGCCCAACCCCAGCGTCGTCGCTGCTGTCCAGGTGAATGCGGGATTGCGGCGCAATTGGCGAATGCCAAAACGAAGATCCTGCGCGAGAGACTCGACGAGCGTGCCCGCGCGGTCATTCCTGACCGCCTGTTTCACGCGTTCAATTCCGCCGCTTTCGGCGAGCGCGCGGCGATGGGCTTCAGCGGGGGATACGCCGGCAGCGATCTTCTCATCGGCCAAGGCGTGCACGTAGCTGCGAATCTCTTCGTCCAGATCGGACTCGACGCGCTGCTTGCGCAGCAGGTTGCGGAGCGCGGATTTCAGATGCGGCCACATACGATTGGTCCTTTTCGGTGGGCTTCGGCGCGGATTGCGAGGGTTTCCGGCGGCTGTTGCGCAGCTACGCCGGCCGACTCTCTCCTATTGAATGACGATAGGAGAAGGGAGATCGCTCGGGAAAAAAACGCCAGCCGCAGAGGTGAGGCGGCCAACATTCGCCACCGCCAGAATATTCACTTGCACGCTTTCCAAATCTATGTGTTACAGTCAGTAACACATAGAGCTGCTCCGCGAACGCGGCCTGGGAGCGGTGTCGCAAGATTCCTGGGCAAAGCAATGCGCTGTGCGGTCGAGTCCCCGAGGTGTGGAGGTTGAGCGATGAGAATCCTGGTGCAGGACCTGGGTTATTCACTCCGTCAATTGCGCAAGACGCCGGGGTTCACGGTGACCGTGCTGTTGACGCTGGCGCTCGGTATTGGCGCCAACTCGGCGATCTTCACGCTGGTGAATGCGATCCTGCTGCATAACCTGCCGGTCGTCGATCCAAAGACGCTGGTCCGCATCGGCGACCAGGACGATTGCTGCGTGAACGGCGGCTGGCACGACAACGGGGACTACTCGCTCTTTTCTACTGATACCTATCTCATGTTCAAGAAGAGCCTGCCGGAGTTTGAGGAACTGGCCGCGATGGAGTCGGGCTATGCGTGGAGGCCAATTACCGTGCGGCGCGCGGGACATCAGACCGCGGCGAAATCGGTGATGGGAACGTTTGTGTCCGGCAACTATTTCCGCGTCTTTGCTCTTTCGCCGGCGGCGGGCAGGCTCTTTATGGATTCCGACGATCAGAAAGGCGCTCCGATCACCGCGGTGATGAGCTACGACGCTTGGCAGCAGGATTATGCCGGCGATCCCAGCGTGGTGGGGAGCGCGTTCTACGTGAATACCAAGCCGGCAACCATCATCGGGATTGCGCCCAAGGGATTTTACGGGGATCGGATCGACACGAATCCGCCGAAGTATTTTCTGCCCATGTATGCGATGGATGAGGTAATCGGCGCGCCTTACTTCAACGATCCCGACACGCAGTGGGCGTATGTGATCGGACGTGTGAAGCCGGGCACGTCGCTCACGGTTCTGCAGGCGAAGGCCAGCACGCTGCTGAAGCAGCAATTTGCTCCGCTCAAGACATTTACCGATGAGCGCGCCAAGAAGGTTCTGCCTCGCACGCACGTGGTGATAACACCGGGGGGCGGCGGCATTCAGAACATGCAGGACGACTACAAGGATCACCTGAAGCTGCTGCAATGGATTGCTGCGATGGTGCTCCTGGTGGCTTGCGCCAATATCGCCAATCTGCTGCTGGTGCGCGGCATGAGCCGCCGCGCAGAGCTTTCGATCCGCTCAGCGCTAGGCGCGCAGCGAAGCCGCATCGTGCGACAGCTGCTGACGGAAAGCGTCCTGCTGTCAGGCATGGGGGGGCTGCTCGGGCTCGCGGTCTCGTATCTCGGGGCACATGCGCTGCTGGCGCTCGCCTTTCCCGATCAGCACAACATGCCGGTGACAGCTTCGCCCTCTCCGCTTGTGATTGGCTTTGCGTTTGCGCTTTCGCTGGTGACGGGCGTTCTCTTCGGCCTTGCGCCGGCGCTGATGGCGGCGCGGACGCAACCGGCGGAAGCCCTGCGCTCGAATGCGCGTACCACGGCTCACGGAGCATCGTTTTTGCAGCGCGCACTCGTTGTCTTGCAGGCCGCACTCTCGCTGGTGCTGCTGGTGGCGGCGGGGCTCTTCGCGCAAAGCCTCAACAAGGCTGAGAACGTGGACATGAAGCTGGATGCGACTAACCGCTACATCGCCCACATCAATCCGCAAGCAGCGGGCTACAAGAACACCGAAGTCGAGCCTCTCTACCAGACGATCGTCGATCGATTCCACGCGATTCCAGGGGTAGTAAAAGTCGGGCTCGCCACCTATACGCCGATGGAGGAGAACAACTGGGGATCCGGCGTGAAGGTGCAGGGCGAGCCGGACCTGAACAAAGGCGCATCGTGGGTGAAGGGGACGCCGGAATACTTCGACTCCGTGGGCACCCATATCGTCGCGGGCCGTGGCTTCACGACACAGGACACGCTGAATGCACCGCCGGTGGCAGTCGTGAACCAGGAATTCGCGAAGCAGTTCTTCGGTAAGCGGAACCCCATCGGGCATCGATTTGGATTTTCGGGGCCCGGCCAGGTTGGCTTGGATGGCGCGCATGAGATCGTCGGGGTGGTGGAAGACACGACCTACACCAGCGTTTACTGGAAAAACCACGCGATGTACTTCCTGCCACTGACGCAGCGCGCCGGCAGCGCCAACGATCCGAACGACCCGCTCGAAAAGGATCAGTCGATGTACGCCGGAGCGCTGGTGATCCAGACAACCCGCCCGATTCCCGGCTTTGAAAAGGTTGTCGGCGACACCCTGGCGAGCATCAACCCCAACCTGACCATCGTGAAGTTCCAGACCTTCCAGCAGCAGATCGACGATCGCTTCACCGAAGAACGCCTGATCGCGCGGCTGACTTCCCTCTTCGGCCTGCTGGCGCTTCTGCTGGCTGCCATCGGTCTCTACGGCGTCACGGCTTACACCGTTGTGCGCCGCACCCCGGAGATCGGAATCCGCATGGCGCTGGGAGCCGCGCGCAGCCGCGTGATCGGCCTGGTGATGCGGGGAGCTATGTTGCAGGCTGGGATTGGCCTGGCGATTGGCATCCCGGTGGCGATCTTCTGCGTGCGCTACGTCAAGTCGCAGCTCTACGACACAACCAGCGTGAACGTTCCGGTGATGGCTGTTGCGATTGCAGTGCTGGCGCTGGCAGCAGCCGTTGCCGGCATCATTCCGGCGCGGCGCGCAGCCTCGATTGATCCCGTGCGTGCACTGCGGATTGATTGAGGCGCTACTTCGCGGCGGGCGCGTGCGCGCAGGCGGTTGATTCTGCCGCTCAGCCAGGCGCGAGGGCGAATTCCGAGAGCGGATAATGAATCTGCTCGGAAAGCTGGTTGAGTTCGCGGCGGGCCGCGGATGCCTCGACGGATGCGGAGATCATGGCAGGAAACAAGGGCTTGGCGGGCATCGAAATCGTCGCGCATATTGGAGGCGACGCAACCCGAGCCATAAAGGCCATGGCTGCTAACACTGCGATCTTTGCGACCCAGACTCTGTGATCCCGCTTGGTCTTCCTTTTTTCCCAACACTGCTGAAAGCCGCGATCGGTCGGCAATCATGGATTGCCGTGGGTTTAGAACCTTAGTGCTCTTGATCAAAGAGCCATGAATTCGTCATAATCTTGGAAATTCGGGTCTAAAAATCCGCGGAATGAACAAAAAGTGTGGACAATAGCGCTTTTCTGTTCTTTTAGCCCGTGTAGAATCAGGTCGACATGTCGGACCATTTGAACCATCGCTCCGAACAGATCATCAAGTTTCTTTTATCTGTCGGTACGGCGTCGATCGAAGAGATTCTCGCCGTAGCCGGATCTTCCGCTCCGAGCATTCGCCGTGACCTGGTACGCCTGGAGAACCGCGGGCTGATTCGCCGCACCCATGGCGGCGCTACGCTGGTCGAGCCGCTGCTCTACGAACCCTTCCGCTACGACAGCTCCTTTCTTGCGCGCGAGCAGCGCTTTGCGGTGGAGAAACGCCGGATCGGTTTGGCGGCGGCTGAGCTGGTGCAGCCGAACGAGACCGTGGGGCTCACGGCTGGGACCACGACGACCCACATCGGGCGCAGCCTGCGCCATCGTGAAAAGATTCAGATCGTCACCAACGCGATCAATATCGGGATGGAGTTGTGCAATCAGCCCGGAATCCGCACCTATCTGACGGGTGGAGTGATTCCCTGGGCGTGGTCGTTTTCGTTGACCGGGAATGCGGCGCTCACGTTTCTGGATAACGTCTACCTGGACAAAGTGTTTTTGAGCGTGACGGGTCTCGATGCTGAACGTGGTGCCACGACCCTCGAAGCGGACGAAGCGCTGGTTTACCGCAAGATGCTAAAGCAGGCAAAGCAGGTGATTGTGGTGACCGACTGCAGCAAACTGGGCAATGTGAGCCCAGCGTTCATCTGCCCGAGTAATGACATACACGTGCTGATCACCAACTCCGAGGCTTCGGCGGAGGCGATCGCTCCTTTTGAGCGGCAGGGTATCCGGGTCATTCGCGCCTGAAATCCGGTTGCGGTGCCCGAACCGCGCCGGTGGACCGGGTCCGCAGGTATAACTCCTTCGCTTTCAGGGTGGTTAGAGTTTGAGCGCTCTTCATGCCGGCGGCGAATTTCCCGCAAGTCGATCAAGTTCGATGGCTTTGACGACCAAACGAGCCCCAAAAATACCGGGTTGCTGATCATTTGCCGCCATTTTGTTCAATTTTCCCCTTGATCTTTATGTGTTCTTCTCATATTGTTTTCGGGAAAGAATGTTCTCTCGGGCCGTGAATCGAGGAATCGGGCACGTCTCCCTCGGCGCACGTCCGGAGTGAACCTCAAGACAACAGCGTGATCTTTGTTCGATTGCATTTGCACCACCTTGGGAGAAAGTGATGCACGACCAGAAAAGTCCGGCGCGAATTGAGAGCTTTGCTCTTTGGAGCGTCTCCGGACATCGGCTCAGGGTTACGAGACCGGACTGGCCCTCACTTTTCTGAAAATCCCAGGGTGAACCTCTTCAAGGCGATGCTGCTTTTTCAATGCACTTGAAAGGACCCCGTCGAAGCGCGCTTTGCGAGTCGACATCACAGGATTTTCCCAGAAAGGTGAGATGGCCATGATGCATCAGGAGACGATCTCGAATCCCAAGTTTGCCAAACCATTCAACTCAGCTTGTGGCAAAGCGGGGAGGTGGGCGAGTTCCAAGGGCGGGCGATCCGCGCTGTGGCTCGTTCTTGTGCTGGCGTTGAGCTGGCCGCTTGCCGTCCGCGCGCAGGAATTATCCGCGACGCTGAACGGAACCGTGACCGACTCCACGGGCGCGGCGATTCCCAACGCTGCGATTACGGTGACGCAAAACGGCGTGAACGGCGCATCTCGCCTGGTTCAATCCGACGGGATCGGCAATTATGTTGTGACTAACCTGCCGGCGGGGACTTACTCCGTTACGGTAATTGCGAACGGCTTTGAAACGTACAAGGCAACCGACATCACTCTCAACGTCGCGGAAAAGCATGCGCTCAATGTGCAGCTGAAGGCGGGCGCCGAGAATACGACGGTGACGGTGGTCGACAATCCCGTTTCGATCGACACAGACACCAGCGCGCAGGCCGGAACCATCTCAGGACAGCAGGTCCGGGAGCTGGAATTGAGCAATCGTAACTTCGAGCAGCTGGTGACCCTGCAGCCGGGTGTTGTGAACCAGCTCGGCGATGAAGTGGGCTTCGGACTTTCAGATGGCACCGCTCTGGCGGTCAACGGCGCGCGCGAAACGGCCAACAACTGGACAGTGGATGGTGCCGACATCAATGACAGCGGTTCGAACGCAACCCTGACCAACGTTCCCAGCGTCGACGCCATCCAGGAGTTCACGCTGCAGCGCGGCACCTATGACGCCGGCTACGGCCGGTCGGGCGGCGGACAGGTTCTGGTAGCCACCCGCGCCGGCACCAGCTCATTCCACGGCGTGGCATACGAGTTTGTTCGCAACAACGCCCTGAACGCCAACAGCTACTTCAACAACCTGACCAACACACCCCGCACGATTGAGCGTTACAACGACTTCGGTTTTACGCTGGGCGGCCCGATCTTCATTCCCAAGGTCTACAACGCCGACCGCAAGAAGACCTTCTTCTTCTGGTCAGAAGAGTGGCGCAAGACGAGCACTCCTGATCCCATCTCGGTGACGCCGCCGAGCACCGCGGAGCTGGCGGGCACGATTGCCGGCGACTTTGTTCCTGCCGGGCCCAACGGTTTGGCGGGTTGCACCACCTACGACGCGACCAGCAACACGACGCAGATCAACTCGGCCTGCTACAGCAAGAACGCGCAGGTGTATTTGAGCAACGTGTTCAGCAAGTTCGCACCCAACGACGGCAACCTGTTCTACCAGTCGTATTCGCAGTTCAACAATTTCCGCCAGGACATCGTGCGCGTTGATCACTATTTCAACGACAAGGTGCACTTTTTTGCGCGCGGTATGCAAGACGACACGCCGACCGTCTATCCCACGGGGTTGTGGGCTGGGAATAACTATCCGGGCATGATGACCACTTCGGTCGACGCGCCGGGCAAAAACGTGGTGGGCAACCTGACCTGGGCCATCTCTCCCAAGCTCGTAAACGAAGTTGAATTCGTGTGGGCGCAGGGATCGATTGCCGCGAGCCTGGAGCCTGGTGTGACCGCAGATTCATCGGCTGTGCGCGGGGCGCTCACCAACAACTGGACCTACAGCGACCCCTATGGCCGCATTCCCTCGATCAGCTTCCTGAATGGCGGAATCCAGGGATTGGGCGAAGGCAGCGCGCCCTACAAGGAACGCAACCTCGACCGCACGTATTTCGACAACCTGTCAATGACCTTTGGCAAACACACGATCCGCACGGGCTTCCAGTTCCAGCAGATGCTGAAGACCGAGAATGCTTCGAGCGGCGCAGCCAGTTTCGTCTTTTCAGACTGGGGCGACTTCCTGCTCGGCAACGTCTACTCCTACTCGCAGGCGAGCCGCGATACGATCCCCGACCTTCACTACATCAACAGCGAAGCCTACGTACAGGACGACTGGAAGATCAACAAGAAGCTGACATTGAATCTGGGTGTGCGGTGGAGCCGCTTCCCGTCGCCGACCGACGTCAACGACACACTCAACAACTTCGACCCGCTGCTCTACAACGCGAGCAATGCGCCGGCCATCGATCCACTCTCCGGCAATTTCGTTGCCGGGCAGGCGCTGAATGGCAATGCGCTGATTCCGGCGACGTATGCCAACGGGCTGATCTTCCCGCAGGGAGCTGCCTGCACGCAGGCGAAGGCGATCGGGCCGCTGGTGCAGTGCTCGCCCTATGGCGCCTACGTCAATCCGAATCACAACCTCAACTTCGGACCGCGCCTCGGTTTTGCGTTCAACCCGGATGGCCGCGGACTCACTTCGATTCGTGGTGGCTTCGGCATCTTCTATGACCGCGTGCTCAACGGCATGTGGGAGCAGAATGCATTCGGCGATCCGCCGCTTGTGCAGTACTCGACCATCCGCAACACCACGTTCGATTCACCTTCCGGCGCCAATGTGCTGGCGTATGGCCCCAACACCCTCACGACGTCCGGGGATCCCGAATTCAAGGTACCCTCGTACGCCAACTTCAACCTCTCGGTTCAGCAGCAGCTGTTGCCGACCACGGTGCTCGAGCTCGCCTATGTAGGAAACCAGGCGCGTCATCTGCTGGGTGAGATTGACATGAACCAGCCGTCGCTTACGGATAGGACCAACGCCGGCCCCGACGTCGACGTGAATGCCATCCGGCCCTACATCGGCTACGGTCCGTACCATACCCGCGCGCCGCTGATCACAAACAACTACAACTCGCTGCAAGTTTCGCTCAACCACCGTTCGACAAAGGGTCTCACGGTGGGGCTTGCCTATACCTGGTCGAAGGATCTGACCACAAACTCCAACGATCGCGGCACGGCAAACCAGGACCTGTACGACCTGAAGCTCGACTACGGTCCGTCGGCCTCGAATACACCCCAGGTGCTGGAAGCTAATTACGTCTACGACCTGCCGTTCTACAGAACGCAGCAGGGCTTCGTGGGACACATTCTCGGCGGCTGGGAGGTTTCGGGAATCACGTCGATGGTCTCAGGCACTTCGTTTGAAGTGACGCAACCGGGCGATCCGTTTGCGTGCACGACGGACGCAACCACCGGGCTTTGCGTTGCGGGGACCGCTCCGAACATGGGGCTGAACGGCATTGGGCTGGCGGAAAACGGCGACATCGCAATCCGACCTGACCAGGTTGCTTCGGTGCAGAAGACCAAGACTCTGAACCAGTGGTTTTCGACCTCGTCGTTCGGGCAGGCTTCGGGGCACTTTGGCTCGGAGGGCTCGAACACTTTGCTCGGTCCAGGCATGCAACGCTGGGATCTGGCTTCGATCAAGAACCTGAATCTTGGAGAGCGGTTCCGGCTCCAGATTCGCGGCGAGTACTTCAACGCCTTCAACCACACCAGCTGGGACGGTGTCGACAACGGCATCACCGACTCCAGCTTCGGCCAGGTCACCAGCGCTCACATCCCGCGCGAAATCCAGATCGGGATGAAGCTCACCTACTAATTCACCGAGTCACCACTGCAAAGGGCCGGGGTTTCGACCCCGGCCTTTTCATTTAATCGATGGGCCTAATGATTCGAGGGGCCGTTATCGCTGCTTCCCCCGGAAGGCTTGTTATTGGGAAGCGTAGCCATGATCTTGAGCAGCTTTTGATCTTCCGCTTGATTCAGAGCCTTGGTCTTCAGGAATTCCGCCTTCGCTTCAGCCTCGCGGCCCATCGCGCGGTAGAGGCGTCCCATTCTCCAATGAGGATTGGCGTCGTTGGGAGCGAGCCTGGCCGCCTTCTGGAACTCGGCCAGCGCCGGCTGCATGTGCCCTTCGTCCGCATAGACGATGCCGAGGTCGAGGTGCTCTTTGGCGCTCTCGGAATTGATCTTTTCCAGTTTCTCAAGGAGCGGCTTCGCATTCTCCATCTGGTTCATCTGCACATAGGAGTCGGCGAGATAGAGCATGGCCTGGAAATGCTGCGGATCGTTGTCGATCTCGGCCTGAAATTCCTTTGCCGCATCGGGATACTCGTTTTTCACCCACAGCAGGTAGCCGAGTCCGAAATGCACATTCGGCTCCTTGGGGTTTGCCGCTTCGGCAGCGCGGAATTCGCGGATCGCGCCCTCGGTATCTTTCATTTCATCGAGCGCTTCGCCAACAAGCATGTCGGCTTCGGCGGACTCGGCATTCAGGGCGATGATGCGATGGTAGGCGTCGAGAACGCAGGGGTATTGATTCGACAAGAGGCAGCTGTGCGCGAGCGTGAGCAGGAGCGCAAGGTTCTGCGGATCGCGCTCGGCGGCAGGCTTGAGATAAGTGGCAGCGGCGGCAAACTGGCCGAGCCCGTAGTGCGACATGCCGATGAGGATGGTCAGGCGTTGATCGTCGGGCTGCTCTTTGAGCAGCGGCTCGAGGTCCTGGATCGTCTGCTTGTAATCGCTCGCCTTGAAGTAGGCCAGGCCGAGGTTCAGACGCAGTCCGGGCATGCCGGGGTTGAGGACCATGGCGTGCCGATAGGACGCGATGGCTTCGGAATAGTGCTCCAGTTTGGATTCGATGAAGCCGAGATGCGCGAACGGCTCCGCATTCGATGGGTTTTCTTTGGCAATCGCCTTCCATGCGGCTTCGGCTTCCACAAGCTTCCCTTGCCGCTCAAGGACCATGGCCTGCTCGGCGACTCCGGTTTGCGCTGCCAGCACTCCAGCACGGCTGCAAGCGAGCAGCGCCAGAACCAGAGCCATAGTGTGCTTGTTGAGAAACGTCACGTGGATTTCCCCAGTTTGCGCTCTTGTCATGCCTCTCAACCATTATTGAACAAGCCGGATCAAATTGCGGGAGGCGCGGTTGGGCGGCATTTCGGGCGACGCCGAACGGCTGTCTCTCCGGGCTCGGGAGAAACAGGTGACCGCCCCGCGAGAACGTTTGCGGTTGCGGCAAAGAACACAGTAGGCTGGGCGAAGATTAGGCGGAGCTCCGAGGCGCCGGACCCCGGGCCGGTCGGCTTGAAAAATGCCGCCAGGAAGCATTCATGGGACTAAGCAAGCTGGATCTGGGGATAGTTCTCGTCTACATGGTTGGCGTGACCCTGTTCGGGTTGCGCTTCAGAAACGAGCGGCAGACCCTCAGAGGATATTTCCTAGCCGACAATGCGATTCCATGGTGGGCGATCTCTCTCTCAATCGTCGCCGCGGAAACGAGCACATTAACGGTGATCAGCGTGCCGGGACTGGCTTACGACGGCAACTTCACATTTCTGCAGTTGGTGTTCGGGTATCTGATCGGGCGCGTGCTGGTTAGCTTTCTTTTCATCCCTCACTACCTGCGCGGCAAGCTTGTTACGGCATACCAATTGATGGAGCAGCGCTTTGGGCAGCGTCTGCGCACATTCACTGCCGGCGTTTTTCTACTGACGCGCGCGGCGGCCGAGGGCGTGCGAGTGTTTGCCGTGGCGATCGTGGTGCGTATTGCCCTGGGAGGACTGCTCAAAGGCATGAGCGATTTCGAGCGCGACCTGGCGGCAATTGCGGTGGTGACTGTGCTGACGCTTCTCTACACATTTCGAGGGGGAATCCGCGCGGCAATCTGGACGGATGTTTTGCAACAGACCGTGTACGTGACGGGCACCGTGGTGGGGCTGCTCACGATCCTGCATCTCGTTCCCGGCGGATGGGCGACCGCGCATAGCATCGCGGGAGCAGCGGGTAAATTCAGGACGCTGGATTTTTCGCTTCAGCCCACGGTGAAGTACACGTTCTGGTCGGGGTTGATTGGCGGTACGTTTCTGACTATGGCGAGTCACGGGACCGATCAACTGATCGTGCAGCGACTGCTGGCAGCGCGCAGCGAGCGGCAGTCGCAGCTTGCGCTGATTGCAAGCGGCGTTGCGGTTCTATTCCAGTTTTCGCTCTTTCTTTTGATCGGGGCCATGCTGTTTGTGTATTACCGCGAGTTTCCGCCGGTGCGGGCGTTCACGCGCTCTGACACCGTGTTTCCGACATTCGTGGTCACCCACATGCCGCGTGGCATCAGCGGCCTGCTGATTGCGGGAATTCTTGCCGCCGCCATGTCGAATCTGAGCGCCGCCCTCAATTCCCTTTCATCGACGTCGATTGTTGATTTTTATCTACGCATGCGGCCGCAGTCGACGGAGCGGCGGCGGTTGCAGCTATCGCGCGCCTCCATGGCCGCATGGGCAGCGGTCCTGTTTGTGCTGGCTCTGGTTGCGAGGCATGGGGGCAGGGTGATCGAAGTGGGGCTGTCGATCGCCTCGGTTGCATATGGCGCGCTGCTAGGCGTGTTTTTGCTGGGCGTGCTGACGCGGTTTGCCACCGAGCGCGGCGCAATGGCCGGCATGGCATGCGGACTGGCGCTTAACCTTTATCTCTGGCTGTTCACGGGCGTGTCGTTTACCTGGTACGTGGTCCTGGGAAGCGCAATGACATTTGCCGTGGGATGCCTGGCAAGCGTGCGGAGCGGAAATACGAACGCTGTCTTGAGGAATGAAAATGCAAATTAGGGAGCTGGTTACGGAACGCAGGAATAAGGCAACCGACAACCTGGATGCCATGAGCCCGCTGGAGATCGTAACGGCGATGAATCGCGAGGATGCCACGGTGGCGCGACGCGTGCGCAAGGCGCTGCCGGAAATTGCGCGGGCAGTTGACCTGGTCGCCGCGCGCCTTTCCAAGGGCGGTCGCTTGATCTACGTGGGAACGGGGACGAGCGGACGCATCGGCGCGCTGGACGCCTCAGAGTGCCCGCCGACCTTCGGCACGAACAAGGTGCAGTTTCTGATTGCCGGCGGAGAGGCCGCGCTGGTGCATGCGACAGAGGCCAGCGAAGATTCGGCCGCGCTTGGGAGGCGGGACATGGCACGTAAGAAGCCTGGGAGGCGAGATGTGATCGTGGGGATTGCGGCGAGCGGCAGAACCCCTTACACGATCAGCGCCCTCGAATACGCCCGCAGCAAGGGCGCCGCCACGATCGGCATCGCGTGTAACCGCCGGTCGGCGTTAGCGAAGTCGGTCGATATTTCGATTGAGGTGGAAGTTGGGCCGGAGGTGCTCACGGGCTCCTCGCGGCTCAAGGCGGGAACCGCGCAGAAGATGATCTGCAATATGCTGACAACCGGGGCGATGGCTCGCTTGGGGTATGTCAGCAGTAATCTGATGGTTAACATGGTTCTGAAAAATCGCAAGCTCGTCGAGCGCGGGATTGGGATTTTGCAGACGCTGGCCGATGTGAATCGGAAGACCGCCGATGAGACTCTCAAGCAAGCCGGCATGAGCCTGCCTGTCGCGCTGGTGATGTTGAAGACACATGTGGGCAAGCCGGAGGCGACGCGCAAGCTGAGGATCACGGATGGAAATGTGCACAGGGCTATCGAGGGTCGGCATGGGAAATAGAACTCAATCACGCCGCGGGCGGCTGATGCTCGGCGCGATGTTGATCGCGGGCGCGTGGGCTGCGATGGCCGCAGAGAACTCCAAAAGAGCGGGGAGCACGGATCGCTTCGACGCGCTTGACATGGTGATGGAGGCCGCGGTCGCGCAGCATAAAATTCCCGGCGGCGTGCTCCTGGTTGGGCACAATGGGCAGATTGTCTACAGGAAGGCGTTCGGCTTGCGCTCGGAAGAGCCCACGCGCGAAGCTATGACCGTGGACACGATCTTCGATCTCGCCTCACTGACAAAGTGCATCGCAACCACCACCGCGATGATGCAGTTGATGGAAGAAGGGCGCGTGCGGCTGAACGATCCCGTCTCCGCGTACTTGCCGGATTTTGCGCAGAACGGCAAGAACCAGATCACCGTGCGCGAATTGATGACACATTACTCGGGGCTGCCGCCGGATCTGGATCTGAAAGAGCCGTGGCAGGGCCGCGAGGTTGCCTACAAGATGGCGATGGAAGTGAAGCCCGAGTTTCCGCCGGGCACGCGCTTTGTCTATAGCGACATCAACTTCGAAGTCCTGGCATTCCTGGTGGAGAAGGTGACGGGGATGCCCTTGAACGAATATGCAGCGAAGAAGATCTTCGAGCCGCTCGGCATGCACGAAACGCGATTTCTCCCCCCGGCAGAGTGGGTCGCACGGATCGCGCCGACGCAATATGACGAAAACGGCAAGATGCTGCGCGGAACTGTGCACGATCCAACAGCGCGGCGCATGGGGGGAGTCGCGGGGCACGCGGGGTTATTCTCGACCGCCGACGACCTGGCCAGGTTTGCGCAGGAACTGCTGAGCGGCCACAGGATCCTGAGCCCGAGCGCCGTGGAAAAAATGTCGACGCCCCAGGGACCTGCGAATGGCGCCAGTTTGCGGGGTTTGGGATGGGACATCGATTCGCCGTTTTCGACCAATCGCGGCGAACTGCTGCCGGTGGGCTCGTATGGACACACGGGATTCACCGGCACTTCGCTGTGGATCGATCCCACCACCGACACCTACATCATTCTGCTTACGAATTCGGTCCATCCGCGCCCGGGACGGTCGGCGGTGTCGCTGCGCGCGCGGGTGGCGAACGCGGTAGTGGAATCGCTGGATCTGACAGTAAGCGAGCGCGAACGCCTGCGCCTGGCGCGCATTACCGGTTACAACGAATCGATCATGGCGGAGCGTCGGTTTACGGCGCGCAACGGCGATGTGAAGACAGGGATCGATGTGCTGGAGGCACACGATTTTCGTGACCTGCATCCCGATCCCAGCAAGCCGGTGCGGATCGGGTTAGTGACAAACCAAACCGGAGTAGATGCCCGCGGGGCGCGGACCGTCGATGTTCTCGCGCACGTTCCCGGCATTGCGCTGAAGGCGATCTTCAGTCCCGAACATGGGGTGACGGGAACCCTGGATACGACGGCGATCGGCGATTCGAGGGATGCGTCCACAGGCGTGCCTATTTATAGCGTCTACGGCGACACGGATGCCAAGCGGCGCCCGACCGCGGAGGAGCTTGCCGGCGTGGACGAGATCGTCTTCGACGTTCAGGATGCTGGCGTGCGATATTACACCTACGAGAGCACGCTGGGATATTTTCTGGAGGCAGCCGCAAAGTCGGGCAAAGAGATGTTCGTGCTTGACCGGCCCGATCCTCTTGGAGGCTCGTACGTACAAGGGCCGATGGCCGACCCGGGAAGCGAATCGTTTGTCTCATATTGGCAGACGCCTGTGCGCCACGGAATGACGATGGGAGAATTGGCCAGGCTCTTCAATGACGAGCGATCGATCGGTGCGAAGCTCACGGTGGTTGCGATGGAAGGGTGGATGCGCGGCGACTGGTTCGACTCGACCGGAGTCGCGTGGATCAACCCGTCGCCAAACCTGCGCAACCTGACAGAAGCGACCCTCTACACGGGCATCGGCATGATCGAAGCGACGAACATCTCCGTCGGCCGGGGCACAGACACTCCGTTCGAAGTGGTGGGCGCGCCCTGGATCAATGGGCGCGACCTGGCCGTCTATCTCAATGCGCGGGAAATCGATGGCGTGCGCTTTGTTCCCGTCAAATTCACGCCGGCAGCGGCCGTGTATGCGAACCAGAAGTGCGGGGGTGTGAATCTTGTTGTGACCGGGCGCGATAGTCTCGATGGTCCGGAGCTTGGCCTGGAGATCGCGGCAGCGCTACAACACTTGTATCCAGAGGACTTCAAGATTGCAGGACTGGATGTGCTGATGCGCAACAAGGCGGCGTTGGGTGCGTTGGCGACTGGCGAAGATCCGCGGCGAATTGCCGAGGACTGGCAGGAGGCGGCAAACGGATTTCTGGAGAAACGCCAGAAATACTTGCTCTACTGAGCATGACGCGACAGAGCCTGGTTCAGGCGAATCGGCCTGCCTTTTTTCAGGGCTCTCCATCGGCGCCCTGACGGCTACAGACTGTCTTTGAGCGCGGGCTATAATGGCCCGAACCCTAGACGCGAAATGGGAAGAACAAGGTGACCGATCCACTCAGCCCGCGCGAGCCGCGGCCTATTGTCATGAATCGCAACGAGCTTATTTTCGTGACTGGCGCGACCGGATTTCTCGGCGCGCAACTCGTGCGCGAATTGCTGGAGCGGTATCCCGAGGTTCGTCTTGCATTGCTGATCCGGGACCGGAACGGCGAATCGGGGCAAGAGCGCGCCCATGCGTTCGTGGCTCCGGCGGAGCGTTCGCGCGTTCAGGTTTTCTCAGGCGATGTGAGCTTACCAAATTGTGGCCTGGGGGCTGCAGATTATAAGCGGCTCTGCGGGGAAATCACGCACGTGATTCACTCGGCCGCCACGGTTCGCTTCGATCACTCCCTCGACGAGGCGCGCCGCACAAATGTCGAAGGCACGCGACGGATCCTCGATTTTGCGGGGGCTGCGCGACAGCTGCGGGGTTTCGCCTATGTTGGCACCGCCTACGTCGCGGGCGAGCGCTCCGACCTGGTGCGCGAAGATGAACTCGTTGTCGGCCAGGGTTATCGCAACACCTACGAGCAAACCAAGGCGGAAGCCGAGGCCCTGGTCCGGTCGCGCCTCGATTCGCTTCCCGGCGTAATTCTGCGTCCCAGCATCATTGTGGGCGACTCCCGCACGGGCGTCACCTCAAGTTTCAAGATGATGTACTGGCCGCTGAAAATCTATGCGCGGGGACTGTGGCGCACGGTGCCGGGCTATCCGGATGCAGTGCTGGATATCGTGCCGGTGGACTTCGTGGCTGGCGCGGTGGCGCGGCTCCTGTTTGATCCGGCGGCAGCGGGCTGCACCGTGCATCTCTGCGCCGGGCCGCGGGGCAGCGCAACGATTGAAGAAGTTGCTCGTCGCGCCATGGAATTCTTCAAAGGTCCCGAACCAAAATTCGTCGATCCCAAGTTTTTCTTCGCCGTGGTGCGCCCGCTCTTATTTCTATCGCTCTGGGGGCGGAAGCGGCGCGTGTTGCGCGATGGCCGCGCCTACCGCGACTACTTCACGATGCGGATGCAATTCGACACGAGCAACGCAGAGCGCCTGTTGCGACCGGCCGGAGTTTTCCCGCCCCCGGTGCTGGATTATCTCGACCGTCTTTTCGTCTACTGCGTCGCCAGCGATTGGGGACGCAAACCGGTCCCGGCACTATGAGCATCCTGCAGCGGTATCGCCTGGCGCAGGACCGCCGCGTGACGGTAGCGAACCTGATAGACGAGCTAGTTCGGCGGAAAAGAAACTGCGCAGTTGCAGTGGACGATAACGGCGCCCCTTTCATGCTCGCCGATCTGCATGCGGAAGTCTGCCGACTTGATGCTTTCCTGCGAGAGATCGTTACCCTTCGGCCAGGCCAGCCGGTGGCGGTCTACCGAAGCAACAGCCGCGCATGTTTTCACTGGTTCCTGGCAATCATTCGCGCCGGAGGAATCGCGGTTCCGCTTAACCCACAGCTTTCTCTTGCCGAGGTGCGACGCATTCTGGCCGACAGCGGAACGGAGATTCTGATCACTGATCGCGCAGTCTTTGAGCGGACCATCGGCGACCGTTCGAATATCGCGGTGCGCGCATGGATCCAGGCGGATGAGGAGGCCGCGACTCTGGATGGATTCGTGCGGCCCGGCGCGAACGCGGAAACCGCCCCGCCGGTGGAGATTGATCCGGCAGCAACGATCGCCATCTTCCACACTTCCGGGACCAGCGGATTCCCCAAGGGCGCGGCGCTGTCGAGCAACGCGTTGCTGGGAGCGCGCGCATCCACCGTGCTCACCGGGCTCTTGCTGGGGCCGCGCGACCTCGCGCTTGTGGCATTGCCGTGGTCGCACATCATGGCGGTCAGCATCGCTCTTTACGGATTGATGGCGGGGATTCGCGGTTGCTTTCTCGATCGCTTCGATGTTGACGCAGCGCTAGATCGTATTGAGCGCTTCGGCATCACCGCGGTGGTGGGCGTGCCCGCCATGTTTGCGCGGCTCCTCAACAGGAATCCCGATCCGGCGCGACTGGCCAGCGTGCGTGTCTGGCTCTCGGCAAGCGATCATCTCCCCAGCGAAGTTCGAGGGCGCCTGCGGTCGTTCGGTGCATTATTCCGGCTGCCCGGCGGAGGCCGCATTCCACCCGCGCTGCTGAATGGCTATGGCATGGTCGAGCTTGGCGGACTCGCAATGATGGGTATGGAGCTGTCGTTTCTTCCCGGCAGCGGCGATCTTTGCATTCCGGTGCCGCCGTTTCATGTCCGTGTTGTTGATGAGCAGGATCGATGTTTGCCAGCAGGGTCCGTGGGCGAATGCCAGATTCGTCGCCACGGTCTGCAGCCGCACTACTGGAAGCACGATGCTCCGTCGCTTCTCACCGGCGACGGATGGTTGCGCACCGGCGACCTTGCCACGCGCAACCGCCTCGGGCTGATCCGGCTGGTTGGGCGGATGAAGGACGTGATCAAGTCGGGCGGGTATTCCGTCTACGTGCGCGAACTGGAGGAAGTGTTGCTGGCCAATCCCGCGGTCGCTCGGGCGGTTGCCTTCGGCCTTCCGCACAGTGAGAAAGGCGAAATGCCGGCAGCCGCAGTGGAATTGCATACCGGCTCGGCTTGCGACGAGAACTCACTGCTGGAATGGTGCCGCAGCCGTCTGGCAGCGTACAAAGCGCCGCGGCGCATCTGGATCTTGGAGCTAGGCGGGCTGCCTCAAAATGACAACGGCAAGTTTCTTCGCCGCGCGCTGCAGGAGCGCTTCGCAGAGGCAATGGCTGAGCGACCCTCGCCGGTTGGCTGAGCGCGTTTGTTGCGGCCCCGGTTGGCCCGAATTAGACCGTGACTGCGACTGCTGCAGGCGTCGCAGCCATCACCATCTCCCGGATCGAATTCACGACCAGTTCCGGTTCGTCGAGATGGATCCAATGCGCGCTGGCGGCGGCGATCACCTGCTGCACGTTGTTTCCGATTTTTGCCAGGCACTGGCTCGAAAGCGGTGTGGATTTGCCGGGCGTGAGCACCAGGACTGGGATGTCGCGGATGGGCTCGCTATCTTGCATCTCGCGCACAGTCTCGGGGACCGCTTCGACGTGACTCTTCATGCCGGCGTAGTAGCCGGGCCGTGACCAATGGGCCGCGACAACGGGCCACAACTCCCGTGGCATCTTTCCTACTTCTTCGGTCACACGATGCAGCACATGGCGAGCGCCGGGTCCTCCCGCATCCGCGAGGCAACCTGAGAGCTTTCCGGAGCGGCAGAGCAGAGAGGTGATGGCAAGCCGGGCCAGTCCGAAGCGGGCGATGGGAATGGCATAACGCGAGAGCCGTTTGCCGCGGTTGATCATGGACTGCTTGGCTGGGTTCAGGGGCGGCCACTCCTCGCAACGCATGGGGTCGATCAAGACGACCCCAGCGACATCCTCAGGGTAAGTGACGGCATAGCGGCGCATCACCAACCCGCCGAACGAGTGGCCCACGAGGATGTAAGGCGGTTTGATGCCTCCCGCCTGCAGCATGGTATGCAGTTCGGTAGTGATGTTGCCCGGCGTGCGCACGGTGCGGCAGGGGCTGCTCCAGCCAAGGCCGCTGCGGTCATAGGAGGCGGTGGAGGTGAAGCTGGCGACATTCTCCTGGATGTGGCGCCAGTTGAGATTGGTTGCGGCAATACCGGCTTCGAAAAGAACCGCGGGCGCGCCGGCGCCTTTCTCAACGACAAAGAGCTTTCGCCCCTGAGCGATGTCGATCCAGCGCCCCAGATGGGTATAGCGTTTCTCGTCGCGGCGAGAACCGATCCACTGATATAGAAATCCGGCAACAGGGACGGAAGCGACCATACAGAGAATGAGAAGTGAAAAGCTCATGGATGATCCTCGAAGTGAGTGATCTGTTCAGGACTGAAATCTCTGGCAGAGAGATGGGCTTTCGCGCTGCCGCGCTGGACGATCAGCAACGTTGAACCTTGGCGGCCGCGTACCTTGGCTTCGACCTGGGTGGCCGACCAGACTCCCGCGGTTTGGCGCAGCCCAATATACGTGAACTCCTTGACCATATCGCCTCCCTTCAGCGTCTTTTCGGCGTAAACGGGATAGCCGATGGAATGATCGAGCCACGTTTGCACACTTGCATAGTGGGTGCGATCGGAGCTTCCGGGGGAGCTCTTGAGAACGTCACACAGATGGGTCCCGAATTGCGCGGATTTCAGCAGGACCTGATTCTGCCAGTAGTACTGCGGCTCCAGGAAATCCGCATAACTAAATGCGCCGCCGAAGAGGCCCTCGTCCCACTTTTCGAAAGGCAAGGCTTCTATTCCCGCGCCGCCGAGGCGAGCAATCCGAATGGTATCCTGTCCGCCGGGCCGCATCTCGAGCAGCATGCGCACGGCGCCGGCCAGATTCGCGGAGTTTGCTGCGGGCGGAACAATCTCGACGAGCGCCCGCAGAACGCCGGGGAACCAGTGCGCCAGAATGGTCAGCGCATAGCTGGTGCGTTTTCCCTTAGCGTCCACCGTCACGAGCTTTCCCGATGCACGATAATCCGCCGACTCGATCTGCTTTCGCGCGCGCGCGAGCACAGCCTGGGCATCTTCGCCCTGCAGGGCCCCAGTCAGGAGAAGCATCGCTGCGACGACCGCAGTCGCAAATCTCATGGCTTGATCCTTCCATCGTGAATGCGAATGTGGCGCGGGGCCGAGTTCGCGATTTCGTCTTCGTGGGTCACGATGATCAGGGTCATCCCTCGCGTTCTCTGTATGCCGACCAGGATTTCCATGATGCGCGCCGAATTCGTGCTGTCGAGATTGCCGGTCGGCTCGTCGGCCAGCAAGATCGAGGGATGGTTGGCAAGCGCTCGCGCAATGGCGACCCGCTGCCGCTCGCCTGCCGAGAGTTCATTTGGGCGCCGGCGCATTCGTTGCTCGAGCCCTAATTCGCAGAGCAGCGCGCGGGCGCGCTCTTCGCGGTTGTTGGCTCGATCTCTAGCTGCAAGCATGGGAGCCTGTACATTCTCTAATGCGCACAATGTGGGCAGCAAGTGAAAAGCCTGGAAGATGAAGCCCACATGACGACAGCGGTAGGTATCGAGATCAATAGACGCCCCCAGAGGGGAGCCGCGAAAAAGCACTTTTCCGCTGGTGGGCATATCGAGGCCGCCCAGCAGGTGAAGCAGGGTCGATTTGCCGCTGCCGCTGTGTCCGCTGATGGCGACGAATTCGCCCGCCTCGATGGCGAGGTCGACCCCGCGCAGCGCCTCGACGCGTCCCTGGTCATAGCTTTTCTGCAACCCCTGGACTTCGAGAATGGGGCTAGTCATGGCGCAGGGCCTCCACCGGGGAGAGACGAGCGCCGCGCCAGGCGGGGAATGCGCCCGCGGCCAATCCCGCCAGAACCGCGATCAGGAGGGCTTCGGGCAGAAGCGACCAGGGCAACGAAGTTGAGACAATGCTCGCGGTCTGCGGCAGGGACGCGAGCACCTGCAGAGCGCCCCAGCCCACGAGAATTCCAAGAAGGCCGCCGCCGAGACCAAGGACCACGGCCTCCAACTCAATCAGGAAGAGCACCTGCCATCGTTTCCATCCCAGCGCGCGCAAAACACCGATTTCGCGTGTGCGCTCGAAGACCGACATCGCCATGGTGTTGGCAATCCCAAGAATGCCGATCAGCAAGGCGATTAAAGAGGTGCCCCAGGCGGAAGCATGCGCCATGCGGACAAGCTGGTTATTGCTGGCGCGCTCGGCAGCGGGAACCGCGCGCAGTCCCGGGAGGGCAGCGTCGATTTGAGCTTCAGCACGCTTCAGGTAGACATCGGGCGCCTCACCAGCGGGCGCGGGGCGAAGACGGACGTGAATGGTAGATACTTTTCCCTGCAGGCTGCTGAGCTGCTGCAGCTGGTCGAGAGGCATGATGACCGCTCCGGCCTCGAGCGCAGAGCTGCCGTGGTATATGGCGACCACGGTGAACGGAGAGCCCTGCAGTTGGAGGGTATCGCCTACCTTTTTGTTCAGATTGCTCGCCAGCAGATCGCCGAGCATCACCTCTGCATGGCCGTCGCGGAATGGCCGTCCGGAAAGGATCCGGATGGAGTGCATCTCGAATGAGTCCGCTTTCCACCCGTAGACGAGCGCGTTGACATCCTGCGTCAGATCCATCACGTTGTAGATCATCGGCACAGCATCGGCCACGATGGGGAGCGCCTTTACCTTGGCTACTGCCGACTCATCAATCGTGGTATTCAAAAATGTTTGTTGGATCACCGCAATATCAATATCGCTGCTCGCATAAATACGCATCCAGGCGCGTTCAAACGCAAGCGAAAACCCGACCAATCCGACGAAAGCGCCGATAGCCATGCCCACGCCGCAAAGAGTCAGGAGTGTCCTGAGCCGTCTGCGCCCAAGGTTCTTCCAGGCAAATCCTGCAAAGGATAGTTGAAAAGCCATTGATCTGGGTGCGCGCCTACGGGATCCAGCTGGAGAAGCTGAAAGCCAGTTTAGTCCCAGCCTTCCTCTATGTCCATCGGGGAATTCGGTCTCGGCGCTCGCGAGTCACGGTTCGACGGAGTCCCATCCCATCAGCGACTTGGCCCGGAGAGATCGACTCTTGGGGATTTGGCTCCTGATGGCGCGCGAGATACCTGCCGCAGCCAACTTCACAGTCTCAGAATCCCCTCAGTTAGCACGGGGGACCGAGGGCTGCGGCCGGCCGGCCGGGGCAGGATGAGCGAAAGCGCTGGAGCGCGCGCCTGAAGCTGATTCAGAGATTACCCGGTCGATTTCGGCGCCGACAAGCAGCATCAGCCCGCTGCAATAGAACCAGATGAGCAAGATGATGACCGCGCCCAGCGATCCGTAGGTGACGGTGTACCTGTTGTAGAAGTGAAGATAGATGCGAAGCCCAAACGAGGCGACGAGCCATCCGATGATGCCGAGGATGGTTCCCGGCGTGAGCCATCGCCAGTGCCTTTGCTTCCAGTTCGGGGCCCAGCAGTAGAGCGTTGCGAACGACAAAGCGAGAAGGCAGGCAGACAGGGCCCAGGCGATGCACCGGACCAGAGCGCCGGCGGCAATCGAGAGCTCTCGTTCCGTGATGTGGTGCTCTGCAAGAGTGGCCGCGAAATCGCCGAGGAACATGCACCCCAGCCCCGAACCAACAAGCAGGATGAGCAGCATGGTGATGAGGATGGCATAGACGCGCGCCACAAGATAGGAGCGCCGGGATTCGATTTTGAACACCTGGTTCAATGTGTCCTGAATGGCGGAGACCCCAACCGACGCCGACCAGATGGCTGCAATCGATCCGAAGGTCAACTTGCCTGAGGTAGCTGCGGCTGCCGTCTCGTTGAAGGTGTTAAGGACGGTGGCCAGAGCTGAAGTGGGGATCACAAGCCGGAGGTATTCAAGGAGTCTGTCGGAGATCTGATGGGCCGAGCGGGCGACGAGACCTAAGATTGACGCTCCGCAAAGCAGGGTCGGGAAGAGCGCGAAGAGAAAATAGAAGCCGAGCTCGGCGGCATGACCGAAAAGCCGGTCCGCGAGCGCCGATTTCCAGATTCGGCGAGCGAGCTGGCCGATTGACGCTCTGTCACGCGGTAATGAGCGAAAGAGAAGCGCCATCGGACGCCCTAGCGAGCCTTTGACCGTCGTGGAGTTCGCCGCCGGAAAGGAGTCGCGTACGTTAGTGGTATGGATGCGGCGCGCAGGGTTGAAGTAGCCCAGGCAGGCCGGGCGCAGAACCGCGCGCGACTAAAGCAAACCCGGCGCACTGCTTCGGCATCTCTCCCCAAAGTGAGATGGGACGTTCCGCCGGAGCCCGGCGTTCTAGCCAAGTATCTTCAGATGGACTTCCATCGCAGCCGCGCGTTTTGGCTTTTTTTTGTCTGCGCAGGTTTGATTTCCCTGGCCGCCCCCCACACCCTGGCACAACATGTGACGGCGCCGCCCACCGGCGCTTCTGAAACGAGCGAGAGCCAGATGCTGTCCTCCTACAAAGGCCAGAAGGTCTCTTCGATTGAGATTGCGGGGCGGCCAGACTATGACGCCTCGCAGTGCCCGCAGTGTTTCGTGCAGAAGGTCGGACAGCCATTCGCCGAAGACAAGGTCGAGCAGACCGCCAACGCGTTTAAAGCGGCTGGAAAGTTCGACCGTGTCGAGATTCAGGTTGAGCCGGATGCGCAAGGGGTGCACATCATTTTCGTCGGCTTGCCGGCCGTCTACGTCGGCATATTTGATTTTCCGGGCGCCAAGCGGTTTCCCTATTCGCAATTGATTCAAGCTTCGAATTATCCTCTGCCCGCGCCGCTTAACCCTGGAGAGATTGCCGCAGACCGCCAGAGCCTGATCAAGTTCTTCCGGCAAGAAGGGTATTTCACCGCGCAGGTCGGCTCCAAACTCGATGTCGACGCAGCCCATGCGATCGCGAACGTTCAATTCGACTCCACGCTGGGAGTGCGGGCAAAATTCGGGACGGTCGCCATTAAGAATGCGCCCAATGGCGAAGGAACTGCGCTGGCCCACAAGCTTGCGACGTGGCCGGCGCGCTTTCGAGCCGCAGGCGTTCGGTCGGGCAAGACCTACCATCATTCCACATTGAATCGAGCGACAAAGTACCTTCGCAGCACGCTGGAAAAGCAAGGCTACCTGGGGGCGCAGGTGAAGCTCTCGGGCGCCGAATATAACGCTGCGGAGAATCGGGCGGACATTCAATTTGACCTGAATCCGGGAGACAAGACCAAGGTGCAGATCCTGGGTTCTCGCATCTGGCCGTGGACCCGCGATGCATTGCTGCCGATTTATCAAGGGGTGAGCGCGAGCGACGAGACAGTGACCGAGGGCCGGGAGGCGTTGATCTCGTATCTCCAGGCGAAAGGTTACTTCGACGCTGCGGTTCAGTCGCAGTTCAGCAAGGGAGCAGCCACCGACACAGTCGTTTACAAGATCACGAAGAGAAGCAAGCACAAGGTTGCGGCGGTCAATTTGAAAGGGAATGAAGCTCTCGCTTCGTCCCGGTTGAGACCGCAAATCGCGGTCGAGAAAAAACACCTGTTCTCGCACGGCAAGTACAGCGATCAACTGGTGCAGACAAGCATCAAGAACCTTAAAGCGATCTACCAGTCCGAAGGCTTCAGCAGCGCGCAGGTCACATCGGCGGTGGCGCGGCCCGGAGGGGATGTTCAAATTACATTTCGCGTTGTGGAGGGACCGCGCGACACCGTGAATTCGCTGACGATCCGAGGAGCGAACACGTTTCCGCAATCCGAGTTTGCGCCCAACGGACTGAAACTGGCCGTGGGCAAGCCCTACTCGCAGGCACATGTTCAGACGGATCGCGCAAACATTCTGGCCAATTATCTGAAGGCCGGCTATCTAATCGCCGGCTTTCGCGAGGAAGCGAGCCGGGTGTCGAAGGCCGATCCGCATCGCATCAATGTCATCTATCACATCTTTGAGGGACCGCGCGTTGACACCGGCAATGTGCTCACACTGGGGCGACATCAAACCCAGCAACGGCTGATCGATCGCGATGTTGCGGGGATCAAGAAAGGCCATCCGCTGACGGAATCCGCTCTTCTGGTGGCCGGAAGCAGGCTTTACAACCATACCGGCGTCTTCGATTGGGCACAGGTCGACCCCAAAGAGCCGGTTACAACGCAGAAGGCCGATGACGTGCTGGTGAAAGTTCACGAATCGAATCGCAACGAATTCACTTACGGGATTGGCTTCGAGGTGATCGACCGCGGAGGCAGCATTCCCAGCGGGACGGTGGCATTGCCTAATCTTCCGCCCATCGGGCTGCCCTCGAACTTCACGACCAGCGAGACAACGTTCTACGGGCCTCGCGGGACATTTCAATACACGCGAAACAACCTGTTCGGCAAAGGAGAAGCGCTGTCTCTGACAGGATTCGCCGGCCGGCTCGACCAGCGCGGTGCCATCTATTACATTGATCCGAATTTCCGATGGTCGTCGTGGAAGGCAACCACATCTTTCTCCGTCGAGCGCAACGAAGAGAATCCCATTTTCTCATCGCAGGAGGAACAGGGCACGCTGCAATTCCAGCATGCTCTTGACAAGGCAAGGAAGACGACCTTTTTTGCGCAATATGGATTCAGCCAGGTGGATCTGACCCGCATCCTCTTTCCGGGCCTGGTCCCGACGCAGGATCAGCATGTGACGCTATCGACGTTTACGGGAAACCTGACACGCGACACCCGCGATAATCCGCTGGATGAACACAAGGGATCCCTGGATTCGATCGAGACGGACTTCAGCTCGAGCAAGCTCGGATCGAGTGTCAACTTCGCGAAACTCACGGGACAGGCCGCGATCTACCGCGAGAAGTTTCATCATATCGTGTGGGCCGAGAGCATCCGCATCGGACTCGCCCAGCCGTTTCTCAACAGTTTTGTGCCGCTTAGCGAAGAGTTTTTCACCGGCGGCGGAAACTCGCTTCGTGGATTTCCCCTGGATGGAGCCGGACCGCAGAGGAAAGTCGAAGTCTGCAACAGTGGATCGAGCTCTGCATGCACGCTGATCCAGGTACCGAACGGCGGCAACGAACTCCTTCTCCTAAATTCCGAGGCGCGCATTCCGCTGCCGCTCAAAAAAAACCTAAGTCTTGCCGTGTTCTATGATGGCGGCAACGTCTTCCCCAATGTCGGGTTTCACGAGTTTACATCGCTCTACTCCAACAACGTTGGCCTGGGATTGCGTTACTCGACGCCGGTCGGCCCCATCCGGCTCGACATCGGCCGCAACCTGAATGCGATTCCCGGCATCAACGCAACCCAGTACTTTATCGGCATCGGCCAGGCATTCTGAGAATGATGAAGCCATCAGAGAATGAGGTGCAGCACACGAGCACTCCGCGGGTTCTCGGCTTATTTCTTCGGCTGGGCGGATGGTTTGCATCGGGCATGGCGGTGATCGGGTTGCTCAGCTGCGTCGCGTTTGCATTGCTCGTGAACAGCGACATGGGCCACCACTATCTGCTGGGCCTGGCCGAGCGCAAAGCGAGCGAGGCCCTCGGCGTTTCGGTTCGCCTTGAAAACTTCGTCGTGCACCTGCCGACGCTCAGCCTGGACATCTATGGCATCCGCATAGCCGGCGCGGCCCCCCATGTGAACCCTCCGCTGCTGCAGGCGGATCACCTGAAGGTAGGCATTCGAATCGTTTCCGTCCTCGGAAAATCGTGGTACCTCGACCAGATTCAACTCGATCATCCCGTAGCGTGGATCGTCGTAGACAAGAACGGGAGTTCGAACCTTCCTGTTTTCAAAAGCAGCGGATCTTCGAGCCACACCGATATGTTTGATCTGGGAATTCGTCACGTTCAGATCGACCGTGGCGAAGTCTACTACAACGCCCGTCGGTACGCGCTGGCCGCAGATGTGCACGGTGTCGCCTTCGATTCTGTCTTCAACAGTCTTCTCAAGCAATACAGCGGTAAGCTGGCCTACTCAAACGGGAACCTGGCGCTGGGGACACTGCGGCCCTTGCAGCACGACCTCGAAGCCGACTTTAGCGCGACACCGAAAGCCTTCACGCTCAGACGAGCAAGCGTAACCGCCGGCGCATCGCGCGCGGTGGTGAACGCCACGGTCGAGGGCTACGACAATCCCATGGTAAGAGCGCAATACCGAATTGTTGTCGAGGGCAGGCAGGCCGCGAAGATTCTGAATGAACCCGCAATACCAGCAGGGACTGTGCAAACCTCCGGCACGCTCCAGTTTCAGAGCTCGCCGAATCGTACCACGATCCAGTCCCTGGACATCCGGGGCGAGCTTGGCAGCAGGAATCTCGTGCTCAATACGCCGAAGGTCCGAGGGAGCGTGGCGAATCTTTCCGCTCGCTATTCGCTCGCAGACGGAAATGCAGTTCTGGAGAATCTGCATGCCAACCTGTTGGGAGGCGACTTGCTCGCCCATGGAACAATGCAGGGGATCGGCGGGAATTCGCACACGAGTGTGCGTCTCGATCTGCACAAAATGTCTCTCACCGCAGTGGAACAGAGCCTTGGAAGCTCCGCATCCATGAAGGAAGTCTCGTTGAACGGCGCCGCGGATGCGACCGCAACGGCCTCATGGGGAAAGACGATCGACGACCTGATTGCCCGCGTAGATTTGACCCTGGAGGGCAGTGCAACCAGGCGGCCAGAGGGAAAGATCGAGGCAACGGCCGCGAGAAATGCTCTGGACGTGAGGAGCATCGTTCCCATTCAAGGTGTCGTCCACGCGCTCTATTCGAATGCCGGTCAAACCCTGACACTGAACAACAGTTCCCTGAAGAGCTCGCAAACGAGCGTTCTGCTCAACGGAACCGTGAGCCGCCAGTCGAGTCTTACTGTCAGCCTGCAGGCAAACGACCTGAGCGAGATTGCCACGCTCGCCAACGCGTTCCGCAATTCCACGGCAAATGCGCCTGCGCTGGATCTGAAGGGTAAAGCTTCATTTCATGGAACGGTCCGAGGGTCAACCGCGTCACCGGAGCTCACCGGTCAACTTTCGGCGGCGAATCTCGAATACAACGGAACCCGATGGAAAGCGCTCAACTGCGGGGTTGAGCTTAGCGCATCGCGAGCCGGTGTGCAGGGCCTGCGCCTGGAAGGAATCGATCGCGGACAGGTGGCGGGAGATGCAACGGTGGAACTTCGCGATTGGTCGTTCAACCGGCAAAGCGCGATGCGGGTCAACTTGACAGCCTCCGATATTCCGTCGACAGAGATCGAGCACCTTGTGGGAAGCTCCATTCCTCTGGTTGGAAGCATCAATGCGAGCGCTCATTTGCACGGTCCTGCCATCGCGCCGACGGGAAACGCGAGCCTCCGTCTGACAAACGCGACAGCATTTGGAGAGGCGATCGAGCAGGCGCGGGTCGATCTCACCGGTTCGGCGAACAATGTGAAGGCAAATGCGACGGTCCAGCTTGCCGCCGGGACGATTCGTGCGCAGGCCACGACGGATCCGATGGCGCAAACCTATAACGCGCAAGTCACTTCGGATGATATTGACATTGAGAAAGTCCAGGCGCTCAGAACGCGGGGTATCGACGCAAAAGGAGTTCTGGAGATCCACGCACAAGGCCAGGGAAGCTATGACGACCCCGCGGTGAATGCGAATTTGGAGATTCCCTCTCTCACGCTGAACGGGAAAACCATCTCGCATACCAGGGTGCAACTGAACGAAGCCCATCACGTCGCCAACGTGGATCTTGCGTCATCCGTCGCGAATTCTCCGATACACGGCAAAGCGCAGGTCGAACTGAAAGGCGACTTCCAGATCGATGGTTCCCTGGACACGCCGGCCATTCCGATTGAGCCGTTGCTTGCCGCTTACGCACCCGAGGAAGATGCAGACCTGACTGGGCAAGTGGAGATGCATGCCACGATCCATGGTCCGCTGAAAAACAAGAACCTGTTGCAGGCACATCTGAAGATTCCGTTGCTTAAGGTTGAGTACGGCAAGGTTGTTCAGCTCGAAGCCTCGCCGATCCAAGCCGATTATCAGCAGGGGCTGGTTCGCTTGCAGCCGGTAACGATTCGCGGCACGGACACCGAGCTCAATCTTCAGGGTGCTTTTCCAGCTAGCGGCGAGGCGCCGGCGTCGTTGCAGGCCCACGGATCCATCGACCTGCGAATGGCGCAGATTTTTGACGAGGACTTGCAGTCGTCAGGACAGCTCAAGCTGAATATTGATTCGCACGGAACCACAACCGGCAGCTTGCTGGCGGGTGAGATCGAAATCGCCGATGCGAATCTCTCGGAGACCGGCACGCCGTTAAGCCTGCAGCATGCAAATGGCGCATTGAAGTTGACGAGCGACCGACTGACAATTGAAAAATTCGACGGCACGGTCGGCGGCGGCTCTGTCGCGGCGCAGGGGGCGGTGATTTATCGGCCCAATCTTCGACTTGATCTCGGCGCAGCGATCAAGGGCGCAGAGATGCTTTATCCGCAGGGGATGCGAGAAACAGCGGACGCGGCGTTGCGCCTCACGGGCACGGCCAAACATGCCTCGCTGGGCGGGCTCGTGACGCTCACGAACTTGTCGTTTACGCCCGCATTCGATCTTTCCAAGTTTGTCAGCCAGTTCTCCGGCGGAGTGGAGGTGCCGAAGACGCCCGGGCTGGAACAGAATCTGCAGCTGAACCTGACGGTAAATTCAACCAACAACACAAGCCTTGTGAGCCGGACCCTGAGTGTGGATGGCAGCGCCCATCTCCAGGTACGGGGAACGGCATCCGATCCGGTGATCCTGGGCCGCGTGAACCTGACCGGAGGTGACGTGATTCTGAATGGGAACCGCTTCGTTCTGACGGGAGGGACCGTGCAGTTTATCAACCCCGCAGCGACCGAGCCGGTGTTGAATATCGCGCTGACGACGACGGTTCAGGAGTACAAGATCGATCTACGCTTCCGCGGACCTTCGGACCAGATGCGCACGCAGTACAGTTCCAATCCATCGCTTCCGCAGGCGGACATCATCAATCTGCTCGCCTTTGGGCAGACGACCGAGGCGAGCGCGATGAATTCGACGCCGATGAATCAACAGGCGGAAGGCTTGGTCGCTTCGCAGGTTGCGAATCAGGTGACCAGCCGTATCTCCAAGGCCGCGGGAATCTCGCAGCTGTCGATCAGCCCGGTGATTGCGGGCGGCACGGCAGAAGGACCGCCGGGCGCAAACCTGACGATCCAGCAGCGCGTCACGGGGAACCTGTTCGTCACGTTCTCGACCAACGTGGCAACCACCCAGGGGCAGACGATCCAGGGGCAGTATCAGGTTTCGCCGCGGGTGACGGTGAGCGCCACGCGAGACCCTAATGGCGGATTCGCCCTCGACACACTCATCAAGAAGAGTTGGTGATGTGATTCTGACACCGGAAGGTTTGGCTTCGCGAGCAGAGTGTCTCGATCCGAGGCTCAACACTTCCTGGGCCTGCCAATTCTTCTGCTAACGCCTGAAAGATGCGGGCCTGACTCCGTACAATAGGACCGATCCTAAACGGAGGTAGTTTTGAGGCCATCTGTACGCATTACCCTCGCGGGCGCATTGCTGTTTGCCGTGGTCGCCATTGCGCAGGGAGCTGATTCTCCCGCGCTCATGCCCCTGCCCTCGCACATGGTGATGGGCGACGGTCAGCTGACGATCGATTCAAATTTCAGCGTGGCGCTCAAGGGGTACACGGAGCCGCGCCTGATTTCAGCGAAAGCGCGCTTTCTGGACCTGCTCTTCCGGGAAACCGGAATTCCCTTCCAGGAAAACGCCGATCGAGCGACGTTTGTGGTGACAACAAACGGCGCCAGCGACGCCGTGCAGAAGCTTGGCGAGGACGAATCGTACCACCTGACAATCACCACCAGCGGGGCAGAACTACGGGCCGCGAATCCGCTGGGAATCCTGCATGGCCTGCAGACGTTTCTGCAGCTGGTGCACGTAACCCCGCAAGGATTTGCCGTGCCTGCCGTGACGATCGACGACTCGCCGCGTTTTCCATGGCGCGGCCTGATGATCGATGCAGGCCGCCACTTCATGCCGGTCCCGGTGATCGAGCGCAACCTTGACGGCATGGAAGCCGTGAAGCTCAACGTCTTTCACTGGCACTTGTCAGAGGACCAGGGATTTCGCGCCCAGAGCACCGTCTATCCGTTGCTCACCAAAGACGGCTCCAATGGCCAGTTTTATACGCAGCAGGAAATTCGCGATGTGATCGCTTACGCCAGGGACCGCGGAATCCGCGTAGTTCCGGAGTTCGACGTGCCCTGTCATACGACTTCGTGGTTTGTCGGATACCCGCAACTGGCGAGTGCGCCGGGACCATTCCAGGTTGAAACGCGCTGGGGCGTGATGGACCCGGCGATGGATCCCACGCGGGAGAGCACGTACCAGTTTCTCGATCGTTTCTTTGGCGAGATGGCGGCGTTATTTCCCGACGTCTACTTTCACATTGGGGGAGATGAGTGCAACGGCAAGGAGTGGGATGCGAATGCGCGCATCCAGGCGTTCATGCACACACATAATCTCAAAGACAATGCGGCACTGCAATCCTACTTTTCGGGGCGGGTTGAGAAGATCGTGGCAGGTCATCACAAGATCATGGAGGGGTGGGACGAAGTGTTGCAGCCCGACACCCCGAAAGATGTCGTGATTCAGTCGTGGCGTGGGCCGGAGGCGCTGGCAGTCGCAGCGCGCCAAGGGAACCGTGGGCTGCTCTCAAACGGATACTATATCGATCTCAATCAATCGGCGGCGCAGCACTATCTGGCCGACCCGCTGGGCGGTGAAGGAGCTTCGCTCACTCCTGAGGAGCGAAAGCGCGTGCTCGGCGGCGAGGCTACGATGTGGAGCGAGTTCGTCACGCCGGAGAATGTCGACAGCCGCATCTGGCCGCGCACGGCGGCGATCGCCGAGCGGCTGTGGTCGCCACAGGATGTCCGCGATGTGGACTCGATGTACGCGCGGCTCGCAGTGGTTTCGCAGCGGCTCGAGAATTACGGATTGCAGCACCGCTTTTCGATGCTTCTCATGCTGCAGCGGATGAGCGGCGAGACCGATCCGCACGCGTTACGGGTGCTGGCCGGTGTCGTTCAGCCGCCGGAGGGATACCAACGCGAGGAACTGAAAAACTACGACACGACAAGCCCGCTGAACCGGATGGTGGATGCCGTTCCGCCCGAGAGCAACACGGCACGCGAATTTGCCGGACTGGTGAAACAGGTTGTTGCCGGTAACGCATCGCAACAACAATGGCATCAGGCGCGGACGTGGCTTGAGCTGTGGCGGGATAATGACGCGAAGCTTCAGCCCACGTTGAAGAACTCGGAGCTAACGGCTGAGTTGGCGCCGGTGTCGTCAACGCTGGCGCAGGTTGCGACGATTGGGTTGCAGGCGCTCGACAATCTCGAGCATCATCGCCAGCCAGGCGCTAATGCGCTACAGTCCGATCTGAATACGCTTGAGGCCGCGGGCAAGCCCCAGGCCGTGCTGCGCGATATGGTGGTCGAGCCGGTCAGGATGTTGGTAGAGGCAAGCGGCAAGAGCACGGGGCAATAAGCGCGGCGTGTTGCAACACGGATTGCAACACACCTCGTCGTGAAAATGAGAAACGTGACCCCGTGTGCCGGGCGTCTGCCTGCGTTCGGCGGCGGAAAAGCGAGAATCAGAAAAGATTGCCGGCAACCTGCTCGGCCGCCGTATAGGTGCGCGACTGAAGAGCATTGCGCGTCAGGATCGGGTCGTCTTTCAATGTGCTGCTGAGCGTAATGGTGAAAACCTGGTTGCGCACTCGCCCGACGGCACGCTCGCCAAGCTGGCCACGGCGCACGTCCGCAGAGCAATCAAACGCTTCGTTTCCGATGGCACTGAGCCGAGTGGCGCCTGCTGCACATGACTGAGCCAACGCTGAGACGCGCGCATGCGGATCAGTAGCAATTTCGACGGTAATGGTAAGCGTTCGAGCGATGCCGCCGGCTTTTTCAGTGAACACGCAGGCGCCCCCGTGAGCGTCTGGCGTCGACGTGAAAGAACCCACCGAGTCTCCGCCGATAAGCCCTGAGGCTGTGGCCTCGTTGAGCCATGGACATTGATTCGCCGCGCGCGCCGGAAAGTTGAACAGCAGCAACGCCCCGATGAGAGACAATAACCTTGCAAGCTTTCGCTGTTTCGTCGCCATCCTACTTCCCATTCTGCGTGCCTCCACCATCCGCGGTCAGGTCGGAGTGGATATGCCAGGGAATGCTTTCCGTTGAAATCTCAGGATGGATACGCAAGTAGTTGAGGGAATAGGTCGGTGCGCCAGGATCGACTTTTTTGTCGACGAACATGGCCTGTTGGTCGGCGGCTTTATCGGGCATTCCCATGCGGCGGTAGAGAATCGATAGGTTGTAATGCGCCGCGAGATCGTCAGGATCGATCTGCTGCAACGCCTCGAACTGCTCAAGCGCGGCATGTTCGTCTCCTTTCTGATAAAACGTGATCCCAAGCTCGCGGCGCGCGTCGCGCGATTGCGGGAACATCTCCACGACTTTGCGGAAGTCGGCAATCTCATGCTGGGTGTTGCCGGCACGGCGCTGCAGCAGGCCATCGTAATAAAGAGCGCGCGCATTGTTGGGGTCGAGCGCAAGAGCTTTTCGAATGGCCGCGCGTGCAGATTCGTATTTTTCCCAAACGATCTCGGTGAGGCCCACGTTAGTGTATCCATCCACGTAATCGTGGCGCAGTTTGACGACCTCGGTAAAAGCCGCGACCGATTCAGCGTACTGAAATTGATCGAGAAGCGCGATGCCGAGATTATTCCAGCGCATCCAGTCGGGATTGTCGACGGGATCTGGCGCCGCTGGCTTGTTCTCGCCGATGTTCAAGGTGCGGGTGCGCGACGCGATCTGAACCACGGGATAAGCGGGATGATCAGACCCGAAGATGTAATTGAGATAGCCTTGGCGGAGGTGCCGGTAATTGACCTTCGCGGTGACAGAGACAGGACCACGAACATCTGCCGGCAGTCGGAACTGGTAGCGCACCAACGCGGATCGCCCTGCCTGGATGCTGTTGTCGTAGGCGACCGAGTGAATCGTCCAGACCTTATGGTTGTCGACGAAGTCGCCTTCGTCGGTGACGGGGCGATTGGTGAAGCTATGTGCACGCGGATCAAGCATGCCGTCAGGCTTCAGAAACCCGCTATGGTAGATTTCCCTTCCGCTGAAATCCTTAACTGTAAATTCGACCCAAGCCTCATAGAGATCGCGAACTTCGGGAATGAGCGAGTGGCCGATGTTTTTGTTTTGAATGACGACATAGACCTCCACGATATCGTTGGGCGCAAGGCTGTAGGTGACGCGGCCGAGCGGCGCGATCAGCTTGTCCTCTCCTGCTTTTTGCAGGCCGAAGATGTCGACATTGAGGTAATCACCCGAGCGGAGAAAGTCGATGGTCTTCTTCAGTTGCTCATCAAAGCCGTAGTAGAACGGTACGGCAGTATTACCCGCGAGCCAGCGATGGGAAGCGAAAGTGCCGCGCTTGGCGCCGTATTCGGGCAAGGTGATCGGATTGCGCTTCATGTGGCATCCCTGGCATGTGATGAATTCCGCGGAATAGAAGTTGAGCGGATTTCGCTGTGAGAACTTGGACTGCTGCCATTCGTCGTAAGCGGTGAAAGCGCGAATGAATTTGTAATCGTTCAGCGTCGCGGGAAGGTTGGCCTTGTGACAGGCGGCGCAAAACTCCGCGGTGTGAAGAAAATCGTGCATCACGGCTTTGGAGTGGCGCTCGGGATGGCGCAGAATCTCAGCGAAAGAAACCTGGCCCGGAATGCGATTGCCGTTCTCGTCGACCATCACCGCCGGAACTCCCATCTCCACAGCGCCGTTTCCATTGGTCGCCCCTTTGATGCTGACCACGGAATGGCAAGTCATGCAAGTCAATCCGTCGGAGTCGAATTTGGCGCGATCTACCTTCGAGTCTTCAGTCAGCGCCGCGCCAAGCACGGCGATGGGATTATGGCAGCTGTCGCAGTGGCGCGCGAAGGCGATGCCGCGCGTTTGATCACGGATGAGGAGGTTCACGCTGGCCCGGTAAAACGGCGTCCGAAACGCATTCGAGTGCAGCGCCTGGCGCCATTGGCTGTATGCCTCCTGATGGCAGGTGCCGCAGTATTCGGCTGAGGGGTAGGCGCCCGGTTGAAGAAAACCTTCGCCCTCTAATTGAATATTACCGGGCGTAAACAGATTCTTCGGGCCATAGTGGAAGTTATAGGACGGAGTAACTTCTGCATTGAAACTCTTGCGGTCTGCTTCGGCGCGGTCCTCGGCACGCGCATTGAGTTTGGCAAGGGCTTCTCTCTGTGCAGGAGTATCTTCGGTCGGATGGGAACCTTTGGGTGGAGGCGTATATGCGGGCGGTGGAGTTAGGTCGGAGCCACTCTGCTGCTGTTGCGCCAAGATGGAAGTTGAACAGCAACTTACAACGGCCACTAATACTATGGCGACCTTTCTCATGCAGCGCTCCCGCCGGATGGCTTCGTGCGCCGGCGACTCTTGCCTACTTAGTCGGCGTCGCTCCACTTTTATCCTTTGCAGAGCGTTCCGCAGCGATTTGATCGTACACGCTGGCTACGAGGCCCTTGCCTTCTTCGATCGCGTAGTAGCGGTCGACACCGGGTAAGGTGTAGGTCTCTTTTGCGCCGTCGGACCAGCGAATCTCGACTTTATCGACCTTGGTGGATTGGCCCAGGCCGAAGTGCAAACGAAAATCATTTGACGACTCGAAGCTGCCGCCGCTCATCACGTCTCCGCGCTGGCGCAGCCCGTCAGCAGTCAGATAGACCGTCGAGCCCACGGCATCGCGAGGGCTCTTAGGGCCGCCAATCAGCCAGAGTCCGACCCAGTGGTTGTGATCGTCGCTGACGTTGCGAAGGAGAACCGGGGTGTGGTCGAGACAGTTG
Organism: Occallatibacter sp.; assembly: GCA_035508975.1. Classification (GTDB taxonomy): domain Bacteria; phylum Acidobacteriota; class Terriglobia; order Terriglobales; family Acidobacteriaceae; genus Telmatobacter. The sequence continues at coordinate 99,614 of DATJMC010000086.1, forward strand.
ATCACCACATCCATCTTGCCATCGTTGAACAAGTCTCCAAAGGCTGCGCCGCGCGCCGGAATCACATCCGCCAAGCCCGTGCCTTCGACAGGAGGAATCACTTCAAACTTCTTGCCGTGATCGAGGTTATGAAAGAGTAACGGCCGCTCGGCGAACGAGGTTCCCCAGTTATGCTGATCAACCTGAGGGTACACGTGACCGGAGACAAACATCAGGTCCTTCCATCCGTCGTTGTCGTAGTCGAAGAACTCCGTACCCCAGCTTAGGAATGGATAGGTTGCCTCGGCAATGCCCATCTGCGGCGTGATGTCGACAAAGTTGCCATCGCCATCGTTGCGGTAGAGAGTCTTGTAGTCGTCGGAGAATGTTGTCGTATAGAGATCGAGGCGGCCGTTATTCGCATAATCGCCAACAGCCAACCCCATCGACGCGGTTTCGCGAGCATCCTGGTTAAGGGCGAAGCCGGAGTAAAAGCTCGCGTCCTGAAAAGTTCCGTTGCCTTTATTGAGATAGAGGTAGTTAGGGGATGAGTCGTCGGCCACCAGCAAGTCAACTTTCCCGTCGTTGTCGACGTCGACGAAGGTGGATGAAAAACCAAAGTAGCGGCGCTTGTCGCTGACACCTGCCTTCTCACTCACATCGGTGAATGTTCCGTCGCCGTTGTTATGGAACAAATGATCAGGTTCGCCGGGCAGGCCGCGCGGACCGCAGAGTGTTTGCGCGCCACGAAAGCTGCAGTTCGCATACGACACGAGCTTTGACCCGGGGGCAGGCAGATTATTCATGTCCCAGTGCACATAGCCGGGAACGAACAGGTCGAGACGGCCATCGCCATCGTAATCGCCGAAACTCGGACCGGTAGACCAGTTTCCAAGAGTTACGCCTGCCTTCTCAGCCACGTCGGTGAAGGTTCCATCATGATTGTTGTGATACAAACGGTTCTTGCCGTAGTTAGCCACATAAAGATCGGGCCAGCCGTCATTGTCGTAATCACCCACCGCAACGCCGAACCCCCAACGGTCGTTGGTGACGCCCGCTTTGGCGGCGACTTCGGTGAAGGTCCCATCGTGATTGTTGTGAAAGAGGGCGGCGTGAGGGGGTTCCGCCTTACCGTCAAGGGCGTCGCTGGTCGAACCATTCACGATATAGATATCGAGCCAGCCGTCATTGTCATAATCGATGAGCCCCACGCCGGAACCAATGGTCTCGAGGAGATATGGTTTCTGCGGCGTACCCATCTTGTGAGTCCACACCGTCAATCCAGCTTTTTCTGAAATGTCCTGGAAGACGACTGGTCCGCTCTTCACAAAACCGCCGGCAGTGATTGGCCGCTTCTCTGAGTCGAGTACGGGCGCGAAAACGCCGGCTGTGGCCGAGCCGCCCTGCTGCTGTACCGGCTGGTTGTTGGAGTTTCCGCCGTAGAGAGGCGGCTGTGGGGACTCCTGTGCGGAGGCGAGGGAGGAACTGAAACCTGCTGCCGCCAGCAAACAGAGCGCGCATGCGCATGCTGAACTGAACGAATTCAATAGAGACCTCGAGGGATGCGGGAAACCCTGAGCAAGCATTTTCGTCCTGTGCGCCCGCGACTGTCCACGACTTTATGGTTGAGACGAAGATCAGACGGAGGTTTGGCAGTACAGGTGGCTCGCTCGGCTTGCAGCATTTCGGACGTAATGAAAGATCCTGGGCCTCGGCTGACTCTTTGGGTTCATGCCCCGCAGATAAGCTATGGAGGTGCCCCTTCGAAGGGCAGGCCGACATAGTTTTCTGCCAGCGCGGTCGCGGCTGCCTGCGAGGTGGTCAGGTAGTCGAGCTCGGCGAGCTGGCGGCGCCGATCAAATTCGTTGTGATCGAAGCGGTGAAGAAGCGAGGTCATCCACCACGAGAACCGCTGGGCGTTCCACACACGGCGCAGGCATACGCGCGAGTAGTCGTCGAGCTGTTGCGGCGTTTGAGCACGATAATAGGCGCGAAGCGCGTGGGAGAGGACCAGAACATCCGCTATCGCGAGGTTCATGCCCTTTGCGCCGGTGGGCGGAACGATATGCGCGGCATCGCCGGCAAGAAAGAGCCGCTTATATTGCATTGGCTCGCAAACAAAGCTGCGTACCGCGGCGATTCCCTTTTGAAGGATCCGGCCCCGGTTCGGGAGCCAACCGTCGGAGGATTCAAATCTCCGGAAAAGCTCATTCCAGATGCGATCGTCGGTCCATTGGCCCAGGTCTTCGTCTGGCCTCGCTTGCAGGTAGAGCCGCGTGAGTTTCCGCGATCGCATGCTGAAGAGCGCGAAGCCTCGTTCGTGATGCGCATAAACGAGTTCCTCGGAGCTTGGAGGAGCATCGGCCAGGATGCCCAGCCAGCCAAAGGAATATGCGCGTTCGAAGCACTGAAAGTGCCCTGACGGTGCAGCCTCGCGGCAGACACCGTGGAAGCCGTCGCAACCGGCAATGAAGTCTGCCGTGATTTCGAGCGACTCTCCTGCGTGATCCACGCGGACAGCAGGATGGGTACCGTCGACGCCGTGGATTGACGTCTTCGAGCAATCGAAAAGAATCCTGCCGTCGTCGCTGATCCTCCGGGTAATGAGATCTTTGACAACCTCATGCTGGCCGTAGACCGTGACACACTTACCGCCCGTCAGATCGGAGATGGGGATGCGATGTCGGCGGCGGTCGAACCCGATTTCAATGCCGCGGTGAACCAGGGCTTCACGGTCGAGGCGCGCGCCAACACCCGTATGGCGCAGCAGGTCGACGGTGCCTTGCTCGAGCACCCCAGCCCGAATGCGGCTTTCGCAATACTGACGCGAGCGCATCTCGACGATAACCGAATGAATCCCGTCAAGATGGAGGAGGTGCGAGAGCATCAAGCCCGCGGGGCCCGCGCCAACAATCGCGACTTGGGTTTCGAGGCGAGACATTTCAGGAACGGCTCGCGTCGCTGTCGGCAAAGGCTTCCTGCGCGACGCGAAAGGCGTGATTCGCTGCTGGAACACCGCAATAAATCGCGCACTGCAGCAACGTTTCCTTAATCTGCTCTTCGGTCACGCCATTGTTGCGGGTGGCTCTGAGGTGCATGCGCAGTTCCTCCCAATGCTGGAGCGCGACCAGCATCGCAACGGTCAAGAGGCTGCGCGTGGCCCGGGGTAGGGCCGGTCTTGCCCAGATCTCACCCCAAGCATAGCGTGTCATCAGATCCTGAAAATCGGCGTTAAAAACGTTGGTCGACGCAATGGTCTTGTCGACGTGCGCATCGCCAAGGACCGAGCGGCGCACGGCCATGCCGGAAGCGTAGCGGTCTTTTTCGTTCATGGGCTGCTCCTGGAGAATCAAAAACGAACGACAGAGCTAATGCGGATCGTCGGCATTTTGGAGCACGCGTTCGATAAAGCGCTGCGCGCTGCCGAGGCAATTGCTGGGATCGAACAAGCTTTCTAAATCTGAATCGGAAAGGTGTTTTCGGATTTCGGGATTCGCGCGGAGCACGTCGCGTAGATGCTTTTTCCCCTGGATCGCTTCCTGCGATGCGCTCTCGAGCAGCGTGCGGGCCCGGGCACCGCCCATGGACCGAGCTAATGCAGCGCTGACGGCTTCAGAAAAAATGAGCCCCCTGGTCGCGGCAAGGTTTGATTGCATACGCTCCGCGTCGACCTCCAGGCCGTCCGCCATCTCGAGAGCACGCGTAAGCGCAGCCGCGGTGAGACGAAAAGTCTCCGGAAGAGTTTCCCACTCGGCCTGCCATGTGCCAAGGCCTCGCTCATGCTCCTGAAGCATGGCATGCAGGAGGGTCGCAACCAGCGACGGCATCCTGGTGGCGACGGCGAGAATCATCGCGCAGGCCACGGGATTGCGTTTATGCGGCATCGACGACGAGGAGCCGCGGTCTTCGCGTGCCGGCTCCGCGACTTCAGCCACCTCAGTCTGCATCAGCAGCGAAACATCTTTTGCGAACTTGCCCAGCGTTCCGACCAGGAGACCAAGACTTGCGGCAATTTCGGCGAGATTGTCGCGTTGCGTGTGCCACGGAAGCGCCGGTTCAGGCAGGTTGAGCTTTTCGGCGAGGGCAGCAGAGACAGACGGGCCCTTCTCCCGCAACGAAGCGAGCGTTCCCACCGCGCCGCCGAATTGCAAGACGACGGCATGACTCGCTGCGTAGCGTATGCGCTCTCGGTGACGGCGAAGCGCAGCCAGCACTCCCGCCAGTTGCAATCCCAGCGTGACCGGCGGCGCAGCCTGAAGCCAAGTGCGGCCGCAAAGAATCGTCCCGGCGAACCGGCGCACAAGGGTCTCCAACAGGGATTCGAGTTTGCCGAGATCTGCCTCGATGAACCCGACGGCATCGCGCATTTGCAAAGCCAGCGCCGTATCGAGGACGTCCTGGCTGGTTGCTCCAAAATGAATGAATCCGGCAACGTCTGGGTCGCGGGCGGCTACCGCGCGCCTGAGAGCGCGCACGAAGGGAATGGCGATATTGCCGGCTTGCTTCGATTCTTCAATCAGCAAATGAGCGTCTATGAAAGCTACATCGAGAAAAGGCTCGAGTTGCGCTGCGGCTCCAACCGGCACGATCCCGTCGGCTTCGAGCGAAGCGAGCAATGCCCACTCGAATTGCGCCATGCGCGCGAACTGCGAGGGCGTGGAGAAAATCACGTCCATGGCGGGGGTCGAGAATGGCGAAGATACGATCGATTCACGCATGATCGGAAAGCCGTCGCCTACCACATGAAGAAGACGGTTTCTTCCTCTCCTTGCAGAACAACGTTCCATTCGAGGTGTCCGGTGCTGTCCGTCCCAGGACGCGCGACCAATGTTCGACGCCGGTCTTCGGGAATTGACGCGAGCACCGGGTCGTCGTTTAGGGCCTCGCCGCTGAAGTACATCCTTGTGATCAGTTGTCGCAAAAGGCCGCGCGCGAAGACGAGCACAACGAGATGCGGGGCCTGGCTCCGCTTGTCGTCAAAGGCAATTCGGCCCGGGAGACAGGTTGCGAAACTAAAGCATCCGTCTTCGCCGCTCGTAATGCGGGCGAATCCAGAAGGCATGCCGGAGGCGTCCGCTGGACCGCTTGAGTATAATCCGCACGAATCGGCCTGCCAGATTTCGAGCACTGCGTCAGGCACGCCGTCCCCGTTTCCATCGAGGACTCGCCCGCGCACGGTCACAGGCGGTGTTTCGCGGGAAGGCTGCGCAGTACACAGATGCGTCAGGCCAATGCTGAAGAAGGGGCCGACAGTCTGCGAGCCGGATGGCACAAGTTTCATCGTTTCGGCGCCTCAAAGGGGGTCTCGGCTGATCCGCGCAATACGATATCAAAGCGGAAGCCAAGCGCATAATTCGGCTCGGTTGTCTCGATGTCGAAGTAAGCGATGAGCCGGTTGCGAGCCTTTTGATCGGCGATGCTGTTGAAGATTGGGTCAAGGGGTTGGAGAGGGTCGCCGGGAAAGTACATCTGCGTCACCAGGCGAGAAAGAATCCCGGCGCCGAACAGCGAAAAGTGAATGTGTGCCGGGCGCCAGGCATTGTGGTGATTGGCCCACGGATAAGCACCGGGCTTGATGGTCTTGAAGTGATAGCGGCCATCGGCTCCGGTGATCATGCGTCCGCAACCGGTGAAGTTCGGATCGAGCGGAGCGTGGTGCTGATCGACCCGATGGCGATAACGGCCCGCGGCATTCGCCTGCCAGACCTCGATCAGCGCTCCGCGAACGGGTCGACCGTCTTCATCCAGAACGCGCCCCTGGACAACCAAGCGTTCGCCAATCGGATCGCCCTGGTGCTGGGCGGTCAAGTCGTTGTCGTGCGGGGCGATGATTCCATGGCCAAACACGGGACCGGTGCGCTCTGACTCTGTGGACGGAAGCATGATGAGCGGCTTTCGAGGGGAGCGCGCTTGCGATGAGACGTAGGCGGGGTAGTGGAAGTCAGGTTGCGTGCCACGCGGAGGGAGCGCGACCATTTGCGGTTGTAACATACACAGCTCCTAAGCGCTTTCCATTGCCAGCGCGATGCCCTGCCCCACGCCAATGCACATGGTTGCCAGGGCGCGCCGGCCGCCAAATTTTTCCAGTTCATGGGCCGCGGTCAGCGCCAGACGCGCACCGCTCATGCCGAGCGGATGACCGAGAGCGATTGCGCCCCCGGTACGGTTGACGTGCTCCGCATCCTCGGCAAGACCGAGCTTGCGCAGGCATGCAAGGGCCTGGCTGGCGAAGGCTTCGTTGAGCTGGATGCAGTCGAAGTCGCTAATCTTGAGCCTCAGCCTTGCAAGAAGTTTTTCTGTCGCGGGCACAGGTCCCATACCCATGAGACGGGGAGCTACGCCGGCCGCAGCCATGCCGAGAATGCGCGCACGGGGCTTCAGTCGATGGCGCCGCACGGCAGCCTCCGAGGAAAGAATCATGGCTGCGGCACCATCGTTCACACCGGACGCGTTGCCCGCAGTCACAGTGCCGCCATCATACAAGGGCAGCAGCTGAGCGAGCGCGTCAAGCGTCGTATCGGGCCGCGGATGCTCGTCGCGGGTAATTGTGGCACGGTGCTTTCCGCAACTCACTTCCACGGGAACGATTTCTTCAGAGAAGAATCCGGCGGCTGCCGCTTTGGCCGCGCGATTCTGGCTGCGCAAGGCGAACGCATCCTGCGCCGTGCGCCCGATCGAGAACTCGCGTGCGACATTGTCGGCGGTTTCGGGCATGCTGTCTGTGCCGTAGCGCGCGCGCATTGCAGGGTGAACGAATCGCCAGCCGATGGTTGTGTCGTAAATCTCGGGACCGCGCTGAAACGGGGACTCCGACTTAGGGATTACAAACGGCGCTCGCGACATGGACTCGACTCCGCCGGCGATCGCAAATTCGATTTCCCCGGCAGCGATGGCGCGTGCGGCCGTGCCCACAGCGTCGAGTCCTGAGCCGCACAGGCGGTTGACGGTAACGCCGGGAACTCTCTCGGAGAGTTCGACAAGAAGGAGCGCCATACGCGCGACGTTGCGGTTGTCTTCGCCGGCCTGGTTGGCGCAGCCCAGTATGACCTCGTCGAGGGCGGACCAATCGGCGGCCTGATTGCGCTCGACGAGAGCGCGGATCGGAATTGCAGCCAAATCGTCTGCGCGGACGCCGGCTAGCGCTTTACCGTAACGTCCGATGGGCGTGCGGACCGCATCGCAGAGAAAGACCGGCCTCATGCCGCGCGCCCCCCTGCTCCGCTGCCGCTTGCGGTTGCCGTGCGCGCGTGCAGATCGCGCAGAACCTCGAGTTCATGCGCGGTGGGAGGCGCGGTCTCTTCGCAGGTCGCAGAAAAGCGGAGGGGCCAACCGGTTTTTTGTCGGATGACTTCTCGTGTTGCGCCGGGGTGAATGCTGTGGACGATCAACTCGTTGGTTTCCGCTTCGGGCCGCAGAATACAGAGATCGGTGACGACTGCCGTGGGTCCTTTGCTTGGGATTCCGGCGCGGCGGCGAGCATCGCCGCCCTGGAGAAACCCGGCCGAAGTGATGAAGTCGAGTTTCTCGACAAAGGCGCGCTCGGAATGCGCCACGATGATGCGGACTTCCTTGGCCAGGACGCTGATCTCCGGCGCTCCCCCTGCGCCGGGCAGCCGGACTTTCGGTTTTCGATAATCACCGACGACCGTGGTGTTGATGTTGGCGTAGCGGTCAATTTGCGCGGCACCGAGAAAGCCGACATCGACCCGCCCGCCTTGCAGCCAGTAGCGGAAGATCTCCGGCGTGGAAACCACAGTGTCGGCAGTTTCAGCCAGGCTTCCGTCCCCGATTGAAAGGGGGAGCAGGGGCGGCTTCGCGCCAATGGGGCCGGATTCATAGAGCAGGACAATGTTCGGCGCATGGGTGAGCCGCGCAAGATTTGCAGCAGTCGAGGGAAGACCAATTCCCACAAAGCAGACCTGGCCGTCGCGGAGTGTGCGCGCCGCTGCGACTGTCATCATTTCTTGGCTGGTGCACTGCGCGAGGCTCATTGCATGGCCACCTGCTGAATCAAGCCGCTCTGAACCCGCAGATACTCGGAAAAATCCGCAGTGTCGAGAACATGCCTTTTCATCCAGATTCGAAACGACTCGCGATCGCGGGAGATTGCATCCCAGCGCCGATAGAAGGCATTGTCGCGCGAGTAGTATCCATGGGCGTAGGAGGGAGTCGCGCCGTTCGGGACGAGGCAGACGGCGTCGATAACCCAGCTTGGCAAAACACAGGCGTTGCTAGGCGCATTCAGCGCCTCGACGCACTCTTCCACGGTTACGATGGAACGGCGCGCCGCAAGAACGGCTTCTTTCTGTACGCCGAGAATGCCCCAGAGGTGGACGTTGCCGGCGCGATCAGCTTTCTGCGCGTGAATGATCGCGACGTCGGGGCGCACGGCAGGGGTCGCCGCCAGTTCTTCACCCGAGAAGGGGCACCGGATGGTGCGAATGTGCTTACTGACACGCGCAAGATCCGATCCTGCATAACCGCGCAAGACGGCAAAGGGAAGATTGGCCGCCCCGGCCACATAGGCGTTGGCGAGGTCGCTATGGCTTCGCTCCTCGATCTCCAGAGGGTTGGGCCAATCGTGCTCCACGGCATCGCGAAAACGGTGCAGAGAGCCCACGCCGGGATTCCCGCCCCAGGAAAAGGTGAGTTTTGCTGCGCATCCGGCACCGATCATTTGGTCGTAGATCAGGTCCGGCGTCATGCGGATAAGTGAGAGACTGCGCCGTCCCTGGCGGATGAGTTCATGCCCCGCTGCGAACGGAATCAAATGCGTGAACCCCTCCAGGGCTACACAATCTCCATCGTGCACGAGCGAAGAGACTGCTTCGGAGAGGGTCATCCATTGCGCCATGGGCTGGGAACCGCGCGTCGGGCCTATTATGACGCGGTGCGCGATTTTAGGCAATCTGCGCGATAATCGCCCAACTATGCCGAATGAGCCGGTGCCCGATCGTTTCCCACTCAGGGCAGCACTTCGCCCAACGCATGCGCCTTCTGCTGAAGTATTGGCAGAAAACGATGGATCATTTCCGCGGCTGAGACGCGCGCAGCATGGACACCGATGTTCATAGCGGCAACGACGCGGCCACTGCGCGAGCGCACCGGCACGGCGATGGAACGCAGTCCCAGTTCGAGTTCTTCATCGGTCAAGGCAAAACCGTCGGTACGAATGCGCACAATGATCTCGCGCAGCAGTCGTTTGTCGACGATGGTCTTGGGGGTAAGCGCCTTGACACGCGCATTCTTGAGGTGCGCCGCGAATTGCTCCTCGGGCATTGCCGCGAGCAGGATGCGACCCATGGATGTGCAATAGGCGGGCAAGCGACTCCCCACCGAGAGGCCAACCGACATAATGCGCTTCGATGCGGAGCGAGCGATGTAAACGATCTCATCGCCTTCAAGGACCGAAAGAGAGCTGGACTCGTGCACCGTCTCGGTGACCTGCTCGAGAAGGGGCTGCGCGAGGGTGGGTAGAGATGCCGAGGAAAGATACGAAAAACCCAGCCGGAGCACGCGGGTTGTGAGGCGGTGAACGGGCCCGCTGGATTCGGCATAACCCAGAACCTGGAGCGTTTTGAGAGAACGTCGGGCGGCGGCACGCGACAAACCGGTGAGACGTGCAACATCGGCGACCGACCGCCCCCCGGTGTGGCCCTCGAATGCCTCGATCACGCGCAATCCGCGAGCGAGGGACAAAACGAAATCGGGATCGCCGGCAAACTGGGCAAATTGGGCGCTGGCGGAGTCGCCCGTCTCTTCCTCCTGCTCACGCAGCGGGAGGAGGCCCGCCTCCGACAGATGGTGCGGCAAGTGCACGGTGGTTCTCTGTTCCGATGTCCGCGTATTCGAACGATTACCGCACAATAGCCCGGAGCACGTCCTTTGGTCAAGCCACATGTTGTTCGCGCGCCGACCCGCTTTCTCCGCATCTCAGGAAGAAAGCGCCCGAGACGGCAGACCGGCGTGCGTGATCTCTTAAGAATTGTTAAGGGGGCTGCAGCGATCTTGGCATGTGCGAGACTTAAAGGCCGTGGGAGTACTGCAGTTGCCGGCGATTGAAAGCGCAAGCGGGGAACGGCCCAAACGTCTGTCTTTATTGCTGGTGGACGACGACGCCGAGCTGTGCGGCATGATGCACGAATTCTTTGCGCAGGCGGGCCACAAACTCGACACGGCATACAACGGACGCGAAGGCATGGCAAGCGCGTTACGCGGCGGCTACGACCTGATGATCCTGGACGTAATGCTGCCGGGGATTGACGGCTTCGCGGTGCTGGAGCAGGTGCGCCGCAAAAAGGACCTGCCCGTGATTATGCTGACGGCGCGGGTGCAGCCGCAAGATCGCATCCAGGGCCTGAACAGCGGAGCGGACGATTATCTGCCAAAGCCTTTTGATCCCGATGAACTGCTTGCAAGAATCTACGCTGTGCTTCGCCGGACGGAGTCGGTAGTGCGCGCTGCCGAAACTCCAGTGACGATGGGCAATATCCGAGTAAATGCTGCGACCCGCGAAGTGTGGAGCGCCGGGGTTCAGGTTGAATTGACCGCGATGGAATTTGACCTGCTGGATCTGTTGATGCGGTCGGCAGGGCACGTCGTTTCGCGAGAGGAGATCACCGCGGTTCTCTTCGAGCGCGAAGCCACGCCGTATGATCGTTTCTTAGACGTGCATATCAGCCACCTTCGCAAGAAGCTGGCAGGCGGGCGGCGTCTGATTCGCACCATCCGGGGAGTTGGCTATGTATTTACGGGAACGCGTTAAGGCGCTGCCGATCCAGTCGCTTTATGTAGGCGTGCTGCTTGCGATGGTAAGCATCCTGTCTCTCTCGTTCCTGGCCTTTCAGATGATTGCCAATCATGTTCAGCGAATCGAGATCGATCCGACCTTCGACAAGTTTGATGAGCTGCAGCTCGACAGCGCGAGGAGCGCGTTCCAGCATCGCGGGCAAACCGGGCTGAAGGATTATTTGAACAGCCTGAATCGAATTTTCAGTGGTTCGCACTACCTGCTCGACGCCAATGGGATTGATCTGGTGACGGGGGCAAATCGAGCCAACATGCTGCCCCGGCCGCCGGCAACAAAATCGCGGGTGCGCGCTCACGGGCGCTGGACACTTTCGCACCAGTCGCCCGATGGGAAGTATTGGTTCACGGCCGAGGGACAGCTGGATCGGCCGCACATCTGGACGTTTCTTCCCTACTACTTCCTTGTCATCGGGGCGACAGGTGTTCTTTGCTGGCTGGCCTCGGTTGGGGTGCTTTCGCCGATCCGCCGAATTGCGGCGACGATTGGCCGCTTCGGCCAGGGAGACTTGACGGCGCGAGTTACGACAAGGCGGAAGGACGAAATCGGCCAGCTGGGCCGCTCCTTCAATCAAATGGCCTGCCGGCTCGAGCGATTGATCGTAAGCGAGCGAAGGCTGTTGGGCGACATCTCGCACGAACTGCGCTCCCCGCTGGCGCGCTTGAAGTTTGCCGTAAAGCTGGCGCGCACGTCGCAGGATAATGCCGCGGCCCTGGACCGCATCGAGCGCGACGTCGACCGGATCGCGTCACTTGTGGCCGACATCGTGGAGATCACGTTCATCGAAGGAGAGGCCGCGGTGCAGGATACCGGGATTGTGCATCCCGGCGAGATTATCGACGAAGTGGTGCGCGACTGCTCCCTCGAGGCGCAGTTTCGCGGTTGCAGCATCGATGTAAGCGGAAAGCTGAATGGCGAGATTCTGGGGAGCCGCGAGCTTTTGCGGCGCGCTGTTGAGAACGTGGTCCGCAATGGCATCCGTTATTCGCCGAAGCAATCGATGGTGCGATTAACGGTGGAAGAGAACAAGCGCGAGGCCATCATTGCTGTGCGCGATTTTGGGCCGGGCGTTCCCGAAGATGCGCTCGCCCGGATCTTCGATCCATTCTTCCGCGTCGAAGAAGCGCGCAATGCCAACGGCGGAGGATCGGGAATGGGATTGTCGATTGCGAAGCGCGCGGTGCAACTCCACCACGGCACAATCGTCGCAGAGAATGCTGATCCCGGATTAAATGTGAGGATCACGATTCCGCTGGCAATGCAGTCAAGCGCTGTATTTGCGCAGGTTAGTGCGAGGAGTTAGCGGCGCTCGAAGCCCTTAATATTTCTTAAGCTACAAAGTGTGGACAAACCTGTGTAATGGCCCTAATGCCTCGCGGAGACGAAACACCGAGGTATACGAGGAGACTATTCAATGAAGCGCTTTGTTGGCTTAGCAATCATTCTGGGATCTTTGTCTATTCCTGCGCTGGCTGCAAAAAACTCTGAGAACATCACCATCGCCGATCCGGTGCAAGTTGGCTCAACCCAGCTTCCTGCCGGCAATTACAAGGTTTCATGGACCGGCATCGGTTCCAATGCCCAAGTAACCATCGCCCAAAAGGGCAAGGCTTCTGTCACGGTGCCAGCCAAGGTAGTTGAAGCGAAAAACAGGCATGTGGCAGTGCTCACCGACACCAAGAGCGGAGCCCAGATTTTGGAATCGATTCAACTCAACAACCTCAGCATCGTGCTGAACGGTCCGAGCAGCGCTGGAGAATAAGCGCGACCTCAGCGCGCGCTCGAACGCAAGCGGAACGGCATCGCTTCGCGACGTGATCGCGGACACTCAAGTTTTCGGACTGTGTTCCTTCCTTTTCACCCTCATCCCCCAAAGGGTGGGGGCTCTTTTTTGCGCGTGAGTTGCGCGGTCATGCTCCGCGAGGACATGCCCGATGCAACGAGATTCGCTTCGAACTATGATTCGGTTCGCTTGGAGCGGGCACCGCGCCAGAAAAGGATGAGGCCCAGCAAGATTGACGTGACCGTGCCGCCGATCAGCTTCAGTTCGAAGCCAAGTTTGCTGGTCGAGTCCCCCGGAGGAACGAGCGAAACCAGGATGCCGACGAGGACGACAAGAAAGCCGAGGCCTCCCGCGATCCAAACTCCCAGCAGGCCGCCGGGAACGAGGACGGCGTGCGTGTTCTGCTTGCGATCGGCGCGATAGGCGAGCTTGATGACGGCCGCAAACATGTAGAGAAACGGGATGAAGTAAAGGATGATGGCCGCGTCGATCAGGAATTGATAGGCCCCGCGAGTTGAATCGTTGATCTGGCTGACGAGCAGGATTGCGCCGGAGACCGTTGCCTGCACAAGGATCGATACGTAGGGAGTCTTCCAACGCGGATGAATCTTGCCGAAGGAAGCCGGCAAGTAACGATCGATTCCCACGACGAAGGGGACGCGCGCGATGCCCGCCACCGTGCTGCCGACGCCTCCGGCATTGCCTACCGTGACGAGAACCGCGGCCAGCACACCCAGAAAGCCGACGCGCAGCGCGACCGAACCGATGGTAATGGCGTGGAAGACTCCGCTCTGCGGGTCGAGATCTGCAGCGGGGACCAACGCGAGGATTGCAAAGGTGCCCGCGATATACATGAAGGCGATCAGGGCGCCGGACGCGAAGACGGCACGGGGCAAGGTGCGACGCGGGTCGCGCACCTCATCGCTCATGGCGGAAACAAGTTCGAGACCCGTAAAGGCGAAGGCAATCTGCGACCAGAAATTGACGGTGTCCCAGTTCCAGGCCGGCAGCATGTTGGAGGACGTGAAACGCGTCGCCGAGCCATGAGCAACGCAGACCAAGATAGCAACCACGCCAAGGATGATCAACGGCAGATAGGTTCCCACGCCGCCTGCGTTTTGCAGCCATTTGCCGATGTTGAGCCCGATGAGGTTTAGAGAAACGGCAACGACGAGAAGGCCGAGCGAAACTGTAAGCAGAAAGGTGCGGTCCTGCGCGAGCACACTGCCGCGCCCGCCGATGATGTAAGCGGACATGGACGCGCTGGCCAAGAGCAGGCCCGGGAAGTAGAAGACGGTATAGATCCAGTAGGTCCATCCGGCGATGAAGCCGTGAAAGTCGCCGAAGGCCTCGCGCGACCAGACGTACAAGCCGCCCTCTTCAGGAAATCGCGAGGATAGCTCGTTGATGACCAGCGCTCCGGGAACGAAGAAGAAGAGCGCGGCCAGGACCCACAAGCTGATCGAGGAGGTACCGTTATGCCCGGCAGCGGCGATCCATCGCGGGCCGAGTACAGTGGCGATGTTAAAGAGCAGGACATCCCAGAAGCCCATGGTCTTGCGCAGTTGCGCTTTGGAGCCGGCGGCGGGAGGCGCGGGAAAGGTCATGGATTGCAGGTAAACCGAGCTAACGGAAGAAGAGCACGAGAATCATACTGCAAGCGATTGCAGTGCGTCTGCGGCTCGGCGCGATGAACTGGCGGGGAGGATCAGGCGAATGGAAGCGGAGGCCGCTCCAGTGCGATCACCTGGATCGGCCCGGCGGTGGCGAAGCCGGTAGCCGTCGTTGGGAAAGAAACTCAGGTGCCGCGATCGCTTCAGGCGATCGAGCCGCGCGCGTTGAAGCAGTTGATCGCCTGCGCCGCATGTCGACCTCTACTCAGGGTGCTCGTCCTGGGACGGGCACCCGGCATGGAGGTAGGAACGCGAGAATTAGGAACAGGCTTATGCCAGTGTCGGAACCCGGAGGGCCTTCCGGATGTGCTGCTGGATCGGATCGCTGGAGTCTTCTTCAACGACCGGCGACGGAGCCGGAGCGCTCTGGAGGAAATCCTGCGTGTTGAGCTCGAAAACCGCTTTGGAAGAAACAGCGGGCTGCGCAGCCTCAGACGACAGATCCGTTCCGACCAGCAGCTTCAGCGCATCGGCGGCAACCTGGATCTGTTCCTGGCGGGAGCGCAACTGAGCGAGACGCTCGTAAATCTGGCCGAGTTCGGACTGCGCCGAGTCGTAGGCAGAGCGGTATGCGGATTCACGTTTATCGTTCATAACTTACCTCCACGCACGCAGTCTAGCTGGGTGGAATCGCTGAGGGGCATCACCCGAAGTGTGTAAATCGAGGGACTTTAGGGGCATGACCTCCCAGGGAAGACAAAGCGGGACGAAATTATCGATGCCGCGGGCGCGGTGCGGTTCATCTCAGTCAAAACAGGGGAACTTACGTCCCGTCGGCTTGGCTTGGGCACGAAAATCAAGCTATACTAGAAATTCGGCAAGCCAAAGGGTGGCGGTGATTTGGAGCCCCCGGTGCTATCCGGATCGAGCGCTGCTGACAAGCAGCAGACACCGGAAAAGACCAAGGCGGCTCGAAACGATTGAATCATCTGGAGTTAACCCATGGCACAAGTTTGTTCCATTTGCGGCAAAGGGCCGCAGTTTGGCAATAACATTTCGCACGCGCACAATGTGACCCGCCGCCGCTGGAATGTAAATCTGCAAGCGGTAAAGGCTCTGGTCAACGGCGTTCCGAAACGGATTCGCGTCTGCACAAGCTGCATCAAGACGGGCAAAATCGCCAAGGCTTAAGCCGAAGGCCGGACACATTTCAGGACAGTCCCAAGACCTCGTCCCGCCGGGCGAGGTTTTTTGTGCGCGCGGGGATCAAGGTGCGGAGTGGGCCTCGGCTTGTTTTTGCGGTGCGAGAGGATTTTCCCAGGGAAATAATTCGGCATCGAGGCCCGCGGGCGACCAGGCTTGCACAATTGCCTGGGCTAGTTTTGCGAGCGTGATTTCCCCCTCGTTGTCGCCGTTCCAGCGCTGGTCGGCGTTGTCGAATGTGAAGCCCGCCATTACGATGGGGCCGTTCTTCGACGCAATCAACGCCACATCATTCCTTACCTGGTTGAGCGCTCCCGTTTTGTTGGCGATGGCGGAGCCATGTTCGCTGGTATCGAGGTTCTCAATGAAGCGCGGCAGGCTGTTTCGGTCTTGCTGGTGGCGCAGCATGTTGAGAATTGCGCCGCAAAGCGGGCCGTCGCCGGGCAACGGCGCGGCGGCAGAATTCAGATTCAAGCTGCAGATCGCGAATCGCTCCATGATCGACGCCATCTCGCGCGGGGTGGTCTTGCCAAGGCCGAAGAGCGGTTGATCGGCCGGCATCGGGGTGGTTGCGGGCACGTAGATCTTCTTGTAGAGCCACGTCTGCTTGAGCCCCGCGGCTCGCAGCGTCGCATCGATGTGCTCAAGCCCAAGGCGATCGATGGCCATGTTCGTCGCCGTGTTGTCGCTGAGCACGACCATCAGGTCGAGCACGTCGCGAAGGGTGAGAGAGATCGGCGGAGTCAGTTCGCCCAGAACACCGGAACCTGCGACCTGGTTGGCCCTAGTGAGAACAAGGCGCTCATCGAGCGTCGCTTGGCCTGCGCGAATCTGTTCGGCAGCATCGAGGAGAATGCCCATTTTGATGGTAGAAGCGGTCTTGACAGGCAAATCGGGCGAGAGCGAAGCGGTCTGGGCGGTTTTGAGATTGTGCGCATAGAGCGCGACGTGGCCGTGGTGCGCGGCGGCGATCGCCTGTAATTCCTTGTCGAGCCCTGAGTCTTCCCGGAGGGATTGTGCGCAGAGTGACGGCGCGAAGGCGCTGAAGAGAGCGCAACCAGCAATCAAAAGGGGACGAGAGGGGGCGACGAACATGCAACCAGATTAAGGCACGATTCGCGAATGTTGAGGGCTGATTGTGCCGAGGTCGTGCAATCAGCGCCTATGCTGCATCGCGCGGCTGTGCATCCTTTTGGATCATGCTGCGCTGTGAGACGACTTGCGGCGTTCCCCAGCCATCGCGCACCGGACGCGACTCGCGCGGTGCCGGCGGGCAAAGCCTGCAAGAGATGCAAACTACCTTGGGAGCAGGATTCTGCATGACGACCTCACTTAGTCTGATGCGCCGGCATCCTGAGGTCGTTGTACGTGTCTTGCTCTCGATTGGGGGCCAATATTCTCCTCGGTCTACGAGCTCATTCTGCATCAAAGCAAGCAGGTCTCGAAGAAATCACCGCGTTCAGCCTTTCTGTGCGCGGTCCGCTTCGATGGCAGCGTACTTGCCAAAAGATCGCCAGCAAGAGCAACGAAATCCGTCGTCGCAAGCCCGAAGAGGCAGAGCGGTCGATGGATGTCCCGTTTCTCCGACTTTTGTCGCGTTAATGGGTGAGGAACGCAATCGACCTGAACGCACCCGAGGAGAAAGCGAGGACATGGATATGCGCGAAGAACCGATCAGAACGATGACCGCGGAGAACGTCGAGGAATTCGACGTCTGGGTATTCGACTCCAAGAACCTGGTTGTTTCTGTCCTGCCAGTTCAGGCTCCATGGTGCGCGTCGTCGGAGAACTACGAAATCAACCAGTCTCCCGCCCAGTGAAGTGCGCGTCCGACCGGCACGCAACCAGGGACGAGCGGGCGCTACTTCGCCTTCTCGAAAGTCAGAGACGCGGAGTTTATGCAATAGCGCAGGCCGGTGGGACGCGGGCCATCCGGGAAAACGTGGCCGAGGTGCCCGCCACAACGGGCGCAGGTGACTTCAACGCGGCGCATCCCATAACTGAGATCCTCGTGCTCTTCGACCGCCTTGGAATCAGCGGGGATCATGAACGCGGGCCAGCCGCAGCCGGAATCGAACTTCGCTCCCGAGTTGAAGAGCAGCGCGCCGCAGCCAGCGCAGTGATAGTCGCCGGTCTCGAAGTTGTATTCGAGCGGGCCGGTAAAGGCGCGCTCGGTGCCCTTCTCGCGAAGAACATGGTACTGCTCTGGCGAAAGCTTTGCGCGCCATTCGGCATCGGTGCGCGCGATTCTCTCGGATGCCGCTGCGGTTTTTGGCGCTTCGCTCATCCATCCCTCCTTGTGTAGTCTGCCTGCTCTTCAGATGCATCGCCCCTCAGCGGGGACTCCGCGTCACGCCTCGGCGACAAGTTCGATCTCGACCAGCGCGTCTTTTGGCAGCCGCGAGGCTTCGACGGTGGTGCGCGCCGGCGGCGGAGTGCCCTCGGGTGCGAGATACTTTCCGTAGACGGCGTTCATGGCGGCGAAATCGTTGAAATCCTTCAGAAAGACGGTGGCCTTGACGACTTTGGCGAGGCTGCTTCCGGCAGCTTCGAGAATCGCTTTGAGGTTCTCGAGAGAGCGCTCAGTCTGCGCGGAAATGCCACCGGCGACGAGCTGCTGGGTTGTGGGATCGAGGGCGACTTGCCCCGCGGTGAAAAGCAGGTTGCCGGCACGGATCGCCTGCGAGTAAGGACCGATGGCGGCAGGCGCGGCGGAGGTGGCAATCACAGTTTTGCTCATGAGCTGGATTCTAGGACAAAACCCTGAGCCGCCGTGTGAATGTGGTTGCACCGCAGGTGTCCAGCTCGAGTGGCGCAAGACTAAATGTCCCGAGGACTGACGACTCCCGTCGACCGATGAGTGGAGAGTCAAACCCGAGTGCCAAAACAAGACAGTTACGGTTGGCTGAGCGCCGAGAGAGCGCTACCCCGGAGTTTTAACGCCTCCGCGGAGCATAGTGACCGTCTTGGCGAGGCGCGCCTGGCGTGTCTCTTCTTTCCTGGCCTCCGTAATCCAGCGAACGTATTCCTTGCGATGGGTGTAGCTCAGTGCCTCAAAAACCGGCATCAGCTTTTCCTTCTTCAGGAGTTTCTCGAGTTCCGGCGGCACTTCGACAGTGCGCGGCGAGGTGTCGCGCTCGACCACAACTTTCACCGCGTCGCCCGGGCCTTTGCCGAGTTTTTCGCGAATGTCTTTGAGCAGGGGCAGCATGTGCTGCGGGTGGCCGTACTTCACCATCGTCCCGGTATAGGGCACACCATCGTATGTGATCTTGACCGGTACCTGCCCCCTAGTGCCGAACTCCTTCTCGACATCGTAGGGGAAGAAGACACAGGCGCCGCCGCGCCCGGCAGCACCCTGCACAGACTGAATCGTCGCTTCGAACTTGTATTGCTTCATCGACTGATGGCCCTCGCTGGGAAAAGACGATGGGACAGAATGAACTCAATGTCCCACAAGCGGGCGGACCGCGCAAGACAGAGCGCAAAATGCGCATCCCATCCTGCGTCAGAACACGCTCAGGATGGGACGCAGTGCCGCCGGACTGGCAGGACCCGGGTTAGACCAGCTTGGCGTCGAGGGTGATCTCGGTGTTGTTGGCAAAGAGCTTCGAGATGGGGCAGCCCGACTTCGCGCCAGCGGCCGCCTTGTCGAAGGCTTCTTTGGTGGCGCCTGGTACGCTGGCGGTGGTGGTGAGGGCGATTTTGGTGACGGAGAACCCGTCGCCGACTTTGGCGAGCGTGACCGCAGCGTGGGTTTCGATCTTGGTGGGCGTGAATCCCGCTCCGCCGAGTTGCGCCCCCAAGGCCATCGAGAAGCAGCTCGCGTGAGCCGCGGCGATGAGCTCTTCGGGAGTGGTGCCCGTATTGGCGCCTTCAAAGCGGGTAGCAAAGGAATAATTGGCGTTCTTCAGGACGCCTGTATCCGTCGAGATTGTGCCCTTGCCCTCTTTCAACGAGCCAGTCCATACCGCACTTGCCTTGCTTGCCATAGACCCTCCTTGGGGTTCCGGAATCCGGTGGTTTTTGGGTGGGATTGCGCATCGCCCAAGGGGAAACGCGGGCCATGCTCAGAAAGTTGATGCTTCGGGCACCTGCCGGGATGCCGTGGGCAGGCTGCCGTCTTCTTCATGTTAATCTCTGACCCATGCTCCCCAACAGACCCCGCGCGCTGGACGGCGACATTGTGTCTGATTTTTCACAGAAGGCCACGGCATGCGGCGCCGGCATCGACAAACCTGTGGAGCATCACTGCCAGGTGTGCCCAACCTGCTCGCATCGTCTCGTGGGACATCGATGCAAGCTGGTATGCACCGGTTGCGGCTATTACCTGAGCTGCGCCGACTACTACTGAGGCCGGCCGCTTTAGTGGCTGCCGAGCGGGCGCGCCTCAACCTCCCGCAAGAACTGGATCGCGCGCGCGGCGAGGCGGTCATATGTGTAGTTTTCCTTGGCGCGGGTCCACAATTTACGGCGGCAACCCGCCAGCCATTGTGGATCGTTGTGCAACCGTTCCAGAATCGCCGCAATTCCACGCCAGTCATCTTCGGCAAAGAGCAGTTCGTCGTCGCCGATCACTTCGGGGATGGCGCCCGTCCGGCTGCCCACCGTGACCGTCGCCTCGGCCATGGCTTCGGTGAGCACCCGGCCAAACTGCTCGCTCCAGAAGCTTGTGCGGCGGGACGGCAGGATCTCGACGTCAGTCTGCCGGAGCAGCGTGCGGACTGAAGCTCTCGAAAGCTGCCCACAAAAGCGAACGTGGTCCGCAATTTCAAGTTCCCGTGCGAGCGCCGTCAAGTTGTCGAACTCAGGACCTTCGCCTGCAATCGAGCACTCAACCGGTATCTTTTGCTTGCGCAGGCCGGCAACCGCCCGCAGCAGGCAGTCGACCCCTTTTTGCGGCACAAGGCGGCCGACGTAGCAAACCGAGAAGCCATCGATGGCTTGACGTCCCCGACCCGGACCCGCGCCAACATTCACCCCCAAGAGCGGAACAACCTCGATGGGCCCGGTGAATCCCCAATTGCGATGAATCTCCTGGCAGCCGGTGCTGCCAGCAATCAATGCGCTGCAACTGCGGAGCACAAAGCGCGCCAGCATGCGGCGCGGCCGCGACAAGGCGCGGGGCACGTTTTCCCAGACAAGCATCACCAGCGGAATCGATCGCCGGGCCGCGGCAGCTGCAATCTGGGCTGCGCCCAGCGCGTACACCTCCTGCACATGCAGGATGATGTCGGGCTGAAGGCGATCGAGTGCCTTGCCCAGCGCCCGGGGATCATAGACATACGTGCCCTGCCGACGAGCGAACCACGCATCGATCGGAAGCCGGGCGACCTTAGTTTCTTGGTTCCAATGACAGTGCCGGCCCTTGAACCGTTCCGGGCAAATCAGTGTGACATCGACATTGGGACGGGCTGCCAGTGCCTCTAAGTTTGGAATATATCGATCGTCCTGATAATCATGGCCTATGACAACGAGTTTCATCTAGGAAGACATGACCACGAAAGGCTCAACGGAGGCGATAGCGGCGATCACACGAGTTTTTGTGGTACCAGCGGGCGGCCGTGAATTCCTCAGGTTTTGAACATTCTTGCTGGTCACCGACCGCCTCGCGGGCCCTGCAAAGCCTGCTAGAATCGACCTTTCCGACCAAGCGATCTCGGAAAAGTTTCGATCGCAGACTCCAGCGGCCGTGAGACCGGGAAGCCCTGCTCCCTGGGTCGAGGGGCACTTTTCGACGCTGGGGTGGAGAGAGCCAGCCCGTGGCCAACGAATCCAAAACAAAGCCTGTTACCTACGCGGATGCCGGCGTGGACATCAGCGGCGGCGAACGCGCCAAAGAGCGCATTAAGTATTTGGCCCAAAAGACCTTTACCCGTAACGTGCTGGGTGGGATCGGCGGCTTCGGGGCGCTTTTCCGGCTGGATCTGCAGCGCTGGAAGAACCCCATCTTGGTGAGTTCGGCCGACGGCGTGGGAACCAAGCTCAAGGTTGCCTTCGAACTTGGCCTGCACCAGACTGTGGGCGCGGACCTGGTAAACCATTGCGTCAACGACATCGCCGTGCAAGGGGCGACGCCTCTCTTCTTTCTCGACTACCTGGCCAGCGCCAAGACCGACCCGGATGTGACCGAGAGCGTGGTGAGCGGGTTGGCCGAGGCCTGCAAGGCGAACGGCTGCGCGCTGATTGGCGGCGAGACGGCCCAGATGCCTGGGTTCTATGCCGACGGCGAGTACGACCTGGCGGGATTCATCGTGGGTGCGGTTGATCGGGACAAGATGGTGACTGGCCTAGGCATCAAGCCTGGGGACGTGCTGATCGGACTGCCTTCGACCGGCCTGCACACCAACGGCTACTCGCTGGCGCGCAAGCTGTTGTTCGAGGTGGCCGGCTACAAGACCACGCAGTATGTGACGGCGATCAAGGAGAAAGCCGGCGCCGCTTTGATGAAGACTCACCGCAGCTACCTGCACGTGATCCAGAAGCTGGTAGGGGCCGGGCTGACCGCCGGCATGGCGCACATCACCGGCGGCGGCATCACCGACAATCTGCCGCGCATTCTGCCCAAAGGCGCCATGGCACAGGTAGAGCTGGGATCGTGGCCAGTGCTGCCGATCTTCGAACACTTGCGCGAACTGGGCCAGGTCTCGCAGGAAGAGATGATGCGCACGTTCAATATGGGCATCGGGCTGATCGCGGTGATCCCGGCCGCGAAGTTTACGCGCGCCAAGTCGCTACTCGATCGCGCCGAAGAGAAGTTCTACGTGATTGGCCGCGTGGTGAAGGGCGACCACCGCGTGCAATACACCTGACGGTTAAGCCCCAGTGAGCGCATCGAGACAAGATGAGCCGGGCCACCATGAGCAGGAGAGGCCTGTTCGGCTGGGGATTCTGCTCTCCGGCCGCGGCTCCAACTTCGTCGCCATCGCCCAATCCATCCGCGAGGGACGCCTGCAGGGCGTCGAGATCGCCGTTGTCATCTCCAACGTCGCCGACGCGGGAGGCATAGCGGCCGCCGCGCAATTGGGTTTGGCGCGTGAAGTTTTCGTTTCAAAGGGCCGTCCACGCGTCGAGCATGATCGCGACGTCGTTGCCTGCCTCAAATCGCATCGCGTCGACCTGGTCTGCCTCGCCGGCTATCTGCGCCTGCTTTCGCCCGAGTTCATTGCGGAGTTCCCGCAGCGCATTCTCAACATTCATCCCTCGCTGCTTCCGGCGTTCCCGGGGCTCGATGCGCAACAGCAAGCCTTCGATTACGGCGTCAAGTGGGCCGGATGCACGGTGCATTTTGTCGACGAGCACCTCGATCACGGTGCGATCATCCTGCAGCGCGCAATTCCCGTACTCGAAAGCGACGATGCGCATACATTGGCCGCGCGGATCCTGGTGGAGGAGCACATTGCTTACACGGAAGCGATTGGGCGCGTGGCCGGCGGAGGCTGGGAGATTCGCGGAAGACGGTATTTGCGCCGCACACCCGCTGAAGGCTGAAGGTCGCCGCCCCAGCACGTCAGCTTAAGCTATTTCAGGGAACCTGGCATGGAGGATTCGTAGCATGGCGAAGCTCGTGTATGCATTGAACCAATCCCTCGACGGCTACGTCGACCACATGAAAATTGGGCCGCCCGATCCGGCGCTTTCTCGTCATTTCATCGAGCAGACGCGCGGCCTGGCAGGCACCGTTTACGGTGGCCGGATGTACGGCATCATGCGGTATTGGGACGACGATCTTCCAGATTGGGATGCGGACGACCGCGATTTCGCGGCGGTGTGGCGTAACCTGCGGAAGTGGGTTGTGTCGCGCTCGTTGAAGTCGGTTGGCCCTAACGCCACTCTGATCGAGGGGGACTTCGAGGCGGCGATACGCGGGCTGAAGAACGAGACGGATGGAGAGATTGACGTCGCCGGGCCAAACCTGGCGGGATGCCTGACCGATCTTGGTCTGATTGATGAGTATCGGCTCTACCTGCATCCCATCGTGCTTGGGTCTGGCCAGCCATTCTTCGCCGGTCCCCGGCCGCGCCTTCGCCTGGTGGCCAGCGACCGAATTGGCGAGGACGTGATCCGATTAGCCTACGTTCCCGCGTAACCGCCGACCCGACGGACTGCGTTGGACAGCTCCGCTT
>DATJMC010000087.1:0-2215 GCA_035508975.1 Occallatibacter sp.
GCTGCCTTCCGGGCCGTAGTCGCCTCCTGTGATCCAGAGCGGGCCGACGGCATTGGACGCAACGACCGGAGAAAAGTTGGTAATGCCGCTGATGGGAAGCCCAAACAACACTCCCATAGTCGCATTCCACGTAAAGTGAAATCCCCAAGCCACCCAGAGCGCGCGAGTGCGCAGATAGGCGATCGATAGAAGCCATCCCGCGAAGATGGTCACGATGGTGCTGGCAAATGTGGCGCCAGGGTTGCCGAGATGGATTAGGCCGAAGAGCAGCGATATGGCAATCGTCGCGATGGTCGGATTCGTCGCGTCAATCAGCCGCTGAAAGGGATATCCGCGGAAGGCGATCTCCTCGGCAAGCGCGGCAATCGCCAGGATGGCGAGATCGAGGAAGATGAGCCCGAATTGCCGTTGGGTGGTGAAAAGCGTGACAACCAGCCCGCCGGTGAGCGCGATGGGCAGAACACAGGCCACCATTCCGCCCCACCCAAGGGCGGAACCAAGAGCAAACTCTCTGCCCCAGCCTGGGCGGCGCACCAGGCCCATAGCTTTAAGCGGCTCTCGTTGGTGCTGGCCGACGTACCCCATGCCCGCGTATCCGACCACCAGCAGAAAGAGCAGAATGGTCCGGCTGGCGAGCTCCAGCCAGTCGCCAGCGGCCAGGCCGAGCGCGGCATGTTCGGCCAGCGACTTCGCCAGAATGAAGTAGACCACCGCGACGATGAACCAGGCGAAGGCGCGGAGACGCGCGGCAAAAGTCATGCCGGGACTCCTGTCGCGATAGCGATTTGGTACAGGTGGTGCAGAGTCATCCAGTGGTATAGAACTGCGCGATGTTGCGGAACTTTTCGTAGCGCTGCGTCAAGAGCTCGTCAATCGAGAGCGCCTTCAGCTCGTTGAGGTGCCAGCGAAGCTTTTCCGCAAGAAGCTTTGCCGCTTCCTCAGGATTTTCGTGCGCTCCCTCACCCGGCTCAGGCACAACGTCGTCTACGCAGTTCAGCTCGCGGATATCGGCGGCTGTGGCCTTGAGAGCAGCTGCCGCTTGTGCACGCTTCGAAGCGTCGCGCCACATGATCGAGGCACACGCCTCGGGAGAGATCACCGAGTAAATTGCCTTCTCGAGGATGAGAACGCGGTCGGCGACGGCCAGGGCGAGCGCTCCGCCCGACCCGCCTTCACCGGTCACGGTGGCAATCGTCGGCACACGCAGGCGCGACATCTCAAGAAGATTGCGGGCGATGGCTTCCGCCTGGCCGCGTTCCTCGGCGCCGATGCCGGGATTGGCGCCCATCAGATCAATGAAGGTGAAAACCGGACGCCCGAATTTTTCCGCGAGCTTCATCGCACGAAGGGCCTTGCGATAGCCCTCGGGGTCGGGCATCCCGAACTTGCGCAGGACCTTCTCTTTGGTCGACCGGCCCTTGAGATTGCCAATGACCATGACCTCCTCGCCATCGAAACGGGCCATGCCGCACAGCATCGCCGGATCGTCGCCAAAGGCTCGGTCGCCGTGGATCTCGCTGAAATCGGTGAAAATGCTCTCTATAAAACTCATCGGGTCAGGCCGCTGCGGATGACGGGCCAGCTCTGTCTTGATCCATGCAAGCGGCTTTGTCTCTGTGGCTGCCGGGTTCGTGTCGGGAGCGCCTGGAGCTTGATCAGTCATAACACAAATGAGTCGCGGCTCCGCCCGCAGGTCTGGAGGAGTCCGGTCGCTCGTTTGATTGTATGGGGCGGCTGAGTACTGAGCAAACGCGCGCAGTACCCTCTAGTCCAATGCCTGCACCATCCCACGCCCGAGCAGCAGGTCAACCTTGTCGATGAAGGCACGATCGGCGGCGATTGCCGTACCGGAAGGCTCAAGAACAACGCAGTATTCGCCCGCCTGCTCAAGGTTGAGCATGAATTTGCCCGTTCCCGGAGCCGCAGCGATGATCTTCTGCAATTCGAAAAGAGTTGCCTCGCTGGCACGCTCCAGCGGCACGCGAATGCGGACGTTCTGCGGCAGTCGAACCTTCACGTCTTCCAGAGCCTGAACAGACGAAACCGCGAGCTTCGGCGCTGCGTCTTCCTCTGCGCGCAGCTGTCCGCGCACCAGCACCGGAACTTCTATTTTGAGATTCGCCGCGAGGCGTTCGTAGTCTTTCGGAAAGCAGATCAGATCGATCTTTCCCACCGTGTCTTCGAGCGCCGCCTGCGCGTAGAGCTCGCCGGAGCG